>DAHXOO010000064.1 GCA_027364845.1 Pseudomonadota bacterium | reverse complement strand
AGCTGTACCATCGGTCATTTTTGAAATCGTAACTGATTGAATGGGAGACGTATTTTTTGCAGCATGTTAAACATGGGCTAAGAAGCCGGAGAGCCTTGGGTATGCAGTTGCGCTGATTTTCATGTGCTACAACTTGGGTTGCATCCGCCAGTCGCTGCGGATCACTCCGGCGATGGCGGCTGGCGTGTCTGACGTGTGTAAGTGCGACGTGAACGAAGGACTGAAGGACCGGTTCTTCGGTGCTACAGAAGAAGATGAGGGTAGGCCCCTCGATGTCGGCCGGCAGAGGCAGGCATCAAACCAGGCAGTGCGGCTGAAGTTCAAAAGGCTTCGGTCGTGAGCAACTGCTGAAAAGTCAGCGCTAAAGCTGGCAGGTGGGAGTTGAGAAGGTGAAGGTATGAACCGCTAATGACGCATCGAAAATCTCAGCCGTTGTCGAAACCGCGGGCGTTACACATGCGTATTCCGGCGAAGATGACCGCCCATTCCGGCTGAACGTGACCGCTGCGCAGCGTGTGGTGTTACGCGGTTAGATTGTAATGTCATCGGTCACGATAGGTCGATAGATTTCTCCTTTTTGGCAGTGTTCTGTTTTTGCTGGCGTAATGAGTCGCCGGTCAGCGTGAGGCGATGATTGCGCTGCAAGATGCGGTCGAGAATGGCATCGGCGATCGTCGCATCGCCGATCCAGGCATGCCAGTGCTCGATCGGGAGTTGACTGGTAATGATCGTGGCCTTGCTAACGGCGCGGTCGTCAATGATCTCCAGTAAATCAGAACGGGTCGCGTTATCGATGGCGCCCATCCCCCAGTCGTCCAGGACCAGGACATCGGTCCTGGCCAGCTGAATGAGCCACTTGCCGAAGACACCACTGCCGTGCCGGATGCGCAGTTCTTCCTGCAAGCGCGGGACCCGCTGGTAGAGGGCGGAGTAGCCGCGCCGACAGGCATACTGAGCCAGTGCACAGGCCAACCAGGATTTGCCAGCACCGGTCGGGCCGCAGATCAAGACGCTGTGACCCGACGTGACCCAGTCGCCCAGCGCAAGGCTCATCACGGTTCGACGGTCGATCCCGCGTGTGGGGCGGGCATCGATATCTTCGATGGCTGCCTGCGGATACTTCAGATGCGCCAGCTTTAGCAGGCGCGCCTGCTTGCGATCGCTGCGGTAATGGACTTCGCGGTCGATCAGTAACGCCAGGCGTTCTTCGAAGCTCATCGCCGCCATGCCCGACTGCGTGAGCTGCTCTTCCAGGCCCGTTGCCAGGCCATCCAGTTTCAGGGCGCGCAATTGCGCCAAGGTGGTCTGCATCATCATAATGATCCTTATCGGTAGTAGTCGGGGCCACGGACATGGGCATGCTCGGGACTGACCCAATCGCCGGCGTCAGTGGGACTGTTCCGGTCACGGTTGCTGGCGAGGATGTCACGCACATGCCGGTATTTGTAAGCACCGAGGTGCGCCGCTACAACACAGGCTGCTTCCAGTCGCGGCTTGCCATAGCGTTTGGCCAGCGACAGCAGCCCCAGGCACGCGCGGTAGCCATGCTCCGGGTGTTTGCGTTCTTCGAGCAAGCGAGTCACTGCGCCCGCCGTCGCGGGGCCGATGTCCTGCCCCCAGTGAATCAGTCGCTGCGGCGTCCATTCCCTGTGCGCCCGGTGGGCAGCTGGCATATGCTCCGGAACGGTGCTGAAGGCGCCGCGCTGGTTGTTGCGGACATGGCTGGCGACACGCTGCCCACGATGGAGTATCTCGATGGCGTTCGTGGTGATGCGCGCTTCCACGGCCTGGCCGACCAGGGCGTGCGGCACGCTGTAGCGATGCCTCTCGATTTCAACGTGGTAGTCGATATGGACCGTGACGGTCTTGAAGTGGGCGATTTCATAGCGCTGGGCCGGCAAGGGCAGCAAGGCCGGCGCATCCAGCGCCGCAAAGGTGCTGCTACGACTGCCGGGGAGCTTCTGGAAAGATCGTTCATTGAGCCGCTCCAGCAAGGGCTTAATCGCGTCGTTGACCTCGTGAACGGTCGTGAATGCCTGATGCCGCAGTCGCGCCATCACCCAGCGCTCCACGACTTGCACGGCGGACTCGACCTTGGCTTTATCCTGCGGATGGAAAGGGCGTGCCGGAAGAACCGATGTCCCATAGTGACGCGCGAAGTCGAGCACCGTAGCGTTGCTGCGCGGCTCGTAGCGGTTCGGGTCGGCGATCATGGCGCGCGGGTTGTCTGGCACGATGAGCCGGGTCACGCCCCCATAGAAATGCAGCGCCTTGACCGTCGATTCGATCCAGTCAACCATCGTCTCGCGTAACGTCGCGCACGCAAACGTATAACTCGATGCGCCCATCGCCGCCACGAAGATATGGACGCGCCGGCCATCGGTCAACGCCAGGGTTGGACCGGCGAAATCGATGAACAGTTTCTCGCCGGCGCGATGGATCTGACGCATCGAGCGCCTGAGTCGTTTGGTAAACTTCCGGTAGTTGTCGCAGAACTGCGAGTAGCGGTAGGTCTGCCTGTCGGCATGATCCGCCTGGTATTCCTCCCATAACAGCATGAGCGTCATGCCTTTGCGACGTAACTCGTGGTGGATACGCCCATAGTCCGGCTGAACCTGCGCGCGCGGTCGCTGGGGTAAGACCCACAGTCGCCGCTCCAGTGCGGTCTCGTCACAGGCTTGTACTTCCGACCAGGTCAGTCCGGCCGTTACGGCCAAACCGACATATTTGGCGACCACACCCTTGGAAAGACCGAGCGATCCCGCAATTTGCTCGTGGGACAGCCTGGCGTCGAACTTCAAACGTAATACCTCTTTGATTTTACGCATAGTGATCCTTGGTGCGGGCATGCTGTCTCCAGAAAAACTGGCAGCGTACCCGCTCGGTGGGTTCTATGCGCAACACCATCACAATGCTGTACGACACCGTTCCGGTATCGTGACCGCGGATTCCGGAAGTACCCGAAAATCGGTCACAATCGACCGGAATCAGCGGTCACGTTGCTCCGGAATCGTCGGTCACGTTGGCCCGGAATCAATGGTCACGTTGCTCCGGAATACCCACCCAGGATTGTCCCGAAGAAAGAGAGCGGCTGGTTAGGAATTGCGTTAAGTTATTGATTAAATGGCGCGCCCTAGAGGATTCGAACCTCTGACCTTTGGAATCGGAATCCAACGCTCTATCCAGCTGAGCTAAGGGCGCACGATGCGAATTGTACCAACATTTGACTTCTGGCCTCCGTGCCCTGTAACACATGGAGCGCTGGCATCGGAATCCAACGCTCTATCCAGCTGAGCTAAGGGCGCGATATCGCAAGAATACCGTTACGCCAGGGTAGCGTCCACCGGCGGCATCCGAGCCCTCCTCGGCAGGCACGTCGCAACCATAGCGCTAACGGCGCAATCGCATGCCTCACATTGAATAATTCTAACCCACAGAAGACTGCCAGGACCCACTCCTATGTGCAATTTGCGCGCAATCTGCCTATAATTCGCCTTCGAATCTTGGGGCTTGCCGTTACCGGTGGCAGGCATTAGCTTCTCGGACTTCCTGAAAGGAAACAAAAATGACAGATCGTAAGTTGTTTAAGACGCTCGCGGGCATGGTTGCGGTCCTGGTTGCGGTGACAGTGGTTATTTTCGTCCTTGCACAAATAGTGACCAGTGGGCTGCGACTCAACGCGAACAAGAGCGCATTGGCGCAGAATCAAGCGACCATCGCCGCGCGAATCAAACCCATCGGCGAGGTTACGGTAGGCAGCGCGCCGGTCGTGAGCAGCCTCATTCCTGCTGCCAGCGCGGCAGTCAAGGATCCGGGCAAGGCGGCTTACGAGTCGACCTGTGTCGCGTGTCATGGTGCCGGCGTCGCTGGTGCCCCGAAGTTCGGCGACAAGGCTGCCTGGGTGAAACACATCGCCAAGGGTCTGCCCACCCTGTATAAGCACGCGCTCCATGGTTTCTCGGGTACGGCCGGCTACATGCCCGCAAAGGGCGGCAACCCCGGTCTGTCGGACGCCGATGTCCAGGCAGCCGTGCGGTACATGGTTTCCCACGGCAAGTAAGCAGCCTCACAATGCAACGCGAAAAGCGGCCTGCGGGCCGCTTTTCGTTTCATGCCCGCTGCGGTACTGTGTCGAATCCCCAGAATTTAATTGAGAACGGTTTCTCCGGGCAGAACCGCCATGCTCCTCGCGGTCATCTTCGAGCGCGGAAACCGACCATATGCCCCTCATTCGAGGGTGGTAGTCAGGGTAGGGGTTGCGATCGCATGACTGCCGTGCTTGGCAGACCCGCAGCTCAGAGTCCTGGTGGCTTCTGCTCGAGTTCGGCAATCCGCTTTTCGAGTTCCGCCAGTTTGGCGCGGGTGCGTCCGAGGACTGCGGACTGGATGTCCAATTCCTCCCGCGTAACGAGGTCCAAGCGTTCAAGCACGGTATGCAGTGCCGCACGCAGGTTGCGTTCGCCGTCGGCGACGAGGTCCTGTGGTAAGGCCCCTCGCAACGCCGAGAGGATCTGATCGATGGGGTTAGCGTCTGGCATGGCGTTATGACCGGATGGCCGGCGTGGCTCCTTTGCCCAGTCTTCAAATGAATTTCCCGACATCCTACCAGAAACGCCGACTGTGCGCCGCTGACCACACCTGAACCAGGCCCACCGGAGGGGGCTTCCCGGATGGGCAAAATACCCGCCGAGCGGCATTCTTTTTGTGTTGCCGATACCTTAAACTCCTGCCTCGCACTCCCAAGAAAAAAGACCGGGGGTCAGGCATCCGGGTTCGTACCGATTGGGACGAGAGGATATCATGCAGAAGATGCGCATCATGGTTCTGGCGGCCGGCTTCATTGTATGCGGCACGGTTTCGGCGCAGGGCTTCGAGCCGCCAACCTACAACATCGGCGTCGTCAGCAACTATGTTTTTCGCGGCATATCCCAGAGCAACAACCAACCGGCCCTTCAGGGTGGCGTCGAAATCAAACACCCCGGCGGCTTTTATGCAGGGCTGTGGGGTACCACCCAGAACATTCCGAGCAGTGGCGCGAATTTGCGTGGTGACGCCTATGCCGGTGTCGCTTACAAGGGAAGTTCCGGCCTAGGTTTCGACGTCGGTGTGCACGCCTATTCCAATGCCTTCGTTTTTCCGGGCCAGGATCGTAGCTCTTTCTGGGAAACTTATGGCAGTCTGTTTTTCGGTCCGGCGTCCGTGAAGTGGTCGCACGATTTTCGGCACCACGACGACTATCTCGAGGGGGCGCTCAGCTACGACATCGGCAGTGGTGTTAAGCTCAATTTTCATGCTGGACACTACCTCCTGAGTGATCCCAGCATGGGCGGCGACTATTCCGACGGAAGCATCGGCCTTAGCCGGATGTTCGGTGACCTGGATGCGGCGATTGCGGTAACCGATACCACCCAGCAGCCATCGTCCAAACTCAACGACACAACCTTGGTTATTTCCGGAGACTACCGCTTTTAGTCTCCGCAATCCGGTTCGCATGCATGTCGCAGTGCGCTCGAACGCGTGGCGTAGCCCGAGTGCGGATCCGAAAAGTCCGCGCGCGTCCGCA
This sequence comes from Pseudomonadota bacterium, assembly GCA_027364845.1. Lineage (GTDB taxonomy): Bacteria > Pseudomonadota > Gammaproteobacteria > Acidiferrobacterales > UBA6901 > JAJYCY01. The sequence goes on along the minus strand of DAHXOO010000064.1, from coordinate 6,801 downwards.
CTTCGGTAGTGCATAGCGGGTGCCGCGTGCACCATCGCCCATCATGCGTGTTGTTGGAAGAAGACGCCCAACCAACGCCATTTTCGCCTGTACTGGCTTAAGTCGTTGATGCATAAGCCCGCGCCAGCGACTTTCTTCCCCGGAATCAGCAAGTGCGATGTGGCATGGCGTTTGCCTTCATGTCCCGTGGGAACCCTGTTCCCGTGTACTGATCCTTCTTGCGAACACGGAGGGTCCAGGGGGAAAACCATGTTGCATCGACGCTTGCGCAGCGAGGGCGGTGTCCTGGCCGATGTGCCTTCTTTTTTCCGGGATGCGCAGGCCTGGCCACGCCCTATCGCCGAAGCTCATCCGCAACAACGCACCGCTGCCCGCGTGGCCTGTTCGCGGAGATCCGCCCCTGGGTAGCGAAACGTCAGCCGGTCCCGTTCCGGAACATTTCATTGGCCTATGGCGGCGGCGCCTGTTCGAGACCGAGTCCCAGTGCGACACAACCTCTGAAGTTTGGTGGCTTCAGACCGGGGAGCTTTACGCCGATCTGCATCTGCCGATTGCGGCGGCGTCTGAACGTCCATCGCGCCGCCAGGGATACGCTGGAGCGCTGGAAGTGCACGGCGATGTGCTCACATGGCACAGCTGGCTCGACAGTCGGTCTGCGACTGACATCGTTGACCTCGGGCGCGTGCACTTTGAGGGACAAAGTCTGATTGGGCAGGGTGCGCGCGTGTCTCACCGTGAAATCTGGGAGCGCGTAGCTGCGCCCAGCGACGATCGTTTGGCGCTTGTATTGCGGGATGAGCGCGCCTCCACCGGCGAGTGGCGAACGCGCCGCGGCGTGTTCGTCGTGCTTGGTGAATATTTCATGTACGCGCTCGACCGCAGTTTGTGTCTGTCACGGGGTGGGCGGATGCAGTCAGGGCGCCAGAGTGCATTCGCCGTCTTCCAGTTCGATCATGAGATCAGTTTTGGCGTGCGACATGGCCGCGTTCCCTGGGAGATTCAACATTCTACGCTGCCGCATCGGGAGGGTCAGTCACTGCTTGCGGTTCACGGTCTGCCTGAACCGGTTACCGGTTGCGAATGGCGCCAGCGGGTCCAGATACCTGCCGCGCTACGATGTTGGCAGGCCGTCGAGATTGGCGCGGGCTTCAAGGGTCTCGCCTAAGCTTGCGAATATCCCATGCGGTGGCGTCGGAGCCAGTGATGTTCGCCGGGTATTGGAAACCCTCGTATCCCTGCGCGCATCAGCCCGTTGACTGAGAAATGTCATCGTATATTGTCGCGCCAGCACAGAACTGCGCGTTCCCGATCCGTTCGCCTTCCCACCGGATTAAGCACCAACATTCCATACACCTCTGCACTATCATAGTGCAGAGCGATCATCGCGCTATTCATAACAGTGCATCCGCAACTGGTTCAAATCCACAATATTATCCTAATCTATTGTTTTAAAATGTATATTCCATTTGGCATGGAATCTGCTCTAGTGAGCCTGCCATGCATTGGCGTGGCAATCGATGGCGATTGATTCGGCGAATGAGAGATACCGGAAATCATGTCAATCCGACCCGACGATCGCCGGATCGAATTAACTAAATGCGAGGATAACCAGATGAACCGTTTCAGCAAAACCTTACTTGCCGCAAGCATAACGATGAGCACTGCGGCAGCCGGGGCCGCCGACAAGACGCCCACGTTGGGCGATGTCCTGCAGGCCTCGGACATCACGTTCAGTGGCTACGTTGACACGTCTTACAGCTACTTGACCGGCAGTGGTGCTTTTACCAACGGAACGGCCGATCGCGTCTATGACGCACAACACAATGCTTTCAGCCTGCATACGATCGACTTGGCCGCCTCCTATCTCCCTGCAAGCGGCTTCGGTGGCATGGCGCAGTTCGACTACGGTACGGACCCAGCCGTGACCAGCGCTGGCACCGGTCTGCCAGCAGTCAGCGGGGGGTCCGAAGTCGATGTGCAGCAGGCGTATATGCAGTATGCGACTGGACCGCTGACCGTGATGGCGGGCAAGTTCGTCACCCTGGCCGGGGAAGAAGTGATCGTAAGCCCTTCAGATTACAATTTCACGCGCGGAATTCTCTTCGGTTATGCCATACCGTTCAGCCACACCGGAGTGCGCGCAAGCTATGCACTCAACGACAACTACAAAGTCATCGTCGGCGTCAACAATGGGTGGAATGTGGTTACACCGACGACGACTGGCGCCTACGCCGGCAACTACGGTAAGACCCTGGAACTCGGTTTTGCGGCAACGCCGGTAAAACCGCTGTCGCTCAACGCAGTCCTCTACAGTGGCGATGAGCCCGGAAATGTGGGCGTGATTGGACGCCGCGACCTGCTGGATTTGGTGGGTAGCTACAATGCTACCGATGCGTTGACTCTGGCTCTGGAGGCTGACTATGGCCAGCAGACAGACGCGGTGACTGTCGGCTCCAAGGCCAAGTGGGACGGCATTGCAGCCTATGCCAACTACAATCTCAGCTCTCTGTGGCGCGTGGCCGGACGCCTCGAGTACTTCGACGACAAGGACGGGTATACGACCGGCATTGCCCAGAAATGGAAGGAAGCCACGGCAACGCTCGCCTACATGCCAACGGTCCACGTCGAACTTCGCGGGGAGGTGCGTTACGACAAATCGGACCAGAATTCCTTTGGCATGGTCAGCGGGAACCCGAAAGACAGCCAGTCTTCGATCGGCTTGGAAGGCTTGTATAAATTTTAACCGTTGCACGAGGATGGTGCTGTTGCGCCACGCTGAGTGCGGAAGGAGGCAAACATGAAGTTAGTTATAGCTATTATCAAGCCTTTCAAGCTCGACGATGTACGGGATGCCCTGTCGGAGGTCGGCGTACAGGGTATCACCGTCACCGAGGTGAAAGGTTTCGGGCGGCAGAAGGGGCACACCGAGCTTTATCGTGGTGCTGAATATGTAGTGGACTTCTTGCCAAAGGTGAAACTCGAGATCGCAATCGACGCCAAAATGCTGGACAAGGTTACCGAGGCGATCGTGCGTTCGGCGAAAACCGACAAGATCGGAGACGGAAAAATATTTGTCTTCGACCTCGAGCAGGTGGTTCGCATCCGCACCGGCGAGACCGGCAAAGATGCACTTTAGATACGGGAGAAACATTAATGCGTAACCAATTCGGTACTAAGAAGTTTCTGGGGGCTGTTTTCGCTGTGTTGCTGATGTTGGCTCCGATGCTGGCGTTCAGCGACGAGGGTACAGCGCCGGCCGCGGCGCCAGCTCCCGTAGCAGCCGCTCCAGCACCGGCTGCCCCTGCTGCTGCGGCCCCAGCGCCTGCACCCACCGAAGCAGTGAGTTCCGATGCCAACGCCAAGATCAATCCCGGCGACACGGCATGGATGCTGACTTCTATGGCGTTGGTGTTGATGATGACTATACCGGGTCTGGCCCTGTTCTACGGCGGCATGGTGCGCAACAAGAACGTCCTCAGCACCCTGGCACATAGCTTCGCCACCACCTGCCTAGTTACGGTGCTCTGGTATGTGGTCGCCTACAGCTTGTCGTTTACCGATGGTAACCCCTGGATCGGCGATCTCAGTCGATTGTTCCTGCACGGCATGGACAAGAACACGGTCTCCGACCTATCCGGCACCGTGCCGGAATCCGTATACATGGCGTTCCAGATGACCTTTGCCATCATCACTCCTGCGCTGATCTCCGGATCGTTTGCCGAGCGCATGAAGTTCTCCGCGGTGCTGTGGTTCATGGGGCTGTGGCTGGTCTTCGTCTACTCGCCCGTCGCCCACTGGGTCTGGTCAGCGAACGGCTGGCTCGCCAAGCTCGGTGCTCTGGACTTCGCCGGAGGCACGGTGGTGCATCTGAACGCCGGTGTCGCGGGACTGGTGACGGCGCTCGTGCTCGGCAAGCGCGTCGGCTACAAGAAAGAGCCCATGGCACCGCATAACCTGGTGCTGACCGTGATCGGCGCCTCGTTGCTGTGGGTCGGCTGGTTCGGCTTCAATGCTGGCAGCGCTGTGTCGTCCGGCGGCCGTGCCGGCATGGCCATGGTGACCACCCAGATTGCGACCGCAGCAGCGGCAATGGCCTGGATGTTCGCGGAGTGGATCGCACGCGGCAAGCCGAGTGTACTGGGTATGGCCTCGGGTGCGGTAGCCGGCCTTGTGGCGATTACCCCGGCTTCGGGCTTCGTCGATCCGACCGGCGCCCTGCTCATCGGCATCGCCGGCGGAGTGGTCTGCTTCTGGACCGCGACCTACCTGAAAAACATGATCGGCTATGATGATGCGCTCGATGCGTTCGGGGTGCATGCGATCGGTGGCGCGCTCGGTGCCATCCTGACGGGTGTGTTCGCAGTCAAGGCCATCGGTGGTACTGCCGGCGTGCTCGAGGGCAACTTCGCCCAGCTCGGCAAGCAGTTTGTCGACGTCGGCGCGGTACTGGTCTACGATGTGGTGGTGACTTTCATCATCCTCAAGGTGGTGGACATGATCGTCGGTCTGCGCCCGAGCGAAGAGCAGGAACGCGAAGGCCTCGACATCTCCCAGCATGGCGAGAGGGCATACAGCGAGTAGCCATCAAGCAAGAATGCATGAGGTTGTTTTTGCGGGCGCTTCGGCGCCCGCTCTTTTCTTGGTGTGCCGGGCAGATTGGCTGTGGTGGCCAACCGAGTGGCTTGGAGGCGGAAGGCTCCTGCACATCCGGCAAGGGGAAGTGTTAGCTGAACAGTAAGAGCGTACACGTCGAGGTGGAAACCGAAGGGAGCTGAAAGCAAAGTGCCGGCTTGACGAACAAGGACGCGGATTAGGCCGTGCGGCGGGGGTGAGGCTGCCAATATCGTCAAAGCCCAATACTTGCACAGAACGCTGTGACGTACATTCGATGGGCATAAGCATGAAAGTCGTGCGAATTACCTGGGAGGTCTGCAGCCTGTCTTGTCTGGCATCGAGAGATGCCGGGATGACTTGCCAGAAGTCAGCAGCGTCCGTAGTAGCCTATTAATCTGTCGTGGTGAAGGGCTGAACCTGACATGGGTGGATAGTTACGTGCGCTCTCTGCGCGGACATGGCAGAAGCCTCTGGTAACGGAGGGCCCGAGGGCAAGGATGGAGGGGGGATGGAAGCCTTGAAGGTGGCCGTAGGCGCCTACTTGGATGACAAACGACACGATGCACGAAACGAAGCTCGCGGGGGCGGTTTGCCCCGTAGTCCGGAACCGCCTGTCCGGTGGTGTAAGAAGACGGCGGGGGTGACCCCGCCTCTTAACCGATTGCGCCCAGCGTGGGAAACGATCTTGGAGGCGCAAGTCCTCCCATAAGTTGCCCACGGCGAATGAAGAGAAGCGCCGCCGGTTGCGCAGACGACAGTCTGCAACAGAAGAGGAGATCACCACGCACAGGGAAAGGCGCGCCTGTCCGCTTAAAGCCCGATGATAGGGAAATCCCGGGTGCCCCAGACTGCCCCAGCTCGGCCTTGAGAAACCGGACGCGAACTCCTGTCGCCACACCCTACAAATGCTCCGGAAGGTATATTCCGGTGCTACGCGGCGTCTCCGCCGATATGTCCCGGGTTCAGGATCGCCCGTCACAGCAACCCAGATATAGGGTGGCTGACGGCGCGGTTGAAAATGCCTGTCAGCGCTTTGACTGCCCCGGGCTTGCAGGCTGACCATTGATCAGCAGCTGCCCTTGATGAATAGCCACCGACAGCATGTAGTCCGCACCAGCGGAAGCCAGATGCCAGCGTGACGCAATCTGTTTCATATACTCCGGCAGTGCGCTGCGGATAATACGCGCCACCCGTCGCGGCGTGAGCTTGCCGATTTCTTCCGGTGTCAATGTTCCTTGGGACTTGTAGGTGTCCAGCTGGCGATGAATCTCATCTGTGGCAAGGTCGGCGACCACAGATCTCGGGACGAGCAGCTCGCCGGTCCCGCTCATCGCCTGCATCAGCAGCGTAGAATAGTCGGAAGCGTTGATGTCGGTATTGTCCAGAACGAACCTGCCCTTGCCGGCAATTTCGATGCTGCCCACTTTAAAGCCCAATTTGGTGATCTCCAGCTCAGGTGCCTTGGGTGCCAATGTGCGCAGCAGCCCGGTAGTCTGGGTGAGCATTTCCGCTGCCCTCTGGCCCGAGGACAAACGCCGGTGCGCGAGCGCCTGAATATCCCGCTGAAACTTGTCGAGGCTCGCTCCATCGAGTTTGCTGATCTGCATCTGAAGCTGTCCTGGCCCATAGTTGCTCACACCGTCATTGACCGTGCCGACCTGCATTGCGATATGGGCCGCGACGTTACCTGCGCTGTGCTGCTTCCAAAAGGTGATCCGCAAACCCTGGATGTGGAATGGGTTTGCCGGACCGGGTGTACTGATATGTCCGATCGCCAGGCTTGATTCGCCTGCGTCCGAACCACCGGGCCGACGCGTCCAGCCGAAGACTACGTGCGTCAGCGTGAGGGAGCTCTTGGAACTCGACATCTGCACCGCCGGGAAAGTGATCTCGCCCGTTGTCGCTGTGTGATCGGCACTGGCGGTGATATTTCCTTTGGCCGGGATCCAGCTGAAGGCAGTGCCGCCGGGAACGGCACGCCTATAGGCGGGAATTTCCAGGCGGGTTACGCTATTTCCGGCGAGATAAATCATCGTGTGTGCCTTGACGGGTGGAAAGTTCGTCAGGGCTCGAGAGTTCAGGGCGATCCGGGTCGTTACCACCGCCATCGCCGGCATGAACTGCAGTTTGGCGATCTCCGGAAACGGCCCGGGCTGGATGCGACTGACCACCGAGATCTTCGCAGCT
>DAHXOO010000063.1 GCA_027364845.1 Pseudomonadota bacterium | reverse complement strand
AAGCACTTCAATGCGTTACGACCAGCCAAAATCAACGAACGGAGTTGATAGGGAGGCGAATAGCGAAAGATGGGCTAACGCTGATTCCACATTTCCCGGATTGCGTGGATTTCGGTGGCGGTCGCTACATAGGCTACCGCCAGGCCGCTCACCAGCGCACACCGCTCGGCCAGTCGGTTCTTGCCGAAGCGCACACTGCCCAGAATCAATTCCCTCATGCGTGCGTGTTCTCTTGTCGCGGTTGGAGCAATGCGTCGATGCGACACATATCGATATGTCGCTCGATGGCGTCGGCGAGGCGTTCGATGCCTTGCTCGCGCTGATCCGGGTAGTCGAATGCCGCGACTTCTGAAAGACCTGCCCAGCGCAGGAGAGCCATGCAGGCCCCTGGGGTATCGAACAGACCATGCAGATAAGTCCCGAGAATGCGGCCGTCCTCAGAGATCGCGCCGTCGTGGCCTGCGGCCAGCTGCACCGCGGGGTGCGCCAGCGCCGGGCCATGAGTCACGCCATGATGGATCTCGTAACCGGTGATCGCCGCATTTTCCAACGAAAGCACGCCGCGCACGCGCCGCAGCAGTTTCCCCGCTTCAAGGGTGGTCGTGACATCAAGGCATTGCAGCCCAACGCTCGTTCCGGGGTTGCCTTCCAGGCCGAGCGGATCGTGGATCGCCTGCCCCAGCATCTGGAAACCGCCACAAACTCCAATTAGCTTGCCGCCGTATCGCAAGTGTCGCTGCAGCGCTTCAACCCAGCCGTTGGCGCGCAGCCAGGCCAGATCGGCACGCACGCTTTTGCTGCCCGGCAGGATAATGAGATCCGCGCCCGGAATATCCTCGCCCGGCCCCACATAGCGGAAGTCCACCTGCGGGTGGAGTCGCAAGGGATCGAAATCGGTGTGATTGCTGATGCGCGGCAGTACCGGGACAAGGACATGCAATGCGTGGCACGATGCTGCGCCGCTCCGTGCACACGGCAGCGCGTCTTCGGCTTCGAGATGCAGGCCGTGCAGATAGGGAAGGACCCCCAGCACCGGCTTGCCAGTGTGCGCCTCGAGCCACTCGACACCGGGCATCAGCAGGTCGACATCGCCGCGAAAGCGGTTGATGACAAATCCGGCCACGCGCACCTGTTCGGATGCGGAGAGCAACGCCAGCGTACCCACGAGGTGCGCGAACACGCCACCACGATCGATATCGGCAATGAGAAGTACCGGACAATCCACGGCCTCGGCGAAGCCCATGTTGGCAATATCTCGATCACGTAGATTGATTTCGGCCGGGCTACCCGCGCCTTCGACAATCAGCACATCGTACTGCCGGCAAAGCCTTTCATACGATTCCATTACGGCGCGAAACGCCACGGTCTTGTAATCGTGATAGGCGCGTGCGTCCATCGATGTCAGCGCGCGCCCGTGGACGATCACCTGCGCACCAATGTCGGTATTGGGCTTGAGCAGCACCGGATTCATGTCGGTATGCGGCTCAAGACCGCAAGCCTGGGCCTGCACAGCCTGGGCACGCCCGATTTCGCCGCCGTCCACGGTCACGGCGCTGTTGAGCGCCATGTTCTGCGGCTTGAACGGTGCGACCCGCTGACCACGGCGCGCGAGCACGCGGCAAAGCCCCGTGACCAGCGTGCTCTTGCCAGCATCCGAAGTCGTGCCTTGAATCATCAGCGTGCGCGCGCTCACGCCACGATCTCCGCGTCTTCGGCCGACGCCGCCCGCGCCGTGCACGGTCGCCGCCATTCGGCTTCGTTCACCGGCAACCCGAAGCGCAGATTTGCCGGTTCAGCAAACAAGCGCACGAGCACACCCTGGCGTGCGAGGCCATCGCAGATCGCCACGGTCTGCCGTGTGAGCATCAATTTAAAGAGCGCGGTGCCACCGGCCTGCCTGCTCACCATCCAGGGACCGAGTTTCTCATTGAGACGATGCAGAAATCCGTCCTCTGCCAGCACAAACCCGACGCGCGCCCCGGCGAGACCGAAAAACTTGCCGAGCGGGCGCAATATGATCAAGCCTGGGCGCGGGCTGAACGCAGCGAGACTCCCGGTGGGTGTTACATCCATAAAAATGCGTCATCCACTACCAACCAGCTCGCCCTTCGCGGCGAGCACGTCGTGCCAGTGCAACAGCTCGCCGGCTGCAAACTGCGAACTGGTCAGGTTGTTCGGATTGGCAAGAACCAGGATATCCTCCGTGACGCTCGCGCTCGCCGAGCGCGAAGTACATAATAGGATCACCTTCGCCAGCGGACCAGTGATCGGCATCCGGCACGCAAGCCAGCACAGTGCCGCCAGCGGCAGCACCGGTACGGTCCCAGCAAAACGCCGTTGAGGCACGATTCGACCTCTGATTCCACCCGCCTGAATCCAGCCAGGGGATGCAGGCATCGCGGCTCGCCAAGCAGACGGTCGAGAAGCAATGCGCGTGCCGCGGTCATCGGCGCATGGATGTCCATCACAGCTCGATCCCTTTCTGCGCGCGGATGCCGGCCGTGAAGGCGTGTTTGACTACGTTCATTTCCGTGACGGTGTCTGCAATCTCGATCAGTGCCGCCGGCGCGCCGCGCCCTGTCACGATGACATGTTGCATCGGTGGACGGCTCTTCAGGGCTGCAATGACTTCGGCTGTGTCTATGTAGTGATATTTGAGTGCGATGTTGAGCTCATCCAACAGCACCACCTGGTATGCCGGATCAGTCAGCATGCCGGCTGCGATCCGCCATGCCGCCTGCGCCGCGGTGGTGTCGCGGGTGCGGTCCTGCGTCTCCCAGGTAAAGCCTTCTCCCATGACGTGATAGTGCACTTCCGGAAAGCGGCGAAAAAACGCCTCCTCGCCGGTGCTGAACGCGCCTTTTATGAACTGCACCACACCGACGTGCATGCCGTGCCCGAGGGCACGCGCCAGCATCCCGAACCCGGCGCTGCTCTTGCCCTTGCCGTTTCCGGTATGCACCAATAGCACGCCTTGGTCGCATGTCGCCTCGGCGATCTTCGCATCGACCACGGCCTTCTTGCGCGCCATGCGTACATGGTGGCGCGCATTATGCGCTTCATCGTCATTCACGATCCTGGCCATCCATCATACTCGCGGCACGGGCTGTCTGGCCCCCAGGCATTCTCGAACAGAAATTCGTGCAACCGGCAGTCTTGCCGCCAGCCTTCCTGCTCCAGCATCGGTCGCGAATAGAAGGTCTCTATCTGGCCGAGACAGAGAATTGCCACAGGCTTGCCGCCGGCAGGAATGCCGCTGGATCGAACAGGGACACCCACCCCATACCCAGCCCTTCGGCGCGCGCCGCAAGCCACAGATTCTGGATTGCGCAGACTACCGAGACAAGCTCCATCTCCTGCAAGGTGCGACGGCCGAAGATGTGTTCGACACGCTGGTCCATAAGTGCAGCCACAAACAGTTCGCCGCACTCCAAAATCCTTTCGACCTTGAGACGCATGAATTCATCACCGCGCTCGCCGAGCGCTGCCACTGTCAGCATGCGTTCCTTCTCGACCAGCGCATGGATGCGCTGCCGCAGCGCCGGATTGGTTATGCGCAGAAAGTGCCACGGCTGTCTGTGTCCGACGCTCGGTGCCTGGCGCGCGGCGGCAAGCAAGCGCCAGTGCCGCGGGATCGACGGGACCGGGCCGAAAGTGGCGAATATTGTGCCGTTCGCAGATCGCACGGTAGATGGCGGTGAGATCGGAATCTGTGTAGCCGCGCGTGTTGGTCATGGCAGATCAGTGTGCGCCGGGTGCGCTTGCGGACCATCGGACGATGATGTCGTGCAATTGCCGTAGCCCGTCCGTCAGCGCCGCCGGTCCGGGTTGCAGGATGTCCGGCGACTTGATTTCGTAGACGTGTCCGTGACGGACGGCTGGAATGGCGCTCCAGCCCTGACGCTGCATGAGCCGCTCGGGCTGGAATTTCTTTCCGCACCAGGAACCAATGATGATATCGGGTGCGCGCCTTACGACCTCGTCGGGGTCGGCGACAATGCGTTGTTTCGCGCCATGCGCCGCCGCCAGCTCCGGAAAGCAATCATCGCCACCGGCGATGCCGATGAGTTCCGAGACCCAGCGAATACCGGAAATCATTGGATCATCCCACTCCTCGAAGTAGATTCGCGGGCGGTGTGGCAGGACCGCGGTAGTGCGTCGCATGTGATCCATGTGGGTCTCAAAGTCAGCGATCAAGGCCGCTGTTTTCGGTGTCGCACCGACCATCGCACCCAGCATCGCGATCATGGCGAGGATTTCCTCCACGGATCGCTGGTTGAAAACGTGCATGGCCACGCCGCTGCGAATCAGTTGCGCGGCTATATCGGCCTGCAGATCGGAAAACCCGAGTACGAGGTCGGGCTTAAGCTCGAGAATCCGATCAATCTTTGCCGAGGTGAACGCCGAAACCCTTGGCTTTTCCTTGCGCGCTTGTGGTGGACGCACGGTGAACCCGGAAATACCAACTATCCGGTCTTGTTCGCCGAGAAGATAGAGCGTTTCGGTGGTTTCCTCGGTGAGACACACGATGCGCTCCGGAAGTCGTTGGAGCTTATCGGTCGCAATGGTCGGTGCCTCGCGGCTCGGACTCACGGCTGAAAGAGCCGCGCGGCGGCCTCTGGGTTGGATGGAAAATACGCATGCACGTAGGAGGCATGCACACGGCCAAGACGGTATACGGGCTCGCCATGCCCGCCGGCTCGGGTATCGCTCGCGCGAGTGAGCGGCGCCAACGGGGTCTCCATGTGCGAGTGGTGAAACGTGTGGCCGCGCAAATGGCCCTCGGGCAAAGGCATTTCCTGCAGACCGAGGTTGGCGAACTGCGGTTGTATGTGTGCGTGACCGGGAAGGATCCCCGTCATAGGGGCGCGCTGGCCGCGGCCGTCGGTCAACGACTCGAGAAGATAAAGCATACCGCCGCACTCGGCGACGATCGGTTTGCCGTGGGCGTGATGTTCGCCGATCGCCGATTTCATTGCTTCATTGTGCGCTAACGTCCCGATGTGCAGCTCTGGATAGCCGCCGGGTAAATAGAGGCTGTCGACTGCGGGCAACGCCCCGTCGACCAGCGGCGAGAAGAATACGATTTCGGCACCCATTGCCTCGAGCACCTCGAGGTTCGCGCGATAGATGAAGGAGAATGCCGCATCGCGCGCCACGGCAATGCGCTGACTCTGCAACCAGGGCGATGGTACCGGCGCCGTATGCATCGCAAAGCTTGCGGCCGGAGGCAGATCGGAAACCACGGTTCGTGCAAGCAGTTCGGCCGCGCGGTCGATGCGTGCGTCGAGATCGGCGATCTCGGCCGCCTGCACCAGACCGAGATGACGATCTGGCAGCGCGAGATCGTTCCTCCGTGGCAAAGCGCCGAAAAACGCCAGCGATGCAGGCAGGCTGTCTACGAGCATACGCACGTGCGTGGCGCTACCGGCATGATTGGCGATCACACCGGCAAATGACAGTCCTGGGCGGTAACTGGCAAGTCCGTGCGCTACGGCACCGAAGGTCTGGGCCATGGCAGCAGCCTGGATGACCGCCAGCACTGGGATGCCGAGCCGTACGGCCAGATCGGCGCTCGATGGTTCACCATCGTAAAGACCCATCACACCTTCAATAAGGATCACGTCAGCCGCGCCGGCGGCCTCGTACAGCAGCTGTCGGCAATGCGCTTCCCCGCCCATCCACAGGTCTAGCTGGTAAACCGGGCCACCCGAGGCGCGCTCGAGGATCATTGGGTCCAAAAAATCCGGCCCGACTTTGAACACGCGTACCCGCCGACCCTCGCGACGATGCAGCCGTGCCAGCGCCGCAGTCACCGTGGTCTTGCCCGAGCCGGAGGCCGGCGCGCTTACGAGGAGCGCGGGACAATGACGTGTCGTGGTCATCGTACTGGTCGGCATCGGTTATTTCTTGCTTTCGACCGGGTGGCCGATACGCAAGCCAGTCAGTGCTGCTGTGGTTGCGTACACCAGGGCGGCGAGCAGGACGTACATGAACGTGTAGCCAACATATGAAGGAAGATAGCGGGTCACGCGTGCGGCGTAAGTGGTGGCGGTGACGTCCTGGAAGCGACCGGAGAAGAGATAGAAGCTGCCGTTTGAGATGAGGAATGCGACGGTCGTGCCACACACCAACGCGCCCATGAGCGGTACCAGCGTGCGCCAGCTGTCGCGATGATGCGGCGCATACCAACGCCCGGCAGCCCAGACAGACGCATAGGTCGGAATCAGGAAAAAGTAGGCCGGTGTCACGCACCAGCTGCTTACGCCACCGACGGTGATCGCGACGTAGTCGATAAGCGCGGCCGTCGCGAGAAACAATGGAAAAAACCATGCAGGTCGCAGATAAACGCCGACGAGGAAGAAGATAGCCAGCGAAGCGTCGGGAAGTTGAATCGCCGAGCCGAAATGATGGATGCGGGTTGCGACCATAACGGCAGCGAGTAATAGGCCGATGACGATCTGAGATCTGGGCAGGGATGTGGTTTTCATGGAAAGATTCCTTCCAGCGGATGCAGGTTAGGATAGGTCAATGTGCCGGTTGGTATTTCAGCGTGACGAAGCAATTCGTGTGCCGCTTTACCGGGTCCGCCGCTGTTGGTGACACCGACCCCCGACAGGCCGCGCAAAAGCTCGAAAATTGATTTCGCCTGCTGGCGTTCTATGTCCTTGCGAGTTATGACCGTGACCGAGGCAAGAGCGTCATCCTCCGTTTGCGCAGTACGCGTGGCGGTGACAATAATGGGCTCAGCCATTTCATCGGCTGCATGGATGGATTGAGAACCAAGCAGCAGCGCCGCCGGAAACCAGCGTTCTTGCATTGACTTTCCTCCGCGCACACCCGCGCGATCGCTTGCTGAAGAAATAAACGGGTGCAAAGGAAGACTAAGGAAAAAGCAACGAGCATGGGCCGCAAGGCCCTGCGCGTCGTGTATCGCCCTCCGCAATACCGTCGTATTACTTCGGGTCGGTCTCCGGACTCACGAGCGGGTATCCCCAGGACCTGCGCCTTCCCGTGCTAGAGCACAGTGGCATTGAACAGGTCCTTGACTCGTTTACCGTTGCGGGGGCAGCGCCAGGATGGTTCTTGAGAGAACGCACCGACTTCCCGTTTCACCTCTCGGAAAAAATATCCGCGGGGAACCTGAAGTAGCCGGGCGACTGTAGCGGTTGAGTGATTGCTATGTCAAGCGCGGATCGATACGCTGATAATTCTATTGACGTTCGAGACTAAAATACCTGAGCACGCGTTTGGTACTAGGGCGCGTTAGATGGTGATCGACCCACGTTATATGATTTCCGGTGCAGATGGTGTGGAACACCCTGCCGAGGTGACAACCGCGACAGTAGAGGAGGCCGAGCGAGTTGTGTATTGCGGTGTTACGTTCGAAGACGGGCAATCGGTCATTAGTACTGTTACCGCAGTGGACCGCAACCAGAAATTCCATGTGGGCCAGGCACAGTGCAATGGCGTGACCAATTCCGTGCCCAGCGCCCGTTACAAACGCCACCTTCCGATCATCAGCCATAGCTTCCCCCACGTTATCAAAGAGCCGGGACAGTCTTCGAGGGTGGGCCCACGAACCGGTGTTCATGGGTGATGCCTGATTTAAGGTCAGCCGCCGGACGCTGATCGATCTGATCCAGCGGTGCTTGGCGCTGACATCGTGCCGGTATTCACTTCTCCTTGGCCGGAATCCCCATGCCTCGTAACACCCACCGAGTGGTTTCTTTTGGGAAATGACCGACCAGTACTGTGGCGGGGAAAACACAAGTCGGCAAACCCGGAACGCCCTCGCGAGCCGCCTCCGGCTCTCGTCGCTGTACAGCAAGGTCGGTGCTGACTCCTCCCTGATTCAGTTCGAAGGCTACGAGGCCGTCTGGGGGGACCGGCTCGACAATGGCTGCCGGGGACGCAGCGCCACCTCTGTTACCCCCGGAAATGCGCCGGAACGCGCCTGGCCTTCAGCGCCCTGCTCTCGTACTTCGCATCGAGTTTCGTACCGAGTCTCGACCTCCCGGCGTCCATCGCTGGCCGGACCTCAGACATGACAAAGGCCGCAATCACTGGCGGCCTTTGGTTTCATTCAATCTAAATAGACAAACACCCAACCCCGTTGCAGTCTCAGGCGGCCGCACGCCAGCCTTGGTTGGTTTCCTCGAATTCCACGGTCTTCGCATGCAGCACGCGGTTGAGCTCGGCCAGGCGGTCGACGAGCTCCCTAATTTCCGAATTGCCTGTGGCGTATTCCTGATAGAGGACACGAATCATCCTGTCTCTGGGTCCCGTCGCCTTGACGCGCCCGCTCTCCCAGTTGCGCACCGTTGTTTCACCGATCTGCAGGCATTTGGCCAAGGTCGCCTGCGACATATCGAGCTCCTTCCGGAGAAAACGTATTTCCGCTCCGGTCAGTTGCTTCTTGTTGCGGACAAGATACAGGCCGATGGTGCGGTGCAGACCATCAACATCCTGAATGGGCACCGCGCGACCATGCGGGGTTTCCTTCAGGTGGAAGCCATTGTGGAGGCCGAGTAGTTCGCGTAGGCTCTCCGGCAGGTTTCCTGAACGGAGCTGCCTCTCGCGCGGCTGGTCTGCGGAAACGACGAATGGCAGTAGGTGGCCAGAAGTACGCATAGCGCATGATGCTAGAATGCGGCCACACGGCAAACCCGTGTGGCCGCTGGGTATTTACTAGATTTCCGTCTGCTCGGAAATCTCCAGTGCGTCGTCCACTTCGATGCCCAGGTACCGGACAGTACTTTCCAATTTGGTGTGGCCAAGCAACAACTGAACGGCCCTCAAGTTCTTCGTCTTCTTGTAGATCAAGGTCGCCTTCGTGCGCCGCATCGAGTGCGTCCCGTAGGCCGATGAATTGAGGCCGACCGCCTCGACCCAGTGATGCACGATCCGGGCATATTGGCGCGTCGATAAATGCGGTGAGTTTCCGATCCGGCTGGGAAAAAGGTACTGATCACTCCGCAATTGTGCCTTTTCAATCCAGGCCGCTATGGCGGTTCGCGTCGGCTCCGTGAGTTCGAATTGCACCGGCCGTTGTGTCTTTTGTTGGATAACCATGGCCCGAGGCAAGATCTGGCTTCCGTGGACCACATCGCGCACGCGCAGGCTAACGAGATCGCAACCGCGCAGTTTACTGTCGATGGCCAGGTTGAACAGGGCCAGATCCCGGACCGCATGTCTGTTCTGGAGATGAATCCGGATCGCCCAGATGTCCTTGGGCTTGAGCGGGGGCTTCTGGCCGATGAGCTTGCCTTTATTCCACGATTCGCGTTTCTGAGTAAGTTCCATGACAGACTCCTTGGTGGATGATTGGAGCCTGATTGTTTGACGAATGCGGGAACGGGGACAGCGATCGGGTCGGATACGTTTGAGTACGCTCGGCCAGAATCGGTCAGCGACCGATGTCGTAATATGATATGGGCGAGGATCATGAAAGTGTGATCCATCTGCAGTTCAATCTCGCGCTCGCCGTTCTATCTGTGTTGACACAGGCGGGCCCTTGTCCAATAATTTCCTTGCCATCCGAGGGATAGTTCCATGACACACTACCGCGACATCATCACCATTGAGCCCGGCAAACGAGGTGGTAAGCCGTGCATCCGGGGGGATGCGCATCACCGTTTATGATGTCCTGGACTACCTCGCTTCCGGGATGACCCAGGAAGAAATTCTTAAGGATTTTCCTTATCTCACCGCCGAAGATATTCAGGCCTGCCTGAGTTACGCCGCCGACCGCGAACGCCGGCAATTAGTGTCGAACGCGTGAGGCTGCTCTTCGATCAGAATCTTTCGCCTCGTCTCGTTGAACTGCTTTCGGACTCCTATCCAGCCTCAGCGCATGTCCAGTCATCTGGTCTGGACCGTGCGCCGGATGAAACGGTCTGGAATTACGCGAAAGAGCACGGATTCATTATTGTCACCAAGGATACCGATTTCCACGAGCGCAGCGTAATCGCCGGCACCGCGACGATGTTCAACAACTCTCTGCCGACAACGATATCAGCTATCTCGTGCTGATTTAAGAAGGCCTATTTACCCGCTGCGGTCGATTTGAGCTGTCAAAGTTATGGACAGCGGCGGGTCGCACATTAGGACTAAATCGTCTGGTGCCCGGATTCGGCCAAAGCTGCGATCACTTGCCCATCCCCCAGGACCGTGATTCGAGGGGCTAGTTCGCAACCGAAACCTGCCGGAGAGTCTACGCGAACAACTCGGTAGAGTAGAGATGTGGCGCAGGCCATGAGGCCGGTTTCGGAATGAGGCGGCCGTTCAAAGGGCTGTCCTGGAAAACAGGTGACCGGCGGCTGGATCGGGTCGGAATTGGTCTTGGAGCCGCGGGGTTTGGTCATAAAGGCTTGCCGGCACCCCAGGTCAATTGTCCAGATTGGCTCAGTTTCTCCCGTTAACCGTACACGGTCCACGGTTGCGTACGGATTTCAGCCCTCTCGGCTAAACTAAGGGAACAGAAATTCGACGGCATCGCGATGAATACGAGGCTAAGCAGACTTCCGATCGAGGAGCGTATCAAGCTCGTGGAGGAATTATGGGATAGCATCGCCGCGGATCAGAAGGCACTGCCCCTGACGAACGAACAAAAAGCCGAGCTCGACAGACGTCTCGATGCCTATGAGGCCGACGGAAACCAGGGCCGTTTGGCGGGCGAATCGATCTCTGATATTCGCCGCAAGCTGTGATGTTTGAGATCCGGCTCCGGCCGGAATCCGAGCAGGACTTGGCCGATGCGGCCGCATGGTACGAAGAACAGCGGCCCGGACTGGGGCATGAATTCCCGGACGAAGTCGAGGCGACGTTATCAAGTATTGCAGAAACCCCGTTGATGTACCCAGGCATGCATCGGAACACAAGGCGCGCTGTTATTCACCGGTTTCCGTTCAGTGTCTATTTCCACACAGACAGCCCGTCGATAATCGTGATCGCGATTATGCATGGAAGCCGAAATCCGCGCCGCTGGAAAAACCGATAAACGGGCTCGTTGGTTTGTCGACACGAGTCATCTCGTATGAGAGGACACGACATGGGCGACTCGCGCCGCATGGTGGGCGATGAACGTCCACTTCAAGGAAATTCGAACGGCAGGTAACCCCGCGACACCGGTCATTCGCCTGAACCTATGCCACCAGCTGCTGTGGCCGAGGAGGCGACGGTTGGGCGCGCAGTCGGCAGGTTGTCGGCCACTCCGACCATTCGCAAATTGCCGATAGTGTGATCAGCGCCGCCGCTTCAAATGTCCGCTTCCAGAAAAGACGAACTGGTGCTTGACCCTGGGCAGCCGGTCGTTATCAGGCCTTCCGGTCCTACTCTTCCCAAGGGCAGACGGTTGCGAAAGACGAAGGGAACACTGACCCCGCAGTATGCGCATTGACCTCTCCCCACGGTAGAGCCCTTTTTTGAGGGGTCGATGGGGCGCAATCTTGCCGCCGTGGCTACTGACCAGCATCCGTCCTGCTACGCAGCCGCGCGCTTACGCATCGCCCGGCTTGAGCGCGCAGCGCGTTGTGGCTCCTTTACTAAACGGATCTGGAGCTTACACCCAAGCGCCGAGGCGTACTTCTCCAGTGTCGCCAGGGAGGGTGAATGTTTTAGGCTCCCGGACTCCAGGCGTGCCACCGCTGACTGGGTGGTCCCGATCCGTGCGGCGACCTCGGCCTGCGTCAACCCCGCCTCGGCGCGAGCTTTGAGGATCTCTTCGAGAAAAGCGAATTCCTCCGCCAGTCGGTCGTACTCACGACGGACCCCAGGCCGAGCGAGGGCCCGGGCCTTGAACTGTTTAAGACTGGTAGCTGAGTACGCTCAGCAATCCCGATGGTAAAAGTGGCCTTTTTGATCAAGTACCATGAGGGTAAGGGGGTGATCCCCCTCGGGGAACTTGAACAAACGAACCCTTTGGGGGAGTCTCCGGTTACCAAGCCAAGAGACCATCCCAGTGTGCCACGCCCTGCTGCAAGACCCCAAGTTTTTCCGATTACTGCTGCGCATTGATATGGAACTGGCCGGCCAGACGCGTGCGGCGGGCTGCACGTGCGGGGGCGTTCTGCACCGCGCCAACTATCCCCGCAAACCCCGACGTTGTCTGGACGAGGTTCGCGCCGACTACGCATCGCGCTTCAGTTTCTGCTGTCACCGGTGCCGCAGACGTGCCACCTCGGTGTCGGTTCGTTTCTTTGGCAGACGCGTGTATCTCGGATTGGCGGTGGTGCTGATGTCGGCCCGCCGGACGGAAGCGACGTCCGCGGTGGCGCAGCTTGGCAGGCTATTGAATGTCCCGGTGCGCACACTTCAACGCTGGCGACGTTGGTGGGTTGATGAGTTTCCGCTGACGCCGCTCTGGCAGGCCACCTGTGCCCGCTTCATGCCACCGATCGCTTTGAGCGAGCTTCCCGAAAGTCTGATCGAACGCTTTGCCGGCTCGGCAGGGGAATCCCTGATGCGGCTCCTGCTCTTTCTTTCGCCCTTGACGGTCCGGCATCCGCTCACCCTGAACGAGGAGCGCTGATCACCAGCAGAAGATGCAGATAGTCAGATCGACCGGGGCTTTGT
>DAHXOO010000062.1 GCA_027364845.1 Pseudomonadota bacterium | reverse complement strand
CCATTGAGCGCTACCAGAAGGAGACCTTGCGGCTGTACCAGGTGCTGGAGCGCCAGCTCAACGGGCGTGGGTTTTTGCTCGACGATATTTCTATCGCGGATTTTGCGACCTTCCCTTGGGTGCGGAGTTACGAGTGGGCGGGGCTGTCGATTGATGGTCTGCCCAATGTACGCCGGTGGCTTGATACCATGGCTGCGCGACCGGCAGTCAGACGCGGGCTAGCCGTACCTGCCAAGACGGAGCGCATCTCCAATGAATCGCAGGAGGAAGCGATCCGGACTGGCCGCAGCATTCTGTAACTATGTGATCGCCCAATGATCTGGGTCAGAAGGCGGCCGCCTGCCACGGGTTAGCCAGGGGTCTATCAGAAGTCAGGGTCTGCTCGCTCTCGAAGTTGTAATCCATGTCGATGCCAGGCGGGCTCAGGCTATCTCCCTGTACGTAGTCGAGACCGCAATTCCACAGCAGTGTGAACACCGCCATGTCTTCGACCCGGGTTGCAATGCATTGCTTGCTGCACAACTTGGCATCGTCAGCGGCGTGCCGCAGTACCGACTCATCTGCGCATTCGGGCAACGCGCAATTGACCTTGATGAAGTCGGCGGGGATTTCTGCCAGCTCCTGCGCGGTGAACTGCCTCGGGCTGTAATCATCCAGTACCACTCCAGCGCCGGTTTTTGTCACCTGATGCAGAAAGTGGCGCACGGCCGCGCCCTGTTGTTTCAGTGTCCGTCCCGAGATCTGTAAGTGAAGTCTGGCCGGGCTCAGGCGCATCGCCTTCAGGTGCTGCTCAATGGCCGGCAGAAGCATCTGATCGCCTGCAGCGGACTGCGACAGCGGAATGAAAAGCTCGGAGCGCGCCTGCTGATGTGTGCACCTGGCCAGCGTGGTGATCGCCTGCTGGACAACCCAACGGTCGACCCTGCTTGTCAGCCCGGCTTGCTCGGCGACCGGCATGAACTGTTCTGCCGGCACCAGGACCCCATCTGCGGTTTCCAGAAATACGCATGCCTCGTAGTACTGGCGAGGCTCGCCACGCAGATTGATCAGCGGCTGGAACAGCAGTCGATAGCGCTCTTTCGACATTGCGTCCTGCAGTGCAGGGCCGTGCGCGACCAAACGCGTGACCTGAGCGATGGGCTCGGCCATGATCGGCATCGGGACGCTTTGCGGTTCTGCGGCTTTCGGTGTCTCGTGCGCTGGGTCATTGCGCCGGAAAGCGTGCGCTAGCAATTGCTGCCGGTCCTCGGCGGACTTGTCGATCTCCACCAGATTGAAGCCGAAGCGGAAATCGAAGTGTTCCGCTCCTTCGGTGAACCGAAAGTCGGCGGTCGTCCGCTGTAGCGCTTCCAGAAGGGTTTCGGCCGCTTCACGCGGGGTTGCACACAGAAGGATAGCAAACTGGCCGCCACCTACCCTGGCGACGAGCTGTTGTTCGGTCACTTGTTCGCAAAGCTGGCGTGTCAGCATGAGCAGCAGACGATCGCACGCCGCATGGCCCAAGACTTCGTTGATTTCCGCTAGCTGGCGCAACTCCATACCGATCAGGAAGCAGGATCCGCCGTTGGTGCGCATCAGATCCATAGCCTTACCTAGTTCTTGCAGGAAATACGGCCTGTTGCAAAGCCCGGTAAGGACGTCGCGCTGATGCAGGAACTGCAGCTTGGTTTCGAGAGCTTTGCGTTTTGATATGTCAGTGACGATGACCTGCACACACGGTTCGCTTTCGATGTTGACCGCGGATACGGCAATTTCGATTGGCAGATGCTCGCCCGCGTTTGTAACAGCGGAGTATTCGCGCGAATCCCGGAATCTATCGGGACTGCGAAGCTGCGATTTGAAGCGGGCCCGGTCTTTGTTGTCGACCAGATTGAGAATGGGTACGCCTTTCAGTTCGCCAATGTCATGGTAGCCCACCAGTGCGAGATAGGCCGGATTGGCGTCCACGTACATGCCGTCGTGACAGTAGCAGACCGCCTCACGCGATCCCTCTATCATCACACGGTACCGGTCCTCAAGGCGGCGCATCGCCTCTGATATCCTTGTCGATGCCCGTCTTTCGGCGGCTGACTGCAGTTCACGCCGCAACGCCGGAAACAGACGTGCCCATTGACCCTTGATAATCACGTCCCGCGCGCCATCCGCAATGACCTGACACAGGTCCGAGTCGGCAATCTTGCGGGTCACGACGATCACGGGAATGTCACGGCTTTGGTCTTTCAGTGTCGCAAGTGCCTTGGACACGCTCAGTTGCATCATCTCGTGCCCGATGAGCAGAGCATCCCAATCGGCGCCCGACAGCGCCGCCTTGAGATCAGCGGTATCCGCCACGCGACAGGTCCTCACAGGTTCCTTTGCCTGGCGCAGTGCTTGAATGCACTGTTCCACGTCGTCTGGCGAGTCGTCGGCGATCAGTATTCTTATCATGTTTGCTGTCGTGACTCAGATGTCGGTTCATCCCGGACCGGTATAGCAGCATGCCCGCCGCTGCAGGGTACTGGCGCAGGGTGCGCTTGCCGGCTGTGCCCACCTGGCCCTTTCCTTGGATTCGTTTTTCCGCGACGTCGCGCCGGGTTTCCGCGCCCCGCCGCCAGGAAAGGCCGATGAACGATTCAAAGCATATTTCATACCAATTAATTGAACGTTCCATATCAGTGTCAGTTAAGTAACTGAATTAAATGTTAGTTTCAGCAATTCAGCCCGCGTTTCCCCGCGTCTTGGCAGAGGTTTGGAACGCTGATTAACGGCGTGTTCCTGCCGATTGTTGGCAGAAGTACTGATACGGTTGCGGAGCCGGAAACTGTATCCGAAGTGCGGCCTAGGACCGCGTGTTTCCACTGGCGCAGAGCGGGGTCTGACCCTGCTTCTGAGGACCATCCCGATGTGGCGGGCGGTTGGCTGGCTGCGGGTTCTGACAGCAACTCTGAAACAGTAGCGGTATTGATGGGTCGTTCAGCGGCCCGAGCGACAGGGCGCATGGGCTCCGGTCCCGGACTAGTTGCGTACACTCCTGTCTGGGGTATCATCCCGATTGCTGGCCTCGACAAGAAGTGCACTGCGCTGCCCTGGGGCTGACCCGCCTGGAATCGCGTAGCCCCGCAAGCACTAGCCATGGAGGAGCACGTATGATCCAACTGTACGTTAACGGCAATCAATATTCTGTCGACATCGATCCCGGTACGCCACTGCTGTGGGTCCTGCGCGACACCATCGGACTCACCGGGACCAAGTATGGATGCGGGATTGCAGCCTGCGGTGCGTGCACGGTGCACGTCGATGGCGAGCCGGCACGGGCCTGCGTTACGCCGGTATCCTCGGTCGCCGGAAAGCACATCACGACGATCGAAGGATTGTCGAAGGACGGCGGCCATCCGCTGCAGCATGCGTGGATTGTCGAAGAGGTCCCGCAGTGCGGTTTCTGTCAGTCTGGCCAGATCATGACTGCAGCCGCGTTGCTTGCCAGGAATCCGCGGCCGACTGATACGGACATTGACGACGCCATGTCGGGGATCATCTGTCGCTGCGGCACCTATCAGCGCATTCGCCGCGCCATCAGGCGCGCTGCGCAAAGCAAGGTCAAGGAGGAATAACATGGGCGAGATGGTCACTATCGGACGGCGCAGCTTCCTGAAGATCACTGCCGCCGCGGGCGGCGGATTGCTCATTGGTTTCTACCTGCCGGCGCGCGCATCCGGATCTGGCGGGCGCGCATCGGATGCCACCGCCGCATTCACACCCAATGCGTGGATACGCGTCGGCACCGATGATGTGGTGACGCTCATGGTGGCGAGCTCGGAGATGGGGCAGGGTGTGATGACCGCCATTCCGATGCTGGCTGCCGATGAGTTGGATGCTGACTGGAGCAAGGTGCGCATCGAGACCGCGCCCGCCGCCAGGGAATATTTCAATCCGCTGATCGGACAGCAACTCACCGGCGGCAGCACTGCGGTGCGTGCCTTCTGGATGCCCGTGCGCCAGGCCGGCGCCACCGCCCGCGCAATGCTGCTGGACGCAGCAGCAGCGACGTGGCGGGTGCCTGTTGTGGAATGCCGCACCGATACCGGCGCCGTCATACACCGGACGAGCGGCCGGCGGCTGAGCTACGGCGCGTTGGCGCATAGGGCGGCGACCCGGCCCGTGCCAAAATCGGTTGCTCTCAAGGATCCATCGGAATTCCGCTTCATCGGTACGCCGGTGCCACGCGTCGACACACCCGCCAAGGTCGTAGGGGCGGCGGTTTTCGGGCAGGACGTACGGCTTCCAGGAATGCTTACCGCGCTGGTGCTTCGTTGTCCGGTGTTTGGAGGAAAGCTGGCCGGATTTGACGCCTCCGCAGCACTTGCAGTCGCGGGCGTGCGCCAGGTTTTCGCCATCGAATCGGGTGTGGCTGTGGTCGCCGACGGTTTCTGGCCGGCAAAAGTCGGTCGCGACGCGCTGCACGTGCACTGGAATGAGGGCGCCCATGCCGGATTGAGCAGCGTTCTCATTGAACGGCGTTTTCAGGCCGCGGCACTGCGACCGGGCGCCATCGCCCGCAGCCTCGGAAACGCCGATGCGGCTGAGGCGCGCTCAGCGAGGAAACTCGATGCCATATACGAGGTTCCGTACCTCGCGCATGCCTGCATGGAGCCGATGAATTGCACCGCCGACGTGCGTGCGGACAGCTGCGAGATTTGGGCACCGACCCAGGCCCAGACCGGCGCACAGAGAACTGCGGCGAAGATCACGGGATTGGCGGAGGAGCGGATCAAGGTACATACGACGTTTCTGGGGGGAGGTTTCGGGCGGCGCTCGGAGCAGGATTTCGTCGCGGAGGCTGTCCAGATATCGAAGTCTGTCCACGCTCCGGTGCAGCTCCTGTGGACGCGTGAAGACGACATACAGCACGATTTCTATCGTCCTGCGACCTATAACCGCCTGTCTGCTGGGATCGGCACCCACGGTGCGCTCGTGTCCTGGCGCCATCATATCGTCGGACCTTCAATATTCGCGCGCGTATTCCCGGAATCTGTTAAGAATGGCATAGACCGCACCTCGGTCGAGGGCGCCGCCGACTTGCCCTATGCAGTACCGAACATCCGTGTGACCTATGTCCTCGATGATCCGGGAGTGCCAGTAGGCTTCTGGCGTTCGGTCGGTTCGTCGCAGAACACCTTTGTGACTGAGTGCTTTCTCGACGAGATCGCGCACGCGCTTGGCAAGGACCCGTACCAATTTCGTAGACAGCTGCTCAAGAAGCATCCGCGGCACCGCGCTGTGCTGGATCTGGCAGCCACGAACGCCGGGTGGGGCAGTCCGCCGCCGGCAGGCCGGCACCGAGGCATCGCGGTGGCCGGGTCGTTCGGCAGTTATGTTGCGGAGGTTGCGGAGGTCTCCGTTTCCGAACATGGCAAGGTGCGCGTGCACCGGGTGGTCTGCGCGGTGGACTGCGGAATGGTGGTCAATCCCGATACAGTGGTTGCACAGATGGAGAGCGCCATTGTCTACGGCCTGTCCGCTGCGCTCGCGGACGAAATCACGATCAAGGATGGTCGTGTCCAGCAGAGCAATTTCGATAATTACCCGGTGCTGCGCATGGACAGCATGCCCGAGATCGAGGTACATATCGTGCGCAGCACCGAGCCCCCTGGCGGTGTCGGTGAACCGGGGACACCGCCGATTGCGCCGGCTGTCGCAAACGCGGTATTCACCGCCACCGGAAAGCCCGTGCGGCGTCTGCCGATACGGCTTGGCTGAGCTGGCGTCTATAGCCATGGAAGCCCCTGATCTGGAAGTCCTGCGCAATGCCGTCGCGTGGATGGAGCAGGGCCACAGCGTCAGCCTCGTGACCGTGGCTGCTACCTGGGGCTCGTCGCCACGCCCTGCAGGCTCGTTGTTGGCGCTGCGCGCCGACGGTCGTATGGCTGGATCAGTATCCGGCGGCTGCGTGGAGGAAGACCTTGCGCGCCGTTTGCGGGAGCAATTGCCGACTGACGGATTGCCCGAAATCGTGCGTTATGGTGTCAGCGCTGAAGAGGCTCGTCGTTTCGGCCTGCCGTGCGGAGGACGTCTCGAGCTCATCACCGAAAGGATAAGCTCCATCGAGCCGTTTCGGGCTATCGAGCGCGCAATCGATGCGCGCACTCTCATTGCCCGGCGGTTGTGCATCGCCAGTGGCGAAGCGAGCCTGCATGCGGCCGGGCGCGACTGCGATTTTTCCTGGGACGGCCGGGACATGATCAAGGTTTTCGGCCCCGCCTGGCGCCTGCTCGTCATCGGCGCGGGACAGGTTTCGCGCTATCTTGCGCAGATGGCTTTGGCCCTCGATTACGACGTGATCGTGTGTGATCCACGCGTGGAATATCGCGATGCCTGGTCGGTCGACGGTGTCGAAGTCGATGCATCCATGCCGGATGACGCTGTCGCGGCTCTGGCGTGTGATGCGCGCAGTGCGGTCATCGCCGTGACTCACGACCCGAAGCTTGATGATCTGGCATTGATGGAGGCGCTCGTTTCAGCGGCTTTCTATGTCGGCGCGTTGGGGTCGGCGGTCAACAATGCCCGACGCCGCGAACGTTTGGCGTTGCTTGGCTTGCCGCCGGCGGCGGTCGCGAGGCTCCACGGGCCCGTAGGATTGAGAATTGGCAGCCGCACGCCACCGGAGATCGCAGTCGCGATTCTGGCGGAGATGATAGCCGTGCGTCGGAGCATGGCGCCCGCGCCGGGGTCCGGCGGTGTTCGGTCCCCAGAATCCATCGCGCGTGAGCGCGAAACCGCTGTGTGAAATGATTCCGGGTCTGCTGCTTGCGGCCGGCGCCGGGTCGCGCTTCGGGGCGAACAAGCTGCTTTACCCGCTCGTGGATGGCCGCGCTATCGGTATATCGGCGGCGCGCTGTCTGGTGCAGGGACTGCCTCGATCTTTGGCGGTGGTCCGGACAGGCGAGAAGGAACTGGCGCGGCAGTTGCAAGAAGAAGGACTGGTCGTGGTGTTTTGTCGAGAGGCGGCGCAGGGATTGGGCCACAGTATCGCCTGTGGCGTGGCTGCCAGCGCCGATGCCGCAGGGTGGGTCATGGCGTTGGCGGATATGCCGTATATCCGGTCTGCCACCTTCGCTGCGGTGGCCGGGGCCATTGAACGCGGTGCTGCGATTGCCGTTGTGGAATTCAATGGACAGCGCGGACACCCTGTTGGATTCGCTGCCGAATTCCGTGCGGAGCTGCTGCAGCTGCGTGGAGATACTGGTGCCCGCGGCCTTATCACACGCAATGCCAAGCGCGTCGTGCGCATTTCTGTGGACGATCCGGGTGTTGTTAGAGACATCGATACCCTGGCCGACGTGCACGCTGCCCGACGGTAGACTGCCTTCGTCGGAGCGGATCCAGGTGGCGCAGCCGGGTTATTTAAAGCGCCAAGAAACACCAGTCAGCTGTTGTCAGCGCAACAAGGAGTGACCCTCGGGCCGCTTTTATTTTAGATTATTATCCTCTCCAATCTCGCCGCCAGATTTACGCGGAAATGGGTCACCATTCACAGGATTATCTTTTTTTCCGCAGAAGTGTTTTCCCGCCAGAGCGGGTCTTGCGCCGCGCGATCCCGTGATCTTGCCGCAGCAGCTTGGTCATTCCGTCGACAGTTACCGGCTTGCTGAAGTAATAACCCTGCATGCCATCGCATTGGTGCGTACGCATGAAGGCGAGCTGTTCGGATGTTTCCACCCCTTCGGCGATAACCCGAATCCCGAGGCCGTGCGCCATTGCTATGATGGCCTGCGCGATGGCGGCGTCGTTGGGGTCTCCAGGGATGTCGCGCACGAACGATTGATCGATCTTGAGCGTTTCGATCGGAAAGCGTTTGAGGTAGGAGAGCGAGGAGTAACCGGTGCCAAAGTCGTCCAGGGAAAAGGCGACACCCAAGCTGTGCAGCTTTTCCATGGTGGCGAGCGTTTCCGCGGTGTTGTGCATCAAGAGACTTTCGGTTAGCTCCAGGTCGAGATAGTGCGGGCTCAGCCCGGTTTCATTCAGCACGTTTTCCACCAGTTTCGCCAGATCGTGGTGCTGGAACTGGCGCCCGGAAAGATTCACTGCGACCTGGAATTGATGGAAACCCGCCAAATGCCATGCCTGGGCCTGATGGCAGGCGGTGCGTAGAACCCATTCGCCTATGGGGATGATAAGCCCGGTTTCCTCGGCCAGCGGAATGAATTTGATTGGCGGTACCAATCCCATTACGGGATGTTGCCAGCGCAGTAGCGCTTCGGCGCCGAAGACGCGTCCGGAGCTGCAATTCACCTGCGGCTGGTAGTGCAGCTGCAGCTCGTTGCGCTCGAGCGCGTAACGCAGTGCGGTTTCGAGCTGCAAGCGCTGGGCAGTGCGGCGATTGAGCTCAGCGGTATAGAACTGAAAGGCGTTTCGACCCAAATCCTTTGCGTGGTACAGGGCGGCGTCGGCGTTGCGCAGCAGGCTGTCGAGGTTGTTGTCGTCGAAAGGATACAGTGTGATACCGACGCTGGTGCTGATGAACAGCTCGCGTCCGGCAATGTTGAAAGGGCGGACGAAGCTTTCGATGATTTTCTGTGCTATGCGCGCTACATCGTCCACATGTGCAATGTTGGCCAGGACGACGGTGAACTCATCGCCACCGATGCGCGAGATTGTGTCCCCACTCCGCACGCAGTCGGTCAGACGCATAGCCACCTCTTTGAGCAGTGCATCGCCCGTTTCATGCCCGAGCGTGTCATTGACAATCTTGAAGTGGTCGAGATCTAGGAACAGTACCGCCACCAGCCGCTCGCGTCGGTCGGCCTCAATCATGGCTTGGCTCAGACGGTCCCGCAGCAGAATGCGATTGGGAAGACCGGTCAGCGCATCGTAGTGCGCTAGATAGCGCAGGCGCTCCTGTGTCTGACGTCGTTCGGTGACGTCTTCGGTGACACCCAGAAGATATTGAATATTCCCGGAACGGTCCTTTACCGGGATAAAGTTTGAATCGAAAATTTGTCCATCGTCCGTGACAAATTCGAATCGACTGGATCTTCCCTGAAATGCTTCCTGCATGAGATCATGAACACGTGCGCGGTCCGGCTCGCTGACTGACTCAAGCATTTCCCTGCCACGGACTTGATCTTCGTTTTCCGCACCGAGCATGCGCAAACCAGCGCGGTTCATGCTGGTGATCCGGCCAGTTAGGTCGATGGTGTGGATGCAAATCGGGGCGTATTCCACTACGCTACGAAAACGCTCTTCACTTGTTCGCAGAGCCTCCTCGGCGTGCACGCGCTCAGTGATCTCCTTGCCAGTGGAGACGAAATGTGTGACGTGGCCTTGGTTGTTTTTGAGCGGGGTGATGGTTTTTTCCTCGTAATACAGCGAACCGTCCTTTTTGCGGTTGATGAACCGCTCGCGGAACACCTCGCCACCCAGGATGGTCTCCCACAGCCGCTTGTAAAATGTCTCGTCGTGCTGGCCAGATTTGAGTATATTCGGTTTCATTCCCACTGCTTCGTTTCGCGTGTATCCCGTTACCGCTTCATGAGCCGGGTTGACGTACTGGATGATACCCTCGCGATTGGCGATCATGACGGAATCGGCCGTTTGCTCGATGACGCTGGATAGCTGATGCATGTGGGCCTCGACCGTCTTGCGCGCGGTGATGTCCTCCACCACGAAGATGACATATTTCGGATGGTTCTGCGGATCCCGCGTGAGCGAGATGGTCTGATTTGCCCAGACGATGGAGCCGTCTTTGCGAAAGTAGCGTTTCTCCATCGAATAGGTCTGAATTTCACCGGACAACATCTTGGAAATGGACGCCTGATTGGCCTCTAGGTCCTCGGGATGAATAATGTCGTGGAAGGAGCGCTGGAGTATCTCTGTCTGCGTGTAGCCCACGATGTCGCAGAATTTCTGGTTAATCCGCAGAAACCTGCCCTCGGGTGTGACATGCGCAATGCCTACGGCCGCCTGGCTGAAGGTTGCACGGAAGCGTTCCTCGCTTTCCTGCGCAGTTTTCTCGACGCGCCGGCGTTCGATCTCCGCGGCCGCGCGGTTGGCACAAAGCCGCAGAATCATTTGAACGCGCTCTTCGTCGGTAATCACGTCCTTGTGCATCGCTACGAGCAGACCGAGCAGGCGCCCGGCTGAGTCGATCAGCGGATGGCCGATAAATGCCTCGATGCCGTAGCGGTGGATCAAATCGTCTCCAGAATAGAGTTTCTGGGCGTTGCCGGGGAAATGGCATATTGTTTTACAATCCACGCTTCCGCAGGGGGTATCCAGCCCGAGATGATAGTCGATATCGTCAATGAGCCGGCCGTGATCGCAGAATGCAAGCGTGCGGATTACCTCGGGGTACCCCGGCTTAGGTTCACCGACGAAGACATAGTCGACGCCGAGCGCGCGCGAGAGAACCAGTACCAGATTTTGAAAAAAATTATCACCGCTGGTTGCGGACAGCGCGTGCGATAATTCCCGCAAAGTCTCGGCTGTCTGGGTGCGCCCAGCCTCGGCGCGGTGATAGGCGAGGGTCAGAGCGAGCGTGTCCGCGTAATACTTCGTCAGGATTTCATCGTCTTCGTTGAATGGTTCCCCATTAGTTTTCTCGCTCAGGAAAGCGCGCCCGTAATTGTGGTTCTGGTGCGCGATCGGCACGGCGAGCAGCGTTTTCATGGACGGGTGATGGGGCGGGAACCCGATCGAGCGGGGATCCCGGGCAAGATCCTCGAGGCGCGAGACCCAGTTTTCGTCCCCGACTTCGGCCAGCAGCCCGGTTCCGATGGGCGGGTGGTTGATGCGGCTGGCCTCCTCACCGGTTATGCCGGTGTAGATGAACTGCTTGAGCTGGCCACTATGATCCACAATGATGATTGCGCCATAGCGTGCCTCGATGATGGCGCACAAGGACTCGATGCCATAGCGCAGCAGTTCCTCTTCACATTTGTTTGTAGCAGGCAGTGCCTGCAGCTTCAGCATCGCTTCATGCAGCGCCTGCAGGCGTGCCGTGGAAGCATCGCGTTGCAATGACGGAGTCACGCTGGAGGGCATGGTCTCGGTACTATGCGAGATACGGCGAAATCACGATAGATGACGTGCATGAGCAAGTCCTGCTTATTGCGAGGATACATATGCTTCCCCGGTCCAGGATGTGATAGGTGAGCCCCGTTCCGACAACGAGCATATATCGTGCCAATTAATAAACCCAGACTTCCCAATAGCGCCCCATTTCTAATGGTAGCAATTACGGTAAGTTGTTGAATTAATGTAGATTAATGGGTAGATTTTAGCGTGCAAGCTGGTGCCCAGTTTCCGTACGGGGTCGCCGGGATTCAAGCTGAAGTATGCCGACCGGGAGATCACCGCCTGGGGTGGCATGGGGCTTGATGAAACGTCTGCTCGATCACCTGGATTTCGATGGGGCCTTGCGCGCAAGCGGGAAGTAATCGGGGTTATACCCCGAGCTGCTGGTAACTCATGCTGTCGGTGTGAGGTGGGACCAATCGTATTGAACACAGCGAGGTCACCCGTTATGACCCGGTGCTGAAATGCCTGTTCGGCTTTCAACGCAGGGTGAACTTTAAGGCGGTGGTGCGGCTGTTCCGGAAGTGTTCGCAAGTTACCAGCGCGCACGTATCGGGTGCCCTGTATCGCTGGTTGTTTGCACAGAGGGTAGTCGATGGATTGACGTTCGATCGCGATTCCGCTGTGATGACCCGTTATGGGGAACAGCAGGGTATATGGCACGCGGTTACACCCCTCAAGCCGGGACGGCTCTCCCATCATCCCGGGACCTTCGTGTCCGATACGCGCTTGGTAGCGAACTGCTGGCCGCGCTCCGGCAACAGTCACACTACCAACAATGCATGCGTCTTTCTCGATAGCACCTTCGATAAGCAAGGCAGCAGGCGTGTGGCCCTGCTGCGCACCGACAGCGGCTTCTGCGATCAGGCGTTTTCTCAGGAATATGGGCAAAAACGCTGGATTTCATCGTCGTCGTGTGCCTCAATAAACGGGCTTGAAAGCGGACGTCCTGCACAGCGGCGGCAAGGAAATCCCGCACGCCCTGAAGACCCTGGGCTATCAATTCTTCGCCGAAGCTGGTTACATCACGACGTCCGGCCGCAAGCATATCCGAAAGCTGCGGTCGTCATGCGCCAACGGCAATGGTTCGAGGGCATTTGGGATCACTCCAAAGCTTTCTCCCAGCCGGTCCGCTTTATGCCCTTATTCTTCATGGCGTAGGTCTAATGGAAAATCCGGGATAATTCCGAACTTTGACCTTTATTTTCAACCTAGAAGATATCTGACTTGAAGAGAACTTAGACCACAGATTTTCTCTTTCGAAAACCAACCGCCCCCCACAATCCGATCACTGAGCCCAACAGGATGCCAGCCGTGGGTAAAGGCACAGGCGAAACAGAGAAAGCTGTTGCAGTGTTTAGCGAATAAGGTGCATAACCCGCAAATACGCCATCATTGGAGCCGGTAACACCAAGATTGCTTTGGCTCAAAAGGGGGTCGAAGAAAAAACCATTGGTCAACTTACTGTTGATCGCTGATAGAATTCCGGCGTAGGGTCCTTGGTTTCCAGAGACCAAAGAAGGAACAAACGTATTCAGGTTTGTGTTGTAGCCAAAATAGTTATAGTTCGTATTTTTGAGGGAAAATGCCAAGTTGTATGAACGTGCTGATGTAACCAAGTTGATTTTGAAAGAGCTTAGGTCTGCATAGGTTAGCTGCCCGGATTTTGAAGAATCGTAGCTGAACGAGCCATTCGCGACCACAGATGAATTGTTCGTGAAGACAAAATTGTCTGTGACTAGCGAGGCGCTTGCCGGCACCGAAAATAAAGCCGTGACCGAGATTGCCAAGATTCTTGCGGCTACATCATGCTTTAGTTTCATAGAGTTTCCGTGCTGATGAAGATAACGTTTTTAGGCCACGCATGATCTCGCGGCTCACATAGACCCCATTTGGCTACCCGGATGGACTTGTTTTTCATGCCATCCCCAAGGTCATTTCCATAAGATATTGAAGATTCCTCACAATAATTCATGCAAGATTGATACCATGTTTATCCCGAAGGAGGGACCGGCACCCTTGAAACGTGTCCACACAGACCCTAGATTCCCACCTCGCAGTTTCCGGAAACTCACAAAGGAGCCCGTTTTTTCCCATGACCACTGAGACGCACAAGGAAACCCTCGGATTCCAGGCTGAGGTCCGCCAACTCCTGGATCTCATGATCCATTCGCTCT
>DAHXOO010000061.1:13014-13263 GCA_027364845.1 Pseudomonadota bacterium | reverse complement strand
GGATACGACCCATGATGATTCAATGCGTTATTTTGAGAACTTAATCAAAGATGCGTTGCTGCCGGAAGGGATCAATGGAGCGCATGGCCGTGCTGTACTGATCCGGAATGAGGGGCTACCGCTGACCTGTCTGACGAATACCTACCCTACCCCCCTAGCGCCACGGTCGTCACCGACTGCAGCTCGCGGCGACGTACTCCCCTAATTTCCCCTGCCGCTTCCCGGAAGAGACCCATCGCCCGGGGTCGC
>DAHXOO010000061.1:0-13004 GCA_027364845.1 Pseudomonadota bacterium | reverse complement strand
CGACATATCGCATCCGCCATGCCGGTTTTGTCTCATCCCATCTCGCCGTAATGGATGGGAAGATGGATGGGAAGAAATAAAAAATCGCTCTGAAACCCCTATGAATACTGGGTGGGTGGCGGAGGCGGTAGGATTCGAACCCACGATGGACTTGCGCCCATGGCTGATTTCAAGTCAGCTGCATTCAACCACTCTGCCACGCCTCCGATCGGGGGAATGACTCAATAGTCAATATTAATAAAAACCACTAATAAAAACCTGATGTTCTCTTGCATGAAAGCCAACCCAAGCATTTCGCGACTACTCCTTGAATCACCCTTCCTGCTGAAGCATAACTGATGTCCAGCGTTGTGGCGACGCCGCCCGTAGGCTTGCGTCCACCGTGAACTCCAGTATTCTACTGAACTATTTACCCGAGATCGCGGTCTTACCAAGGGCACATTGCCAGCTTGGCAGCGTGCGGGCAAGAGCCGTCACCCACAGATCGTTGCGAGAGGCATTGCATGAACCAGAATCTTGATACATCCAGAACCCGGACCGCCTATGACCGCACCTCGGTTCTGGCAACCAACAGCGTCATCCGTAATACCTACATTCTGCTGGCGCTCACACTGCTTTTCAGCTCCGCGACGGCGGGCTTCGCGATGCTGACCCGCGCGCCCATGCTCAATATCTGGCTGGTCATGATCGGCTATTTCGGTCTGCTATTTACAACACAGTCCCTGCGCAACAGCTCCTGGGGAATATTGTCGATCTTCGCCCTGACCGGCTTCATGGGCTACACGCTCGGGCCAATACTTAATCTGTACATCGCTCACTACAGCAACGGCAGCGAGCTGATTGTCTACGCTATGGGAAGCACGGGCGCCATATTCCTGGGCCTGTCTGCGTATGCCTTCCGCACACGCAAGGACTTCAGTTATCTCGGCGGGTTCATCACGGCCGGGATCTTGATCGCCTTCATTGCCGCGATCGCGAATATCTTCCTTCACATCCCGGTGTTGACGCTCGTCGTTTCATCCATGTTCGTGCTGCTGATGTGCGGCTACATCCTCTATCAGACGAGTGCGCTGGTCAATGGCGGCGAAACGAATTACATCATGGCAACGGTGAGCCTGTATGTGGCCATCTATAACCTGTTCACCAGCCTGCTTCAGTTGCTTGGCATATTTGCCGGGAACGATCGCTAGCGCCGTTACCCGCCAATTCGCCAACTTCAGTACCAGTCTGGCTGGTTTACGCAATAGCAAGGGGCCGCATCGGGCGCCGTCGTCATACTGTCCGGAATAGCCCCATGAAGCCGTAGTCCATGTGCAATTGCATGTGGCAATGAAAAAGCGTCAGTCCAGGCTGGTTTGCCGTGAAATCTATGTCCATTGCCTGGTAACCGCCCAGCATGACCACGTCCTTCATTACCCCGGCGATCTTTCGGCCGGCAATGCGGGTCAGTTCGAAGGTGTGGCGATGCAGATGAACGGGATGGATGTCATCGGTGGCATTCCTCATACGCAACCGGTAGCGGTGGCCTAGCTCCAGTTGCCGCATGGGCCGCATGTTATTCATGTCGAAGGCCACGCCGTCGATGGTCCACCGGTTGAATCCGTGGTCAGCTGCATTGTCTTTGGCGAAATGCAGATCAATCACCTCATCAGGTTCGGGTACGCCTGCATCACGCCTGGCAAAGCGGCGATAGTCCCACAAAAATGGCTTGGGTGACGCCCATCGGGGTTTGTGCCTTCGGCCTGAATATTCTACGACGATGCCCATGCCGCGGCCGCGGTCGTCATTATCCAGATCGCCCAGCACCCACACGCCAGGATAATTCATCTGGACGACGGCCGAAATGCGCTCTGCCGTGCCGATCCACAGCACCGGGACCTCGGCAGGCGTCGGTACCGGGTTGCCATCCAGCGCTACGACTTTGAAGGTGTGGCCGGGCAACGCAAGACTGCGGATTTCAGTGGCACTACCGTTGACGATGTGAAACAGGATGCGCTCACCCGGCTTGACGCGGATCGGTTCGCCGAAACCCAACTGGCGGCCATTGATGGTGAATATCCGATAGCCGACCTCATAGCCCTTTTTCATGCCCCGTGCGAGAGAGGCACGCATAGCGGCTTCGCCCGCCCGTTTCAGCGCGCTCACTCTAGTCGTGGGCGTCGGGATATTCATGTCCATGTCCCCACCTTGGCTGAAAAAAGGCTCGAATTCCTTGAGGGTGAGGAAGATCTCGCGGTCGTAGCTTCCCGGCTCCTGCTTCGGTTCGATGTATAGCGGTCCCACTTGACCACTGTATTGTCCGGCGTGCAGGTCTGCCCCGGCTCGCACATGAGTGTGGTAGAAACGAAAACCCGCGGGACTGGGCACGAAGACTTCACGTCTCATGCCGCGGGCCGGAATGTAAGGCGTGCCCTCCTCGGCCGCGCCGTCCACATCCACGGGAAGAAACTGGCCGTGCCAGTGCAGCTGCTCGGGGGTATCGGTATTGTTGTATATGTCCACGACGATCTGGTGTCCCTCCTTGAAACGCAGCAATGGGCCGGGAAACTGGCCGTTGTAGGTAGTGGTGGAAAGAAAACGTTGGGATGCCACCTCCACCAGTCCGGTACCGATGTGCAGAGCGTAGTCGGCGGGCCGATCCGGTTGCGACCGGGTCACGGAGTGATCCGGCAACTTAGACCTGCTCATAGCGGTCTCTCCATAAGCGTTGACGGATGTCGACAGGGCGCTGCCTGTCAGTACACCGGCCAGCTTCAGAAATTCACGACGAGGAAGCTTCAACGACATGCTGTGGTCTCCTTTCTTAATGCGGCGCCGAATAGCCTCCGCAAACATTGAGGGCGATATTCACAGGTGTATCGTGCCGCTCAATGCTGCGAAAATTACCACCCACACGAGGGTGACACTCTCCAGAACATCAGCAGGGCAAACGCTGCCAAAGCGAGCGCGAAATCAACAGGTCCATGCACTGCGCTCCGAAAAATCGGGTCATACAGGGCGGTAAGCAGAATGCCCACGACGACGGCGTTGACGCCGTCGAATGCCGAGCGTATGATCGGCCGGCGGCGCCATACGTTCCAGTGAGGCAAAGCTCCAAACACCAGCAGGAACGCAGGCAGGAAAATCCCCACCAGTGCCAGCAACCCGCCCAGCCAGCCGTGCGGGGATCCGCTACCCACGGTACCCAGGTAGGCGGCAAAGCTGAACAAAGGACCCGGCAGCGCCTGCGCCATGCCATAGCCCGCAAGAAAATCTCTGTTGGACACCCAGCCCGATGGCACTACCTCGGCATGCAGCAACGGCAACACCACATGGCCGCCGCCGAAAACCAGCGCTCCGGATCGATAGAAACTGTCGAACAGCGCCAGAGTATGGCTGCCGGTTCCGGCAGCCAACACGGGCAGCAGACCAAGCAGGGTGAAAAAGACGATCCATGCCAAACCGGAAGTTCGGGGGCTAACACGGAACTCCGCGTGATGTGCCGGACCGATCTCCACCGCTGGCAGAAGTAGCCAGCCCGCCAAGGCGCCGAGCGCGATTACGGTGATCTGGGCCAACACCGAGGTCCATGCCAGTACCACTATGGCGGCCAGGATCGCCAATGATGCGCGCAAACGGTCGCGACAGAACTGGTGGCCCATGCCCCACACCGCTTGCGCCACCACTGCCACGGCAGCGAGCTTAAGTCCGTGTAGCCAGCCGGCAGCGGAAACATCTGGGAAAAAACGCAGGCCGTAACCGAATGCGACCATAATGGCGGCCGAAGGCAGCGTGAAGCCAGACCAGGCGGCCACGGCTCCCGGCAAGCCCGCACGCAAGGCACCCAGGGCGATGCCCACCTGACTGCTTGCCGGCCCCGGCAAAAACTGACACAGGGCCACCAGATCGGCATAAGCGGCCTCGTCCAGCCATTTGCGCCGCTCGACAAATTCGCTGCGCAGATAGCCCAGGTGGGCAATGGGGCCGCCAAAGGAAGTCAGGCCAAGTCTGAGGAAAATAAGAAAGACCGCAAAAACGGAGGGTGGACCGGTCTTGCCGAGGTCCGTTCCTGGACGCTCGTTCATTTGACCGAGGCTGGATTCATCCACCGGACGACGCACGGTCCTGAACCCCTATTTTCCTCTGTTCCAGGATCGAACCCGGTATACCGGTTGCCGGCATATTTCATTTCGAATAACTCCTGCACCAGTCCTCCGAACCAGTTTCTATTTTTCGTGAGCGCCTGTCTGCCCGCCGCGCTAATGCCAAAAGCCGTTGCGTTTCCAGCCTCCGGCCATGTCGCGCCACGCAACCAGATAACCGGCCTTTCCATGCTCCTCATGGGCTGAAGAGAACGTGCTCGGACTCAAACGACAGCCGTGCCGCCCGAGCTCTTCGATTCTTGTGGTGCAGAAGATGCCCTCCTCTGCGGCGGAACGCAGAATGTACGCCCGAACGAATGCTGGAGAGACGCTCTTTAGGCCCTGACTCACTGATCGACGACCGAAATCGATTTTTGATTTTATTGGAATCGACTGAGACTTTCAAAAAAGAGTCTTTCGCGACACGGCAGTCCCGATACCGGCGCGTGTTTCCGACACCGCCACACCTGACCGCCAGGAATCGGGTTGGGCATTACCTCATACTGATCAATATGGACGAACAACAACCGCACATGGTGGTGCAATCGCACGTCTTTTTAGTAAGCAGGTCACCTGCGTCCGCCTCTTGCACGAGGCAAACGGTTGATGGAGTATAGTTGACTGCGATTTCGAGCTTGGCCCATCATCGCGGGCGCCAACGAGGCACTGCCACCACACAGCGGACCCATTCTCCCACACGACACGCCGCGCGGTACGACGCCCCAGGAGCACGCGATGCGACATTCGGCTATCCGGTATTTCGCCTTAGCGGCAATGCCGTTATTTGTAATGAGTATCAGCGGCTGCAGTCCCAGCCCAAACGACCCGATAGCCATCTCCGGCTTCAGTGTAAACGGAACTTCCGCCGTGTCCCAGGGTGTCGTTCCCATCAATCCCGGCGTGAACAACGGTCAGTTCTCGATCAATTGGAATATTACGGGCAATATCTACACGGCCGTCGTCGCGCTCAACGCGGGCCCTGTCTTTGATCCCAACACGAATATCGTTCTTGCCAACAGCTGCGGCAAGCAGTCATCAAGAGGCGTCTGCCATACCACCGAGACGCTGAATTGTACCTTCGACAACTCCAACAACATGCAGTGTTCGGACCACACCGGGCCTTACACCGTTCAGAACCTGACTCTGTTCCTCAACGCTGGTGTTCCCGACAATGCTTACTTGGTGTTACAGGCCTGTAATCCGGCAGGAAACTTGTGCCTCACCGGTTCGGTGCCGATCCAGATTCAGTAGACCCTTGCAACAACCCATGGCGCTGCGCCGTCAGCTCTGGCGGGAATCACCCGGGAATCGGGCTGGCCCTGGCGTGTTCGCGCGAACCGTGCTTGCTCTGCTGCCTGTCTTTCTGGTGGCGTGCTCGAGCGTCCCTGCCATTTCACCTCGAATAGCCATCGACCGCTCCCGGCTCAGCCGATCCAGATACGTGGAATTCGTCTATGCCGAACAGCGGCTGTCCGCGATCGATTACCGGAAAAACATCATCCATCGCAATGCGCCGGCACCACATCTTCAGTGCAAGCCATCATCGACAATCAGCAGGGTCAATCCCGTTCTGGGCGCTTGGGTATGGCGGTCTGACGTACTGCTGCACAACCGCAACACGGCGCATAGATTCCTGCATGAGGCAGCCGCACACGGCATCAGGAACCTCTACCTCCAGATCCACCCGGACCTGGAATCGTTTGCGGGCTTATTGAATATGGCCAAAGGCTTTGACATCAAGGTCTTTGCCCTTACCGGTTCTCCCGATGATGTCGATGACTACGGACCAGCGCTGCGGATCATTGATCAGGTTCTAGCGTACAACCAGTCGCATGCGACGCGGTTTTCCGGAATACAGTTCGATGTCGAGCCTTATTTGCTGAAGCGCTACAGCACCGACAAACACGGAGTGTTGGAGCGCTATGCCGGACTGCTGCGGGCGCTTCATGCCCGTACCCTGGGCAAGATCCCATTCGGGGTGGTCGTCCCTTTCTGGTTTGATCAGGAAACCGTAGGGCACCGCAATCTGATGGGCATCGTATCCAGGAACGCTGATAACCTTGCCATCATGAGTTACCGTACGCGCATCGGACAGTTGCTGGCCGTCTCTAATAACGGTCTGTGCTACGCACAGATGTATGGTAAACCCGCAATGCTGGGCATCGAACTGCGGCACATACCGAGCGAAACGCATTATTTTATCGCCGTCTCGCAGCTGTCACGCTATATACGCGTATCCGGCGGTCATTCATACCTCCCAAAGGACCCGCGCCAGTTTACCCACTACGCGCGCAGTTACACGGTGAACGGCTCTGCAATTTCCTTCTATCCGCACGTGGGCGCGGCATTCCGCTATACACGATCGTCCATTCAATATAGGAGTTTTTCCGGCTGGATCATGGACGGTCTTGGCCAAGCCTGGATCCGCTAGTGCAGTGCTTCATTCTGTTTGGAACTTAAGCGCCGATTGGCGCGGATGACCTTCTGGAGAATATCGGCCGCTTTGGCGGTCCAGATGAACGGCTTGGGGTTTTTGTTATGCACAACCACGTAGTCCTTGATGGCGGCAGTCAGTTCAGGGACGCTGCGAAAGACACCGCGGTCCAGTCGCTGGGTGCTGAGATCCCGAAAGAAGCGCTCGACCATGGTCAGCCACGACGCCGAGGTCGGGGTGAAATGCATGTGAAAGCGCGGGTGCTGGGTGAGCCATGCCTGGACCGCAGGATGCTTGTGCGTGGCATAATTGTCGCAGATCAGATGCAACGATTTGTCCTTTGGGGTTTCGCGGTGGATCTGGCGCAGGAACCCGAGCCACTCCTCGTGACGGTGACGCGGCTGGCACTGACCGATGACTTGGCCGTCCAGGACATTGAGCGCCGCAAACAGGGTGGTGGTACCGTGGCGCTTATAGTAATGCGTCATCGTGCCGGCCAGGCCTTGCTTCAACGGCAGACCGGGCTGGGACCGGTCGAGCGCCTGTACCTGGCTCTTCTCGTCGCAGCACAGCACCAGCGCGTGTTCGGGGGGATTGAGGTACAGCCCGACGATGTCTTCCAGCTTCTCGACAAACCGGGGATCGCGCGAGACCTTGAAGGTCCGCACGAGGTGTGGCTTCAGGCCATGGCGACGCCACACCCGCAATACCGTGGTATCGCTCACGCCCATCTTCTCCGCAAGCGTGCGCGTGCTCCAGTGGGTGGCCGCCTCCGGCAGGGTCTGCGTGGTGAGGCGCACCACCTCCGCGGCGTCTACCTTCGGTGGCCGTCCGCCCCGGGGCCGATCCTGGGTGATGGCCGCGAGACCCCCTGCCGCATAGCGTTCCCGCCAGCGTCCGACCTGCACGCGCCCAATCCCGAGCTCCTGGGCGATCGCCTCGTTGGATGCACCGTTCGCTGCCCGCAACACCATCTGGGCGCGACGCGCCAGGCGCACGCTCGTCGTGCGGGATTTCGCGCGCTGCGTGAGCTTTTTGCGTTCCGCTTCGGTCAACACGATCATGGGTGCTGCGCGCATCAATGGCCTCCTGTCTTGTACTTTACCACTGAGGCAGGAGTGGCCCGTGTTAGTTCCGTTAATTATGAAGCATTACACTAGTGGGGTCCGAAGCGCTGTCGGCGACACAATCCTTGCGACCGCGGAATCCTGCGGGGCCGACGTCAGCGCAGCAGTGGCCTGCCTCCAGCGTTCCCTGGCCGCAGCCTGTCCGCCGATTGCATCACTTCCCTGCTCCGCGCGCGAAGCAAGCGCACGACATCCCCTACCCGGTGCTTTCCCAGGTAGCAATGGATGTAGATCTTTGTATCCGGATGACTTCCAAGGTACCTGATGATGTCCCTCAGGGCCGCGGCATTGAGCCGACTGGTCGGAGGCTGACTGCTGTCCATCGGAAAATCGTACTCCCTGATCCCCATCTGCCTGGCATAAAGATCTTCCCTCTGGATCAGGGATTTCTCATAGATCAGGTGCTCATCCAGCAATGAAATGATCGTCCGAACGCCCCGTTCCCGCAGATCCGCTATCAGCCCATAGTCCGGATAGGGCCCGACGATGACCTCAGGGGTAATTTTCCTCACATTCCCCTGAATCAGATGCAGCGGATACAGATACGGCTCGAACGTGGCGAAATTCGACAGAAACACGTAGATCGGGGCCGCCAGAACTACCAGCATCAGCAACAGCCTCAGCGCAATGCCAGCCAGGCGCTGCGGCAGTTCTGCCGGCACGAATCGTCGTATCGCATGCTCTTCCTTACTCAACATTCACCTACCCCACTCTGCTCACGTGCCCTGACGGGCTCCCGGCCCGCTGCAAGCGACACTACTTGGGTCACGCGTCCGTCTTCCAGCACGGACACCCTCTGTTCTTTCCGGCCGCTAGCCTGACCCGGATTCCGATCCCTGAATCGGCTTGCGCTTCATGTTTCCCCAGTGGCTACGCCAGATCTGGAAGGTCGCGATCAGTCGCTCGACCGCAACCAGCTGCCGATAGCCCAGATATTCCAGGGACCCGAGCAGAGCGATCTTGTAGGAATCAGCCAGCTTCTCATAGCGATGGATGACGAAATTGTCGAGCAATACTGCCGAGGCATTGAGCCACATCCCCCACAATATGGAAAAAGTGAAGAACAGGGTCGCGAATACCGGATTGACCATATGCAGCACGAGAAACAGAACGAAACCGAAATAGCCGATGAATTCCACGATCGGTCCAAGGAGCTCGGCAATGAGAAAGTACGGCATCCCGATGACCCCGGCCTTCCCGTACTTGGCATTGAAAAGCATGATACGGTTATGCCAGATGCTATCGAACAGCCCGCGTTGCCAGCGGTTGCGCTGCCGCAGCAGGGACATCAAATCCCCCGGGACCAGCGTCCAGCATACTGGCTCTGGTATGTAATAGACCTTGTACCGGATCCTGTTATCGAC
Organism: Pseudomonadota bacterium; assembly: GCA_027364845.1. Lineage (GTDB taxonomy): Bacteria > Pseudomonadota > Gammaproteobacteria > Acidiferrobacterales > UBA6901 > JAJYCY01. The sequence continues at coordinate 3,958 of DAHXOO010000061.1, read as the reverse complement.
ACAATGCCGATGCAGACGGAGGATAAGATCCATGTCCTCCCCGACCGTCTTGCGAAAACCGTCGATCGCCAGGACCAGGTCCTTTCTGAAAATCCCGAACGCGCCCGATATGATGAGAAGGCTGTCGATCTCGCCAAAGGCGACGCGTCCCGCCATGAATGCCCGGAGATACTCGGCGATCTGGATGTTGACGAGAATGCTGCGGGGCGCCTTGATCTTTACGACCGACGAATCCCGCACCTCGCAACCGTTCAGAACGCGTACCGCACCGCCGGCAGCGATCAGCTCCTTGTTGAGCAGGAATTGCTGCCCCATCCGCAGCAGCGCATCCGTCTCAAGTATGGAGTCGGCGTCAATGGTGCAAAACAGCGGGTATCTGCTGTAGCTCAGTCCGGCATTCAGAGCATCCGCCTTGCCGCCGTTATTCTTGTCGAGAACCCATATGTTCGGAAAATTTGCCGAAACATAAACAGCCTGGACATCCTCGGTCTTGATATGGATCCCCGCCGGGCGGTGGATCTGCCTCAGATCGAAGTGCTTTCTCAGAGCTTCCAGCGTGCCGTCAGTCGAGCCGTCATTGACAACTATTATCTCGAACTCCGGGTACTCGATCTTGGTCGCGGCCAGCACCGTGCTGACAATGTTCACTTCCTCGTTGTAGGCGGGGATGACGATGCTGATCGGCCTGAGGTTCGACAGCGCGAGTGCCCGCTGCAGGCCATCCAGGTCCGGCGCCGCATCGGCAGAACGCCGGATGAAACGGAAGGCGAACAGGGTTATGAATGTATAACCGGAATTGAGCAAAAGAAAATAGAGCAGTATGAGCACCTGATAGGCAACGAGCCCATACGTGATCGCTTTGAACATAGTTGCAATATCCGTCAGTCAGCTTCAAATCCGAACTGTTCCGAAAACCGCCCGATGCCAACATGCATGGAACGGCAACCCTGCCCCGCGCCGGACGCGGACGCACAACCTGCAGAACATCAATCCATCGTCAGGGCGAACTCCGCCATGTCGGTGGCAAATGGATCAGCGCATGTTCTTGCCCGCTGCAGCAGCTCGCGTCCTCCGGAAGGAAACTTGACGAGTGTCATGGCAGCCGCAAAGCGCACATCGAAATGCGGCGACGCGAGAAATCCGGCAATCTGTTGTTCGACAGCCGCGTTGCAATATAGGCTGGAGCGAATCGCAACGAGCTGGATGACCGGATCCGCAGATTTGAACCCTCTGCAGATCAGGTCGTCGCATATCCTCATGTTGTGCAGCGCCCTCATTGCGGAAATGCGGATGATCCGTACTTCGCTGGCCCGCGAATAATCGATGACGGCATCCGTCATGCTCGTGAACTTCTCTTTTCCGATCGCGTTGATCAGGGCTGCCTTGTACTGCGCGCTGAAGGTCTCCGAAAACAGGCAGTCCCGCATGATCCGATTCACCGTCGCGAGGTCGCTGCGCGCAAGCAGCGACCTGATTGCCGTTCTGAGCACTCCCTCATCATAACTGGCTGACAGCACCGGTCTCTTGTCCAGAAGCAGCGAAAACGTCTGGAACTGCCCGGACTCTTGGATCAGAAAGGCACAGGCCGACAGGCAGCTGCCGAATACCCGTACGACTTCCTCCTGCTCGGCAAAATTGAGCAGATACTCGAAATACGATGGATCGCGCAGATCGGCAAAGGCGCCGAGCGCCCGGCAACGGACTCCCCAATCCTTCGACGACAGCGCATCCTTCAGAATCGGAATTGCCTTCGTTGCGGCGATTGCGCCCTGCACCTTAGACATCTCCGCCGCATCGTGAAAGGGAAAGCTGCCGAAGGCCCTGGCCAGGCACAGCGCTTCGCGAAAATCGTGAGGTTCGGCCACGGATGCAATGGATCCAGCGCACAACGACACCAACTCTCCGGCATAAAACAGAGTCTTTTCCTCCTTGCTGCGTGCGACGCGCAGGACGTGCCGCTTGTGCAGTCCCAGCCCGAGAAACAAAGCCGCCAGCGACGCAGCGAAAACGACGATGATGCCGCGCAGCAGCCAGACGACGATGTACGGAGAAACCAGGCTATCAAGCGTGTGCATTCACCACCTCTTGATCAGCGAAACATCAACGCCGCTGCGATCGTACAGACCGGAGCGGTATTCGTAGAACACGTCACCCTCCAGGGAAACTGTGGGCGTGATCTGCTGTATCCTGCCCAGCTTGATGCTGTCACTCGGCGTCCGCAGTATGGCGCCGCTGACATTGAGCTGCTCGCCGGCCATGCCAGCCGTCAGGTACAGGAACGTCTTGTTGCCGTCCTTCGTCCATTCCGGTGCGAACAAATAGCTGTAGGCGCTGGTCTGTGGGACGTAATAAAGACCGGTTCTGACTGTCAAATTGCGGTTGATGTCCAGGGCGATGCCTCCAAGAAACACGTTGGCGGACAGTCCTGAAAAAACCAGGTGGCGAACGCCTCCATAGAGGGCGTAGGAATGGAAATCCTTTGTGAGCACAAAAGCGACAGAGTCGCGCGCGAGAAAGGTATCGCTGGGGCTGTACGACACGGCACATTCGCCGCTGTACCCGCGGCTCATGCTGAAATAGTAGCTGGCTCCGTACGAATCCGCGTTCTCGCCGAACCGATGCGCGTGAACAAGATCGCCGACCAGGGTACCGGAGGTGAGTGCGAATTTCGCCCGAAGACCTTCATAGTAGTCTTCGCTCGGCGTAATGCCGGAAGCATGCGCCCGGCCAGCCTCGACGGCGATGGAATCGGGATAGATCAGGTCGTAGTTCCCGTCCAGATCGGCCAGAACCGATTGTTGCTGGGCGCTGCTCAACTTTCCATAAAGCGCCCTAGCGTGCTGGAATCGTCTGGCATTTGCGTTGGCCAACACCGCCTGCGTGGCGAAATTGGGATCGCTCGGATAGCGTCGCGCGAGCTCGCTGTAGAGGCGCGCTGCGTGCTGCTGCTGGTGATTGGCCACATAGGCACGTGCCAGGATCAACCCGGCGCGATACGGATCCGGCCCGGAGGCGTACAGCGGTGCAGCGATGCGGATGGCGCCCACGGCATCACCCTGATCGAGTAGACGCTGTGCCTTGTCGAGGGCCAGGTCATTCCGGCACGTCAGCAATGCCTGCTTCAATTCTGGGATCGAACTCTGAAGATTCCGTGTCCGCAAGATCCGATCATATTCGGAAAACTCGTGCCGAGCGCAATCCAGCTGTAGTGCAACCGCCAGGACTTCCTGGTTTTGTGGATACGTCCGATGGAGGTCGCCAAGTATCTCGTCCGTCTTGCGGTAATTCTTGACGCTGGCGGCGCGCTCAGCCGCCCGGATCGATTGCGCGTAGTCCAAGCGGCCGGCCAGTGGAGGCCTTGCGCGCTGGACACGAACGCTTTGGGTTGCCACCTTGGTTTTCGTCTCTTTCCCAATACGTTCAATGGTGGGGCGGTGATGCTGCTCCTTTAGCCGGATAGCCACGAAGATAAGCAAAACCATGAATATTGCCCCGGCCAGGTATAGATTGCGGCGTCGATTACTCATAAGGATCCGCTGAAAAACGGCCTCTCATACCCTGGCAGGAAGGAAAATCGGACCCGAAACGAGGGTGTGCTGCACCCGTTGGTCCTGTTCGTACTGTACCCGGTGCCTGCCGCAGGCGATGACTGCAACACTGGTCAGCAGAGCGATTACACCGGTACCGCCGGCAGGCAACCGTATCTCGTCGAAGCCAGTGATCCTTCGTGCCACTCGCCGGATCGATGCGCTCGGCGGCCTTGCAACACCAGGCGGCACACGCGTGCTCTTGGCCCTCCGGTAGGGCTGGATATCCTCCATACGGGATTGCGGATACTCCAATGAAATTTTTTCTACCACTCGTGACGCCCTCACTGCGGTGTGTACCACCGAAATCAACGACGGACTGCCTGCCGCTTCTTCAACTTCGCAAGACCAGACCGGGACACTGCTATCGC
>DAHXOO010000060.1:3563-13552 GCA_027364845.1 Pseudomonadota bacterium | reverse complement strand
GTTCCGAGCCTGGGTGGGCCAGGCGGGCGATCACGTTGGCCAACGCGGCGTTCTTCAACTTGCCATTGAAGCCACACTCCGTGAGGATCGCCCCCAATCCCAGCTGCTCGATGGCCCGTAAGGCCACGACCTCGACCCCGACCGAGCGCGGCCGCATCGGCTCGAGGGAGTCGATGGCCACCTCCGCAAACACCGGGGGCGCTGGTGCGGAGGCTACCGCGGCGGGAGCCTCCGCGCGCCCCACCAGGCGTGCGGCATAGCGTTGCGCCAAGCGCTCGAGGCGCGGGCTCAAGGATACGGCCAGAAGCGAGGTTTGGGCACCCAGCATCTGCTCGATGCGGGCACAGAGCGCGGGCCAATGCTTGGGGGCGACGGCGAAATCCCGCCCGAGATTGAGCCGCGTCACCTGACGGACACTCTTTCCGTGGCGTTCACTACTCACCAGGCGATAGGTGACGTAGGACTCCCCATTCAGTTTGCTGCGCGTGGCGGTGCGGCGGATGAACATGCACGCACGCTACACACCCGCGATGCCCGGAACAAGGGGTTATAAAAATATTATGGCACTACAAACGGCCCGCGCGAACCGGGTTGTCGAAACATCAACGGCTTAGCCTCGGCGACTACGCCGAAAGAGTGTACATTGGCGTGGAAAATGTTAAAGACAGGTTAAGTACGCTGGGGTCAACACCATTAGCCAGTTGCTTGCGCGCTTGGTCGCATCGCGCGCGGGCTTGGGCCAATGAAACGTCAGGGTAGACGCCGAAGGCAAGACGTTTTTCTTTGCCGCCGAAGCGGTATTTCATGCGCCAATACTTGTCACCTGTTGGCGTTACTTCCAGGTACATCCCTTTGGCGTCCGTGATTCTGTAGGACTTCTCGCGTGGCTTGGCGTTGCGCTGCTGCATCCGAAAGGGGCATTTGGGGGCACCTCGATCAAATTACAGAACATGTGCCCCCAAATGTGCCCCCAGACTAGGGGCATGTCAATGGATAAGGTGGGACGGTAAAGGATAAGGGAAGTGTCGTAACTGCAGGAAATTAAGATGCTTTTGGACGGTGCAGGATGGTGTTGGATATATAAATGGCTCCCCGGGACGGACTCGAACCGCCGACCCGGTGATTAACAGTCACCTGCTCTACCGACTGAGCTACCGGGGAACAGAAGGGTGAGTATGCTACTGACGGCCATTGGGCTGGTCAAGTTGCATTGGCGGTCTGGCAGGATCCCGGGCCTCCGCAGGTTGCCGGCAGGAGTGGGCCGGCGTCGATCAGGCTAGTCACGCATTCCCTTCCCGGATTTCAGCGTAAATCGGCGTCTGGCCGGCAGCCGCAGCGGGGAAGCGCAAGCCTCAGGTTGGACTACCGCCCGGTTCGGTTATCCTGCCGACAGCTGCGCCTTTCCTGACTAGTTGTCCACGCGGCCGAGGAGCTTTTCCAGGCGGTCGAGGGCCGCGTCGAGATTCTCCATGCTGGTGGCATAAGACAGCCGTAAATGGCCTTCGGCGCCGAACGCCGATCCAGGCACCAGGGCGACGCCGACCTCATTAAGGATGAATTCCGCCATTTCCACGTCGTTGTGAATATCTTCGAGAGCCGCAATTGCGCCCTGAAACGACGGGAACGCAAAGAAAGTGCCGTGGGACGGGAGGCAACGCACCCCCTTCAGCAAGTTAAGCCGGACGAAAACGCGGTCATGCCGCTCCTTGAACGCCTTGAGCATGGGGACAATGCAGCCCTGGTCTCCATTAAGAGCGGCTTCGGCGGCAACTTGTGCGATGGACGTGGGGCTGGACGTGCTCTGCGACTGAATTTTTCGCATGGCTGCGATCAGCGGCTTGGGGCCCGCGGCATAGCCGATGCGCCAGCCTGTCATCGCGTAAGCCTTGGATACCCCGTTTAGTACGATGGTGCGATCCTTGAGGTCAGGACAGGCATTGACGATGTTGCAGAAGGGTTCTTTCGTCCAGAGAATGTGCTCGTACATGTCGTCGGTGGCAATGAGAACGTCCGGATACCTTCGCAGAACGGCGCCCAGGCCCTCGAGTTCCGCTCGCGAGTAGACTTCTCCAGTCGGATTCGACGGACTGTTGATGACCACGAGCTTGGTTTTATAACCGATGACGCTGTCGAGCTGCTCGGGTGTGATTTTGAATGCCTGGTTGATTCCGGCCTTGACGATGACAGGCGTGGCGTCAGCCAACAGCACCATGTCCGGATAAGACACCCAGTAGGGCGCGGGGATCACCACCTCGTCGGCGGGATCGAGCAACGCCTGCGCAAGATTGAAGAAACTCTGCTTTCCGCCGACCGAAACCAGGACTTCGTCGAGACCGTATTCCAGACCGTTTTCGCGCTGAAACTTATCGCGCACGGCCTGTTTCAGGGAAGGCATGCCATCCACCGCCGTATATTTAGTGAAGCCGTCGCGAATCGCACGGATGGCGGCTTCCTTTATATGTTCCGGTGTATCGAAATCGGGCTCACCGGCGCCAAGACCGATCACGTCCTTGCCTTGGGCTCTGAGTTCCCTAGCGTGGGCTGTGACCGCGAGTGTGGATGACGGTTGGATGCGTTGAACGCGACTGGATAGGCGAATCTTTGACAAATTTTTGTTCCCGGCGGTGTCTAACCGAATTGGAGTAATATACCCGACAAACCTCATGTTACCAAAACCGATGAACCAGCAGTTCCTCCTCGAGAGTCCTTTCCGTCCGGCGGGCGACCAGCCGCAGGCGATCATTTCCCTGGTCGATGGCCTTCGCCGTGGCGAAGCGTTTCAGACGCTGCTCGGCGTAACCGGCTCGGGAAAGACCTACACCATCGCAAACGTGATCCAGCAGGTGCAGCGCCCGACGCTGGTTATGGCTCCCAACAAAACCCTGGCAGCCCAATTATATGCCGAAATGCGCGATTTTTTCCCGCATAACGCAGTGGAATATTTCGTTTCATATTATGACTACTACCAGCCTGAAGCCTACGTCCCGTCCTCGGATACCTATATAGAAAAGGACGCATCCATCAACGAGCATATCGAGCAGATGCGCCTGTCGGCCACCAAGGCCCTGCTCGAGCGTCCGGATTCCATCATTGTCGCGACTGTCTCTGCGATCTACGGACTGGGAGATCCCGCCGCCTATCACGACATGATCCTGCATCTGCGCATCGGCGCGATCATGGACCAGCGCGCCATCCTGCGGCGTCTTGCGGAACTGCAGTACACGCGCAACGACTATGAGCTGCACCGCGCTACTTTTCGGGTGCGGGGCGACGTTATCGACGTATTTCCGGCTGAATCGGAGCGGTGGGCGATCCGCGTGACGTTGTTTGGCGATGAGATAGAGAGCATCAGCCAGTTCGATCCCCTCACCGGCGAGACGCTGAACCCGCTCACCCGCGCTACGATCTTTCCGTCGTCGCACTATGTAACGCCGCGTGAAACGGTCGTCAAAGCGATTGACTCGATCAAGGATGAGTTGCGCACGCGGCTTGAAGACCTGCGCACGGCCAGCAAACTGGTTGAAGCACAGCGCCTGGAAAGTCGCACGCGCCTCGACATCGAGATGCTGCAGGAGCTGGGATACTGTCCTGGAATCGAGAACTACTCGCGTTTTCTGTCCGGGCGCAAACCGGGGGAGCCGCCGCCGACGCTCATCGACTACCTGCCCGATGACTGTCTGCTCGTTATCGACGAAAGCCACGTGACCGTGCCCCAGATCGGCGGCATGTATCGCGGTGACCGTGCCCGCAAGGAAACTCTTGTGGAATACGGATTTCGCCTGCCCTCAGCCCTGGACAACCGGCCGCTGAAATTCGAGGAGTTCGAGTCGCTGATGCCGCAGACGATATTCGTGTCGGCCACGCCCGGGCCCTACGAGGCGCGCCGTGCCGGTGCTGTGGTTGAGCTCGTGGTTAGACCTACTGGCCTCATTGACCCGGAGATCGAAGTGCGGCCACTTTTGACGCAGGTGGATGACCTGCTTTCCGAGATTGGCCGACGCACGACGGTAAATGAGCGTGTGCTGGTCACGACGCTCACCAAACGCATGGCCGAGGACCTGACGGAGTACCTCGCCGAGCACGGCGTGCGCGTGCGTTACCTGCATTCAGACATCGATACCGTGGAGCGTGTGGAGATCATCCGTGATTTGCGCGCGGGCGTGTTCGACGTACTGGTGGGGATCAACCTGCTGCGCGAAGGGCTGGATATCCCAGAGGTGTCGCTGGTGGCAATTTTAGATGCAGACAAGGAAGGGTTTCTGCGGTCGGCGCGTTCGCTTATTCAGACCATTGGTCGCGCCGCGCGGCACGTACACGGCAAGGCCATCATGTATGCGCAAACAGTTACGCAGTCGATGCGTCAGGCCATGGAGGAGACCGAGCGTCGACGCGCGAAGCAGATCGAGTACAACATGGTCCACGGTATTACCCCGAAGAGCATTATTAAGGCAGTGAAGGATATTCTCGATGGAGTGCCCTACGCCCGCACTGGGCGTGGCGGCGCAGGGGCATCGCTGCGCGCGGCCGAAGAAAGCGCGGAGTACGCCGGCCTTGCACCGGAAGCGCTCGGGCGCGTGCTGAGCAAACTCGAGAAGGAAATGTTTGCTCATGCCCGGAACCTCGAGTTTGAGGAGGCGGCAGCGACCCGCGACAAAATCGAGGCCATCAAGGCGCGTAACCTCGGGGCGGTGGAATCCGGTATTGCGGGGAATTAGTGCGCGGGTGGTGCTGAGGCTAGTTTTGGCTGCTGAGCGCACGCAGCTCGCGGTTGAGGCGGGCAGGATCACCCAGATTGAGTTCAACCAGGCGGCGCAGGTGTTCGATGCTGTCGAGGTCGATGCGCCGGCAACGAAAGCCGATTTGTCCGGGTTCCTGGTGAGCCACCTCGGCTTCCATCCGGATCACCACTAGGCTGTCCTCGATTTGCACGTCGAGCGCAACTGCATCCCCGGGCGATCCGTTCCAGCCGTGCGGCACTGTCAGCAATGCGCCATTCAATGAGATGTCCAGCAGATGCGCCTCCCATTGCTCACGGCCGTGCCGGATCTGCACCACAGCATCGAACTGAAATCGCGTGAACCGTCGTTGGTTTTCGGATGGCGGCATATCGTTTTCTGAGCATCCCGTTGACAATTATTGTCCGTGAACACCAGTCCCGTACTGCAGTCGGCGGCACAGACCATGCTGTGCGCGGATGATGGATGGGTGCCCAACTGCCGGGTAAATAGGTCTTGTGGTCTCTTTACGGAATCTTAGCCCACACTGGCGGGGTTGCCTATGGTTTTCGCTGTTCTGCCTGCCTGCCGGCGGCACAGCTCTGACCGGATGTAGCATCGTCGGGGGATAGCGGGTCAGGATCCACGATGTGGATGCCTTGGCGGGCCGCGTCGGGTCGCGGACTGCTTTAGTGTCCCGTCCTCGGTTGATCGCGCCGGCGCCTTGTGACGGGTCACGCACTTGTGCTATTTTGCGCGCCTGAAACTCAGGCGCGTAGCTCAGTGGTAGAGCACTATCTTGACATGGTAGTGGTCGGTGGTTCGATCCCACTCGCGCCTACCAGCTTTCCCTGTGTCCCGATTCCCGAACCGTGGACCAGCCGGAAAGGGCGAAGCCCCATGCGGCCCTTCGTAACGGTCGCCACTGATGAAAGGGTCAAACCCCGATGCCCGTAGTGACCTTGCCAGACGGAAGCCGGCGCGAATACCCCCAGTCAGTAACCGTTGCCGAGGTGGCCGTATCCATTGGTCCCGGCCTGGCCAAAGCCGCACTGGCCGGCAGGGTCGACGGCCGCATGGTCGATACCTCCTTTGTCATCGACCATGACGCAGTCATGTCCATCATCACCGAGCGTGATCCCGAAGGTTTGGAGGTCATACGGCACTCGACTGCCCACCTCCTGGCCCAGGCCGTGAAGGACCTCTATCCGGAAGTCCAGGTGACCATCGGACCGGTAATCGAAGACGGCTTTTACTACGACTTCGCCTTTAAGCGTGGATTCAGCGAGGAGGACCTGCACGCCATCGAGGCGCGCATGCACGAGCTCGCAAAGCGCGATCTGCCGGTGCGGCGTGAGGCGATGGCGCGCGAGCAGGCGGTGCAGATGTTTCGCGAGATGGGCGAGCGATACAAGGCGGAAATCATAGAAGGCATTCCCGAAGGCGACGAGATTTCGCTTTACCACCAGGGTGAATTCATTGACCTGTGCCGAGGACCGCATGTGCCGTCCACGGGTAAGCTCAAAGCCTTCAAGCTGATGAAGGTGGCCGGCGCTTATTGGCGCGGCGACTCGCGCAACGAAATGTTGCAGCGCATCTATGGCACGGCCTGGGCAGACAAAAAGGCGCTTGATGCCTATGTGCACCGCCTGGAGGAGGCAGAGAAGCGCGATCACCGCAAGATCGGCAAGGCCCTCGACCTGTTCCACATGCAGGAGGAGGCGCCGGGCATGGTGTTCTGGCACGAGCGCGGCTGGCGCATCTACCAGACGATCCAGAACTACATGAGCCTGCTGTGGCGCGACCATGGTTATCGGGAGGTGCGCACACCGCAACTGGTAGACCGTAGCCTGTGGGAGAAGTCCGGGCACTGGGAGAAGTTTCACGACGACATGTTCACCACCGAGTCGGAGAAACGCACTTTCGCGGTTAAGCCGATGAACTGCCCGTGCCACATCCAGATCTACAACCAGGGGCTGAAGAGCTACCGCGATCTGCCAATGCGCCTGGCCGAGTTCGGTTCCTGCCACCGCAACGAGCAATCCGGTGCGCTGCATGGCCTGATGCGCGTGCGCGGATTCACGCAGGATGATGCCCACATCTTCTGCACCGAAGACCAGATCCAGCCCGAAGTATCGACTTTCATCGACCTGCTGCACCGGGTCTATTCGGATTTCGGGTTCCGTCAGCTGCAGTACCGGCTTTCCACCCGCCCGGTCAACCGCATCGGCTCCGACGAGGCCTGGGACCGGGCGGAACATGCCCTGGAACAGGCGCTGAACAGCATGAATCTGCCCTGGGACCTGCAGCCCGGGGAGGGGGCATTCTATGGGCCCAAGATCGAGTTTTCACTGAGGGATTCGATCGGCCGGTTATGGCAGTGCGGCACCATCCAGGTGGATTTCTCCATGCCTGGGCGCCTGGGTGCCAGCTATATTGCGGCCGACGGCAGCAAACAGGTGCCGGTCATGCTGCACCGGGCGGTCTTCGGGTCCATGGAACGCTTTATCGGGATTCTGATCGAGGAATACGCCGGGGCCTTCCCCCACTGGCTGGCGCCCGTCCAGGTGGCTGTCCTGACAATCACGGATAAACAGAGCGGCTATGCCCGCAGCGTGGCCGAAAATCTGGGTAAAGAGGGGTTTCGGGTCGAGATGGACTTGAGAAACGAAAAGATTGGCTTTAAAATCCGCGAACATACCCTGCAGCGCGTCCCGTACCTGCTAGTGATCGGGGAAAAGGAGGCGCAGAATGGGACTCTGGCCGTGCGCACGCGCACGGGTGAGGATCTGGGCTCGATGGCGCCACAGGCGTTCAACGAGCGACTCACCCAGGAGATCGCGAGCCACGGCTTTTTTGCTGGTTAGATTGGAGGATTAGACCTATCGCTGCAGATAAAGAGACACGCCTGAATGAACAGATCAAAGCGCCGAATGTGCGATTGATCGGCGCTGACGGAAAACAAGTAGGCGTGGTTTCAACCGTCGAAGCGAAACAGATGGCCATAGCGGAAGGCCTGGATCTGGTTGAAATTTCGCCCAACGTTTCGCCGCCGGTTTGCCGTATCATGAATTACGGCAAGTTCCAGTATGAAGAGAGCAAGCGCAAGCACGCGGCGAAGCGCAAGCAGAAACAGATCCAAATCAAGGAGGTCAAGTTTCGTCCTGGGACGGACATAGGAGATTATCAGGTCAAACTGCGCAACCTGATACGTTTCCTGGAGAATGGGGATAAAGCCAAGATCACTCTGCGTTTTCGAGGCCGTGAAATGGCTCACCAGGAGCTGGGTGTACAGCTGCTGAAGCGCATCGAATCGGACCTCGTAGAATATGGAACGATTGAGCAGTATCCACGCATGGAAGGCCGGCAGATGGTCATGGTGGTCAACCCCAAACGATAAGGCCGCCCCTGTACTGGGTGGTCCAACCTGTAGCGCCGGAAGCCGCCGTCCAACGGATAGGCCTCGGCGTGAGAATGCGGAGTACGGAAATGCCGAAGCTGAAGACCAACCGCGGGGCCGCCAAGCGGTTCCGCAAGACTGCGAGCGGGAATTTCAAGACCGGACACTCGTATGTGCGTCATATCCTGACGAAGAAGCCGACCAAGCGTAAGCGCCACCTGCGCGGTACGATGCAGGTGAATGGGTCCGATGTCGCGGCCGTGCGGCGCATGCTGCCGTACGCTTGAGGAGGTGAAACATGCCACGGGTTAAACGCGGAGTTACCGCCCATGCGCGTCACAAGAAGGTGCTGGGGCGGGCCAAGGGTTATTTCAATGCACGTCGCAAGGTATACCGGGTCGCCAAGCAGGCGGTCGACAAGGCCGGACAATACGCCTATCGCGACCGGCGCGTGCGCAAGCGCGATTTTCGTGCGCTGTGGATTGCGCGCATAAACGCGGCAGCACGGGAATGCGGTTTGAGCTACAGCCGGTTCATCAATGGCCTGCAGCGTGCTGCAATCGCGGTTGACCGCAAGGTCCTGGCTGACATTGCGGTCCACGACAAGCACGCATTTTCCGTTCTGGCGGAGAAGGCCAAGGCCAGTCTCTCGTAGTTGCCGGCGTGCGCACGGCAGTGTCACTGCCGTGCGCAGTTTGCATGATCAGGAGGGAAAGGCATCGTGCCTTTCCCTTTTTTGCATCTGTTCCCGGAGTGCAGTCTGACGGTGCGCGAACAACTTACCCATCTGCTGGATGAGGCACGCAGGGAGACGGCCGGCGCGGCCGATGTATCGGCGGTCGAGCAGTTGCGCGTCAAGTATCTAGGCAAGAAAGGTATTCTGACCGAGCAGCTGAAGCGGCTCGGAGCACTTCCTCCAGCCGAACGACCGCAAGCGGGACAGCTGGTTAACGAGGCCAAGCAGTCGCTGCAGGACGAGATCAACCGCCGCCGGCAGGAACTTGAGTCTACGCAGCGCGATGCGCAGCTTGCGGGTGAGACTGTCGATGTGACGCTTCCCGGTCGCGGACTGCGCCAGGGAGGATACCACCCAGTCACGCGCACCGTGCAGCGTCTGGAGACGCTGTTCCGGCATATGGGTTTCGATGTTGTCGACGGCCCCGAAATTGAAGACGAGTTTCATAATTTCGAAGCGCTCAACATCCCGGAAAATCACCCGGCGCGTGCCATGCACGACACGTTTTATTTTGGATCCGGCCGGCTGTTGCGCACCCACACCTCTCCGGTTCAGATCCGCTACATGGAGCAGCACAAGCCGCCATTGCGCGTAATTGCGCCCGGCCGGGTCTATCGCTGCGATTCCGACGTGACCCACACCCCGATGTTTCACCAGATCGAGGGATTCATGGTCGACGAGTCAGTGAGCTTCGCGGATCTGAAGGGCGTCGTGGGCGAATTCCTCGAGCGATTTTTCGAACGCACACTGAAACTGCGGTTCCGTCCCTCGTTCTTTCCGTTCACTGAACCTTCCGCCGAGGTTGACATCGAATGTGTCATCTGCGGCGGCGGTGGCTGCCGCGTGTGCAAACAGTCCGGCTGGCTAGAGGTTCTGGGTTGCGGTATGGTGCATCCGCAGGTACTGCGTCACGTGGGCATCGACAGTGAATGCTATACCGGATTCGCATTTGGCCTGGGTGTGGAGCGGCTCACCATGCTGCGCTACGGCGTTAATGACTTGCGTCTGTTCTTCGAGAACGACCTGCGCTTCCTGCGCCAGTTCTCGTAGGCCTAACCCCCCCGGCCCCCTTCCCACAGGTGTGGGAAGGGGGAGCGCGCGGGAATGTCTCCTTGCCAATAACATTCTGCCCTTCCCC
>DAHXOO010000060.1:0-3553 GCA_027364845.1 Pseudomonadota bacterium | reverse complement strand
GCTGGCACCCGGAAGTGCGACAAAAACGACAAGTAAATACCGAACCATGAAAATCAGCGAACAGTGGCTGCGCGAATGGATTCCGACGCGGATGCATAGCGATGTGCTTGCCGAACGGCTGACCATGGCTGGTCTCGCAGTCGATGCGCTGCTTCCGGTTGCCCCAGTTCTGGACCAGGTTGTTGTCGGCGAAATTATCTCGGTTGAACCCCATCCCGCTGCTGATCGGCTGCGCGTGTGCGCGGTGCGCGTGGGTAAGGGCCGCACGCTCGGAATTGTCTGCGGCGCCAGCAATGCGGCTCCCGGTCTCAAGGCGCCAGTGGCGTTGCCGGGCGCGGTGTTGCCGGACGATATCCGTATCGTGCGCAGCGAGATCCGCGGTGTTGGATCAGAGGGAATGTTGTGTTCAGCCAAGGAGTTGGGACTTACCGACGCAGCCGAAGGCCTGATGGTGCTGGATGCCGGGGCGCGGCCAGGCACTCCCCTGAGCGAAGCTCTGGAGCTGGACGATCATCAGATTGAGCTGGACCTAACCCCCAACCGCGGCGACTGCCTGAGCGTGGCCGGACTCGCGCGCGAACTTGCGGCCCTGACGGGTGGCGCGTTGCGTGCGCCAGTCGTGAAACGGGCGCGGGTGCACAGCAGGCGTCAGCTCAAGGTCACAATCCAGGCCAAGCAGGACTGCCCGCGCTATCTGGGCCGGGTGATCGAGGGGATTGACGTTTCGGCCGAAACGCCGCTGTGGATGCGCGAACGCCTGCGGCGCAGTGGCGTGCGCAGCATCCGCCCGGTGGTGGATGTCACGAACTACGTCATGCTCGAACTTGGACAGCCTCTGCACGCCTTCGATCTGGATAAACTTTCCGGCAGGATCATGGTTCGCCATGCACACACACACGAGACGCTGACTCTGCTTGACGGCAACAGCGTGGAAGTACCGGCCGGCACGCTGCTCATTACCGATGGCAAGGGGCCGTGCGCGCTGGCCGGCATCATGGGGGGTCTCGATTCGGCGGTTGGCGCGGCGACACACAATGTATTTCTCGAAAGCGCATATTTCCGGCCCGACGCGATCGCGATCCGCGCACGCCAGATGGGATTGCACACGGATTCTTCACACCGGTTTGAACGCGGTGTGGATCCGCAGTTGCAGGCGCGTGCCCTGGATCGTGCCACGCAATTAATCCTGTCCCTGGCTGGGGGCAGAGCAGGACCGGTGGTGGAGCAAGTGGCAGCGCGCCACCTTCCGGCACGCGCGCCGGTCAAGCTGCGCGCGCAGCGCGTGGGGCGGTTGCTGGGTGCGACAATTCCATCTCGGCAGATTTCGGTTATCCTGAAGCGCCTTGGCATGAAGATGGTCAGGCTGGCGGACGGATGGAGAGTGACGCCACCGTCCTGGCGTTTCGACATCACGCAGGAGTGCGACCTCATCGAGGAGGTCGCGCGGATCGTGGGATACGAAAATCTTGTGCCTCGACGCCCGCTGGCACCGCTGCAGGCCGGGACGGCGCCGGAGGGGCTCGTACCGGCTGACCGGTTCCGTGCCATGCTCGTGGACCGTGACTACCAGGAGGCAATCACCTACAGCTTCGTGGACCCGTCTCTGCAGGCGCTGATCGATCCGGCCAATCGGCCGTTGGTGCTGGCGAACCCGATTGCATCCGATATGGCGGCCATGCGCACCAGTCTGTGGCCGGGCCTGCTCAAGGCCGCTGCCCACAACCTGAACCGGCAGCAGGAGCGAGTGCGGCTGTTCGAGTTGGGGCGCCGGTTCCTGGCGCGCGCCGACGGTTCCGCGCAGGAACTACCAAGCGTGGCCGGGATCGCGGTGGGGGCGGCCCTGCCGGAACAGTGGGGTGTACCGGCGCGGTCGGTGGATTTCTTCGATGTCAAAGGTGATGTCGAGGCGTTGATGTCTGTGAGCGGACCGCGCGAGCGCTTTCGCTTCCGCTCGATCCAGCACCCAGCCCTGCATCCGGGGCAGGCCGCGGAAGTCACGGATGCCAATGGCCACCAGATCGGTCTGCTCGGCGCCCTGCACCCCGCGATCCGGGCACAGCTTGCCTTGGAGCAACCAGTGTTCCTGTTCGAGCTGCGGCTCGATGCTTTAGAACTGGCCCAGATGCCAGTGTTCGGGGAGATTTCGCGCTTTCCATCGATCCGCCGCGACATCGCAGTGGTGGTGGACGACCATATTCCGGCCCAGGATGTCCTCGACTGTGTGACGCATGTTTCCGGCAAATTGCTTGCAAACCTTGAGCTTTTTGACGAATATCGCGGCGAAGGCATTGATTCCGGAAGAAAAAGTATAGCCATGGGCTTGACCTTGCGGGACTCTTCGCGCACTCTTAAAGAAGGGGAGGTTGAGGCGCTGATGGACCAAGTGGTTTCGGTCCTGGCGTCTCAGCTAGGAGCACGGCTCAGACAATAAGCAAGTTAGGAAGGACGCAATCCATGGCGTTAACAAAAGCTGATTTGGCCGAATCTTTGTTCAACGAATTGGGGTTAAACAAACGGGAGGCAAAGGAGTTCGTAGAACTCTTTTTTGAAAAGATACGCGAGACGCTTGAGAACGGAGAACCGGTCAAGCTCTCCGGGTTCGGCAACTTCGGGTTGCGGAAGAAGAACCCGCGCCCGGGCCGGAATCCGAAGACCGGAGAAGAGATCCCGATCTCGGCGCGGCGCGTCGTGACTTTCCGGGCCAGCCATAAACTCAAAGAACGAGTGGACATGAATGCTGGATCCCGCGGACAATCTTGAGCTCCCGCCGATACCGAGCAAGCGCTATTTCACCATTGGTGAAGTAAGCGACCTGTGCGGCGTGAAGCCGCACGTGCTGCGATACTGGGAACAGGAATTTCCACAGCTTAAACCGGTCAAGCGCCGCGGCAATCGCCGCTATTATCAGCGTCACGACGTCATGCTGATCCGGCAGATCCGTAGCCTGCTCTACGTCGACGGTTTCACCATCAGCGGCGCGCGCAACAAGCTGGTCGTCGAGCACGATCTGAGCGACCCGAACCATCGCGCAGCAGTCATCAAACAGCTTATCCTGGAACTCGAAGAGGTGCTGCAGCTTCTGCGGGACTGAATGGCAGGAGTTCCTCCACCTGCCATTCTCGGGTATCATGTACCGGCGCCGGGGGGCCCCTCCGGGTATCGCGGACGGAAGTCTGCCGGCGTGCGGTTCGGTACGGACTATCGACGGGGCGTAGCGCAGCCTGGTAGCGCACCTCCTTGGGGTGGAGGTGGTCGGAGGTTCAAATCCTCTCGCCCCGACCATACATTCGTTACTTACCCGCCTCGCCAACCAAGCTGGCAGCTCCATGGCACCGCTGGTTTAGAACGGTTGGTCCGGTTGAGCCAGACCACCTGCGAGGACCGGGTGGTCGTTGTGAAGCGCAGCGGCATGTCAGGCGCGAACTTCAGCGCCCGCACGCAAGCCAAGGTGCCGGCGCAAAGTCGACATTCCACAATCGCTGCGAGCCAGGGAAGGCGCGAAGCGCCGAGGCGAGTAGTCCGCGGTAGGCGTAGAGTCCGGGCGGGTGGCCGT
>DAHXOO010000005.1 GCA_027364845.1 Pseudomonadota bacterium | reverse complement strand
CATGAGAAAACCTTCCGCAAGGCGGCCTGAGTGGAATACGTCACCGAACTTATGGGTCAGAGTACTAAGGAGGACGTCGTGGTATCCGAGTATTGGCGGGCGGTGATCAAGAGCCGGGTCGGTATCGCCCTCGTGCTCATGGGACTCGAAGTCATTGCCCTCTTCAAGGACAAAGACTGGATGCTCGCGCTGTTGGTCGCGGCCATCCTTGGAGTATGGGGCGCTATCTGGGTGACTGCGTATTGGACCTACATTGCTAAGAAGTAAAGACCCCATCCGCCCCACACCCGACGCATCATGACAACCCGGGCTGCGACAACCCCTTGTCTCAATCCTCGTTCTGAATAAACCCGATCTTCCGTTTCTTCGGGGCCTCGGGCGGGACCATCAACTCGCGGATGGCAGAAAGAATGCTCGCGATCGCCTGATCGTGCGCGCCGAGCCGGCGTTCCAGCTCATCCAGCTTGCGCTTAAGTTCCTTGTCGGAGGCGAGCATCTCGCGCAGCCGCACGAACGTGCGCACGACGTAAAGACTCATCTCGACCGCGCGCGGCGTGTTCAGTACCGCGGCCGCCATGATTGCCCCGTACTCAGTGAAGACGTAGGGCAGATAGCGCCGCCCGCCGCGCCCGGCGTTTGAGGTCGCAAATTGCGACCTCAAAGCCTCGTGCTCGTCCTGGGCGAGTTGAAACACAAAATCCTCCGGAAACCGCTCGCGGTTGCGCCGCACCTGCTCGTTCAGGCGCTTGGTGGTTACCCCGTACAGCGTTGCCAAATCGGCGTCGAGCAGCACCTTGTGCCCACGCACGACAAGGATGGATGATGCGATGCGCTCCAGAGGAATGGACAGCTTCTTTTCCTTGGTCATGCCGCTTGTTCCTGCCGTGTAGGCGTTTAGCCGCGGGCCTTCTTCTTCCACTTCTCGCGCTCGATCACGGTATCGATGAACTGCAGCGCCTGGCGCTTCTCCCTGGGTCCGAGCTGCTCGATCTAGGCAAGCCGCCACTCTAGCCGCGTATTGCGCGGCTTCGGTTCCTTCTTATGATCAAGCATATCATGGCCAATAGTGCTCTTCACGATGCGCCAGCGGCACAGTGGCCTGCATCGGATTTCATCTGAAAACGACATGCCTTAAGCGCTTGCCTGAATGCATCTTGCCGGGACAATTTCGGGACACCGCGATCGATATCTCATGGAATATTGAATGGCATTATGTGATATCAAGTGATTGATGTTTCATGCCCTATTTCTATAGGTCATTGATCGCAAACCAGGTTTTATCGCGTTCGCAATGCGAAGGTCCGGGGATCGATCCCCCGCCGCTCCACCAATCAAATACCAGACAATTCCAGTAGTATCCCGCAGCCCGCATAACTGCGGGCTTTTTTGTTGGTATTGCAGGCGGCATGCAAATGAACAGCGCGGTTATGTGCTTCAGCCCACTACTTCGTGTCCGCAAATCACCACCGCTTCATCGCCGATCCATCGGGGTCGATGGTGCAGTCTCCGCAACCTACAATATCGCGGCCCGAAAAGCAGTATCGGGATTGGACTTATTCTACTACCCAAAGTTCAGGCGCCTCAGGTAGATGTTTCAGCTTCAGGCCGGCTATGCATAATCTGCCTGCTTTTCTTCACTACGATCGACCCCGATGAATGCTAAAATGCGCCGCACCGCCCCGGTAGCTCAGTGGATAGAGCAGCCGCCTCCTAAGCGGCAGGTCGCACGTTCGATTCGTGTTCGGGGCACCACTATCGCTCAGATGCGGAGGGAGTTTTGCTGCAAATCGTCAATTTGACCTGTACCCGCGGGGACAGGGCTCTGTTCGGGAGACTATCCTTCTCGGTGCAGCCCGGAGAACTGCTCCACATCCAGGGTGCCAATGGAAGCGGCAAGACCACGCTGCTGCGTACTCTTTGCGGACTGTCCCAGCCAGCAGACGGCGAGATAAGGTGGAAAGGGACGTCGATCCGGCAGCTTGCCGACGATTATCGCAATCAGCTCTGCTATATCGGACACACCAACGGCATACAGGGGGATCTCAGCGCTGCCGAGAACCTGCAGTTCGGAACCTGCGTCGGGGGTGCCGATTCCGCCGCCGACATCGCCGCGGCGCTGGAACGAGTCGGTCTGGCTAGAGCGGCGCGGTTGCCGGCAAAGCTTCTTTCGCAGGGCCAGAAGCGGCGTCTCGCGCTGGCGCGTCTGCTGGTGGCCGCAAAACCCCTCTGGATCCTGGATGAGCCTTTGACGGCGCTCGATATTAATTTCGGCGCAGTCATGAACGAGCGGCTGGCGTCCCATCTCGCAGCTGGGGGACTGGTCATTATCACCTCGCACCAGGAGCTCAAAGTGTCCGGCCGTACCCACAAGATCAGCCTCGACTCCTGATGTCGCAAAACCTGCTAGGCACCGCCCGCTGTATTTTCAAACGCGATCTGATCCTGGCTGGGCGCAAGCCAGCGGACGTCGCGACGCCGCTTGCGTTCTTCATTATCGTAACAAGTCTGTTCCCCCTGGGAGTCGGACCCGAGCCGGATGTCCTGAGCAAGCTCGCGCCCGGAGTTCTCTGGGTCGCGGCGCTGCTTGCCTCCATGCTTTCCCTGGGACGGATGTTTGCGGGTGATCATGCTGATGGGACGCTGGAGCAATTGGCTCTGAGTCCGCACCCACTGACACCTCTTGTCTTCACCAAGATTTTGGCCCATTGGGCGACCAGCGGCCTGTTGTTGGTGGTTTTGAGCCCATTGCTGGCGATGCAGTTGAACCTTCCCACCCACGCCATGGGAACCTTAGTCGTTACACTGCTGCTCGGGACTCCGGTCCTCAGCCTCCTGGGCAGTGTCGGCGCCGCCTTGACCCTGGGGGTGCGAGGAGGTGGCGTACTGCTGTCGCTGTTGGTGCTGCCGTTGTATACTCCTGTTCTGATTTTCGGAGCGGGGGCCGTTACGGCCAGTGCCTCTGGTCTTGATACCAAAGCCTATTTTTCCCTGTTAGGGGCCTTTTTGCTGCTGGCCCTGGCCTTCGCGCCTTGGGCAACGGCCGCAGCATTGCGCATTTCCCTGGACTGAGCCCAGCCGGACACTATCTCATGTACAAGTATGCCTCTCCAAAGAATTTCTACGCCCTCGCCGGCCGTCTCATTCCCTGGCTAGGCGCCGTTACTCTGTTGCTGTTCATTGCGGGATTGTATCTAGGGCTGTACGTTGCCCCCCCGGATTATCAACAGGGCGACAGTTACCGGATCATGTTTATCCACGTGCCGTCGGCGTGGATGTCGATGTTCGTCTACATGATGATGGCCGGTGGAGGGCTAGTGGGCCTGGTGTGGAACATCAAGCTCGCGGATATGCTCGCGACCGCCAGCGCCCCCATCGGGGCATCCTTGACGCTCTCGGCACTGGTTACTGGCTCGCTCTGGGGCAGGCCGACGTGGGGAACATATTGGGTGTGGGATGCGCGCCTCACCTCGGAGCTGATCCTGTTTTTCCTCTACATGGGTTTCATAGCGCTTCAGGCCGCGATCGATGATCCGCGCCGCAGTGCCCGCGCTGGCGCGGTGCTTGCTCTGGTGGGGGTTGTCAACATACCAATTATTCATTTCTCGGTGGTTTGGTGGAACACTTTGCATCAACCGGCGTCTATAGGTTCATTGGGCAAAATCGTATCCCCGAGCATCTATCCGAGCATGCTGCACCCGCTGCTGATCATGTCTGTCGCCTTCTTTCTGTTCTACTTCACCGTGTTGCTGATCCGTATGCGCGGGGAGATTCTTGCGCGCGAGCGCCATACCGGCTGGGTCGCCGAGATTGTGCGCGCGACACCAGAGATCCGAGGGACGCATCCATGAGTTGGCGCACTTTTTTCGCCATGGGCGGCTACGCGGCCTACGTGTGGAGCGCCTACGGTTTCGCGACTGTGGTGCTGCTCTGGAACGTGGTCAGCGCCGTACGCAAACGCCGGGCTGTTCTTGCGATGCTGCGCGAGCTCGCGCTCGCCGGGCAGACGCCGAAGGAAACCGGGCGCGCGACACTACTTAGCGAGTGAGGTTCGATCGATCCCAATGAAACCCAGACACAAGAAACTATTTCTCATCGTCGGCGGCTTAGCCGTGCTGACGGTCGCATCGCTGCTGATTCTGAACGCCTTCCGCAATAATCTGGTTTTTTACTTTACCCCCACCCAGGTGCTGGCAGGTAAGGCGCCGATCCACAGCGAATTCCGGGTCGGCGGTCTGGTGGAGAAGGGCACTGTAAAAAAGAGCGACGGGTTGAATGTGGATTTCGTGGTGACCGATCTCAACAAGAGTATCCCGGTTCATTACCGGGGCATCCTGCCGGATCTGTTTCGCGCGGGCCAGGGCGTAGTATGTCAGGGCAGGCTCAATGCCCGCGGCCAGTTCATCGCAGATCAGGTCCTGGCCAAGCATGACGCGAAATACATGCCGCCAGAGGTCGCACAAAGTCTCAAACATCCGAATGGCGCAACCGCACAGGTCGACTCGACGCCACAGTCCTACAAACCATGAAGAAATTTCTGATTCCCATCGGCCTGTTCGCGGCGCTCGGGCTGCTGCTTGCCTATGGGCTGCGCCTCAACCCGCGCAGAATCCCATCCCCACTGATCGGGAAGCCGCTGCCGCAATTCGACTTGCCGGTCCTGCAAAATCCCGGCCAGACTCTGAACAATGCCGACCTGCGCGGCCATGTGGTGCTTATCAACGTGTGGGCATCGTGGTGTGTGGCTTGCCGTGAAGAGCACCCGCTGCTGATTGATCTCGCGCGCCAGAAAATTGTGCCCATCATCGGCGTCAGCTACAAGGACAAACCTCACGACGCACTGGCGGAGTTGAAGGTGAGCGGCGACCCGTATAAAACGGTTTTGGTCGATGCCAACGGGCATGCCGCCATCAACTGGGGCGTCTATGGCGTGCCGGAAACCTTCGTTGTCGACCGGAACGGCATCATACGCTACAAGCAGATCGGCCCGATCACGCCTCGGGCGTGGCAGCAGAAGCTGCTGCCCCTAGTGCGCAGGCTCCAAGGATAGGCAGTCGCCCCACCACCATACAAGTCCATTCTGCCGCATCCGCGCGGACAGATCGGATTTGACCATGCGCCAGAAATGCCGCCCGCTGGCGTTGGCCTGTGCTGCCCCACGGCTGGCCGTGCACTAGGCCTGCGACGAGGGCCGGAACCGATCATTTCCCGCCGCTATGCGTTTTCTTTTGCATCTGCCCCTTAACCTGCGCAATACCATGCAGCAAGGCGCGATGTGCCGGATTATCACCCGGGATTAAGGCGGCAAGCCGCTGCCAGTATACGATGGTGCGTGCAGGATCACCGTTATGGTAGGCGGCCAATCCCAGGAACCAGAGCGCATCGGGATTATCCGGCTGGAGCTTGTGCAGCCGGCTGTAAAGCGTAAAGACCAGGCCGCTGGTCTTACCGGGGTTATTGGTGAATTTGGCCCAGGCGTAATCGGAGACGATATCCGGGTTGTCCGGCGCCAACTGGTAGGCTTTGGCGTAAGACTTGAATGCATCGGCCTTGCGCCCAAGCACGTAATAAGAGTGGGCTAATCGTGCCCATCCCGCCGGATCATCCGGCTGCGCGGCGAGCTGATTGCGGAGCTTCGTGACCATCGCCAGCACCATCGGCGGCACACCCGACTGCGCCTTCGGCCCGTCTTCGGCGATGCGCATCATACCCTCAAGGGTTGGTCCGTTGATGAGGGCATACAGACCTACGCCGGCAGCTGGCAGCAGGATGCCCAGCACCGCAACAGTGGCGAGCCAAAGCTTGCGCGGGCCACCTGGCTGCCGTGCTCCCGCCGAACCGGCCGGCAGTTTTTCCAACTGTGTGAGCACTGATGCGAGCTCGGCCGAGACCCGCAGTTCCTCGTCCCGCGCCACCTGCGGATCCATCCCCTTGTCCGCGCGTTCAGCATCAATCTCGTTCAGCTGGGCTACAAGGCGCTCGCGCACCAGATCCAGCTCGTGTCGCGGCGTCCCCGATGACTCGGCAACCGCGCGCCGCAGCGGGCGCGCAACAAACCACACCGTGCCGACGACTAACAGCGCCGCGGCTGAAAGCAGCATCCAGATCCAGAGCATGTCTTAATCCTGTTGGCGGGCGGCGCGCACGCGCGCCAGGTCTTCCTCGGTAAGTTTTGGAGCAGGTGGCACTGGCGCATGGCTGTGGCGCCGGATCACGAGCCAGCCGGAAAGGGCAAGTACTACGAGCAGGAACAGCGGCAACACCCACACGACCGTGCCAATCGCATCGAACGGCGGTTTGAGCAGAATGTAATCACCATAGCGCGAAACGAAATAGGCGACGATCTGCTCGCGCGACTTGCCGGCGCGCAGCTGCTTGCGGATCAGGGCACGCATATCCTTGGCGATACCGGCCTTGGAATCCGCCACTGACTCGTTCTGGCAGACGGTGCAGCGCAGGGTTCTGGCAATGGCCAGCTCCTTGCGCGTCAGCGCATCCTCGTGCACTACCCTGCCACCGGCCTGCGGCGTAGCCAGCGTGGTCCCGAAAGCCGGAGTCAGCAGCACCAGAAGCCCTGTCACGAGAAGCAAGCGGCGCATAGCTTTGGAAACCTACTTCGCGTAGGCCGACACGGCGTCAGTGGCGGCAGCGTGCGCCACGCGCCCGACTCTGTGGCTCAGCGTGACTCCGATTCCGAATATCATGGTCAACCCGCCCAGCCACAAGAATTCGACCAATGGGTTGATATAAACCTGTACGACATAGCGCATAATCCCGTTCTTGCCGGGGACCGCGCCCCCAATCACAGCGTAGACATCACGCAGTGGATCAGAGTTCACTGAAGCGTTCGTCGTCGGCATCTGCTGATCTTCATAGTTTCTGCGTTCCGGCCTGAGCACGAATCCATGGTCCAGGGAGGTCAGCTTTCCCTGCAGGGCCACGTAGTTCTCCTTCCTGAAGCTGCGCACTCCGTCAAAACGCAGACGCTCACCGCCGATCTGAACCACGTCGCCCGGGGCCATGACCACGGATTTTTCGAGCCGGAAAAGTCCGGTACCGACCACACCCACTGCAATCATCAGAATGCCCAGGTGGACGATCATCCCGCCATAATGCCGCCGGTTGCCCAACACGGTACGCCAGGTGGCAGTCACGACGTTTTCCGAGATAAGCTGCTGGTGCCGCTGCCGCACCGCCCGTACCAGATCGACAACCAATGTGCCAAAGACAAAGCTCACCAGCCCGACCGCCACCAGACCGGTCCAATACACCGGCCAGGCGAACACCGCCATCGAAACAGCACCGACAAGGCCCATGATCACCGGAACCAACAGGCGCACACGCAGGCGGCTCAGGTTGGCCTTGCGCCAGGGGACAAGCGGGCCCACCGCCATCAGCAGCAGCATGATGAAAAAGATGGGCATCATCACAGTATTGAAATAGGGGGGTCCGACTGTGATGCGCGACCCGTTCAACGCATCAACCGCCAGCGGATAAAGCGTCCCGAGCAGCACACAGCCAGCGGCTGTCGTGAAAATCACGTTGTTCCAGACGAACAGGGATTCACGCGAAAGTGGCGAGGTCACCGTCTCTTCCGCCTCTTGGTAACGCCCGCGAACGAGAAAGATGCCGAAGGACACCGCCAGAACCACCGTCATGAACCCCAGGATGTACGCGCCCTGCCCCGGATCGACCGCAAAGGCGTGTACCGATGACAACACTCCCGAGCGCACCAGGAAGGTGCCGAGCAATGACAGGGAAAACGTAGTAATCACGAGGAAAATGTTCCAGGTATGCAGCATGCGTCGGCGCTCTTGCACGGTGATCGAGTGGATCAACGCCGTTCCCACGAGCCACGGCATGAACGAAGCATTCTCGACCGGATCCCAGGCCCAATACCCTCCCCATCCCAGCACGTAGTACGACCACCATGCCCCAAGCACGATGCCCAATGTAAGGAAACCCCAGGCAATCAGGGCCCAGCGGCGGATGATGCCGATCCATAGCTCACTCTTCCATCGCGTAATCAATGCTGCCATGGCAAAAGCGAACGGCACGGAGAATCCGACATACCCCATGTAGAGC
The DNA here is from genome assembly GCA_027364845.1 of Pseudomonadota bacterium. Classification (GTDB taxonomy): domain Bacteria; phylum Pseudomonadota; class Gammaproteobacteria; order Acidiferrobacterales; family UBA6901; genus JAJYCY01. Next base: position 102,691 of record DAHXOO010000005.1, on the reverse strand, counting down.
ATTGGCGGATGCATCACCATTCCGGGATCCTGAAGCAGTGGATTCAGGTCGACGCCCTGGGCCGGTACCGGAAACAGTCGTAAAAAGGGGTTCGACAGAAACAGAGTCAATCCGTAGAAGCCGGCTATCAACCACCCCTGCACGGCAAGAATCACGGGCAGGCGCTCCGGATAGCGCGAATGGCCGTCGAAGGCCACCAGCATGGTGAAAAAGGTCAGGATCCAGACCCACAGGAAGAGCGAACCCTTGTGGCCACCCCACAGCGCCGCTGCCTTGTAGAACAAGGGCAAATGCGTGTTCGAATGGCTGGCCACGACCAAGACGGAGAAGTTATTGGTCAGGAAGGAGTATACGATCGTAGCGCCACCGATACTCGTGAGCACGAACACTGCCACGGCGAGGTTACCCGTAAGGCGTGCCAGTTCCGGACGCCGCAGCAAACGCGCTGCGATCGGGGCGAGGCCCTGAAGGCAGGCTAGAACAAAGGCAAGAATCGCTGCAAAGTGACCGAGTTCGATGAGATTGAAGGAAAGGCCGTTAGGCGACATAGGAGTGTATGTATCCGTCAATGAAGAAGCGTTCGAGAAACGGCAACTCGCTAAATTCGGGGAGTGCGTAGTTTACGCCCTACCCGCGAATAGGACAAACGACTAACATGGCATCCGCAGGGGACCACACACCCTGAGGTGGCTTCCGGCTCGCAAAGAGTACACTTGATTAAATCACGCCATGGGTGCGGCACATAGCCTCTCGGTGGCTGCGGTGGTTGTACACAGTTCTTGTGGATAAATTTGTGCGTAAGCTAGAAATTCTGGCACTACGTAATGGTGATTAGCGTATTTCAGTTGGATTGAACATTTTTTAAACAGTTAAGAAACTACTTATAGATCAGTGACATATAATTTCTCTAATATTGAAGGGATGCACTTAGTCTCTGTCACAGAAAGATTTTTTTTATCTGTGCAAAATCTCGATCTGGAAACACTTCACATGTGGCGCAAGACGGGCGTCGCCGACACATGATAAACACCACCCCCGACAGGGAGGCAGCAGGCCTCGCCAGGCGGCTGGCGGCAATCCTGTATGATACGCTGGTGTTCACCGCCGTGCTGCTGGTCGCCACAGTACCATTCGTTCTGCTCGCCAGGGGAGCGCCGACAAGCGAGGTTGGAAAATTTATCTTCCAGTTCTACCTGCTCGCCGTGGCCTTCCTGTTTTTTGGATGGTTCTGGGTGCACGGGGGCCAGACACTGGGGATGCGCACCTGGCACCTGCGCCTCGTGAACGGCACCGGCGGCGCAATTTCCTGGAAGCAGGCCCTGCTGCGCTTTCTGGGGGCGCTGCTGTCGTGGGCCGCACTCGGCGTCGGCTATCTCTGGATTCTGATCGACCGGGACGGGCGTGCCTGGCATGACCGGCTTTCTGGGACGCACCTGGTCGTGACCCCGAAGACTACGGGGTCGACACACTTCTAGCCTATCCGTCGCAGCATGACGAGCGCGATCACTAGAAACAGGACGGTGGGCAGCACCGTACCGACAACGGGCGGCAAGCCGTAGAGCAAACCGAAGTACCCGAAACCGCGGCTGAGTATGTAATACGTGGCACCCAGCCCGAAGCCGATCATCAGGCGCGCACCTACACCACTACTGCGCAGGTGGGTGAAGACAAAGGGAATTGCGAGGATCACCATCACCGCGGTAGCGAACGGAGAAACAATTTTGTTCCAGAACGCTAGCTCATAACGACCGGTATCCTGCTTGTTCTCTTTCAGGTGCCGGATGTAGAGGTACAGGGCCCAGATCGACAAACCTTCGGGCTTGACTGCAAACACGGCGAGGGTGCTGGGCTTGGGTGCAGCCGACCACACTTCGGAAGACAGGTAGCGCGTCTGCACCCGGTCATGACTGATCCAGCTCTGCTGCACGTCTGCCAGCTGCCAGCTGTGCTGCACGTATCTGCCGCTGGCAGCATAGGTCTGCAACCGCAGATGGTCACCCGCTCCAAATTGGTAAATATTGACCTTGAGCAGGCTCAGATCGGGCAGTACTTCGCCAATGTGCACAAACGACGGCCCGTCGCGCATCCACAGACCGTAGTCATTTTCTTGTTCAACGCCCTTATGCAGGGCCTGCGATCGTCCGCGTTCAGCCATGTTCTCGGTCACTGGCGCGATGACCTCGCCGAGAATCAGCGCGACGACCGCAAACACCAGTCCTATCTTCAACGCAGCGCCCACAATCTGCAGGATCGAAACACCAGCGGCGCGCATCGCGATGAGCTCGGAATCCACCGCAAGCGAAGACAGACCCAGCGTCGTCCCGAGCAAGGCGGTCATGGGGAACAGCCGATACATTTCCCAGGGCATGCGGAGCAACACGTAGGTAACGACCTCCGACAACCCAAAGTTCCCCCTTCCGTAGTCACCAAGCGCATCGGTGAACTTGAAGAACATGAACAACGCCGTCAGGACCAGGAACACCAGAGAGGTGCTGGTCAGTATGCTGCGTGCAATATGCCGGTCGAGTATGGTCATCGTCTAACGCTGCAGAAAGTGCGGGTACGGCAGCAATGTCCTGTTGGCCGCACGCCGCGCTAACAGGTAAATAGCCAGGACAACAAAAATACCGTGAACCCACCACAGCCCTACCATCGCGGATACCCGGCCGCTTTTGATGAAGGCATCCCCGACGGCGAGCAGGTTGACATAGACGAAGTAGACCAGAATCGCAATGAACATGCTGGCATAACGGCCACGGCGCGGATTTGTGTAAGCAAAAGCCACCGCGAGAAAGGCAAGGATAAACAGCGTAACGGGTTTCGCGATCCGCCAATTCAGCTCGGAAACCGCTACCGGGTTGTGCGCATGCAGCAGCTGCCACAAGGACATGGCGTCGATCTGCGGCGGTGGCGGTGGCGGCGCTACACGCGGCACGATCCGCACAATATAGGTCTGAAACTTCAGAATGCGATAATCCGCATGTCCCGGCAACCCTTCATAGCGGGTGCCATTGTCCAGCACCAGGTAGTGGTCTCCAGTGCTCCGGTCCGTGTAATAATGGCCTGTTTTGGCAACCAGCACTCCCTGCTTGCCGAGTTGCTCGTTGTTCACGAAGATATCGCTCAGGCTGGATTCGGCGCGGTTCACCGTTCCGACGTAGAAAAAACCACCCCCTTTCACCTGGTTGAAGGTCCCGGGGATAATGCCGCTGACCTCGTAGCGGCCACTGCCGGAACTCTGTGCCTTGTGGATCAAACCAGCTGCGAGCGGCTCAAGGTAAAAGGAAAACAGCCCTGCAACCAGGGCAAAGCCGGCTGCCAGCAGCGCGACAGGACGCAGAAAATGTCCGATGCCCAGGCCGCAAGCGGAAAGCACGGTCATCTCGTTGTCCCGGTACCAGCGGCTGAGTGCCAGAAGTATCCCTATGAATACCGACAGCGGCAACATCAGCGCGAGGGTCTTCACGGTTTCAAGCCCCAACAGTGTGAACAGGATCGTCACCGGCACGTCGCCTACCGCAGCTTTCGCCAGGCCGTTTACCAGACTGATAACCAGAAACAGCACGAGAAAGATGGACGTGACCGCGATACTCGACTGAAAAGTCTCGCGCATGAGGGCGCGGTCGATGATCAGCATGATTCGTCGGTGGCCTCAGGCTGGGCCCACGGAAATCTTGCATGCAGAACGTGGGGAAAAACCATGGCCATGGTTCACCTATCCATCTCGATAACAAGCCTCTCCCTGCAGTCTCATGATCTTGAGCGCCGATCCGGATCCTCGGCGGGGATGTGCTTGCGACGCAAAATATACCATAATCTGCACGCGCAAAGACTCGCACAACCCAGAGGTGCCCATGGAATTCATTGTAAAAAGCGGCGGCCCGGAAAAGCAACGCAGCGCGTGCATCGTTGTGGGCGTGTTCGAAGGCCGCAAGCTCACTGCCAGCGCCCGCCAGCTGGACCAGATTTCGGGAGGCGGGCTCACCGCCATCCTGCGTCGCGGGGACCATGCCGGCAGCATCGGACAGTCACTGCTGCTGCATCACGTGCCGAATATCCCCAGTGAGCGCGTACTGCTGATCGGCTGCGGCAAAGAGAAGGATCTGGGCGATGGATCCTACCGCGTAATTCTCGGGCACGCCGCGCGTGCCTTGGGCCAGACGGGAGCAACCGAGGCAGCGGTCTTTATCATCGCCGATCTGGATGTCAGGGGCCGCGACCTCAACTGGAAGCTGCGCCACGCAGTGGAAATCACGGAAGAGGCGTATTACCGGTTCGATCAGATGAAAAGCCGTAAGAGCGAGAAGCACCATGCATTGCACCGCATGGTGCTGATGGTTCCGAAGCGCAGTGACCTGGCACCCGCCGAAAACGCCGTGCGCCAGGGCAGAGCCATCAGCGCCGGTGTGAAGCTGGCGAAGGATCTCGGCAATCTGCCAGGCAACATATGCACCCCAAGCTATCTGGCTGATCAGGCGTGGGCGCTGCACGAGGAGTACGGCGTCAAAACCACCGTGCTCGATGAGCCGGACATGCGAGCGCTTGGCATGGGTGCGTTGCTGTCGGTAGCGCGTGGCAGCAGCCAGCCACCGAAGCTGATCGTCGTCGAGTACCGGGGTGGCCCCGAAGCCCAGCCGCCGGTTGCACTAGTGGGCAAAGGCCTTACCTTCGACGCCGGCGGAATTTCCATCAAGCCGGCCGCTGAAATGGACGAGATGAAATACGATATGTGCGGCGGAGCGGCCGTGCTTGGGACCCTCAGGGCGATTGCGGAGCTGAGGCTCCCTATCAACGTGGTCGGGGTGATCCCGAGCTCGGAGAACCTGCCGGACGGCAACGCTAATAAGCCGGGCGACGTCGTCACCAGCATGTCAGGACAGACCATAGAAATCCTGAACACCGACGCTGAAGGCCGCCTGATTCTGTGCGACGCCCTGACTTACACCGAGCGTTTCAATCCTTCGGTGGTGGTGGATCTGGCCACGCTCACCGGCGCCTGCGTTGTCGCACTGGGCAGGCATGCCAGCGGCCTGATGAGCAACAGCGAGCCACTTGCGCGCTCGCTGATCGGCGCCGGAAAGTATTCTTTCGACCGGGCCTGGCAGCTTCCATTGTGGGATGATTATCAAAAGCAGCTCGACAGCAATTTTGCGGACATGGCGAACATCGGGGGACGCGACGCCGGCGCCATCACCGCCGCCTGCTTTCTCGCCCGCTATACAAAGAAATTCAAATGGGCCCACCTGGATATCGCAGGCACCGCATGGAAAACCGGCAAGGAGAAAGGGGCCACGGGCCGACCGGTGCCACTGCTCACGACGTTCCTGATCGAACGCAGCGAAAACCGCGGACACCTGGAGGCATGACCCACATCGATTTCTATGTACCGCAGAACCCAGATGTCGGCAACCCGGATCTGCTGGTGTGCCGGTTCGTGGAAAAGGCCTTCCGCCTTGGCCACGAGACCTACATTCTGACCGCTGATCCGCAGCGGTCCGCCCGCCTGGACGAACTGCTATGGACGTTCAGCCCCGGAAGCTTCATCCCGCACCGGCTCAGCCGGTGCGGCGATGACTCTGCGGACGACCCGCACACGACAGTATTCATCGGGCACGAGGAACCACCCCCGACCTGCCACGACATCCTGGTATCTCTGAGGCCCGAGGTGCCAGGCTGCTTCAGCCGCTTCCAGCGCGTGGCCGAATTCGTCGGCGCGGAAGAGGAAGAAAAGCAGCAGGCGCGCATTCGGTTCCGGTTCTACCGCGATCGTGGTTACCCGCTGGAGAACCATACGGTCTAGCACCGTCCCTGACGGCGACCTAAACTACCGCAATGACAGACGGGCCCGCCGATAAGACGAAGCATACCCCATCGCCCAGGCACACCCTGGAGGAGGTTCTGCATTCCTTGCAGGACCTGCTGCGCAATGATCTTCAGGGCATGGCAGCACAGGCCGACCCCGCGGCGGTGCACGCCGAGAAATTGCCTGATCTGCCCACACCGGTGGACGTGATCACCCAGCTCGAAGGGAGCCTTGCCGCCCTCGAGTCAGCCGAGCACGATACCCAGTACGTCCCCCACGAAGACACAGCGCTCACCCTGAAGGATCTCGCCCAGCCACCCCCAATGGCACCGGAAAACCTGCCCCCGACCAGTGCCCCACGGCCAGGCGGCAAGGCACTGACTAACCGGGATCCAGATCGACATTTCGCAAGCGAGGCTATTCAGCAGCAGTTGCCATTTTCGGATCCGGCAACCTCGATTGCAGAGGAAATGCCCAGCGTGCAAGTCCCGGACATGCCAAAAAGCTTCACGGCGGGCGACCGGAATGATTACCGCCAGAGTCGTGAACTGCAACCACACACTTCGGTCGAGGCATGCTGGGACGACATTCCAGTGCTCGAGAATGCCATTGATCTCGTACCCGGGAGCAGCTCAACACCAGCACATGCAAGCATGTCGACCGTATCCGAGCCAGCATCACGCGAGCCGGTACCACCACCCCCTGCAGCGCTGCCGTCGGCCGACGCTCACAGGATTGCGATACTTGCGGCGGCGCGCCTTGACCTCGAGTTGCGGAAATCCGGCGAACGTTCCCTCGACACGGCCGTAGTCGCGCGGCTCGCTCAGATCCTGGAGGAAATGCTGGCGCAGGGTACGGCAAACATGGACAATATCTCCCCGAAATAAAGACCGGCCGCACCATGCTCGGACACTGACGATCAAGGCGGCCAGGCAAATCGTGGCCGACTATCACGTTTTTTTGATCCAATAACACGCGACATGAGCCTTCACGATCAGGAAAGCGGTGTTCCCGGTAAAGTCAGTGCGCCGCTCGAAAAAACCTACGAGCCACGCTCCCTAGAACAGCGCATCTATCAGGCGTGGGAGCGTGCGGGCTACTTTGCGCCAGGTGGCCACATGTCCAGCTCACCGGCATCGACCTTGAACGCTGCGGCCGCCACGCCATTTTGCATCATGATCCCGCCACCCAATGTCACGGGAAGCCTGCACATGGGGCACGCGTTCCAGGATACCCTCATGGATGCGCTGACCCGTTATCATCGCATGCTGGGGGACAACACCCTGTGGCAGGCGGGAACGGATCATGCCGGCATTGCCACACAGATGGTTGTGGAACGGCAGCTCGAGGGCGAAGGCAAGACCCGTCACGACCTTGGGCGCGAGACCTTTGTCCAGCGGATCTGGGAGTGGAAGACTCAATCCGGCGGCACGATCACCCGTCAGCTGCGGCGCATGGGCGCCTCTGTCGACTGGTCGCGTGAGCGCTTTACCATGGACGCCGGCCTGTCACGCGCCGTGATCGAGGTCTTTGTGCGCCTGCATGAGGAAGGCCTCATCTATCGCGGCAAGCGCCTGGTCAACTGGGATCCGATGCTGCACACAGCGGTGTCCGACCTGGAAGTCGTGGCGGAGGAGGAACCCGGCCATCTCTGGCACATACGCTATCCCATCGCGGGAACGGCACAATACCTGGTCGTCGCGACGACACGCCCGGAAACCCTGCTCGGCGATAGCGCTGTTGCGGTGAACCCCGAAGACGAACGCTACCGCCATCTTGTCGGAAAGATGGCCGAGTTACCGCTCACCGGCCGCAGGATACCGATCATTGCAGATGCCTACGTTGACCAGGAGTTTGGTTCCGGTTGTGTCAAGATCACACCGGCGCACGACTTCAACGACTATGAGGTCGGCAAGCGCCACAAGCTCCCGCTGATAAACATCTTTTACTCGGACGCCTGCATCAACCTGCCCGGCTCGCCGTATCACAGTCTCGACCGCTTCGAGGCACGCGAGAAGATCGTTGCCGACCTGAGCGCAGCGGGCCTGATCGAAAAGATCCAGGACCATCGACTCAAGGTGCCACGTGGAGACCGCACCAATGCGGTGATCGAACCGCTTCTGACCGATCAGTGGTACGTCAAGGTCGCACCGCTCGCTGCCGAGGCCATCAAGGTAGTCGAGGAAGGGCGCATCAAGTTTGTACCGGAAAACTGGACCAAAACCTACTTTGACTGGATGCGCAACATCCAGGATTGGTGTATTTCGCGGCAGATTTGGTGGGGCCACCGTATTCCGGCATGGTATGACGCCGAAGGCAACGTCTTCGTCGCGCGCAATGCCGCTGATGCGCACCGTAAGGCCAAAGAAAGGCACGGCGAGGACGTTCCGCTGGAACAGGACGAAGACGTGCTCGACACCTGGTTCTCCTCCGCGCTCTGGCCTTTTTCAACCCTGGGCTGGCCCGAACGGACACCGGAGCTGGCAACCTTCTACCCCACAAGCGTCCTGGTCACCGGATTCGACATCATCTTCTTCTGGGTGGCGCGCATGATTATGATGGGCCTCAAGTTCACCGGCGACGTACCGTTCCGCGAGGTCTATATCCACGGCCTGGTGCGCGACACCCACGGCGAGAAGATGTCGAAATCAAAGGGTAATGTGCTCGACCCAATTGACCTAATCGACGGGATCGATCTGGAGACGCTGGTCAGCAAGCGTACCTCTGGCCTGATGCGCCCGCAGGACGCCCCGCGTATCGAAAAGGCAACGCGCAAGGACTTTGCCAATGGCATTCCGGCCTTCGGCACCGACGCATTGCGGATGACTTTTGCCAGTCTAGCCACCCAAGGTCGCGACATAAAATTCGATCTAGGACGGATAGAAGGCTACCGCAATTTCTGCAACAAACTCTGGAACGCTGCACGCTTTGTACTGCTCAACACAGAAGGACGCGATTGCGGCGAGGCAGAAGGAAATGTCGAACTCAATGGCGCCGACCGCTGGATCATATCGCGACTCAATGAAGTCACATCCGAAATCGAAACGGCTTTTCGCGGATATCGTTTCGACCTCGCTTCCCAGGCTGTCTACAGCTTCGTCTGGCACGAATACTGCGATTGGTATCTCGAGTTGTCCAAAATCGTGCTGAACGACGCGCAGGCGACAGTCGATCAGCTGCGCGGCACGCGCCGAACGCTGGTGCAAACCCTAGAGGCTGCGCTGCGCCTGCTTCATCCACTCATGCCGTTCATAACCGAGGAAATCTGGCAGCGTGTGGCGCCGCTGGCAGGCCACGGCGGACGGTCCATCATGCTGCAGCCCTATCCGCATTCCGATGCGCGGCAACTCGACCCGGCCGCAGTCGCGGAAACCCGCTGGGTGATGGGGGTGATCACGGCCGCGCGAACCGTACGCAGCGAACGCGACATCACACCGTCCAAGCTGCTGCCGGTGCTGCTGCAGAATGGCAGTGATCAGGAACACACATGGATGCAGCGCAACAGGCATTATCTTACGTCGCTTGCCCGCATGGAATCGCTTACCTGGCTCGGTGGGACCGATGTTGCCCCGGAGTCGGCCATGCAGCTAGTAGGTCAACTGAAGGTACTGGTACCGTTAGGTGCGTTCATCAACAAGCACGAGGAACTCGCGCGCCTCAAGAACGAGATCGAGAGAACGGGAAAAGAGCTCGCCAAGGCGCGTGGCAAGCTTGCCAACAGCGACTTTGTCGCACGTGCACCGAAACAGGTTGTAGAGCAGGAACTCAGGCGCGTACGGGAATTCGAGGCGATCCTGGCCGAACTTCAAAAGCAGCGCTCGCAAGTCGACGCCCTAGCCAGCTGATACCGCAACGGCAAGCGCTGCGTGGTCTCATCAGCCAGGCGACCGGCGTGTAGGACGGGTGCAGGCATATATAAGGGAGACGTTCGCCTGCGATCGCGGATCCGGCCAACCTCTTAGGCAAACCATCGCAGCGGTCGAGGCCCTCCGGCCTCATTCCTTGCAGGTCGACAGGAATTTGGCGGCGGGCCCGTTGCAGGGATTGGGGGAAAATTTGATGACCGCGGATGCCCCGCTCGGCACTGACGGCGGGCTGGGGCGTCGCGCCACAGGCAGCGCCGCTTCAGCAACGCGCTTCGGATGCGCTGCCGGTGCAGCGGCCTGCACGGAGGACGGCTCGACCACCACCGGGGACGAACGTCGACGCAGCGCTGCCTGCGCGCGCTCTTCGGCCAAGGCAGCGCGCAGCTCCGCCTTCGCCGCGCGCTCGCGTGCCTGGGCAACCGCCAGCGCCGCGTCACGTTCCTTCTGCAGGGCACGGGCCTCAGTAATCGCCGCGTCCCTTTCATTTCGTAACTCGCGCAGCCGGGCCTTGTCGACAGAGCGGGGCGTCGCGGCCGGTACAGATTGGGTTGCTGCCACCGGCGTGGGCGCCGGTGGCAATAAAGCGGGCGGTTTAGCTGCGACGGGGGCAAGTGGCGCTACTGGCGCGAGTGACTCGCCAACCGGCGCCGCACGCAGATCCATGCTTAGGTATGCAGCACCAATCAGGATCGCCGCGACCAGCAGTCCGGCGGTGAACCCAAGCATGACTGCCCCTCCCCAGAAGACGCGTGATCGCCGGTCGCCCGTGAGTGCGATCATTTGATATTTTTCCATGTCCTCCCTCCCCTCAAGGTCAGCGATCGCCGTATCGTCTGACAGGACACCTTCAGAATCTATAGCCTGCGATCTCCGTTCTACTCCGGAGTTGGGCATCGCCTCCGAGGCCGATGGAACAACAGACGCGGCCGCGGACGAACGCGATTCAATAGTCTCCCATTCGAGCCGCTCCCCTCCCGGGCGAGCCATTCGATGCCGGATCGTTGCACGCCGCTCGTTACGAGGCCAGTTCTCAATATTGATGAGCTTGCCGATGGCGGCATGCTGCCGATCTTCGCCGGCATCATTCAATCCGGCCCGCGCTGGCTGGCTGGCGTCCGGCATTTCGCCGACAGCAGCTTTGTGTTTCAGCGCCTGGAGCACCTCGGTAGCTAATTCGCCGGTGGCCGGCATCTTCTGCAGTGGCGTGCCTGCCGCCCGTCCGGTCGCGAACTGCGGCAACGTCCCACGCGCCTCGCGGTCGCGCATGATGGTGTGCACGATGTCCGCCCCCACGACGGTCTGCTTCAGTGCTTGTGCGCAAGCGAGGGCGTTGTCGCAAAGCAGGTTGGTCAACCGCGGTATTCCACCGCTGTAATGGAAAACCGCATCGCAGGCTTCATCGTCAAAAATTCCCGGATCTCCTCCGGCAACGGACAGGCGATGACGGATGTACTCCCCGGTTTCATCGCGGCCCAGAGGTCCGAGATGGTAATCAACCACAATGTGCTTGGTAAAGTGTTCGAGCCCGGGGGCACGCAGAGTGGCCCGCAGCTGCAGCTGGCCGACGAGAATGGTCTTTAGCGCTTGATTTGCGCCGACAATCACCTTTGACAGCGTCTGCAGTTCGGCAAGCATCGCAGCTGAAATATTCTGCGCTTCGTCGATGATTAGGACGGTCTGCCGGTTCTGCGCGTGCTGGTCGGCCAGAAACTGGAGAAAGCCATCATGCAGCTGCGACCTGGTTCGATCCTGGTACTCTAGCCCGAACGCGACGGTGATCCAGCCGAGGAGTTCGCCGAGTGACCCAAGGGTATTAGAGATTAAGCCAATGGTAATGCGATCGGCGTGCTGGGCAAGCAGCCGGCGAATCAGCGTCGTCTTGCCGACGCCGGCCTCACCGCTGATGACGCAAAATCCGTCCTGCTTGAGCAGGCTGTACTCGAGCAAAGCCAGCGCTGTCCCGTGTTTTCGACTCAGATACAGATAGTCGGTATCGGGAAGCAGCGAAAATGGCTTCTCCTTCAGTTTGTAGAAGGATTCATACATGCCAACCACACTCCTCACGGCCGCCGCACGAACAGGCCGGTAACTACGCAGACGTCCTGATCTCTTACCGTCCGTGATCCACCTGGCTGCCGCCGACTACAGGCATTCAGGCAAATCACCGGCTCCAGACTGACGTTGCCTTGCGGCTTCCCCACCCCCTAGCGACCTGGGGGTAAAGTAATAACTTGATTTTAGGCTATTTTGCTATGATTTGTGGCCAATTGTGGTAGGAGCAGGGTCGAAAGGCAACCGCTACTTTAGTTCACCTCAGGCCAGACGGGCCATCCAGCCGCATCGGGCCAGCCCGCCGTACCTGACATGGGTCTCAATCCGCACCGTCCAGCCCGGACCAGGGAATATCTTACTGGCTCAGAGTCCTGGGTCCGGCCGCCAATCAAAGAAACTTAAATAAGTGTTTGTTACGGAAGGCCGCGCCGAGGAAGGGTGGCCCGCTTTCTACGCCTCCGCTTCACGCCGGATCCCTGCTTCGCCGTGGACAGACGCTGCAGCAGCAACCCAATTCCGGGGCCGACACGCTGAATCTCTGCCCTGTGCATTGCGGTAAGACGTTCCAACACCCGGGCGCCGCGCGGCGTCAGGGACACATATACCTGGCGGCGATCCGTAGACGCCGGATGCCGCACCATCAAGCTCCGGCTCACCAGCCGATCCACGAGCCCTACCGCACTGTTGTGCTTGATTTGCAGTCGCTCCGCAAGCTCACCGATCGTGGGCCGGTGGCGCCCTGGAAAACCCCGGATCGCCAACAGCGCCTGGTGCTGTTGCGGTGTCAGGCCTACGCATCCCACGACATTTTCGCTGAAACGCAAAAACTGCCTCAGGGCATAGCGGAACGCCGCCAGCATTGCATATTCCGCCGTCGTGACCGAACGAACCTTGGGGCTTTTTTTTGCAGGCATAGCTCCCTCTTGATTCTTTACGGTCACTGTCCAGTCCATTTGCACTGCGCGCCAGCGTCCATACCCGACGGCCGCTGAATTGCGGCGCCATACTGCTGCGCTGCGGAGACACAGCAGCTGTCGAAAACCGTCGGTCACCCTTCCCCGACATCGCTACGTATTGAGCCTGGGGCAGCCAGCGACATGCCTTGCCTTTTGCGCACTCCCGCCGCCAAACCGCGCCAACCGGAATACCAGTTCATTAGTCGGTACTATATCAGTGCCTTGCACCGCGAGTCACAACGAACTTGGCGTGCGGCCGATGCGGTTATTTCGCCCCACGGCCACGGAAATTGCTTCTTCGGCACGATTACGCGGTGCCAGGGACTGCATCCACGGACGCAGCTGGCCTTGGCACGACGCTTGCTATCACTGTTTGAGTCGGTGCATTTCATGTCGCACCTGTGCGTCACACCAGATATTCAAGTCCGAATGTCTGAAACACATTGCCCGATTGTTGGTCTCATCAATTATAAAATAAGCGGTAGCGAGCGGCAACGCACATGCCGTTCGCCGCAACTGGTCACCCGCGCGAAGGGCTAAAAAGGGCGCGCGGCGCATGGAATGGGCTCTTGGATTCCGCGGTGGAAACGCGGTATATAAGATACACTATATTTAATATACACAAGATCCACAAAAACAGGTCCACAAAGGGGGAACGTGACTACAAACGGTAATTGAATGCAGAATCAATGAGGAGGTCGGTTATGACTGACAAGACATCCAGGTTCGCTGAACTGATCGAGAAAGATCGCGCGAGTCGCGAAAACCTGGAGTGGCGAGGAACATTCCTCCAGTACCTCGAAAAGGTCAAGGCCGACCCTTCCATCCCCAAGCTCGCGCACGTGCGCATCTATGACGCGATTGTCCGCCACGGCACATCGCTTATTACGGGCCCCACCGAACTGCGAATCAAGAGGCTGTTCGGCGACGAGGCAGTCAAAGTCTACCCTTTCTTCAGCGAAGAGTTTTTCGGCGTGGAACCCATGCTCGCGCAGGTTGTGCGTTATTTCCACTCCGCGTCCATGCACGGCGAGGAGTCACGCCAGGTCCTCTATCTCATGGGACCTGTCGGTGCTGGAAAAAGCTCCCTTGTCGAGCGACTGCAACGCGGTCTCGAGGAAAGCGCGCCGGTATATGCCATAGATGGTTGCCCCATGGCGGAGGAGCCGCTTCACCTCATCCCGAAACACCTGCGCAATGAGTTTGAGAAGATGATTGGACTCCACTTGGAGGGCGAACTCTGCCCGGTGTGCCGGCACCGCCTCAAAGAGGAATTCAAAGGCCGTTATGAGGACGTACCGATCCTGACGGTACCGTTCTCGCGGCACGAACGCCGCGGCGTGGGTGTAGTGCCACCGGTAGACCCGAACAACCAGGATACGTCCGTGCTTATCGGCTCGGTGGACATCTCCAAGCTTGACACCTTCTCGGAGGGCGATCCACGCGCGCTCGACCTAAATGGCGCCTTCAATGTCGGCAACCGCGGGATGACTGAATTCATCGAGGTATTCAAGAACGAGCCCGAATACCTGCACACGATGATCACCGCAACCCAGGAGAAGTTCATTCCGGCACCCGGCCGGCACGGTACCGTCTACGTAGATACCTGCATCGTTGCCCATTCGAATGAGGCAGAGTGGCAACGCTTCAAGGGTGATCCGACGAATGAGGCGATACTGGACCGCGTAGTCGTGATCAAGGTGCCGTACAACCTGCGTCTGACCGAGGAGATCAAGATCTACCAAAAGCTCATGGAGAGGTCGGACTTCCGCGAACATATCGCACCGCACACTCTGGAACTGGCGGCGATGTTTGCGGTCCTTTCGCGTCTCGAGCCGACCAACAAGTGTGACCTGATGACCAAGCTGCGTCTTTACAACGGCGAAGACGTGGTCGAAAAGGGCAAGACAGCGAAAATCAACGTGCGCGAACTGCGCGAGGAGACGAGGCGCGAAGGCATGTTCGGCATCTCGCCGCGCTTCATCATGAAGGCGATCGACAATGCGCTGGCCGAGAGCCCGGACGGAATCAACCCTATCAATGTGCGCGAAGCCCTGATCAACATGGTCAAGGGCGCGGATCTTCCAGACGATGTCCGCAAGCAGTACCTAGAATTTCTGCAGGACATTCTGCACAAGGCCTATCTCGAGATATTGGAGAAGGAAATTACCAAGGCATTCGTGTTCTCCTTCGACGAGCAGGCAGAGGCGCTGTTCCAGAATTACCTGGATCATGCCGAGGCCTATGTCAACAAGACGCGACTGAAGGACCGCAACACCGGCGAAGAATTGCAGCCGGACGAGGGCTTCCTCAAGTCGGTCGAGGAGCAGATCGCCATCGTCGGTTCCGCCGCGCAGGGGTTTCGCCAGGAGGTGATGGCTTATCTCTGGGCCAAGAGTCGCCGCGGAGAGAAAGTTTCGCATCATTCCTACGAACCGCTCAAGGAGGCAATCGAGCGCAAGCTCATGAGCTCAGTCCGGGAAATGAGCCGCGTCATTACCAAATCGCGCACTCGCGACGAGGAGCAGCTCAAGAAGTACGATGACCTGATCAAAGCACTGCTGGATCGCGGCTACAGCCCGCATTCGGCCGAGGTAGTACTGAAGTACGCCGCCAACAATCTGTGGAAGGACTGAGTGCGGTTACGGAGACCAGGGCATGACGGGATCGCTATTTCGCTCATATTCTGAGTCCGATGCGTTGCGCTCCGATCGCAGCGCTGGGGACCGCCTACGCCATCGTCAGAAAGTGCGCGAGGCCATCCGCGAGAACGTGGCTGACATCGTCGCCGAGGAATCAATCATCGGCCAGAGCCGCGACAAGATCATCAAGGTTCCGATTCGCGGCGTACGCGAGTACCACTTCATATTCGGCGAAGAATCCCCGGGAGTCGGCAGCGGGCAGGGAGACAGTCAACCGGGACAAGTGATTGCGGAGACCGAAGGAGCGCAGTCCGGCGGCAAAGCCGGCAGCCAGCCAGGCGTCGACTATTATGAAACGGAAATCACGCTTGAGGAACTGGCCGACATCATGTTCGAGGATCTGGAACTGCCCGACATGGAACGCAAAAAACTGCGTGAAGTTCCAGTAGAAAGCTTGCGCAAGCGCAAGGGATTCCGGCGGGTGGGCGTGCGTGCCCACCTCGATAAAAGACGTACGGCGATGGCGCGCATACGTCGTAAGCTGGCGGCGCACGCGCACCCCGCCAGTGAGCTCGGGGCGGGACGTTTCCCCTTTCATCGCGACGACCTCAAATACCGCCACATCGTACGTGATCTGCGGTTCCAGTCAAACGCCGTTGTTCTGTGCATCATGGACACCTCCGGATCAATGGAGACCATGAAGAAATATCTCGCGCGCAGCTTCTTTTTCCTGCTGTATCAGTTTGTTAGGACCCGCTACAACAATGTTCAAGTCGTGTTCATTGCGCACGATGCGCAGGCCCGGGAAGTAAACGAAGAGGAGTTCTTCACCAAGGGTGGATCCGGTGGAACCATAATATCGTCGGGATACCAGAAAGCCCTGGAGATCATCAAGGAACGATTTCACCCGTCGCTGTGGAATGTATATGCCTTCCACTGCTCGGACGGGGACAACTGGAGCCAGGACAACCCGGCCGCCCTCAGGGCGGCGCAGGAACTGGCTGAGGTCTGCAATTTGTTTGGATATGGCGAGATCAAGCCGCTCAATTCCGGATCCTATGGCGATACGCTGCTGGAGTTGTTCGAGAAGATAGAGGCCACGAACTTCCATGCGCTTATGATCGAGAACAAAGAGGATATCTGGCCGGGATTCAAACAGCTGCTATTGCGTGAGCGCGCCGCCGAGACGGTGGACTACCCGTAGCACAGGGAGGCGAGATGGCCCGCAACTGGACGATTCGGGATCTGGAATACTGGGATGCCCGCATCCAAGAGAAAGTACGAGAGTTCGGCCTGGAGTGCTTTTCCCAGGAATTTGAGGTATGTGACCACGAGCAGATGCTCGGCTGCATGGCCTATCACGGCATGCCTGCACACTACCCGCACTGGTCATTCGGCAAGGCATACGAGAAGCTCAAGACCCTGTACAGCTATGGTGTTTCCGGACTGCCGTACGAAATGGTGATCAACGCCACACCTTCCCTCGCCTACCTGATGCGCGACAATTCTCTGTGTCTGCAGATTCTGACGATTGCGCATGTTTACGGGCACAACGACTTCTTCAGGAACAATTTCACGTTCCGCAACACACGTCCGGAGCTGGCAATTTCGCACTTCAAGCTGCGCGCCGACCGTGTCCGGCGTTATGTCGAAGACCCGTCCATTGGTCAACAGCGGGTGGAGGAGATCCTGGATGCTGCCCATGCCCTGTCGCTGCAGTGCCGGCGCGACACGGCCATCAGGAAGCTTTCACGCAATGAGCAGCGGGAACGCGCGTTGGTAGATGCGATACCTCCCAGGGATCCGTATGCGGGAATTCACAAGCCGCGTGAATATCATGCACCGGATCTCAACAAGCTACCGCTGGAACCGGAAGAGGACATTCTGCTGTTCATTGCCGAGTACCAACCCTACATAGGCGAATGGCAAAAGGATCTGCTGCGCATCGTCCATGATGAGTCCCAGTATTTCATTCCCCAGATCGAGACCAAGATCATGAACGAGGGCTGGGCCAGCTACTGGCATCATCAGATCATGAACAGTCTGGAGCTGCCGGAGGATCTCCATCTGGAGTTCCTGATTCATCACAACCAGGTTGTGCGCTCCCATCCTGGCGGACTCAATCCCTACTACCTCGGATTCAAACTTTGGGAGGACATACGGCGGCGCTACGACAACGTGCAGCCGTCCGGCGCCGCCGAACATCCGATCGTATCGGACCGCAGGGAAAAGATCTTCGAGGTACGGGAAACCGATCGCGACGTATCCTTTCTGCGACGGTTTCTAACGGAACAGCTGATGCGTGAGATGGACCTGTTTGAGTACCGCCACGAGCAAGGCCAAATGGTGATTTCGCAGATATCGGATACCGATCACTGGGAGTCGGTGCGCGATTCACTCCTGCGAAATGTGGGAATGGCGACCGTGCCGGTCATCCGCATCGTGGATGCCGACTTCGACCATAATCGAGTGCTGCTATTGAGGCACGAACACGACGGGCGCGACCTGCAACGCGAGTATCTGGAAAAAACTCTCGGCTATGTATACCGCCTGTGGGGTCGCCAGGTGCTGCTGGAAACTACCATCTCCGGAAAAAGAGTAACATTCTCCTGCAACAACGGCGGTTTTGGGGAAATCAAGCCCGAAGCCGCGGAGCGGCGGCAACAATACGATTAGCGCATACGCGCCCCGCGGCAGTCGTCACTGTCAATCCCCACGTCCCCACCATTGCGGGATGGCTGCATAGTCAGCCACGCCCACCAGGGATCGACCTCATCAGTCTTTCTTCGACTCCCACGGTACCCGTAGGCGCTTGCCCGGGTTCGGCCCGGGCGCCTGCGCGTCCGCACGCTGCTTTTGCCGCAGACGCACGACGCGCGACATGGTCGCAAATCGATTTCGCAGTTTCATTGTCTCAGCTACCTCCAAAAAACTCGACAACCCATTCTCTGCCGCGGGAACCCCTTTGTCGAAGGCGCGCCAGAACACCTGGGTCAAAAACAGCCCTGTCACAGACCTTCAGTCCCATAACTTCTTAACTTCTATAGACCGGCGGTACGCCAATTGATTCCGTGAAATGGTGTCCGGGAATGCCTACCCGACGACCGGGCAATGAACAAGCGAGGAACCGCACCTGCGGTGTGTATGCGCGCAAACGGCAACACCGCTACCAAACGCATCAACTGCGCAGTTATGCTTGCCCGCGTCGCCATTGTATATTATCTAGTATCGGCCTGCCTGCAATCCACGAGACACGCCAATAACAATCCCGACAGACGGCAGAGGATGTGCGCCATCATGGATTTCGGCAGACTTCGCACCACTCTCTACGAGTCCCTCTGGAATGCTGATTTGGCGTCGCTTTCGCCACTGCGCCGGAGGACTCTATGGCTGTTGCGCGTCATCCATGTCGTAACACACGATGTTACCGACGGGCAGCTCACGCTTCAGGCGATGAGCCTTGTGTATACCACCCTGCTATCGTTAGTACCGCTGCTTGCCGTCAGTTTTTCCGTACTCAAGGCATTCGGGGTCCATAATGCAATCCGGCCGTTACTGCTCCATTTCCTGGCACCGCTCGGCGATAAGAGCGGCGTAATCAGCGCGCGCATCATCGGGTTCGTCGAGCACATCAAGGTTGGTGTGCTCGGTGCGCTGGGCCTGGGTCTGCTGATCTACACCGTTGCGTCACTGGTCCAAAAAGTGGAGCGCGCCTTTAACTACACCTGGCGGCTGGACCAGACGAGGCCACTTGTCCAAAGATTCAGCCAGTATCTGAGCGTTCTGACCGTCGGACCGGTACTGGTGTTCTCAGCAATGGGCCTGACCGCCACGCTGATGAACGCATCGATCGTAAGAGATCTGGCGCAAACTGAGCCGCTAGGCGCGGTAATGCGGATCGTCGGCGCGCTGGCACCGTACGTGCTTGTAATCTCGGCCTTCTCCTTTGTCTACGTGTTCATTCCGAACACCAGGGTACGACTTAGATCGGCCGTGACCGGGGGCGTCATCGCAGGCACCCTGTGGGAAGCTGGCGGCTGGCTTTTCGCATCGTTTGTCGTGGGCTCGACGCACTACAGCGCGATTTACTCGGGCTTTGCCATTGTGGTGATGTTCATGATCTGGCTTTATTTGAGCTGGTTGATTCTGCTCGTGGGGGCCAGCATCGCCTTCTATCACCAGCACCCCGAATCTCTCACGCTGTATCGGCGGGAATTGCGTCTGAGCGCCCGGGGACAGGAGCGGCTTGCACTCATGCTCATGGCCTGGATCGGCCGCAATCACTACGGAAGCGGAGCGGGCTGCAGCCGTGACAGTCTCGCCAAACAGGCCGGCATTCCCGAGGCGGTCGTTGCAACCATGCTGAACCTGCTCGAGCGGCGCGGGCTCGTGGTGCGTTCAGCCGGCGAGCCGGAATGCTACCTTCCTGCTAGGTCCCCCGAGATTGTGTCGCTAAAAACACTGGTTGACGCGGTAAACAGTGCGGGCGAGGATGAAGTTCCGTTGAGCCGCAGGTTCCCGCAAGAACCGTATGTGGATCGACTGATTCAGAACATGGACCGGGCTCTGGAGGATTCCGTGCATGGCCAGACCTTGAAGGATCTGGCACTTTCAGACTCCGCCACAACTGCAGCCACGCCACCCCCGGCAGTCAAGTGAAATGCCGCCCACCACAAGACAATCGCGGGCTCGTCGGCAAACTGTGCCAGAATACGCCTTATCTCATACATGACGGCGCCACGCTGCGCCAGAAGGTGACCCATGACTACCGAGGCTCTCTCTGCGGAAGAACGCATCCTGCGTTCAGTCAAGAAAGTGCTGACCGATATCGCCAAGGACACGTTTACCCGGCCTGGACACAGCCACCCCCTTTCCGACAAGACCGTGCAGGGGATCCGTGAGTGCTTCGGCCTCATTGCCGCACGTGAGCGCGAACTATCCGAGGCGGCGGGACGACCCACAAATCATCGCCCCCACTTCACCGACGAACCAGACACCTCCACCGGCATGCATGTCGTGATACCACTGGGCAAGATCGGCCGCGTGAAATCTGAGGAGCCTGAAGAAAAGGATTGAAAACCGAAGAGGGCGACGTTGGCCAGACCGGCCTTAAAGCGTTGGCCGGTTGACGGCAGATTCGAGCGACACAAGCTGCTTGCCTGTAACATGAAGCAGTGCCGGTTGCTGGCCGAACATCTGGACCATAGGACCACACAGATATCCCTGCGATTCCAGCGTCCGGATATTGAGCAGATTGAACATCACCCGCAGTGTGCAAACGAAAACCGCTACCTAGCCGCGGGGCTCGATGAAGCATCACTCAGAAACGAGCAAGCTGCGCCTGCGTAATCAACCGTCCGCCGTGCACCCTGCGCGCAGATACTTCACTCCGTCCTCGACCCCCCCGGTCAGGGCTGCACATCTGATACCGAAAACGGGCTCTCCCTGGGACATCGACATCATACCTGCCTGGAATCTCCGCCGGCGCCCGGTCCGAACGTCACTGTCCTGGTATCCGGTCTCCCATGAAATGTCGCAACGGGAAGTCATGCGCCACCCAATCTAGCGATTCCATCCCGAGGAATCCGCGGCGAAGACGGTCAACTCAGCAGATAGGGTTCCTCATCCTGCAGGTCGAGGACCCGCGACACGACTTCCAGCACATCGGTAACGAATAGATCGAGATCACCCCAGCGGTCGGAGGAACCGACGACTTGCGCACCATCGCGCATGATTATGCGCATAACGTGCATGCCCTTGCGCCCGAGACCTCTGGCCTCGCGCTCGGCCGTAATATACAGACCCGGCTCCGGATCGCCTTCCGTGATAACGGCGGCAATGTAGCGATAAGCGACGCCATCCCCGCTCTCGACCTCACCCAACACCGTGATGACGAATCCGCCGAGCTTGTAGCGACATTGCGGCAAGGCCGTGATTATCTTCGGCTTGTCCATGGAATGTCTTGACCGCCAATCAGGAGAATAAGACATGATCCCTCATTCCCGAACCGCGCGCAATTCACACCTGCGCAGCAAGGAGCCGGGAATCATTCCGGAGGACAGCGCACAGGTCGGGAAACTGTGCGATGAACACCGGGGACGGCTGCTGCGCTTGCCGACAGCGCACCAGGATGTCGCTTCAGGCAAGGCAGGATACCGCTGCGGGTTGCAGACCGGGTCGGTCCGGCGAAGACTAAAACATGTTGAAGAGGTCGCCGACCAGGTCGTTTGCCACGGCAAATCCGGCGCCGACTCCCAGCCCGCTGGTGACGCTGCCCCAGAACCCTCCGCCCCCCGATGGCTGCGATGCCCAACCGCGCGGCTGCACACTCGGGCTGGGATGTGTGGCCATCTGCGCTTCCAACGTCTTGATGTATTCCGCCATCTGGTTGACCAGACCCACCATGGCCTGGTTCTGGCTTTGCATTGCCAAGGCGATCTCCCGCATATCCAGCGCCCATTCGCGCCCGGTCGTCTCGTCCGGGGCTGCCGCACGCAGTTTCTGTGCGAACTGCTGCATGTTCTGAATCGCAGTCTGGGACTGCTGTTGGATCTGAGCAATCTGATTTTCTGCCGTGGAGTAATCCATGTTCGTGTTCCTCAAAAAAAACTTCGGATTTAATTAATTAGGGGTCTCGTCGATCCGACAGTTCCTGGCGAAAATGGTTCCTTCGCTCCTTCATCCAAAGTCGCGTTGAAGGTCGCGGCCCCACCCACCGGCATCGCGCCACCTCCGCAGCCAGGAATAGCCATGATCTGATCCATAGATCCATGTTGCCGCTATTTCGCCCGACAATCCAGCCTCGGAGCATTGTCAAGCGGACTGGCGCTGTCGGATAATATTCACGCGCAAGCGTGCACACGGGAAAATTCACCGGCCCCCTCTGGTCGCATAGCTCACACATGCAGACCTTGGCGGCGCGAAACCCCAGCTGGACGGAACGTCACAGGTACTTTACCTCGGCTGGGCGGCCACCTTTCAAAGGGTACGCTCGAAACTGGCACAAAACTGCTCTGTGCGCAGCTCGGGCGGGATCTGGAGCCCGATGTCTCACGGGGAGGGAGAGTGATGCTGACCCGTGGTTTCTGACTCCGCACAGCTATAATCTTAATATAAAGCCTGTACCGGCTGTACCAGACCACGCGTCAGTTTGGGAAAACTCTGCGACCTCGGCCGAAACCCGGCCGCAACCAGAAGAAGAAAGAACATGGATCATCAAGACGGCGAGGCATTGCGACAGATGCTGTTACAGCTGCGCATCGAGCACCGGAATCTGGATCAAACTATTTCCCAGCTGTCGGCGGATCTGTCCACTGACCAGCTGCAGCTGAGGCGAATGAAGAAACGAAGGCTGCAGCTGAAGGATTTCATTGCGCGTCTCGAAAGCCGTATGATTCCGGATCTGAATGCCTGACCAGCATCGGCATCAGCTCCGCCGTCTGCTCCGGCGACGCACGCCACCCCGACCCTTCCCCTTTGCACCCGCTGATCCGAGACTCTTCGACGCAATCTCGTGCACGTCCCGGGAAAGTGCCGGCGCTGCCAGAATGCGCTCGAGCTGCCTCTTCATCAGTGCCTGGCGCCGCGCTTCATACTTCCGCCATAAGCTGAGCACCCCGACAAGCCGTGCCGCAACCTGCGGGTTCAGCCGGTCGATTTTTAGCGCCTGGTCGGCCAGAAAGGCATAGCCGGAGCCGCTGCGGTCATGGAACCGCGCGGGATTGCCGGTGCAGAACGAACCAATCAAGGCGCGCACCCGGTTGGGATTCTTCAGAGTAAATGCCGGATGGCGGGTAAGCGCCTTGACCTCGGCAAGCGTCTGCGGCAGCCGTGAAGTGGCCTGAAGCGCGAACCATTTGTCCAGAACCAGCGGCTCGCCTTGCCATTTCTTATGAAACGCCGCGAGCGCATCGCGGCGCTCGTGGCAGTCGTTGTTCGCGAGCGCCCGTAGTGCAGCCATTACGTCGGTCATGTTGTCACCGCGCTGAAACTGCCCGACACACATCGCCCGCACCTCTGGGTCATCGAGCTCCATCAGGTACGAAAGGCACAGATTCTTAAGGCTGCGACGTCCGACAGACTCGGGATCCACGCTATAGCCCCCGCGCCCGACATTATCCCGGTATACGGCAAGCAGATCGTCCCGCAGCGTCTGCGCCAAAGACCGCAACACGGAAACGCGGGCATCGTGCAGCGCCTGCGGATCGACCGGAACCATGAGATCCGCAAGGTAGGACTCGGACGGCAGGGTTAACACCTGCGCGATCATCGCTTTATCCAGATCATTACTGCGCAACGTCGCCCGGAAGGCGTCGACGAACTGCGGGTTCAGGGGCTGCGTGCTTTGTTTGCGGGACTGCGTCGCCAAGTTGAGAATGAGTCCAGCTGCCAGCTGCTGGCCGGCCTCCCAGCGGCTGAACGGATCGCCGTCGCGGCCCAGCAGAAAGCAACGCTCGCTGTCACTCAGATCACTCTGCAACCTGACTGGTGCCGAGAACCCGCGCAGCAACGACGGCACCGGCTCCTGCAGGACGCTCACACATACGAAGGTTTCCTCCGTCTGCCGCAGCTGCAGCACGCGCGTTCCTACCACCCCGGAATGCTCGCCCATCAATCTGACGGGCAGCTCCCGTCCTTCGTCATCCAGCAACGCGATGGCAAGTGGAATATGGAAAGGTTCCTTGCGCGGCTGACCGGGCGTCGATGGACAGGTCTGGCGCACATGAAGTATGTAGATACCTGAGCGCGCATCATAGGCCCGCCCGATATGTACTTGCGGAGTGCCCGCCTGGCTGTACCAGAGCCGGAACTGGCTCAGATTGACGCCGTTCGCATCCTCCATCGACTTGACGAAATCATCGGTGGTCACTGCCTGGCCGTCGTGCCGCTCAAAATACAGATCGGCGCCGCGGCGGAATCCGTCCGCACCGATCAGCTCCTTGAGCATACGAACTACTTCTGCGCCCTTGTTGTAAACCGTCGTCGTATAGAAATTGTTGATTTCGACGTAAGACTCTGGCCGTACGGGGTGAGCCATGGGCCCGGCATCCTCCCTGAACTGGTGGGTGCGCAGCACGTTCACGTCCTGCACCCGAGCCACCCCGCGCGAAGTCGCATCCGCGCCGAATTCCTGGTCGCGAAACACAGTAAACCCCTCTTTCAGGCTTAGCTGGAACCAGTCACGGCAGGTCACGCGATTTCCCGACCAATTGTGAAAGTACTCGTGCGCAATCACCCGCTCGATCGCCTGGTAGTCGGCATCGGTGGCAGTATCGGGCCTGGCCAGGACATACACCGAGTTGAAAACATTCAGCCCCTTGTTCTCCATGGCTCCCATATTGAAGTCATCGACCGCGACGATCTGGTAGATATCGAGGTCGTATTCGCGCCCGAACACGCACTCATCCCACTGCATCGCCTTCTTGAGCGATGCCATGGCGTGCCCGCACTTGTCAGCATTATGGTGCTGCACATACATATGCAGAAGCACCGGACGACCGGAGCGCGTCACAAACTGGTCTTCGACACACGCTAGATCCCCGGCAACCAGCGCAAACAGGTAGGAAGGTTTCGGATGAGGATCAACCCATGTTGCGCGATGCCGGCCATCGCCGAGATCGACACGCTCCACCGGATTGCCATTGGACAGCAGAACCGGATAGCGCAGCTTGTCCGCCACGATCGTAGTCGTATACCTGGCCATCACATCCGGACGGTCCAGAAAATACGTGATCTTGCGGAATCCCTCCGCTTCACATTGGGTGCAGAAATTACCGCCGGAGACGTACAGACCCATCAGGGTGGTATTGTTCCGCGGATGGATCTCGGTTTCGATTTCCAGGGTGAATCGGCCAGGCACGCGTGGAATCGTCAGATGCTCGGCGTCCACCCGATAGTCCTTGCGGGGATTCAGGCGGCGCCCATCCAGCGCAATCGACTTCAGATCGAGTTCACGTCCATCAAGTACCAGCGGCCGACCGAGAGAAACGCCGTTGCCGACCACATCAAGCCGCGCATGCACCTGCGTTGACTCCTCGTCCATACTGAAGCCAAGGTGCACGTGATCGATACGGTAGTCCGGCGGCCGATAGTCCTTCAGGTAAACCGCCCTTTCCTTGCCCGCCGCCCTGGATGCCGTCATCAGTCGCTTTCCCGCTGGTTGCACTTGGAAAATCAGGAACCCGCACCGAAGGGTGCTAGTGATTCCGTAGTCGCAGTCACTGTAACATGTCCATGCAAGGCCTGTCCGCAGCAAGGAACTGACATCGTCAATGCTGCGCCATACTTGCATGGATCCCGGATACCTGATGGTGTTCACGCACTTCGGTCAAAGGCCAAGGCCTGTCGGAGCGGAGCCTGAAAGCGCGGACGACTTCGGGTTCCGGGACCGGCGTCGTTTCAATATGGGATCGACTGGTCACTCCCGCAGTCATTCCACAATTACTCACATTGCGGCGATAGGACTTTCTGGCGGGCGCGGCGGCGCCGATAGCAGCATCGGCGCACTTGGCTCGAACCGGTGGTTGTGGGAACATGGCACTGTAGCGGGATCGGCACCGGCGGGAACGTTACCCACCAACAACCCGCCTCCCAACGACAAGGAATCGGCACCGCCGTCCTATTTGCTTGGCGAGAACTCCAAACACGCAATCTCTGAGGGACAGCCATGAGCATCCGGGTTCCACTTACCTTCACTTTGGTCGCAGTTTTCATGGGCGGCTGCGCCGCGACTTCGCCAAAACTGACCACCGACAAACAGCGCCTCAGCTATGTGGTCGGGTACAAGATCGGGCAGAACCTCAAGCGTCAACACATGGATATCGATCCCAAGGCCCTGTTGCAGGCGATTGAGGACGCGGAGAACGGGAAACCCGCAAGGCTCAACAGCGACCAGATGCGCGCAGCGGTTGTTGCCTACCAGCACAAGCGCCAGGCTGACTACTCCACCCTGGCGCAGAAGAACTTGGAAACTGGATCCAAGTTTCTCGCCGAAAACGGGAAAAAACCGGGCGTCGTCACACTTCCCAGCGGACTGCAGTACAAGGTAATCACCGAAGGCAAGGGTCCCAAGCCGAAGATCAGCGATACTGTCGTCGCCAACTATCAAGGACTCCTGCTCGACGGCACTGTGTTCGACAGCTCGTACAAGCGTGGAAGGCCGGCCACATTCCCGCTCAGTGGGGTAATCCAAGGCTGGCAGCAGGCGCTCCCGCTAATGCGCGTTGGATCCAAGTGGAGAATCTACATCCCCGCCAATCTCGCGTACGGCGCTGGCGGCGCAGACGGTGTCATCGGGCCGAACGAGACCTTGATTTTTGACATTGAACTGCTGAAGATCAAGTAGCCGCTTGGCGCATGACCGCGATTGCGAAACCTGCGCACGTACGGAGCGATCTACGGCGTCACCAAGCCAGTAGGCCGTGAATGCAAGGTCAACCATATATTGTTCGCAAAGACCTGGTACTCGTCGGTGGCGGACATAGCCACGTAGCCGTACTTAAGGCTTTCGGAATGCGGCCCGAGCCAGGTGTGCGCCTGACTCTCATTGCACGCGACATCCATACGCCGTATTCCGGCATGCTGCCGGGCTACATCGCCGGCCACTACGACTTCGATGAGGCTCATGTCGACCTGCGCCCACTCGCACACTTCGCGGGCTGCCGTCTATATCACGACGAGATGATCGGGCTGGACCTGAAAAATAATCGGGTATTGTGCCGTGGACGCCCAGAGGTCCCCTATGACGTTCTTTCCATCGACATCGGTTCGACGCCGGACGAAGCCGGCATTCCGGGAGCGGCAAAGTACTCGCTTCCGGTAAAGCCTGTCGACCGTTTTCTCATCGGATGGAACGCAATCGAGCATCGCGTACGCGATGCCACGCGTTCATTTCGCATTGCGGTGGTCGGAGGTGGCGCCGGAGGGGTGGAACTCACGCTTTCGCTGCAGCATCGCATCGCAACGAGCTGTGCCACCGCGCCGGTACAGTTCCACCTGTTTTCGGAAGCACCGCAAATTCTTCCCACGCACCACGAGCGCGTAAGGCGGAAATTCGCCCGCATCCTTTCCGAAAGAAACGTATCCGTCCATCTCGCGCATCGCGTGCACGAAATCACGGCAGAACATCTTCTCGCCACGCATTCGGGCTCTAACCTGGTCTTTCCATACGATGCGCTCATCTGGGCAACGAATGCGGCAGCACCAGGCTGGATTACACGCACCGGGCTCGCGGCCACGCCTGGCGGCTTCATCGAAGTTGACGACTGCCTCCAGTCCGTTTCTCATCCGGGCGTTTTCGCCGCGGGCGACATCGCGACCATGCGCAATCATCTACGTGCGAAATCCGGCGTGATGGCGGTTCGCCAAGGACCGGTGCTGGCCGCAAACTTGCGGCACGCATCAAGGGGAGAAACGCTCAGCGCGTTCTTTCCGCAGCGCCGGTTTCTCGCTCTGATCAGCACTGGGGACCGCCGCGCGGTCGCTTCGCGCGGGCCGTGGACACTGGAAGGGGCGCTCGTATGGCGCTGGAAGGACCGGATAGACCGGCGCTGGATGCAGCGTTATCGGGATCTACCGCCGCTGAATGGAATGAACGCTGGCACGGTCGTGCCGGGTCACCGGAACGACGGCGTGGCGATACGTGAAATATCCGAGTTGGCGATGCGCTGTGGTGGATGCGGCTCCAAGATCGGCAGCACGGTGCTTACCCGCGTGCTGGCGCGCATCCCGATAATATCGCGCGCTGATATCCTCATCGGCATGCGCGATGCGGATGACGCTGCAGTCGTCGAAGTCCCAGCCGGACAGGTTATGGTGCACACAGTGGATTTCTTCCGCGCCATCGTCGACGATCCCTATCTGTTCGGCAACATCGCCGCCAACCACAGCCTCGGCGACATCTACGCGATGGGCGCGCAGCCACAGTCCGCCCTCGCGATTGCCAGCGTTCCGTTCGGTTCCGAGGCCAAGATCGAACAGACGCTCTACGAACTGATGGCCGGCGCCGCCGTGTCACTCGAGGAATCTGGAACCGCGCTCGTTGGCGGACATACGAGTGAGGGCGCCGAGCTTGCCTTCGGACTGAGCGTGAATGGCTTGGCGGAGCGCAGCCGGCTTCTTCGCAAGAGCGGCATGCGTCCGGGAGACCGGCTCATTCTTGGGAAAGCCCTGGGCACCGGTACCCTGTTCGCCGCTGACATGCGCCATCAGGCCAAGGGGCGCTGGATAGATGCGGCGCTGGAATCGATGCTGCAGTCAAACCGCACCGCCGCCGACTGCCTGTTACGCCACGGAGCGCATGCCTGCACCGATATCACCGGCTTCGGGCTTTTGGGTCATCTCATGGAGATGACCCGCCCCTCACAGGTCGACGTTGAAGTAGAGCTCGACAGCCTTCCAGTTCTGGAAGGAGCCATCGAATCCCTGACTCGGGGAATTTTCAGTTCGCTACAGCCGGAGAACATCCGTCTGCGGCGGGCTATCCGCAACCTCGAGGCCACCGCCACACATGCATGCTACCCGCTGCTGTTTGATCCTCAGACGGCCGGAGGCTTGCTGGCGTCCATCCCCGAAGCAAACGCCGCCGCCTGCCTCGCCGATCTGCACCAGCTGGGCTACATCCAAAGTGCCATCATAGGACAGGTCCTGGAGCCGAGCGACACAGCCGCGCCGGTAACACTTATCCTATGATGAAGGAAATTACCCGTCTGCTACAACCCGGCCAGTACGTCGTGCCATGCCTGCTGCTCACGTTTCGGATCAAATAGCAGCGCACGCAGTGCACAGGCGCCCTGCAGACGCGAATAAAAGGCCGGGTCACGCTCCGCGTGCAATAGCATTTCGGTGAGCGCTGCCGTATCTGCGGTCGGATAATATCCCGGATAGTCGGGGCCAAGCAGGCCCACCGATCCGTCAATGCGCGAGGCGACCACTGGCACCCCGGCCACCACGGCCTCCGAGATCACGTTGGCGCCCCCCTCCATGCGCGATGACAGCACCATAAGTCGGCTGCGCGAAAACACCTGCCGCACCTGCCGGAACGGAACTTCACCGAGCCAGTGATATCGCCGATTTCGCGCCATCTCCTCGTGTGCTGCCTGCGCCCAGGCATCGGTGTGCGCCTTCCCCAGATGCAGCACCTGCACCTGCGACTGCGGCGGAAGGTCGCGCACCGCATAGGCTGTACGCAACGGGTCCTTTTCATCACGCAGATGCCCGATCACACAAATATCAAAGCTCCCTAGCGATGGCTTTCTCTTGGGCGGCGTTTCCGCCGATTGCAGAATCACCCGCACCTTGTGGCGCAGCGGCTCAGGAACGGTACCAATTGCGGCCTCGTGCAGAACCACAATCCGGTCAGCGAGCTCCATGGAGCGGCACGTGATCTCGCGGTCGGTGTGCAGGAAGCGATAAAGGTCCGTGCCCGTCAGTGCTACAATCAATGGCCTGAACGGATGGCGTTCCCGGTAGTGCTGCACCGCAGCTGCGCTGCGCCAGGCATGCAGGGCAACCAGCAGATCTGCCGGAGCACCGTCGTACCCGACCGTGACCGAAACCCGGTGGCCCTCGGCTCTGAGGATTCTGGCCCAGCGGAGCGCGGTTGTGCGGTTTCCGGAGCGCGATCCGCGCGGCGCCGGCGTCACAATCAGAATGCGCATGGAAGTCGCAGGGACATTGTATCGAACATACTTTAAAGTATATGGCGAATTTCGTCACAGCGGCAGAACTTCTCGCGCATCTCGACGATGCGCACGCGCGCACCCTGCGCCTGATCACAGACCTCAGCCCGGATCAGATGCTCGGCCCGCGTCTGCCTATTGTGAATCCGCCGATCTGGGAAGTCGGACATCTGGCGTGGTTCAATGAATACTGGGTTCTGCGCAATCTGGACCGGCGCACTCCACTGATGATCGCGGCCGATTCTCTGTATGACTCCTCCGCAATCGCCCACGACCGGCGCTGGGACCTGCCCTTGCCATCGGTCGCCGATACCCTCGCATATCTGCAGGCAGTGAAGGACACACTGGGCCAGCGCTTGCGTGGCCACGGGAATTCGGTCCCGGAAAAGGATGCATACTTTTACCTGCTCGTCATTTTCCACCAGGACATGCATACGGAAGCATTCACCTACATGCGCCAGACATTGGGTTACCCAGCGCCGGCTGGAGCTTTTGCGAAATCGATGTCGGACGGACCGTTGCCGGGAGATCTGGATGTTCCAGGTGGCCGCTTCCTGCTCGGCGCTGCGCCGACCCGGAGCTTCGTATTCGACAACGAGAAGTGGGCACACCCGGTGGAACTGGCGCCATTCCGGATAGCACGGGCACCGGTAACCAACATGGAATTCGCCAGCTTCGTCGATGATCACGGTTACCACCGACGCGAGTTCTGGGACAACCCCGGATGGGAATGGCGCATGCAAGCCGGCATGGAAGCACCAAAGTACTGGCGTAGGAACGGCGCTGACTGGGAGATGCGTCGCTTCGACCGGTGGACTGTGCTGGCACCGCACGCGCCGGTGATGCACGTGAACTGGCACGAAGCTCAGGCCTGGTGTCGATGGGCAGAGCGGCGGCTTCCTACCGAGGCTGAATGGGAAATGGCGGCAGCCTGCGAGGTAGCGGGTGGCCACGTGGATGGTACACGGAAACGCCGTTATCCCTGGGGAAACGAACCCCCGACCGAAACTCATGCCAATCTGAATGGCCGCGCGCTCACCAGCATTGACGTCGCGGCGCTGCCACAGGGCGACAGCGCTTTCGGCTGCCGACAGATGATCGGCAACGTCTGGGAATGGACCGCATCCACCTTTGAGCCCTATCCCGGTTTTTCTCCCGACCCTTACCGCGACTATTCCGAGCAGTGGTTCGGAACACGCAAGGTCCTGCGTGGTGGAAGCTGGGCGACCCCGGCGCGTCTGGTGTGGAATTCATGGCGCAATTTTTATACGCCCGATCGAAACGACATCTTCGCGGGGTTTCGCACATGCGCACGTTAGCGCCTTCCTCTGGAAAGTCGGCACCACAGAAACAGGCCCACAAGACAGGCCTCCGGCGCATTGGTCCAGGAACCGTGATTGCCGCCATTGGACCAGCAATATGACCTGAGTTCGGTTTCGCCTGCATGCGCGGAGCATGCAGATGCCTCAGGCACGACCCGCCACTTCGATTGTTTTACGCAAGGCAGCGATTCGGCGTGGCGCCCGAAAACGCTGCCGACGGCCCTATATCCAGCGGCAAACAGGCCCTGGGGCTCGCAACTGCAGCCTGTAGGGACAGACACGTCCGCAAATAGCCGCCAAAACCGCCGGAGGCAACAGGTACTCCCGCAACGGTCGTCCGGGAAAGCCGCCGCGACACACCGGTTCAGGACCAGCGTGCCTGTATCGCACGGTGTCGAAGCATTTGCGCGACACCGGCCGCCCGGAACGGAGTGTGTTAACATGGCGGGGTCAACTCGATAATGGCCACAGCGGCGGCACGATCATCATGACGTCGACCCTACAGCCCTTCCTCGTCAATGGCCCGTTCGGCGACCCCATGGTATACGTGGATTTCCGCTTCGGAAGACGCGCACTGCTCTTCGACCTGGGGGACATACAGTCGCTGCCGGCGCGCAAGATACTTCGCCTGACACACATATTCGTGTCACATACCCATATGGACCACTTCATGGGGCTTGATCGCATCGTGCGCATCTGCCTCGGTCGTGCCCGCAGCCTTTCTTTGTTTGGCCCCCAGGGATTCATCGACCGCGTCGAACACAAACTCGCGGCCTACACCTGGAATCTCGTGCAAGGCTATGTCACTGACTTTACGCTCGAGGCAAGTGAATGGCACCTGTCGGGAGAGCTTCGCACGGCTCGTTTCCGCTGCCGGTCAGGATTCGAGCGCGAAGATCGGCCATCGCGGTTCGCAACGGACGGCGTGCTACTCGACGAGGAGAACTTCCGCGTGCTCGCTACGATTCTCGACCACCGTACTGCCTGCCTGGGTTTCGCTCTTGAGGAAAAACAGCACATAAACGTCTGGAAGAGCCGATTGACCGAAATAGGGCTTCCGACCGGTCCATGGCTGAACGAGTTGAAGACAGCAGTTCGCCACGGAGGCTCTGACGACTCGGAAGTCTGCACCCGCTGGACCGATCGCAGCTGTCATCACGAGCGCGCCCCTCCACTCGGCGTCCTGCGCCGGGATGTGTTGCGCTTCGCCCCGGGACAGAAGATCGCATACGTGGTCGATACCGTCTACAACGCGGAGAACGAGAAGCGTGTCCGGCAGCTCGCGCACAATGCCGACTACTTGTTTATCGAGGCAGTCTTCCTGCACCAGGATGCCGAGCATGCCGCCCGCAAATATCACCTCACCGCACGGCAGGCAGGTACGCTCGGGCGCGCGTCGGGCACCAGGCGTCTCGTACCGATGCATTTGTCACCACGCTACGTCGGATTCGAGGCGGACATTTACCGGGAAGTCGAGGAAGCATTTTCCGGGATAGCGCCGGAATCCGCCTGAACACCTTACGAATGCGTGATCAACGCCGCCCGTCACCTACGCTGTTGAGGACCATGTCAACCAGTCCCCACAGCCGTTCACCGGCGCGTACGCGCCACGGACGGCGCATCCAATCCTGGTAGGTGTACTCGATAGTTTGCGCAAAATCGCTCTCGAACATGTCACGCACCTGATCGGCGAATTCCTGGTCGTCAATCGCCTGATTCGCGTCCAGGTTCCAGCGCAGGTTCCAGCGATCGATATTGCTTGATCCTATCGACACCCAGGAATCACACAGACTCACCTTGCTGTGCAGGACGCGGGGCTGAAACTCGAAAATGCGGACCCCGCTTCGCAGCAACGCGGCGTAAAACCTCCTTCCTGCCACACGCACGGCGGGATGGTCGGTGTGCGGGCCCGGAAGCAGCAGCCGTACGTCGACACCGCGACGTGCAGCCCGCCTAAGCGCGCGCCGTATGCGGCGCGGCGGTATGAAATAGGCGGTGGAGAACCAAACGCGGTGCTCCGCTGCGCGCACATGCCTTAACAGATCGCGCTTCACTCCTTGTTGCGATCTGCCACGCATCAATGTGACGCGCCCCTGCACGCGCTCGTCCGAAATTTCGGAGGGCACCCGTACAAGCTGCAGTGGCTCCCCCGTATGACGCTCCCAGCTCTCAATGAAAAGTGTTTGCCAGTCGGCAATTACGGGTCCGGCACCCATCACCACAGTCTCGCGCCAGCGGGACGCCGGCATGTCCGTGGGATCGAATTCATCGGCAATGCCGGTTCCTCCGACGAACACCATCGTTCCATCTACGAGCAAAAGTTTGCGGTGGTCCCGGGCCAGGTTTTTCAGCCACTTTCCAATATACAGCGGATTGTAGAAGGCAAGATGCACACCGCCGCTGCGCAGGCGTGTGCGATCGCTACGACTAAGCCCGCGCGCGCCGAAATCATCCAGCATGACCCACACATCCACTCCGCGGCCTGCTGCCGCCACCAGCGCGTCGATGAAACGACTGGCAACCGTCCCGGATTCAAACAGGTAGAACTCGAGAAGAACATAGTCGTGGGCGTCCTCGATGGCTTTCAGCATGTGTGGGAAAAATTGGACCCCATCGATCAACAGCTGGAAGCGGTTTCCGCCGCGCCATGGAAAGCGGTACTTGGAAGTTGGAGATCGCCGTTCCGGGCCTGTTGCGGGCGGCACGGTCACCACGGATACATTCACTGCAATTCGAAATCCACAATGACAGGAAGATGGTCGCTTGCCACGCGGGAGACACGCAGATGGCAAGCGCGCGCTTCGAGCAGTCGGAACCGGCCGCGAAAGAAGATCTTGTCCAGCCCGCCGGTCGGCGAGAACGAGGGGAAAGTCCGTATGGGTTTCGGCCTGATGGTTCCGTGCGACGTTGCACATTGGAACCCCAGCTCTCCAGTGAACATCGGCGGCAACTGGCTCCGCCAGTCATTGAAGTCTCCGCCCACGACACAGGCGTGACCGCGGTCCAGGCCTGAAAATTCTCTGGAACGCAACAGAAGGCCGATCTGATGCTGTCGCTCGCGCGCCGACAAGCCCAGATGGAGATTGAACACTTCTATGATATGCGAGTGACCGGACTGCTTCTGCGCCTGGATCCGGGTATGCTGGCAGCCGCGGCGCTTGCGCGAGTCGATCGTCAGATCGATGTTGCGTTCGCGCAGGATCGGAAAACGGCTGAGCGTCGCATTGCCGTAGCGACCTTTACGCAGATCGACGTTGTGACCAACAGCGTAGTAAGGGTACCCGAGCAGGTCCGCCAGCTCGCGCGCAAGATCAAGCCCGCCAGAGCGCGGTGCTCCGGAGTCGACTTCCTGCAACAGGGCCACGTCCGGACGCACTTGCCCGAGAATCGCAACGATCCGATCGAGGCGGAAGCGGCGGTCAATGCCGATCGCGCGATGAATATTATACGATACGATCCGAAGTTGCATCCGCGTTGCAAATCCTTTTTCGGTGGTTTTTTTCGAGCCGCGTAAATACTGGATCCAGTCCGGAATTCTGACAAAAATACCGGGTTTCTGGTATCACCGTCTCGTTGCAGCGAAGTTTTGACTCGCGTGCCTTTTGCGATAGTGTTAGCGTGTGAGTTTGCTGCAAGATTGGCTCATAATCATGGCGCCCAATTCCAGAAATCGCGGTAACACGGAAATCCAGACAGCCGCCAAGGTCGCGTTCCTTTCCCGCCCGGATGCCTACCCGGAACATCCAACGCAAGTTTACGCGCTCGAGACCCACATGTCGTGGGTATTTCTCACCGACACACACGCCTACAAGCTCAAGAAGCCGGTGCGCCGCGATTTTTTGGATTTCAGTTCCATCGAACTGAGGCGCCGCAACTGCGAGGCTGAAGTTGAGCTCAATCGACCATTGGCTCCGGGCGTATATCTCGAGACGATCCCACTCACGGCAAGCGCGGCTGGCCAACTGCAGCTTGGCGGTGACGGTCCGGCGGCTGACTGGCTGGTAAAGATGCGACTCTTGCCGGCGGAACGGTTTCTTGACCATGCTATACGAAATTGCGCAATCCCCGAAGCCGAAACACACTTGGCAGCCGAGCGCCTGCCCCGCCTCTACCAGCAGGCCCACCCGGTTCCGATGGAATACGCCCAGTATCGCCGCCGCCTGCGCGACAGGGTCGACGACACCTGCCGCGAACTTTTACGCCCGGAATATGCGCTGTCCGGACCGCAGGTGGAGCGCATCGCCGCATTCCAGCACCAGTTCCTGAAAACCCGAGAGGCACTCGTCGACGAGCGCGCAGTTCACAATAAAATCATCGAAGCGCACGGCGACCTGCGACCGGAGCATATCTGCCTCGTTCCGGAGCCAGTGATCATCGACCGGCTGGAATTCAACCGCGACTTCCGCATCCTCGATTCTGCCGATGAGCTCGCATTCTTGTCCATGGAGTGCGAGCGCCTCGGCGCTGCGCAGGTCGGACGACTGTTCTTCGAAATCTACGGCAACATTAGCGCCGACCATCCTCCGCCAGCGCTGCTGAACTTCTACAAGAGCTGCTGGGCCTGTTTTCGCTGTAAGATTGCGGTCTGGCACGTCCTTGACCCCGAAGTCCGGGATACGATGAAGTGGTCGGCCGCAGCACGCGATTACCTTGAACGCGCCGAGCGGTACTCCCGGGACCTGGGCTGAAACACAGGCATTTCTCATGATTCGTGCAGCGCTACGATGGATTCGTCTGCATTAAGTCGCCGTATCGCCTCCGCGACAAATCCGGCGATATCCAGAATCTCGATTTTGGCACGCGCGGCCTGTGCTGTGATACGGAACGGCGGAACCGTATCAGTCACGATCACGCGTTCGACGGGCGCCTGGGCAATGACGGCGTCCGCGTCTCGTACGAACAGTCCATGGGTTGCCACCGCGAAGACCGACACGGCTCCAGCCTCTTGGCAGGCGCCGGCGGCGCGAGCAATCGTTGTTCCGGAACTGATGAGATCATCGACGATGATTGCCATTCGCCCGTACACGTCCCCGACCAGAGCCCCGGTGGTGACCCTCCCGAGCGCGCGCTCCTTCTCGATAAAGGCCGTTGCGACCTCGTGCCCGAGCGCGCGCGACAAAGACTGACGGAAAAGCTCGGCGCGCTTGACCCCGCCGACATCGGGTGACACTACCACCACATCCCTTTCCCGGGCACGCTGCGCAAAGTACCTGACAAACAATCCACGCGCCTCCAAGTGCTCGGTTGGGCATCGGAATGCATTCTGGAATGCGGCAAGATTGTGCACGTCGACCGCCACCACCCGGTCCGTTCCAACGCTCTCGAGCAGCCTTGCCACGTAGCGCGTAGTCACCGGATCCCGCGGCTGCGTCTTGCGATCTTTGCGCGCATAGGCAAGATACGGCACGACCGCAGTGACCCGTGCGGCGGCCGCGTCTTTCAGGACGCCGATGAAAAAAAGCAGGCGGCATAGCTTGTCATCAACGCTGCGTCCTGATTCGCCATAAAGCGATTGCACGACAAAGACATCGCGACCCCGAATGCTTTCGAGCGGACGTATCTTGTGCTCGCCATCTTCGAATTCCCGCTCCTCATGCTGGCCCATGGGCAAGCCCAACGCTGCGGCAACACGCGACGCAAAACCCGAGCCGCAATTCAGCGCGAACAGGCTGATGTCTTTGGCATCCATCGTATCACCGCAATCCAACAGACCAATGGACGCTGCGTCACCCGGCACCGCACCGATATGGCAGTCCGTAACCGACGCCAGGCAAGTCCCCCGCAGCCTTGACCGATCCTGACGCGCTGTGCACCGTTCCGTCCAGGAGCAAACCCGGTCGCAAACCTCGTGGGCTAGTGCGCAAACTGGCCGTGCCGCGCCTCTCTCAGCAAGGAAAGGAATACCTCTCCGTCCACCCGAATTACCTGCTCATGGTCACCGGCCTCGAAATAGATTACCGGCTGGCCGACCAGGCTGTCGTCGACAATGGTGTCCATGCCGTATGCGGGCCCCAAGGGCGGAATCGCCCCGGGGTCACAATCCCTGAATACCGGCGCAATGCGGCTCTCAGTCGCCAACTCGAGGTGGCGACCGAGCAGTTCCGACAGCCGGACGGTACTCACATGGCGGTTACTGGGAAC
The DNA here is from genome assembly GCA_027364845.1 of Pseudomonadota bacterium. Taxonomy (GTDB): domain Bacteria; phylum Pseudomonadota; class Gammaproteobacteria; order Acidiferrobacterales; family UBA6901; genus JAJYCY01. The sequence continues at coordinate 65,231 of DAHXOO010000005.1, read as the reverse complement.
CACAGCCATCAAGTATCCGCGGTCGTCGATCAGGACAACCGCCTTGGCCAGCTGCTCCGCCAATACCTGGGTAGTATCGGCCGTTTCGCGGCTCGTCTGAGTGTGCAAATGGGGCACGACGGCGTAATGCGCGCGTCGGTTATGAAGAAAATCGGTAATCGTTCTGGCAACGGCCATAAGGAATCTCCTCCCTTCATGGCTTGGATCGCATATCCGGCGTATTGTCCGGTCCACCGGCACCGGTGGACCTCGACCTGAAACCCCTGCCTAACTCGCCCGTCGGAAAAGCGTTCAGCGCCACCCGGAAGGTCCGGGGATTAATCTCATAAAACATGAGGCCGGCGATATTATGCGATGTCCATACGACAAGGGCGGGAACCCGGTGAATGTGCAGAACGCCACCCTCATCGCCGACAAATACCAGCTCAATATGCAAATTGGCCACGAGCCCCTCGTTCTGGAGCTCGATGCACACCCCTCCCGCGCCGATGTCCCGTATTCTGGCCCGTCTGAGCCCGAGCAGGGCACCGTTGAGTATCACCTTGCCCGTCAACGGTCGACGTGAGTTCCAACGATGTTCCATGGCTCATTCTCTCCATGTCTACCGCTAGAAAAAAGCATAGGCGCCTGCGGTGCAATGATGCATTGACCCAAGTCAAAATCCGCCGACGCTACGACATCCGGTGACTTTACTCCTCATCGCATACCATCTTTGCGCGGTTGTCATGCTGGTACCAACACGTGCCGTCGCCTTCCGCGCTCCAGCGACAAGCTCATCGGCCACCCACGGGACATTGCCGCATGCAAAAGCGGGTGGATATCCGTTTCGCCGGCCGGGAAAAAGGAAGTGCCCCGCAACAGCCGGGGCTGAATCGGACCAGGAAAAAATAATGATGGCAAGGTCCGGCATAACCCATTGATTTGGCCAACAGTGCACATTGGAGACCCGGCATTCAGACAGACCCCACAGGAACCGGTGGACAAGAACACCGACCTGACCGACACGCTCTTCGCCAATCAGGAAAATCCAGAAGTACATGCTAATATGGATACTGCACCTCCAGAAAAATTGGCGCCGTTCCACAGGCCCTGGCCTTATGCGAATCCGCGAAATCCCCTACAACTACACTTCCTTTTCCGATCGGGAAATCGTCATCCGATACCTCGGGGATGCGATGTGGGAAACCCTCAACGAGCTGCGTGGCAGCCGCCGCACTGGGCGCTCCGCACGCATGCTTTTCGAGGTCCTAGGAGACATGTGGGTCATCCACCGCAACCCCTACATCCAGGATGACCTTTTGGAGAACCGGAAGCGGCGCGAGTCGCTGGTTCACGCCCTGCACCACCGCCTGGACCAGATCAGTGGGCGCGCTGACGGCAATCCGTTGACGCTCGCGCTGGTGGAGCGCGCACGCGAATCAGTGCGCGAATTTGAGAACTGGTTTCCGCGTCAACGTGAGTGGCGCCGGCGCCTGCGCAAACACCTTGCGCGATTGACTCGTCGCGACAATGTGGATTTCAGTGGACTCGCGCGCGTGTCTCATGTCACGGATGCCACTGACTGGCGCGTCGAATATCCGCTGGCGGTCGTATATCCGGACAGTGAGGAAGAAACGGTGCTCATCGTCCGGGCCTGCATAGAGCTCGGGTTAACTGTCATTCCGCGCGGTGGAGGTACCGGCTACACCGGCGGGGCGGTTCCCCTACACGCTGAATCGGTGATAATCAACACCGAAAAGCTCGACCAGCTTGGGCCTGTCGAAATCCGCCAGCTCGAGGGGGTTGCATCGCCCACTCCTGTGGTCCGGGCGCAGGCTGGGGTAATCACCCTAAGTGTCGCAAAGCTTGCGGAAGAGAGCGGCTACAGCTTTGCGGTCGATCCGACATCTCAGGATGCCTCCACGATCGGCGGCAACGTCGCGATGAATGCCGGAGGAAAAAAAGCGGTGCTCTGGGGTACCACGCTCGACAATCTGGTGTCATGGCGCATGGTAACACCGGATGCACGCTGGCTGGAGGTGACGCGGCTGAATCACAACCTGGGAAAGATTCATGAGCAGGAGGAGGTCCTGTTCCGCATCACACGCTACGAGCAGGATGGCCGCACCCCGCTGGGGGCGCCGCGTGTGCTGTCCGTCCCGGGAAGTTCCTTCCGCAAGATCGGGCTCGGGAAGGACGTAACAGACAAATTTCTCGCGGGCCTCCCCGGGGTGCAGAAAGAAGGTTGTGACGGCCTGATCACTTCGGCGGTGTTTATCCTGCACCGCATGCCGACCTATCTGCGCACTATATGCCTCGAGTTCTTCGGCCACGACCTCGGCAAAGCTGTTCCCGCCATCGTTGAAACCAAGAATTACCTTGATGGGTACGCGCGCGTGTCACTTTCCGGTCTTGAACACCTGGACGAGCGCTACCTGAGCGCGGTGGGTTATGCCACCAAGGCCGCGCGTCGTGGGCGCCCGAAGATGGTGCTGCTCGTCGATGTAGCGGGTGACGACGAGGTGGCAGTGGCTACAGCCGCATCTGCCGTAGTGCGCATGGCCAATGCACGCGGGGCGGAGGGGTTCATCGCTGTAAGCCCGGAGGCCAGACGTCGATTCTGGCTCGACCGTTCCCGCACGGCGGCAATTGCCAAGCACACCAACGCTTTCAAGATCAACGAGGACGTGGTGATACCGCTCGACCGCCTGGCTGACTATGCCGCGGGCATCGAACGTATCAACATCGAACAGTCCATCTCCAACAAGCTGCGCATTATCGAAGCGGTCCGCGCCTATTTGCAGAATCTTGCAGATGTTCCGCCTCCGGCTGCCGACTACGAGACAAGCCATGAGGCGACTGCAATCCTCAGCGACAAGAAGACCGCTGCTCTGGAGTTGCTGGACCGGGTGCATGCACGCTGGTCATCCATCCTCGGCGCGCTCGACCGGACGATAGCAGCCGTCGGAAACCTTCTCGGCACAGATCTTCCGACGTCGGCACAGCCGGGCGAAACCGTGGCTCAGGTGCTGCTGCGGCGTGACCAGCGGATCTCTTATCGCGCGGAAGTCGAACGCCCCTTGAAGCAGATTTTCGGAGGCCTTGAGTTCTCGCCGGTGCACCGCCAGCTCGATGCGATCCATTTGCAGGTGCGAAACGGGCGGCTGTTCGTAGCGACTCATATGCATGCCGGTGACGGTAACGTCCACACCAATATCCCGGTCCATTCCAACGACTACGAAATGCTTCAGGAGGCCGATCGCATCGTCGCGCGCGTCATGGCTCTCGCGCTGACGCTCGGAGGAGTGATATCCGGGGAGCATGGCATAGGCATTACCAAGATCCAGTATCTCGACAACGCTTCGATCGAAGCGTTTGCACGATACAAACACGAGATCGACCCAGACGGCAACTTCAACCGGGGTAAGTTGCTGGCGGGATCTGGGCTAGAGCGCGCCTATACTCCATCCTTGCGCCTGCTCCAGCAGGAGGCGATCATACTGGAGGAAAGCGAACTTGGCGCTCTTAACGACGATATACGTCACTGCCTTCGCTGCGGAAAATGCAAGCCGGTGTGCAGCACCCACGTACCCAGGGCGAACCTGCTGTACTCTCCGCGCAATAAAATCCTGGCAACCGGTCTGATCATCGAGGCCTTCCTTTACGAGGAGCAGACCCGCCGCGGCATCTCCCTGCGGCATTTCGAAGCGATGAATGACGTCGCCGACCACTGCACGATCTGCCACAAATGCCTGAGCCCCTGCCCGGTCAATATAGATTTCGGCGACGTGTCAATTCGCATGCGCAGAATTCTCAAGGACAAGGGCAAGCGCAGCCCGAATCCTGCGACCTGGCTGTCCATGGCGTACCTAAACGCCACCGACCCGACTACGATCAGACTGCTGCGCAAGCTGCTCATCGAGTGGGGTTATGGTGCGCAGCGCATGGCCTACCATTTTGTAAAGCGTATCGGCGTGCTGCACAACAGCAGACCACCCGAGGCAACCACCGGGCACACTCCGATCCCCACACAGATAATCAACTTCGTACGCAGGCCGATGCCCGGCAGCCTCCCGTCCATGACCACGCGCGCACTGCTGGGAATCGAAGACAGCAAGACCATACCGATATTGCGCGACCCTGCTCGCATCAACGAAGACTCGGATGCAGTGTTCTATTTTCCCGGATGCGGATCAGAACGGCTGTTCAGCCAGATCGGGCTAGCCACGCTGGCGATGCTCTATGAAGTAGGCGCTCAAACTGTCCTGCCGCCCGGCTATCTGTGCTGTGGCTATCCGCAACTCTCCGCCGGCGACGAACGCAAGGGGTCGAAGATAACCACCGACAATCGCGTGCTGTTCCACCGCGTCGCCAACACCCTGAACTACCTCGACATCAAGACCGTAATCGTTTCTTGCGGCACCTGCATGGATCAGCTGCTCAAGTACGAGTTTGATGCGATTTTTCCCGGATGCCGTCTTTTGGATATACATGAGTACCTGATGGAGAAGGGCGTAAACCTGATGGGCGTCAGCGGAATGCGCTACCTGTACCACGACCCTTGCCATACGCCGATGAAGACCTACAACCCTGTGAACGTCGCCTCGAAACTGATGGGACAGGAAGTGCTTCTGTCCGACCGCTGCTGCGGCGAAGCCGGAACCTTCGCCATCGCGCGCCCCGACATCGCGGACCAAGTCAGATTCCGTAAACTTGAGGAACTGCATCGCGCAACCGAGCAGCCTCCCGGGAAGCATGAAGCACCCGGCGCCGGCATGAAAATACTGACCTCGTGCCCAGCCTGCGTCCAGGGTCTATCACGATACCAGGACGAAACGGGTCTCGACACGGACTACATCGTTGTCGAACTGGCGAACCACAGGTTGGGGACAGACTGGCAGCAACATTTCGTCGAACGCGTGCGCAGTGGCGGATTGGAACAGGTTCTGCTCTGAACCTCGCACTGGGGCAGGCGGCCCGCACCCCCTGGTGTCGGGATCCATCCGGCAAGTCAGGCTGACGGCCAGCCAGTTTGCCGTTGGCGCAATCAGCTTAAGGCCGGCCGACTCCAGTCGAAGGTGCAGTCGAGATGCGCTCGCACCTCAATGACTCCGCTCAGACCGTCATTGATCATGACTTCGAGTGGTGTGCGATCGTCGAATCGACGATTTGCGGTGTTCATCCACATCGCATCCATTGCGCCATTGAGCGGATAGCTGGTACGAAGCGCGTCCGCGATTCCAGCCAGATGCTCGACGCGCTCAGCGACCTGGGCGTCGTCAGGCAGCGCCATATTCTGCCGATACTGCCTTATTACTCCCGGTCGGGTACCCGGTGGAAGCGCAAGAATCGCCACCTGTTCGGCAGCTGACAGTCCCCAGTGATCCAGGATGGAAATCACCGCCCGCGTGAGCTCTGCTCTCTGTTCATGGTTCAGCTCATGCATTGACTTCGCTCCAAAGAGTTCGTGGAAACGCGACAGCCACCCGGAGTACGCCGGACAGAGCAGTTCGCGGATCGGAGATGCCTGCCTAACTCTCTATTTTTAATTTGAGCCTACCACGGAATCCGGAACCCTGTCATATGCGCCTCGGACAGCGCGCGCCGAATCCAGCCACAGATACCGTCCAGGATCTCGCCAGATGTGCGGTCCGGAATCTTATGCGGGAACAATCCGAGGCATGCACCTTTATATTGAAGCCGGCTTCGGGCATGATAGCGCCCCGTCATTGCCGATCATCCCGGCCGATCTAGGCGCAAGGCGCGTACTAGCGGTGGGTGTTTGCAGCTTTATGAGCCGACAAATCACGATCCCAGAATCCATCCCCGGAGACAAGGAACTCCGCAGCCGCGTCAAGCTGTTTGGCGAGCTCCTTGGCCATGTCCTGCACAGTCAGGCAGGTGGTCAGGTATTGAAGTCGGTTGAAACGCTGCGCAAGGGCTTCATCAGCCTGCATCGGCGGGAGAGTCCGCGTACGCGGCAGCGGCTGATGCGTCTTATCGACCGTCTCGACCCGGAAACCCTGACCCACGTACTGCGTGCGTTCAACACCTATTTCAGCCTGGTCAACATCGCGGAGGAAGCGTTTCAGCATCGTCAGCGTCGGCGCATGATGCGCTCAGGCGGTCCATTGTGGACCGGGTCGTTCGACGAGACCCTGCGTTGGTTCCACACACAAGGCATAGGTGCGGACGAACTGCAGTCCCTGTTCGACCGCCTGATGTTCATTCCCGTTTTCACCGCCCACCCCACGGAAGCCAAGCGTCGGACCATCATGCAGGCATTAAGACGGATTTTCGTGGCATCCGAGCATCTCAATGATCCACGACTGGGCAAGGAAGAAATTCAGGGCACCATCGAGCAGCTGAGGGCCCAGATCCAGATCCTCTGGAAGACCGACGAGGTGCGGACGCTGCGCCCCGCGGTGCGAGATGAAATCCGCAATGGTCTTTATTATTTTCGCGAAAGCCTTTTTCAGGCAGTTCCCACCACCTATCGGCTGGTCGAAGGAGCCGTTCGAAGGATCTATGGCTGTGACGCCGCCGGCCAGCCGCTTGTCCGGGTCCCCAGCTTCCTGCGGTTTGGCTCTTGGATCGGTGGAGACCGCGACGGCAATCCCAACGTAAAGCCGGAGACTACCTTGCTCGCCGTCGGCCTCCACGTTGAGGAAATCCTGCAGGAATACATACGTCGGCTGACCGCACTCAGCAATATACTTACCTATTCAATACTACTCACCCGTCCGTCGGATGACCTGATGAAGAGCCTGGCGCGCGACGAGCGCTTCGGCCATGACGCGTTTGACACCAAGCCGGAGCAGTTCTTTTCCGAGCCCTACCGCCGCAAGCTCTACTTCATGCGTTACCGGATCGAACACACGTTGCGTGTGATACGTCAGCGACTGCATAACGAGCCGGGCGACGACGTGTCAGCAGCTTATGGCGGAGACGAACAGTTTCTCGCCGATCTGTATCTGATCCGCGATTCGCTCATCAGCCACCGCGATCAGGAAATTGCCGATGGCGAACTCAGGGATTTGATACGCCTCGCGGAAACCTTCGGCTTTCATCTTGTGCAGCTCGACATAAGGCAGGAGGCGTCGCGCCACTCCGAAACTCTGGGCGAAATTTTGGCCCAGTTTCCGGGCCAAAAAGCCTATGCGTCCCTCGACGAGCCGGCACGATTGCAGCTTCTGTCCGACCTGATCTCGGCACCTGCGCCCGTGGCGGTTGATTTCCATCGTCTGAGCCCGGCCGCGCGCGAGACCCTGGAAACCTTCGAACTAATGGCGCGTCTACAGAACGGCGTGGGCCGCCAGGTGTTCGGCAACTATGTGATATCCATGACCCACGCGGCCAGCCACATTCTGGAGGTAATGCTGCTGGCGCGTCTGGCCGGGCTGGCCGCCCTCGGCGCGGAAGGCTGGCGCTGCGAGATAAGAGTGAGCCCGTTGTTTGAAACAATCGACGACCTTGCCCGCATCGAGGACGTCCTGCACACGCTGCTCAGCATTCCCACCTATTGCTCCCTGCTGAAAGCTTCGGGAAATGTGCAGGAGGTCATGCTCGGCTACTCCGACTCCGCCAAAGACGGTGGCACCCTGTCTTCATCGTGGAACCTGTACGAGGCACAGAAGAAGATTATCACCATCGCCGAGCACTTCGGAGTCAACTGCCGCCTGTTTCACGGCCGCGGCGGCACCATCGGCCGTGGCGGCGGACCCACGCATGAATCGATCCTGGCCCAGCCCCCGGGGACCGTCAACGGCCAGATCAAGTTCACCGAACAGGGGGAGGTACTGTACTACAAGTACAGCAATTCTGAGACCGCAGCCTACGAGCTTACGATGGGTGCCACGGGCCTCATGAAGGCAAGTATTTCTCTTGTACGTCCGGCGGTGCAAGACCGGAGAGATCATCTCGCGGTCATGAACGAGCTCACGCGCGCCGGTGAGGCAAGTTACCGGGCGCTGACCGACCACACCGCGGGATTCATGGACTATTTCTACGAGGCAACGCCCGTCAACGAGATCGGGCTGCTGAATATCGGATCGCGACCCAGCCATAGGAACAAGATCGACCGGTCGAAGGCGTCGGTACGCGCCATTCCCTGGGTATTCGGCTGGGCCCAATCGCGCCATACCCTGCCCGCATGGTACGGACTTGGCAGCGCGCTCGAATCGTGGCGCGCCAACGATCCGGCGCGATTGGCGAAACTGCAGACCATGTATCTGGAATGGCCGTTCTTCCGATCGCTGCTGAGTAATACTCAGATGGCGCTGTTCAAGAGCGACATGGATATTGCGCGCGAGTACGCCGAGCTGTGCACCGATCCAGATACTCGCCAGCGCGTCTATCGGATGATCAAGGACGAATTCCACCGCACCGTAACCCAGGTGCTGCACATTGCCAACGCCAAGTTTCTCATCGAGGACAATCCGGTTCTTGCGCTTTCGCTTGCACGCCGAAACCCGTATCTGGATCCGCTCAATCACATACAGACAGCCTTGCTCAAACGCTACCGTGCGGCTCCCGGCGACGAGAGTCGCCCGTCCGCGTGGCGTGATCCGCTGTTGCGCTCGATCAATGCGATCGCCGCCGGAATGCGTAATACCGGGTGACGCCGTCCAGGCCACTGGCGCACGCAACAGTCTGCCTCCTCATCACGCCCGGCAGGACGCGGGACAGCGAGCACGATCTCTGGGGCTACCCGCGGGTGGTCCTCTGCGACGCAGCGACCACCCTGCCGACTCCGCGGAATAGACTTGAACTCTGACCTCGTTTTCGCCTTGGGGCAGAGATTCCCACAATGCCGCGCGTCGCCTTTGCGCGAAACTGTTTCGGCAGGTGCCTGGGTTGCCCACGCTGTTACAATGCCTGTCACGGCACCGGCAATTTGCTGTTGCGCCTGCACGGCTGACTCGGCCTTTGGCCCCTTAACCAGCCCATCGCGCGAGGCAGAATACGGAACTGCTCCTGACGCGATCGAGTCGTCACAGCGTTAGCACAACCGCCCTCGACGCATCAACTCCGACACTGTCGCGGCCCGGATGTAAGGTGCTGTCGTCTTTACGCCCCGGTACTCACGGACACGATCGTCATAGACCGCGGCTGGATGCAACCGTAGTGCCTCAAAAACCACCCCCTGGCGGGACATGCTGGAGCTCAAGGTACATATCCTCCAAGACCACTGAGAGCCCGGCGGTGAGGACGAGCCTGAAGTCCCGCCTTGTGGCACCAGCCCCAGATGGCACCGAATTCGTGGTCGCCAGTGGCAGTTACGTAGCCCGCCATTGCGCCTACGCACTTAGAAGCAGACTATTCGACAATGAGTTTGACCCGGACATCTTGCAAACCGGGTAATGTGTCCGCATGCATAGGGAAGGCACGGAATGGCCCGGGGGCTGATCCTGGCGCGCAGTACGGTTGGGCACAACCAGTTTGGGTGGCGGGTATTTACCAGCATTGCCGGAGGTTAACGGCGCACCTATGCGACCAGGGCTTTCATTGCGCCGCAGTGGCAGCGCCCGGAATGATGGGTACAACAAGGAAAGCGCGTTACCTTCAAAGCTCTCTTGCATAAAGTCCAAAAGGACCGCATGTCAATACATGACCCGAAAACCTGGATGTGGGACGAGGCTCTGGAATTGTTGGAACGAGCCGAACGCATGCAACGGCAGTTCTTTCGTCTCGGTCAAGGCACCGGGCAGCGCCCAATCTGGGAGCCGCCGGTGGACATCTTCGAAACACCCCGTCATCTGTGGATATTGATCGCATTGCCGGGGATGGTTTCAGCGCAGGTCCACGTTGGCATGGAGGCCGGTGTGCTGTGGGTCTCCGGCGAACGCACGTTTCCGCCCGAGCTGCGGGCAGCAGCCATTCGCCGCCTGGAGATCCCCTATGGACGATATGAGAGGCGCATTGATCTGCCTCCCGGACACTATGAATTCGACCATAGAGAACTGGTCAACGGTGTTCTGATACTGAGTCTTCGCAAGCTGTAACGCGGTCAGGTGAATATACATGGAAAACCAAGAGGATAAGACGCAACAGGAGAATACCGCGCCGGAGGCGGCAGAAACAGCAAACGCTGAGCCGCGTCCGGTCCCGCAGGATGCGCTGATTATCCTGCCGGTGCGGAATATGGTTTTATTTCCGCGCATGATTCATCCGATCAGCATCGGGCGCCCGATGTCGGTCGCAGCTGCCCAGGAGGCCGCGCGCAGCGAGCGCCCCATCGGTATTCTGCAGCAGCGCAACGTTGATGCTGAAGTTCCGACGGAGGCAGACCTATACCGGATCGGCACAATCGCCACCATCGTACGTTACATAACGGCTCCTGACGGATCCCACCATATCATCGCCCAAGGGCAGCAAAGGTTTGGAATCCTGGAGTTCCTGGAAGGTTACCCATTTCTCGTGGCGCGCGTGGCACCCATGGAAGAAGTGGAAACTGCAACAAGCGAAATCGAGGCACGCGCGCACCAGCTCAAGCAGCAGGCTGCCGCAGCACTCGAGTTCATGCCGCATGCGCCGCCGGAACTGGCTGCGGCAATCGAGAGTACCGCCGCGCCAGCAGCACTCGCAGATCTCATTGCGGGATTCCTGGAGCTCAAACCGGCTGAAAAACAGGAAGTTCTGGAAACACTCGACGTACAGACGCGGCTTGACAAGGTCCTGGGTTTTCTCGCTCATCGTCTGGAGGTATTGCGCTTAGCTGCCGAGATCGGCAAGCAGACCAAGGAGTCGGTTGACGCACGGCAACGCGAATTCATGCTGCGCGAACAGCTCAAGACAATCCAAATGGAACTTGGCGAAACCGACGCCAAGGCCCTGGAAATCGAAGAGCTGACCAAGGCGATCGCCGATGCCAGGATGCCACTGGAAGTTGAGGAACAGGCGCGGCGCGAGCTCGCACGCCTTGAACGCATGCCCGAGGGCGCCGGTGAACACTCAATGATCAGGGCGTATCTCGACTGGCTCACCGCCTTGCCATGGTCCGCCACAAGCGATGAGGCAATCGATATCGCCGAGGCGCGCCGCATTCTCGACGAGGACCACTATGGACTGGAAAAGATAAAGAGGCGCATCCTCGAATTTCTCGCGGTCCGCAAACTGAATCCGCAGGGCCGCAGCCCGATCCTGTGCTTTGTCGGCCCACCCGGCGTAGGAAAAACGTCACTCGGCCAGAGTATTGCGCGCGCGCTTGGCCTGAAGTTCGTGCGGGTGAGTCTGGGCGGCGTGCATGACGAGGCTGAGATCCGCGGTCACCGGCGAACCTATCTTGGTGCCCTGCCGGGCAATATCATCCAGGGTATCCGTAAGGCAGGAACGCGCAATCCCGTGTTCATGCTCGATGAGATGGACAAACTCGGCGCCGGCTTCCAAGGCGACCCCTCTGCGGCATTGTTGGAGGTGCTAGATCCTGAGCAGAACGCGACGTTCCGCGACAATTACTTGTCCGTGCCATTCGATCTCAGCAAGGTGGTATTCATTGGTACCGCCAACGTACTCGACACGGTTCCCGGTCCGCTGCGTGATCGTATGGAGGTTATCGAGCTGTCGGGCTACACCGAAGAGGAGAAGACACAGATCGCCCGCCGTTATCTGGTGCGTCGCCAACTCGAGGCCAACGGCCTGAAGCCCGAACAGTGCGAGATCTCTGACGCGGCATTGCTTGCCATTGTCCGCGATTACACCCGCGAAGCGGGGGTACGCAGTTTGGAGCGGGAAATCGGGCGCGTCTTCCGACGCGTGGCCATGCGGGTCGCCGAAGGCACGCAATCCGAAGTACGCGTGGATGCGGACGATCTGCAGGAGATTCTCGGTGCCCCACGGTTCGAAAGCGAGGTCGCCATGCGAACCAGCCTACCGGGGGTTGCCACGGGCCTTGCATGGACACCGGTCGGCGGTGATATTCTTTTCGTGGAGGCGAGCCGGGCTCCGGGTACAGGTCGCCTTATCCTTACTGGTCAGCTCGGCGATGTCATGAAGGAGAGTGCCCAGGCCGCGCTCAGTCTCGTTAAGGCGCGCGCTTCCCAGCTTGGACTTGCAGCCGAGCTGTTCGAGAAAAGCGATGTTCACATCCATGTTCCCGCCGGCGCAATCCCCAAGGACGGACCCAGCGCCGGAGTGGCGATGTTCATTGCCTTGGTTTCCCTTTTTGCCGCAAGGACAGTGCGCAGCGATATCGCTATGACCGGGGAAATCAGCCTGCGCGGCCTGGTACTTCCGGTAGGCGGAATCAAGGAGAAGGTGGTTGCGGCAGCACGTGCCGGCATCTCAACGGTGCTGCTACCATCGCGCAACCGCAAAGACCTTGAGGACATTCCGGAGAGTACGCGTCAGAAGATGAAGTTCGTCTGGATCGAACACGTAAGCGACGCGGTGACGGCGGCCGTCGGCAAGGGGGTGTGGAACCATGGCCGGGGTGACGAGGCACCCGCATCGACGGAGGCTTCATCACGCACAGCACCGTGACGAGCTCACGGCATAGCGCCCGTGCCGGTATGGTAGAGACCGGACCAGCAGTCTATACCGTGGCACGCAGTGCGCGGGCGGTCCCGTCCTAATGAGCCAAGAACAACCCATACAGGGCGAGATTGAGCACAGTCAAGGGTACGCCGACGCGCGCAAATTCAAGGAATGTCAGCGTAACACCCCGGTGCTCCGCGTTCTGGACAATAATGACGTTGCTCGCAGCTCCAAGGATCAGCAGGTTGCCTGCGATGGTACTGCCGACAGCGAGCGCAAGAGAGGCGTGGACAGCAGCGGCATGCGCAAGCAGAGGTAGGTACAAGGCCACCAGGGGTACGTTTGAAATCAGCTGGCTGAGCACCACGCTGAGCCCCATTACCGTATGCACGTCAGTCAGATGAAGCCGCCAGTGTGCGAGCAGCGACTGGATATACCCCGTCTGCCACACACTCTCAGTGAGCACGAACATGGCGGCAAAGAATGTTAGTGTTTTCCAGTCAATATCGCGCAACAGCTCGCCACGGCGCGGGCTCAGTACAAGCAGCGGCAGAGCCGCTGCGAGTGCAATCCAGCTGAGCGGAAGCACTCGTGCAGCCCCTGTTTCCTCCAACACTGCGTTTGCTGCTGCCAGCAAGATCACCATCAGCAGCGAGATGCGGGCCAGGCGCGCCAATGCCAGGTCAGTGATGGCCACCGGCGTGTGCACCAGGACACGCGTGTGAAAGGACCTGCGGAAAAACAGACGCAGCACACCATAGGCAAGCACGAGATTGATGAGGCTCGGTACAGCCAAGGCCTTGAAAAAGACACTGAATGGGAAATGCATACCGGTACGTACCGCAATCAGCAGATTCTGAGGATTTCCGATAGGACTCATGACGCTGCCGATAGTGACGGAAAACGCCAGGGCCAGAAGCAGCAGTTTCGGATCCATACGGTGCTCCCGGGCCAAACGCAGCATGAGCGGTGTACCGATGATCGCGACCGTATCATTCATCAACACCGTCGATGCAATGCCAGCTGCAAAAAGCACCATCGACACCAGCGCGCCTGGCGATGTCGCGTGGCTGAAAAGCCGGTACGCTAAGAAATACAGATAGCCACTGGCCACCAGCGCCTGGCCGACCACGAACATTCCAAACAGGAACAGCATCACATCCGGATCAATAGCCCGGAGTGAGGCTCCGATGCCTATCTGGCGCGTCAGCACTACAACCAGCGCGCCACCGAGCATGGCCTGCCAGATAGCCACGCGCATGCGCCCGAACCGACGCATGGCGATGAGCACAAACACGCATAGCAGCGCTACGAATGGGATATTCATGTGCGCACGTCTGGATCCTGTGATCGCTCAGGGCGCACAACGTGGTCGTCAGAGGCGAATTGCGGCCTTGCCATTCGTGGTGTTCTTTCGCAATGTCATGGATCGGGAGGGCAAAGCCCTGGAAAGGTATGGTACCCCAGGGTGGCCGAGACACGATTGCAGCAGCAGAAGGCGTGAACCAGGCAGAATCATCGGATCATCGCCGTCGCTCTCGGAGGATGACGCTCCGGTTCGCGTGCGGGCACGCGTCCCAGCAGGTACAATTGTCTGATAACGTGCCCTCCCAGGCGCAACAAGGATAAATCCATGCTGATCGCCTTTCTGATGCAGTGGGTAGCGACTGCCTTTGGCCTGTGGTTAGTAACGCACATCGTCCCGGGAGTGCATGCGCGCTCGGCTCGCGGCCTGTGGCTCGCCGCTCTGGTGCTGGGGCTGATCAACGCGTTCATCCGGCCGGTCCTGTTCTGGCTCACCTTGCCCCTAACTTTACTTACTTTTGGCGCCTTCGCGCTGGTAATCAACGCATTGATGATCAAGCTTGTATCCTGGTTCGTGCACGATTTCGAAGTGGACGGATTCGGGGCTGCCCTTCTGGCTGCGGTGGTGCTGGCGCTGCTGGGTCTGGCCGCACTCTTGGTGTTCGGCTGGATAGTAACCGGCGGTGGCGTCGGACTGCCCAGGAACGGAATCCTGGCCTGAAATCATACCGAAACGGTTCGATCAACTCAGCCTCACATGACACGGCATCAGCCGTGCCCCGGTTCCCAGCCTGCCACGTCATCAGTCCCCGTTCCCGGCTGCGGGCCACTTGCCAACGCCGAAAAACTTCACGTACAGGAAAAGATTCCCTGCCATGACCAACCCGTATAGGTAGAACGGGAGCTCGAAATGCGCCCTATCCAGAAGATGCGCGCTCACACCGATTCCGACCGAGGATGCGATGAGCCTCGCCACCCGGTTAATACCCAGAGCGCGACCCATCTCGTCGCCATCGACACGTTTGGTCAACTCCGACTGCTGTATCGGCATTCCTGCACCCCTCAGTGAGGGCGCCACAATGTAGATTGCAGCAGCCGCCGGCAGAAATCGAATGATCGGAAAGATCATGAACAAAAAGAGCGCGGTTCCCCGGGTGATCAGAATGCTCTTGAGGAAACCCAGTTTTCTCTCGAGCAGCGGCGCGCCTAGAATCGACAGCGAACCGAGCACGCCTGCGGCAAAAGCGAACACAGACATCTCTGATTTCGGCACATGATAAACGAGAATGAAAAACGGTACGAGGAACGGCACGACCAGGCCCTGGGAAAATCCATTAAGCATGCCGGTCAGACTGAACTTGCCAATGGTCGCCCTTGTCTTGAGACGGCCCAGTTTTCCGCGGCTCTCGCCGACATGGATGCTCCAAAGCAACGGAACCCCCGATATGGAGATGATTGCGGCCACGAGGAAAATATCGCGCACCACCAAAACCTTCGCCAGCAGCGCCCCCAGCGCCCCAGCGAAACCGGCAATGAACGTGAAAAGCGAAAAGTACCTCGTCCTCTCCTGCTGCGACGTAAGACGCGCCAGAACGACACTCTGGATCGGCTGTGCCACTCCGCCGACGCCACCGCCACCGAGAGAACCGGTTGAGGAATAGCCACCGAGCATAGCCGCCGGAACGATCAGCCAGAGACTAGGCGACGCGTAAACCATGATCGCGCTGAGCGGAAGCAGGAGGTTCGCTGCGACAAGCGTCCGCCGCCTTCCCCAGACGTCGGCACTTATTCCCACCAACAGACTGAGTCCTGCGCTCGCGATGGTGGCAGCAACGTAGATCAGGCCTAATACCAATGCTCCGCGATGAAATCTGCTAAGAATGTAGTATGGAAAAGCCAGATTTATCATCCCTGCTGCAACACTGCGACTGGTCCGTGCCAAAGCAAGAAGTGCGACGTCTCTTCGGTTGTCCATCAGGATCGTGGAATCCCTACCACCTCGGGCGATCCCGTCGGGCGACCATGCACGTTGGTGCCAGCAAACCGGAATGCCGCGGCTTCGCGAAAACAGCGCAGCACTCGCTGACAACGCCCTGCGCTTGCGCGGTATTCACGATCTGGAATGTCAGTGTGTCTCGGGATAGAGCACTGCAGTGCCGCCCAGCCCGCAGTACCCACCGGGGTTCTTGGCAAGATACTGCTGGTGATATTCCTCGGCATAATAGAACTCGGTGGCGTCGAGAATCTCAGTGCTGATCGGCCCAAAACCGGCTGCGTTCAGCACGTTCTGGAAGATTTTGCGGGATGCCTGGGCGGCAGTCTTCTGCTCGTTGCCATAGGTATATATTCCGGACCGATACTGGGTACCGACGTCATTACCCTGACGCATGCCTTGGGTGGGATCATGAGACTCCCAGAACAGCCTCAGCAGTGAGTCGTAACTGGCAATTGCCGGGTCGTACACAACACGCACGACTTCGTTGTGCCCCGTCATGCCGCTACAGACTTCGGGATAAGTGGGATTCGGCGTGTAGCCTCCGGCATATCCCACGGCGGTCGTGTAGACACCGGCGACCTGCCAATATTTGCGTTCTGCGCCCCAGAAACAGCCAAGTCCAAATAGTGCTAGCTCCAGACCTTGCGGAAACGGCGGCGCGATGGGGTGGCCGTTGACAAAATGGCGCGCCGGGATCGATATGCGCTCGCTACGCCCGGGGAGCGCATCAGACGGTCCAGTGAGTTCCACTTTGCGGTACGACGGCATGAACATGCGCTGAGCTTGGGTGGCAGATGACCGAGTTTGCCCCACTGAGGACGAAAACTCAAATCTAGCTGCGCATCAATCAACCAGCACAGATCCTTTACCGGCATTCGTCTGTAATGACTTGCATCCCGGCGCCTTCAGTCTGCCGCTTGGCTCGAATCGCCTCCAGGGCGCCTGTGTCCAAAACACCGGTCAGATCCAATTGCGTCGCGAACCAGGAGCTTGAGCTCCTTTGCTTCCGGGAACCGCCCCTGTTCGCGCCGCGAAAACAGCACGACACCGTCGAGACGAACAATGAAATTCCCACCGCTTCCTGGTTTCAATGCAACGTCGTGGACCTCGGTCTCGAAGGCGCGGAGCAGTTCCTGTGCGATCCACGCAGCGCGCAGAAGAAAACCACACTGCATGCAATATTCAATTTCGATGCGCGGTGCGCCGTCGCCGTTTACCATAAATGCCCAACCCGGTCCGCCCCATTGATCCGCTGTGGCGGCAAACTGCTTCGGGTGCCGGACAATGCACGCTCCATCGCCTATTCAGACGCATTCAGGGAAAGATGAGCCTGTGCACGATCATGAAGAGTATCGAAATATTCCTCCATAGGCTTGTTAATGCCGCGTATCCGGTCAACAACCGCGCTGGCCCACGCAATGTATCGGCGCTTGCGTTCCGCCGACCAGCCGTCCGGAGGATACTCGACGATGTCGCGGACGTTGCAGATCTTGTCAGCCAGTTTGACCAATCTCGCGCGCCCCGATTTCAGATGCGCCTGATCGATCTGCAGCTGTTTGCGCAGGTCCGGAGACAAGGTCTTATCATCCGTCACCTCCTCGACCACCTCGCTGATTTCGTGCCCGAAGCGGGCCTCGATTTCCGCTGCAGTGGTCTCCGTGTCCTCGATGGTATCGTGCAGAATTCCGGCCGCGATGGTTACTGCATCTTGCACCCCGCCAATGGCACTCAGTACCTCCGCCACGGCTATGGGATGGTTGATATAGGGCGACGCCTGCCGGTCCTTGCGCCGCTGATCGCGGTGCCTGTCGGCAGCGAAGTGCAATGTCTGCATTATCAGAGTCAACTCATCGTGAGTCATAAAAGCGGCCATCATCCACGTGACATGCAGGACGCACCGGATGCGTCAATTTCCGTCCTGCATCTATTCTTCAGATCTGTGGTTCTCGGCGAGCATGTTGCAGAACACGGCTCCCTGCTCGAGCGCATCATCCAGCGCCACATGCGTATGCGGAAGCTCATCGAACCAGCGCTTCGGAAGGTAGCTACGCGAGGTCATGCGGAATTCGCTCTTGCGCATCCCCATTGCGTAGGACCGTATATCCAGCGCATTTTCGCGGAACGGCCGCATGCCGGAAAATCGAACCAGGTACCAGTAAATCCACATGAAATCCCAGCTGGCCGGCCATCCCACGAATACTGCACGCCCCGGGAGCTGTTCAAGCCAGGTGACATATTCGGGCATGACCTGCTCTGGTGCGCGCGGTTCCTTGCGGCACGCAGCCCAAGCTT
Source organism: Pseudomonadota bacterium (assembly GCA_027364845.1). Taxonomy (GTDB): domain Bacteria; phylum Pseudomonadota; class Gammaproteobacteria; order Acidiferrobacterales; family UBA6901; genus JAJYCY01. Next base: position 47,185 of record DAHXOO010000005.1, on the reverse strand, counting down.
CCGGAAAACCCGACCACCACTGCAAGGTATCCGGATGTGGGCTGGACCCGGGTAGGGTCTGCAGATTAGCCGCGAAGGTACTTAAAAGCGTTTTATCGGCGCGGTAGGCCACGGATGCGAAACTCAGCATCGAGTGCGGGCCTGGAATCGGTCCATCCGCCTCGATGTCGGTGCTGACATAGATTTCCGTCAACCTACCGGCTCCACCCTTAGCCATCTGTTTTCCTCTTCGCCTGCAGGCCAGTCCGGCCTGACGCATCACCAACCCCAGTCACAGGGTTGCTCCCGGTTCCTTGAGCGCATACTGCGACAACTGCTCAATAATGTAATTGTACGCCTCGTCGACAGAGTCCGTACTGTAAAAGATCTTCAGGTCCTGCGCGTCGATGTTGCCGTATCGAACGAGGGCATCGAAGTTGACCACCTCGTTCCAGTATTCGCCGCCAAACAGTACTATTGGCAGATGCTTGCGGATCTTGTGGGTCTGCAACAAGGTCAACAATTCAAATAACTCATCGAGCGTGCCGAAGCCTCCAGGAAACACGATGACCGCTTTTGCCAGATAGGCAAACCAGAACTTGCGCATGAAGAAATAATGGAAATGGAATGACAGCTCGCGTGTCACGTACCGGTTATCGAACTCCTCAACAGGTATTGAAATCGTAAGGCCCACGTTCATGCCTTTGGCTTCGGATGCCCCGCGATTCGCCGCTTCCATGATGCCCGGACCGCCTCCAGTGCAAACGACGAAGCGTCGATCCTCGTCGCTCAGCTTCTTGGACCATTCAGTCAGACGCCGCGCCAACTCTCGTGCCGCTTCATAATAACGGGACATGTCGAGCCGCAGCCTGGCCTGCGCGAGATCACCGTTTCCCTGTTCGGCGGCCTGCACCTCTTCCTCGGCCTGGGCACGCGAAACCATACGCGCCGAGCCCATGAAGACGATGGTGTCATCTACCCGATAGTGGGAAAAACGGCTCTCCGGTTCCAGATACTCGGCGAGTATGCGCAGCGCGCGTGCATCACGGCTGTCGAGAAACGATTCACTGCGATAGGCCTTGACCGAGTAACGTCGTCTTTCCGTCATTAGCAGTGCTCCTGCGCAGGCTGCGCGCTTCTTAGCCAACACAACCGGAATGATCTGCTCTCGCCGCCCTCCTGCGCCAAGGAGTCGCCGCCCCAGACATGCGGCCAAGCAAAACCCGGCGCCGGCTCGACCAGCTGGCCTAGTCCTGCAACCAGCAAACCAGGTAATACAGGCGGAACCCCTCCGAGGAGCGCGCCGGACCGACAACCTTTGCCGGATAACGCCCGGCAGTGGCATTGGCACCGGCGAGCGCCGCTGCCTCCGATTCAACCACCTGCACGCAATCTTCAGCGAAACGGCCACGTTGCCGCCGCGGCGCGTAGACAACCGCATAGCGTTCTTCGACGATATCCGACTCCGGATCCAGCGATATGCCTCGCATAGCCTGAGATTATCACCCTTGCCTTACGGCAGAACAAGCGACACAGGGAACCGGCAGCAACGCACTGCAACAGCATCCGAGCATCGACAGCAAACCTTGCAAATGAACCAGGATGAAACCGCTCCAGGGCCGACTCGTCCGTGGCCAGCGATCCAGTGGCACTCGCAACAGACTCTGAAATCCGAGGCGCTGAAACCCATCGGAACGCACAGATCATCGCTCAAGCAGACGTGCGCTACGTGGCGCGCCTCATCGTGAGCCTCAGACCCATAGGCGTGGACCACAAATAGCGTGCCTCCACGGACACCGCTCGGTGCAGTTTCAAAGCCGCTACCACACATCGCCGAAAACCCTTCGGGCCGCTGGAACAGCGACCGTTCGTCAGCGATTACCCATGGATATATCGTTAAATGACCTGAAATTCCTCAGAAGCGAAAGCGCTTCGGCCACTGGCCGGCAGCAGATATATCCGCCGAAGGTGTTCACTCCCTTGGCCAAAGCAGGATCTGCGCGCAGCGCTCCCACGCCGCCTTGTGCAAGTCGCAGCACATACGGCAGCGTCGCATCAGTCAACACCATCGTGGAACTGCGCGGATAGACACCAGGCATGTTCGTTACCGCGTAATGGATCACGCCGTGGCGTACAAAAACCGGATCTGAATGAGAAGTGGGCCGTGAAGTTTCAATGCATCCCCCTTGATCGATACTGACGTCGATGATCACCGAGCCCGCCTCCATATGCTGCACCATGGCGTCTGTGACCACATGAGGCGCGCGCGCACCATGGGTGAGAACGGCTCCGACCAGCAGATCGGCATCCTTAAGGTGCTGCGTGATACGTCTTTCGTCCGAGGCAAGGAACCGGATTTGCTCCGAAATCGGCTGCATCACGGAGGCCGCATGCCGCGGATCCAGACCGAAAACAACTACCTCTGTGCCAATCCCGGCTGCCGCCCGCGCCGCGTGTTGTCCCACCACTCCGTCGCCAACGACGACAACCTTGCCGTGGCTGCGACCAAGCATATTGCCCAACAACACGCCCTTGCCGCCGCTCGGACGTGCCAGGTAATGATTTCCCACTGTGATCGACATGGCCCCGGCAATCGCGCTCATTGGCGCAAGCAACGGCAGCCGCCCACCCTCATCCTCGACAGTTTCGTAGGCAATGGCGGTGGTCCGGCTGGCGATCAGGCTTTCAGTCAGAAGCTTCGGGGCACCTGCCAAATGCAGATAGGCGAAAACGATTTGTCCCTGCAGAAAGCTATACTCGGACTCCAGCGGCTCCTTGACCTTTAGAATCAGGTCTGAACCCCAGGCTTCATCAGCGGACACCAACTCTGCTCCTGCATCGCGATACTGCTCGTCACCAAATCCGGAACCAGCCCCGGCCAGATGCTGCACACGGACGCAGTGTCCGGCCAATACCATTGCCCGAACACCGGCCGGAGTCAGGGCTACCCGATTCTCCTGGTCCTTAATTTCCCTGACAACACCAATCTTCATCGCAGGCGCTCCCGCACGACATCACACCCGGACACTACGCCGTTGAGGATTTGGCGGCAGCCGCTGGCTTCAGCGACTGCGCAAATTCGAGCATGCGCCCGGTTGCGCGCAGCGCCTTGACCCGCACCTCCTCGTCCAGGCGGATCTCATTGTCTCCGCGCTCCAGCACGCGCACCAGGCCGCGCAAGTCGTTCATCGCCATCCACGGGCAGTGGGCACAGCTTTGGCAGGTCGCACCTGCGCCTGCCGTGGGTGCTTCAATCAGAAGCTTTGTGGGCGCGATCTGTTTCATCTTATGAAAGATGCCATTGTCGGTCGCGACGATCAGCACGCGCTGTGGCAGATCACGCGCGGCATTGATGAGCTGCGTGGTTGAACCTATCACGTCTGCGAGCTCCAGTACGGCCGCTGGAGATTCCGGATGCGCAAGCACAGCGGCTTCCGGATGCTGTTGCTTCAGCGTCGCCAGGGCCTGCGCCTTGAATGCCTCGTGCACCACGCAGCCACCCGGCCACAGCACCATGTCGGCGCCGGTAACCTGTCGTATGTAAGATCCAAGATGGCGGTCCGGTGCCCAAAGTATCCGCTCGCCCCGCTCCTTCAGATGCCGGGCGAGCTGCACCGCGATCCCTGAGGTTACTACCCAATCGGCACGCGCCTTGACCTCGGCGCTGGTATTCGAGTACACGACCACCGTACAGTCCGGATGCGCGTCGCAGAACGGGATGAACCGGTCCGCCGGGCACTGGAGATCAAGCGAGCATTCCGCCTCCAGCGTCGCCATGAGCACCCGCTTTTCCGGATTGAGTATCTTCGCGGTCTCACCCATGAAGCGGACACCGGCCACGACCAGCGTCGTCGCCGAATGTTCGTTGCCGAAACGCGCCATGTCGAGGGAGTCCGAGACGAAACCACCGGTCTCTTCAGCGATCATCTGCAGATCTTCATGCACGTAATAATGGGCTACCAGCACCGCATCCTGCTCCCTGAGCAGCCGCTTGATCCGGTCGATGATCTGCTGTCGCTCACCCTCGTTCATCGGAGCGGCACGCGCCAGAACCTCCGCCGTAACGGGCGCATTCACTATCGGAATGGTGGGTACAGCCTCAAATCCACCCATATATCACCTCCAGCAACTCTTCGGACCCGAGGGTGACCACATCAACTCGCTCGCAACCTGCGACTCCGGGCGTCACATTCTCAAAAACTTACCCCCACTCCGCTCAACGGCAGCAGCACTGCGGCCAATCCTGGCAGCTATCTGTCAGCCGCCAGGACCGCTAACCGACCCTCGCGAACATGGCGCCGAACCGGCATCGCCCACTTTTCTATATGGGCTAGCGGACGATATCTACCGGGCCTGAATGCTTGACGCGATACAGCCGTGCCGGACGGCTGCGGCCGTCCCTTCGCATCTCGCGGGTGTCCTCAATCTTTCCGAGTGCCAACACCTGCCTGCGAAAATTACGCTTGTCTAGATCCGTGCCCAGTATGATCTCATGCACTTCCTGAAGATCACCCAGGGTGAACTTCTCAGGCACCAACTGAAAGACTAAAGTCGAGTAGTCAAGCTTGGTCGCGAGTCGCCGATGAGCTGTCGCCACAATCTCCTGCTGATCGAATAAAAGGACTGGCAACGCCGAAAAGGAGAACCATTCGGCCCCTTGGGTCTCTGCCGGTTGCCGCAGAACTATTTTGTCCGGCGGCATCAGAGCGTAGTACGCGACACTTACGATTCGCCCGCCTGGATCACGCGAAACTCGCCCGAAAGTATACAACTGTTCGAGATAGACGCCGCAGATTCCCGTCTGTTCCTCAAGTTCCCGGCGGGCACATTCCTCCAAATCCTCTTCCAGCTGGACCGGACCGCCCGGAAGAACCCACTGGTAGCGATACCGCTCGTGCATTCGCGGAACGAGAAGCAGATTGAGGCGATGTTCATGAACCGTGAACATGGCAACAACGACTGCGATTCTGGGGCATTTAGCAGATTCAGGGTCCATTGTACGGCCATTGGTGTATAAAAGACACTTTTGGGAAGTGTACTCGCACCTCTTGTGCCTACCAAACGCCGCCCAGCCCAGGCGCGACTGGGCGGCCAGTGCCGGGAAACGGCATCACCCGGACCGCTCCCAGACGTTGGATTCGCACCGGTTATCGAAAAGTATTACTCCTTACAGAGGACAACTGCTATATTTAGTATCAAGAGAAATTGATCTGCGACAGTCGTTGCGCTGACGCTAGCCAAACATAGGCAATCTCGATAATCTTTAATTTAATTAAATATAAAAGCAAATTGACCGGACATGAAGCCGCACAAGCAGACCATCGCCCTAGCAACGACGGCTGGCATTATCATCGCGGCGATACTCCTCCCGAAGATATGGGCCATTGAGCATGGGACCGCCTTTACCCCGCCACCAGCACTGATCAAAACAATACCGCCGGCTGCACAGGCCGTGGTGGCCAAGCCGGCTGCCACAGTGCTGAATCCGGCTGCAGAATTCCTGCAGTATGCAAATCCGTATCAGCTGTTTCTTCGATCCGGCTCTGCCTTGGTGATGGACGAAAGAGATGGCACCGTGCTGTACTCCAAGAACAGTGACACGCAACGACCGATTGCGTCTCTGACCAAGCTGATGACCGCCGTGGTGACTTTGGACGCAAACCTGCCGATGGATCGGCTCATAACCATCACCCGCGATGACCGCGATACCTTTCGGGGCTCCAGCTCGCGCCTGCCGTTCGGGACAGTGCTGACACGCTACGATGTGCTGCATGTTGCGCTTGCCGCTTCGGATAACCGTGCGGCTGCGGCACTGGCGCGCACCTACCCGGGAGGCAAGGCTGCGTTTGTACAGGCCATGAACGCCAAGGCACTGGCACTCGGCATGACCAGAACCCACTACGTCGACAGCACCGGCCTGTACAACGGCGACGTGTCCACTGCCGCCGATCTCGCGAAACTCATCGTGGCAGCCAACAAATACCCACTATTGCATAAATTCACAACCACTGCGCTGTTCAGCATCAGCGACCGGCGTACCGGTCACGTGATCAGGTTTCTCAACACCGACCTTCTTGTCAGGAATCGGACCTGGAACATCGAGTTGAGCAAGACCGGATACACCTCCAATGCCGGCCAATGCCTCACGATGGAAACCACCATAGCAAACAGACCGGTAATCATCGTGCTGATGGACGGCTGGGGCTGGGACGCCAGGTTCGCAGATGCCCGACAAATCCGCCGTTGGATGTTAAATACCGAGCGCCGGATCCCCGATTATTTCAACGAGAGGCTGGCAAGCGCGAGGAACTAGCGCCCTGTCGGCCCTCCTGGCAACGCCGGAGACCGGGACCGCCAGATTATCTCCTGACCTGCTTCGGAAAAAATCTCGGCTGACCTTTCCCGTTTCTGGATGCGCGGGAAATCCAAACAGTATGGCACGACAGGAAACCAAACCTCCAGGTGGGGTTCATCCTCCCGGACGTGGCCATCCATGCCTACCGAATGATATCGCCGTCCGAAGAATGCACAGGAAGAAAAAAAACACGAAGCGCCCTCCCTGCACGTCAACTTTCAGTGTTGCACCGTGATTGACGCCATAGTCCACATAGCCCGGAACGGCGCATGCCGTGTGGCACTCGCTGGCATGCTGGGGCGATTCGAAGTCTCGATCTCGGTCGTACCACGACAACAACATATGCTCACCGAGCCGAATGCCTGCCTCCTGCTCAGCCAGTGCCATGGCAGCGTGCAAATCGGCGACTGGATATTGCGGACCAATCTCCACGACCGTCAATCCGGACAGCTCCGGCGTACCTGGCACTGAACCACGCTCAGCGTCAGCTTCCTGTTTCGGGTCTACGGGAGACATTGGGGTCGCTGCGTTGATTCTCCGGCTGCATGATCGTGATGCAAACGCACTGAAGATCGGACCCGAATCAGGTCAGATAACCGTTGATAAAGCTGCGCACAAAGCTCTCCGGCTTGGCGCCGCTGAAGCGCGCGAGCTCGACGCCGTGACCGAACAGGATGGCCGTGGGAAAACCTTTCAGGCCGTAGCGGCCGGCAAGGCGCATGTTTTCATCCACCTCCACTTTCGCAAGACGCAGCGCACCGGCGTAGGCACGGATCACATTTTCCAAAACCGGGGTTAGAGTTCGGCACGGTGCACACCAGTCGGCCCAGAAATCCACCAGCACCGGCTGGGCATGGGAGGCGCTCAGGACCGACAGCGAAAAATCATCTTCGCTGGCATCGAAAATCAGGGGCGTTGGCATATTTCTAGGGTATACGAGTTGCGACGGCCGGCAGAACCTACCATGGGCAGCCCGGCACGCGCAACGATGCAGACACGGGGCTACGTCACTCCTCGCAGGAATACCCCAACTGCGACAACCCCTCTTCCAGATAATCCGCAACCAGTGGGGTGGCAATTAGATACTCCGCCGTTCGCGCATTCCATGCAGCGTGTGCAGCATCCAAAGCCTGGGCCCATTCATCGATGTCGTAGTCCCCGCGCCCCACCCACATCAACGCCACCAGGGCCTCTTGCTGGTCGGGTTCGAGATCGTTGATTGTGGTCTTGAGCTCGGCATAGACCGGATCGTCCAGATGATCGGCTAACACCTGCAGGGCCCAGTCATCACTCGGACTGAATGGTGTATCCGGCAGCACGACTTCTTCCTTGGCGTGGAACTCATGTGACTTGTCGATGAGGAAACAAACTGTTCCAGGATTTACTGCAAATTCGATTTCTCCTGGCATGGGATCCTCCTCATACCCAGGTCACTGCATAGGTTGGTCCGCGACCGCAAGCGCGAACATCGGTACCATGACAACTTCCGTACCCAGAGTGTCGGCGGTAACCCCATGGTCCTTCTAGTCTGGTCTCCATGCCGAATGCGACCGTAAATCGTATCCAGTCTGGTGAAGCCACACCTTACACCGTAGCGCGGCGGATCCCGCGCTTGAGGTCATGAATCCTGCGCAATATGCCGCACAACTCGCCGTGGTCCTTCGCGACAAGCGCCGCGTCACGTCTTTTTTTCAGCTCCCGAATGCGTGTCTTGATTCCGGACTTATCGACGCCGACCACCTTGTGATGCTCGTGCGCGTCTATCCCGAGAGCTTTGCACAGCACGACAAGAAGGTGGTCCTTGTTCAGCTGCGTGTAACCCGTCACCGCTTCGTGTTCGAGACCAGAGGCGATTTCGCGGAGTTCGGCAACAGTCTTTCCTTTGAGATCTTCGTAGCTGTACGCCATAAAGCGGGTCTCCTCATTCATCAGCTAAAGGTCTGGCAAAGGGTACGAATTCCCGTTGCCGGGCTGCATGCCGGAAGTGATCAAGGATTTTTATATCACCTCACCTATTGCGATTCAATGATCAAAGTCCTGCTAGGACAAATTCCGTTTCCGGTATCGTCTACCTATTCACCCATGCCCGAAATTTCAAGATGTTACGACTGCACAAATGCTCACAACCGCATGCCGATGGCTTCAACTGTGACCAGTCGAAGCGGTCAAAAACCCAGGTATCGTGCAAAGAACTCCAGTGTCCGCGGCCAGGAATCATTGTCGGCGGATTTTCGGTACCGCTCAGCGCTGGTGAAATTCATAAACGCGTGGCCAGCACCTGGATAGCTGTAAAACTCGTGAGGTTTGCCGTGGCGAGACAACTCGGCATCAAGCTTCTGCAGGTCTTGTGGCGAGGGATTGGTATCTTCTGCGCCGGCATGGAACATCAAAGGACATTGAATCTCCGAACTACGTGTAAACGGCGCGACGACATCATCACCCCAGGGAACCATGATATTTCCGCCATAGTAGGCCACTGCGGCCTTAAAGTACGGATTGGCCGCCGCCATCAAATAAACCACACGGCCACCCATGCAGAAACCCGTTATGCCCAGACGCCCGCCGTCTACGCGGGGATGAAGGAGCAGATAGCCCACCACAGCATTGACGTCTTCCTCGACCTCGCGGTCTTTCAGCATCCGGAAACGCTCCATAGCCTCACGCGTCGGGTCGAGACGATGGTAGAGGTCAGGCGCAACCGCTGCGTAACCCGCCTCGGCTAGGCGGTCGGCCATGCGGTGAAGAAAGCTATCGACACCCGGGGCATGCTGAATTACTACAATTGCAGGGCAACGCTGCGTTCCTTCGGGCAGCGCCTCATACACTGCCATGCCAGCATTTCCCGATCTGATCGTTCTGGTAAAAACAGCCATACAAACCTCCTGGCCCCAATCGCTCCGGGAACTGCATCAAATGTATGCGAAAATGCCAGCACCGAGGGGAAGCCGGCGTCAATGGCAATTATTTTGCTCCGATACGCGCAACGCTGACAAGCGAAAGGACGCCTTTACTTATGTGCCACCCGCCCGCAACACAACGCTTTCCAACGTCGCCCACGCCATGTGCGCGCAAATTCAGGCAAGCAAACGGTTCCTGACTTGATTCACGTCAAGGGCGCACGCCAGAACAATCTCGAGAACCTCAACCTGCGGCTTCCGCTAAATGAACTGATCGTTGTCACCGGGGTGAGTGGTTGTGGAAAATCGTCGCTTACGTTCGATACCATTTTTTGCGGGAAGCCAACGGCGGTACGCCTCATGGTCGCTGGAGCCACGCACCACACTGTCGACAGTGCACATTCTCAAGGTTTTTCGTGGCCAATGACCCCGGCCGGGTCAAATACAAGTTGTGGAATGCTTGAGCATCAATTTATCTAGGTGCAGAATCACCTCTCGGCGGCGCAGCCTGCGGCATACACCGAGTTTTCCGCACTGCACCGTCGCAGTTCGGAGGACCAGTCAAAATGACCGTACGCAAGATCGAACGGGTAATTCCTGCGCTGACCGTCTCGGAAGGTGCCGGTGTCACGGTACACCGAACGCTCGGAACTCCTGCTTTGCACTATCTCGACCCCTTTCTCATGCTCGACCACTTCGGCAGCAAAAACCCGAATGACTATATTGCCGGATTTCCCGACCATCCCCACCGCGGCTTTATCACGCTTACTTACATGCTGGACGGTCACATGCTGCACCAGGACAGCATGGGCAACCGCGGCGACCTGCGCGCTGGCGGAATTCAGTGGATGAAGGCGGCAAGCGGCGTCATCCACTCTGAAATGCCACAGCAGACCAATGGTCTCATGCGTGGTTTCCAGCTTTGGATCAATCTGCCAGCAGCGGAGAAAATGAGCCAGCCGGCATACCAGGAGTTTCCGGCCGCACGTATACCTACGGTCAACACAGACGGCGTTCACGTTAAAATCATAAGCGGTGAATATGCCTCACAACGCGGTCCTGTCGATGATCCGCACACGCAGGTCACGTATCTCGATGTAGCATTCGCTCCGAATACCGAGTTCCGCCACACTCTTCCCGCTGTGCTAAGCGCGTTCCTTTACGTGTTCGAAGGGAGTATCGCGATCGGCGACAGAAAAGTCGCTGCTCACAATCTAGTAGTGCTTGGCCTCGGCGACTCGATAACGCTCACCTCAGCCGGCCAAAGTGCCCGTCTGATCCTGGTTGCCGGTCGCGCCTTGAACGAACCGATTGTCCAGCACGGGCCGTTCGTCATGAATACCGAGCAGGAAATTCGTCAGGCCTTTGACGACTACCGCAATGACCGCCTGGTCCGCACGGAAGCGCGTCTAGGCTCTGCCTGACAACCACGTCTCGGTCGATACAATCCCCGTGCGCGACGTTCGGTTACGGACCGACTGGGGCCATCCGCATGCTCGGACCATGCGGAGTGATCGGTAGTGTGATCAAACGGAAATGACTGACGGTGGAGGATAAGGCTAAACCTTTCACCGCCTGTGGCGACACATAGTCACGTTTACGCTCGCCCGGCGTTGGTATCGGATGGCGAGTGAAAGTATTCGCTTTCTTCGGCAAACTGCTTTATCAGGCGCTGCAATTCTGCCAGGCGCATGTCGGCGGTGCTTATTGAGACGCAGTCCTCGCAGCGCGGGTCCCCGCACGGCTGACGCGAGTAAAGCCAATACTGGATAGCTCCGGCCAGAAGACCATCAGCGATGTCCCACAGATCCGCTTCGTCGTCGCTGTTGGCCTGGCGGTTGCCCAATTCTACCGCCTTATGAAAGACCTCGTTGAATACCGCATCCGGGTCCGTTTCGGCATCTGCCATCGAAACTCCTCACCGATAGTTGCATGACATACCGCCACAGTTTACCAGAATAGCGGCAAAGTCCTGACTCGAACCCGTAGACAGCGACAGTGCAGCCCGACCACCACCTCCGATTAGCCACCCGCTGGAAAATCAGGACCAAGGACACCAGCACTTCCACGAGCGCTAGGTCTCTTCTCCCACGATAGCGGCCACTAGCGCAAGGTCCCCGGGCCGGGCCGAACCGAGATCGAATTTTCGGGCAGCCGCAGCCATGCGCGTCAGCGCTGCGGCGAGCGGCATCGGTGGCTCGGCGGCACCTTTCTTCACTCGATTGAAACGCAACGGATTAATCCGAGCCACGACATAGTTACGAAGATAGGGGGAAACGAATCCACGAGCCTGAAGGCCTGCAATGATTCGCCGGACCTCGATGTCGATTCCAGCTATCCGCGCCGCAAACCCTTCGCGTTCCCGAATGCTGGCCGAAAGGCGACGCTCGCTGAAGCGCTCGACCTTTCTCAAAAACGGGCCATAGGCACCTCCCGCAAATCGGCTATTTTCCTCGTAGACGAGACCCAGGGTCAGCAATTCCGGGGATTCGAACTCGGCAGCAAAATCCGTTTCCCTGGCCGCAGGTCTGCGAATGGCAAGGTTTCGCGCCATACGGATCACTTCAAGACTGCGATCCTTGAGATTATGCGGCTTCTCCGTATTCAGGGCGAGGATACGGAACGCCAGATCCTCGTCGGGAGAGACGAGAGCCATGATTTGGCGCAATCCGAGTATCTTTGCCGCCGCCAACCGATGGCGGCCATTAGGAGTCCACAGCTTTCCATCCTGGCCGCACACGACGATGAGCGGATCCAGAAATGCACCGGCCTCCTCGATCTTGCTTGCCAGACGCTTGGTATGCGTGGGGGACAAATCTCTCTGAAATGGCGTTGGCTGCACCGCCGAAAGCGGCAACGCCGCCAACAGTAGTGGCCGGCCGGACAACGGCTCATGATAGGCACCGATGGCGGCGCCACCGGCCGAACGCACCTGTTCCACCAAGGGAGCTAGGTCGGGAGATTCAAACTCCAGCACGATATCCGCTGCCGCCAGCCCTAGCTTGGCCTTGCGCGGAACCAATGCTGAGCGGGCACTGGGCCTTCGAGTTGCCTTCGTTCTGCGCTTTTTCGCCTTGAGAGCCGTCATCCGCGCAAGTGTAGCGAAAAAATCGGGAGGACGGTGAGACAAATCGTCGTTCGACGATGGTGCTGGTCGCCTTCTCGCTCGTTACTCTTCCAAGATGAGTGGAATAGATCTCATCCTGCCATCTAGCCATTGGGCCGGATGTAGAAGACTTTCTCGACAAGCTGCGTCAGGCCGCGCGCCCGAAATCTGGGGTTCTCATCGAGAATATCCCGCGTATGCAAAAGTTCCACGCGATTATTCGGCTCATAAAGGTCCCGCACTTCGCGTTCGGAAACTGAAAATGGCGGACCTGGCATTTCGCCCTGCGGATAATCCATCGCCACTAGCAGTGTCCCGACGTGCGGTGGCAGAATCGCGGCAAGCTTTCTGACGTAGCGCTGGCGCATATCCGCAGGAAAGGCAATGAGCGACGCACGGTCGTAAACTGCAACGACATCTTTCAGGTCGCCAGCACTCAGATCGAACAGGTCGCCGCGCAGCAGGGTCACACCATCTGCCTCCCAGCGATCGAAAGGCGGCTGGGTCTTCGTCTGGGCTTTCAGACGATTTTCGGCATAGAAATCACGCACCGCGATCGGACTAATCTCGACTCCGAGGACCTTGTGGCCCTGCGCCCGCAGCCATGTCATGTCACGCGTCCGCCCGCACAGTGGTACAAACACCACTCCACCGGCAGGTACGCGCAGATGCATCCAATAGTCTTGCAGATGCACATTGATTTCGGTCTGATGAAAACCGATTTCATTGTTCTGCCACCGCTCCAACCAGAACTCCGGCTTCATGGCCGTTTCTCCATCAGCAACGCGCCGTTGCCAGTGCGACCGCGACACCGACGACATTTAGCGTGAAAGGATGATCCCACAGGCTTGGTACGTGGTGTTTCCCGGTATACCGGCAGCACTCCGGTACCCGCGCGCAGCATATCCCGCGGCACCTCCACATTCAATGCAACGAACCGGCGTCCACAACTCCCCGAACTGGCTCCTTATTGTCTGCGCGATCGCATCCATCACTATGCCCACAAGGACTGCCGCGCTTCCGTGAACACCAAGACAAGCAAGGCGGGTCCGGCATGCAAGCACCTCGTGCCGAACTCGCCGCGACACCCGCCTGGTCGACGATCGAAGCCGGGAAGAGGGCTCCGCCCCAAATTTTAAGGCAGCGAGACTGGCATTTCGGCTCTACTGATGGATCGTGTCCCACCCAAAAAAACACTTTAATATGCAGATATACAGATGATAAGGGCAGCATAGGGATCAAGTTTACCCCGGTTGATGGGCACCAGCATTCGATGGGAAGTAGCGGCGTGTCCCCTACTGGTAGCCCAACCACGTGGCCACAAGATAGATCAGCGATGCCAGCACGAGGCTGGCAGCCCAGAAAGTCAACCATCTTTGCCGCCCATACAGGCTGAGGCGGACTAACACAATGCCGAGCAACAGCGACAACACCACTGTGAACAGCACCGTATGATCGGTGACCACGGCGGCAGCGTGAGCGTGATGTCCGTTGATTCGGTAACGCATTTGAGCTCTGCCTGGTTATGATCTGCTGTCAAGCCACGAATAGGGATATTCGGACCCAAAATGCCATAGCTGCGCCGACTGGACGACGGGCGAGACTGCGTCAATTACTTTGCCAGATACAGCGGCATGGCCACAATCAAACCGGATTAATCGCAATGCCCAGAGCCATACGCTGGCCGGCACGATGCCCCACAGTTCCGGAGCAGATCGGCCCGATCCGGCGTCCCAGCCGCATATTCCGGGGAAGTACCGACCCCGGGGTCTGATCTGGATCAAATCACAATACAGCGAAATTGTGTATAAGAAAAACATGAGGATTTGCGTGACACCTTAGGCAAGCAGAATCCGGAAGTTTCATACGGCCACATGGCGTCAGGCGAGGCAGTAACAGAACGAAGCGACCTGGAGGCTTCAGAGTCCATGGCAAGACAGACTGCTGCGGTCGTCGACAATGTGGCTCCCGATCTTGCCCGCATTCGACAATATCAAAAGGGGGTATTTTCGATATGACGATTTCGACACCGGAATCCGCGGCTGCTTTATTCATACCGGCGACACATAGGCAACGGCGTTTTCCGTGGCGGCATGCCCGCGTGCTGAGAAAGATCTGAGCCGGATCCACGGAAGCCTGCGCCGCGAAATCCAGTTGCGGTGCCGCAATTATGGACCCGACGCATCAATTCAAAAATGGGAACCTGACTATGACAGCTTCATTACAAATCACCGTGCGCGACATGCCCCATTCGGAAGCGATCGATGGGGCGATCCGTAAGAAAGCACAAAAGCTCGACCGGTTTTACGACCGAATCACAAGCTGCCGCGTTCTGGTTGAGGCTATGCATCGTCACCAGCATCAAGGCAAACACTACCAGGTACGAATCGACATTACAGTGCCTGGCAGCGAACTCGCGGTAACGCGGGACCCATCCGGTAATGACTCGCATGAAGACGTCTATGTCGCGATCCGCGATGCATTCGATGCCGCCAGGCGTCAGTTGCAGGATTACGCGCGCCGCGAACGGGGCGAAGTGAAAACCCAAGAGATCGTGCGCCATGCGCATGTGCTTCGAATGTTTCCGGCGCAAGGATACGGCTTTCTGCGCACTGCCGACGATCGTGATATCTACTTCCACGCAAACAGCCTGCGCGACCTGGATTTCGAGCGTCTGGACGTGGGTACCGAAGTGGTTTACACCGAAGAAGAGGGCTACGAAGGACCCCAGGCAGCTTGGGTGGCAAGCGGCAAGCATGGCGCCCCGGACTGAGCGCCAGGCTGCAGGAAAGCCGCGCACGCGGCCATTCTGGCAGCGTGCCTAGCGATGTCCGCGGACCAGCAGTACCGGTACCGGAGATGTACGCATCACGCCTTCGGCAACGCTCCCAAGCAGCAGATGGTCGAGGCCGCGGCGTCCATGCGTACCGATTACGATAAGATCGGCCGGCCATTCTAGGGCATGCTCGGCGATCACCTTGGCGACCCGCTGACCGGGTTTTTGGGGTTCGACGAGACGGGCTTCCGCATCAATTCCCCCGTCGCGGGCTATGCGCTGCGCGCTCTCGAGGATACCGTGCGCGTAGCTTCGCACCGATTCCTGAATCTGATCGAGGTCAATGGGAGTGAATTCGGAATCCCAGACGGAGGCAGCGGAATCAACGACATAAATGATTCGTAACCCCGTGGATTCGCTGTGAGCAAGTTTTATGGCCTCCTGCAAGGCCGCTTTCGCTGTATCGCTACCATCTACCGGAACCAGGATATTCTTGTACACTTCCACCTCCGTCAATTGCATCCGGGTCTAGTGTCCGCCGTGACGCTCAAACACAGAGCCATGCGATGAGCGTCTGCCTCAGAAAACCGGGCACACCTCCCCGGAAAACCCAGTCACCATACTGCATGGCGGTGCGCTCGACTGAGACCAATCAGGAGGTACCGACCCTGCCACGCAACGTGAGCGCGTACCACCCGCCCCGACCCATGCCAGCTTCTATGTGACAGCCCGCGTAACGCAATCCGCGAGCGGGCATCCAGCCGAACGCGCGAAGCTATTGAGCGGAGAACCGCAAAAGCCGGGCCCCGGCACAGCCACTGTCTCGATTCGAAACATCTGTTCCAATCGCAGATTCGCGCTGGTCACAGCGACACGGCCATTGTATACCCACCGCACACTAAGCGCATGTAGCCACACTCGATGCATCGCATCTACAACGCGACCGCCTGATGTCGAAGTTCGAAGCAAACGATGCGTGACGATATCCTTCTCCGTAGTCGTTCCCGCAGCCAGCCGCACCTGCGGTGAAACCGAAGCACGTACGTACGGTGCCACCAATCACTGAACACATCAGTCAAGAAATCCGGCCGGCAGGTCCTGCAACAGTCGGCGCCTGCCGTCAGGGCGTGAAGACGATCAGCGGAACGAACATCTCCTCCGGACTCAGGCCACCATGCACACCCACCTGAATATGCCGGCGCTCGCCCGCCAACCAATCCTTGATCATGAAATTCTCGTTCATGATCAAGGCATAGTGGCCAATTCGATCAGTCAGGCGCGAATGTGGTGTTCCGAGGCCGAAATATCCCTGCCGTAGCAATTCGGCACTGCTGATCAGAGTTGCCTCACGATCGAGTCGTGTTTTGACGTAGCTCTCAAACTGGATGCATTTGTCCGGACGCACGTAGCAAAACGCTGCGCGCCTCTCTCCGCATAAAGGCATAACCAGCGTTTCCGCCAGAACCGGATGAGCTTCCAACTCGATTACGGTGTCAGGAGTGGTGTCGATGAACCCATGATCTCCAGTTACAATCACGATGGCGTCGCGACCACGTATGGCGTCGAGAAAATAGTCGAAGGCAGCATCGAGTTCTTCCAGGTGCATCGACACCTGACGGCTCGCAACGCCATGCTCATGTGCTAGCCGGTCCAGCTCCGGCCAGTAGGCATAGGTAAAGCTTGGTTCGGCTCCGTCATCGAGACATCTTCCAATCGCGTCGAAAAACTGCGGAAGCGTGTTGTAGGCGCGCCGTATCGCACCGTGACTGTGGGCAACATTGAATGCCGAGTCTATTAAACGCCGTGGCGTCACCATGTAGCAGCGACGACGGATACGATCGAACACCGATCGATTTCCAAACAGCTGCCCTGCATCAATACCATTTTCCTCGAGCCCTGAGCCTCCATGGCGATCCTGGAAAGGGAGCACGGCAACAACGCTACCCAGCTCACGAAAAAAAGTGAACCAGCCGGTAAGACCATGCTGTTGTGGAGCAGTCGCAGTCAGAAACGTGGTTATCGCGGTCGCTGTCGTGGAAGGAAACACCGAGGTGATGCGCCCGCGCAGTCCGCGCCGCAGGGCGGCTCCGGGTTCAGAGCGGATCAGATGCTCGTGACCAAGTCCATCGATAATCAGCAATATTGCGTGCCGGCGGCTGGCAATCGCTTCAGCTCCCAGCGCTGCGAGAGAAATATAGCCGGTGTCGCCACCACCCAACCCTGTGACCAGAGAGGCCATGAGGTTCACTATGCTGCCACCTCGATAATCGGGGAGTGGCATGGTCACCTTGGTCCGCTATTGCGCATCCCTGCATACTGCTGAGTAGGATCCGATGTTACCGAATTATGCAGGCCAAGGATACCCGCACGCCGCATGGCGTTTTGCGTCCATTTTCGCTTGAGACATGGATACTTTGCGCAAAGTGCCAGCATCACGAGCGCCCACTACGCTGTGTCAGGGACGACAACGGGATGTGCAGGGACGATACAGCGTGATACCCTTCAAAGATGAGTGCGGTTCGCTTCCACCCGGCAGTTTATGCCTGGTTTGTCCAGAAATTCGGGGCACCGACGCCACCGCAACAAGCAGCATGGCCAGCGATCCAGAGCAACCGGCATACTCTGATCGCCGCCCCCACCGGCTCCGGAAAGACCCTGGCCGCCTTCCTCGCCGCCATCGATTCGCTTGTCCGCCAGGCTACGGCTGGTGGACTTGAAAGCAAGACCCAGGTTCTTTACGTTTCACCGCTCAAGGCGCTTTCCAACGATATCGAACGCAACCTGCGCGAGCCTCTAGCTGGAATCAGCGCACAGATCCAGTCACTCGGACTAGATAGCGTGGAAATCCGCGCCCAAGTGCGCAGTGGCGATACCACACCCGCAGAACGCGCGGCGATGATCCGGCGGCCACCCCACATCCTGGTGACGACGCCAGAGTCCCTTTATCTGCTGTTGACGGCGGAGTCAGGACGACGAATGCTCACGGACATCCGCACCGTGATTGTGGATGAAATCCACGCGGTCGCCGGAACCAAGCGCGGCGCACATCTGAGTCTGTCACTGGAGCGCCTGAGCGCCCTCGTGGCACGACCGCTAGTACGTGTCGGGCTGTCCGCTACCCAGAAGCCGATCTCCGAGCTGGCGCGATTCCTCACAGGGACAGATGCGACCGATTGCGCCATCGTAGACATTGGCCATGCGCGCGATCGCGACCTCACACTGGAATTGCCCGGTACGCCGCTCGACGCAGTGATGTCGACTGAAACCTGGGAGGAGATCTACGACCGGCTTACCCTGCTCATCGCATCCCACAGGACCACTCTCGTTTTCGTCAACACCCGTCGCCTCGCCGAACGTGTCACTCGTCATCTGAGCGAACGCCTAGGCAAGGAACATGTAACTTCGCACCATGGAAGCTTGGCCAAGGACCAGCGCCTGGATGCCGAACAACGGCTCAAGTCGGGCCACCTCAAAGCATTGGTGGCCACCGCCTCGCTTGAACTCGGTATCGACATCGGCGACATCGATCTGGTGTGTCAGATCGGGTCGCCGCGGTCAATTTCCACGTTCTTGCAGCGTGTTGGACGGTCGGGACACACCATGGGAACTACCCCGCGCGGACGGCTGTTTCCCCTCAGCCGCGACGAACTCGTAGAATGCGCCGCTTTGCTGGATTCAGTACGGCGCGGTGAGCTCGATCGGATAACCATTCCGTCCAAGCCGCTCGACGTTCTGGCACAGCAGATCGTCGCCGAGGTGTCGGCTCGCGACTGGAGTGAAGACGAACTCTTTGAATGTCTGCGCCGTGCCTATCCATACCGCGAGTTGACGCGCGCCGAGTTCGATGATGTTGCGCGCATGCTGGCGGATGGTTTCAGCACTCGCCGCGGCCGGCGCTCCGCTTACCTGCACCGCGATGCCGTGAACCGACGCCTGCGCGCCCGCAAGGGCGCCAGCCTTACGGCACTCACTTGCGGTGGAGCCATCCCGGACAATGCCGACTACCAGGTTATCCTTGAACCGGCGGATGTATTTATCGGCACACTGAACGAGGATTTTGCCGTCGAAAGCATGGCCGGCGATATTTTCCAGTTGGGCAACTGTTCCTACCGGATCCGCAGAATTGAAGCCAGTCGCGTGCGCGTCGAAGACGCCCACGGGCAGCCTCCGAACATTCCGTTCTGGATTGGCGAAGCGCCGGCACGCAGTGATGAGCTGTCTGCAGCGGTCTCGCGACTGCGCACCGATGTTGCACAGTCGCTCGCGGAAGTTAGCCCGGCGTCGATTGCCAAGACAATTCTGGAGCTTTCCAGGAACCTTGGCCTGAACGTATCCGCTGCCACCCAGATCACAGAGTATCTGGCTACGGCAAAGGCTATGCTCGGTGTCCTGCCTACACAGCAGACGATTGTGTTTGAGCGATTTTTCGATGAGACCGGGGGCATGCAGCTGGTTGTGCATGCCCCGTTCGGCAGCCGAATAAACCGGGCCTGGGGCCTCGCGCTGCGCAAGCGCTTCTGCCGGCAATTCAACTTCGAACTGCAGGCAGCCGCCACCGAGGACGCAATTGTGCTGTCTTTGGGTGAGACTCACAGTTTTCCGCTAGAGGACGTCGCGCACTACCTGAAAAGCGTCAGTGTCCGCAAGCTGCTGATCCAGGCGCTTCTTGCTGCACCGCTGTTCACTACGCGCTGGCGCTGGAGCGCAAGCATCGCGCTCGCCGTAAGACGAAACCGCGGCGGTATCAGAACAGCGCCCGCCCTGCAGCGCATGGAGGCCGAGGACCTGGTGGCAGTAGTATTTCCGGACCAGATCGCCTGCGCCGAGAATATCATCGGTGACCGTGCCGTGCCGGACCATCCACTCGTGAACCAGACGATCTCCGATTGCCTAGAGACAGCCATGGACATCGACGGTCTCGTTCGCCTTCTGCAGGATCTGGAAAACGGTGAAAAGTCGGTCGTTGCACACGATCTGCCGCATCCATCGCCTCTCGCCCGAGAGATTCTGAATGCTAAGCCCTATGCCTTCCTCGACGATGCGCCACTGGAGGAACGGCGGACCCAGGCGGTCATGAATCGACGCTGGCTGGACCCGGTATCTGCCGCCGACCTGGGCCAGCTCGACCCTGCAGCGATAGGGCGCGTGCGGGAGGAGGCATGGCCAGAGGCCGCAAGTGCCGATGAGCTGCATGACGCCCTGATGCTGCTGCTCGTTGTCAGCGAACGCGAAGGCCTTTCCAGCAGCTGGGCTGATCACTTCGAGCAGCTGATTGTCGCACGCCGAGCGACGCGGTTACACGCCAACAAGACCTTGCTGTGGGCCGCAGCGGAACAGTTGCCGATGCTGCTCGCGGCGTTTCCGGAAGCGCGACTTGAACCGCCGATTGACACGCCTCCAGAGTTCGGCGTACGCATCTGGACTGCAGACGAGGCGGTAAGGGAAGTGGTACGCGGCCGCCTCCAGGGGCTCGGCCCGATCACGGCCGCAGTCCTCGCCAGCGGCATCGGCGCTGACCCGAGTGCTGTGGAGCACGCACTGGCAGCGCTGGAAGCGGAGGGTTTTGCCCTGCGCGGGCAATTCACTCCATACACCGCCATCAGGGAAATTGACGTTGAGTGGTGCGAACGCCGGCTGCTTGCACGGATTCACCGATACACCATTAAACAACTACGCGCCGAGATCGAACCGGTCAGTTCAGTTGACTTTTTGCGCTTCCTGCTCGAATGGCACGGCCTCGGATCCGACCAGCAGCGGGAAGGACCCCAGGGTCTGGTGGCAGTCATCGACCAGCTCGAGGGCTTCGAGGCGCCCGGCTGCACCTGGGAACAGGACATTCTGGCGAGCCGCATACAGCAGTACGATCCGCAGTGGCTCGACAGCCTGTGCCTTTCTGGTCGTGTGACATGGGCGCGGCTCACACCGCCACGACTCTCCACCGGCAAAGAACGCACCGCCGTCTCCGTACGCATCGCACCCATCTCCCTGACCGCGCGCCAGCATCTGGGCATGTGGCGCACCCTGGCACGCACGCAGCGCCCCACCGGCGTGCGTCTCTCGGCCCGAGCGCAGGCACTGGCGGACTTTCTGTCAGGGCACGGCGCGTCATTCTTTGAAGAACTTCTCAGCGGCAGCGGCCTGTTGAGGACCCAGGCGGAGGAAGCATTGGCGGAGCTTGTCGCGAGCGGCCTGGCACACTCCGACAGCTTCAGCGGCCTGCGTGCCATGATCATCCCATCCGACCGACATCGACGCCTGCGCGCATCTGCATCGGGAATCGGCAATGCCGGTCGCTGGACATTACTGGAATCCCTTACCAGCGACGCGCATCCGGTTGCCCAGCCCGGACCTGCAAACACATCTGGAACTGGGCAGGAGACGTGCGAACAGGTCGCGCGTCTCCTGCTACGCCGCTATGGCGTAGTATTCAAGCGGCTGCTGGAACGTGAAGGCGCATGGTTGCCATCCTGGTATGAGCTGCTGCGCGTGTACCGGAGGCTGGAGGCACGTGGCGAGATCCGGGGCGGGCGTTTTGTCGCCGGCTTCTCCGGTGAACAATACGCCCTACCCGGCGCGATTGACACTCTGCGCACATCGAAAAAAAGGGATCCCAGTGGGGCGCTGGTATCGTTGAGCGCGTCCGATCCTCTGAATCTTGTGGGGATCCTGACACCAGGGGCGCGCGTTCCGGCCCTCTCAGGAAACCGCGTTCTGTTCCGCGACGGGGCCCCGATCGCGGTGCACGTCGGTGGCGAAACCCGCTTTCTCGACTCGCTGGAACCTGCGTTACAGTGGGAAGCGCGCAACGCATTGCTTCGCACGCGCATCGCGCATCCAGTGCGTGGTCATCTGAACTGACCGCGCAACAACTTCTCTGTGTCGGGCCAGTACTCGCTTCCGGGCATCGCATGATCACTGCGCTTCGACGGGACCCGCCCATACAGCCATGGTGCCACAGCTTTGACATTCGTACATTACGCACCGGCCTGCAGCGCATGAATGGTAACCGCGCTCATACCCCACAGTACCAGGTTGAGCTCGCCAGGCACACGTGCTAAAGCGTGGTAGGGGATCACCCGCGGAGTAAAGTGTGACACGGGACGCGTGCTCGCAATGCGGCAATGATAGACATAGCCGTTTGCCGCACCCGGTATTATCGCTCGGCGTTCCATCGCCTCCTTCACTGGCGGCTGCGTATCAATCTGATCGGCATAAAGCTCAACCGCCACCTCATCGGGTGAGATCTCACCGAGATACACGGCCAATGCGAACGACCAGCCGTCGGGTTCCTGCCAGGCCTCGAGATTGCCCAGATGTACTCCGTGCCAATGCCGGACGAGGTTCTGCTCCCACACGCGCAGCTCGTGCGCGAACTTTCCCGCATTGGCCGCACGCTGTTCAAAAGCGCTCGCCGCCGACTGATATATGTTTTCCACGTATTCCCGAACCATGCGGTTGCTGCTGAATCTGGGCGCAAGCTGCGCCATGCTTGCGCGCATCCGCGCCACCCAGCGGTGCGGAATACCTCGAGCATCGCGCCCGTAGAACTCCCCCAGAACCTCCTGTTCCAGCAGGCGATAGAGTTGCGTGGCCTCGCTCGCATCCCAGTCCAGCTCGGCGTGCTCGCGCCCATCACCGAGTGCCCAACCAACTTCCGGCGAATAGGCTTCGGCCCACCAGCCGTCGAGTTCCGATAAATTGATGCCTCCATTCACCAGCACCTTCATGCCGCTGGTACCGCACGCTTCCCATGGACGCCGGGGCGTATTGATCCACAGATCGACACCCTGCACCATCTCCTGCGCCAGTGTCATGTCGTAGTCTTCGAGGAAAACTGCGCGTGTTCGCACCTCGGGACGCTGCACGAACTCGACCCATTCGCGTACGAACTGCTTTCCCTCCTCATCCTGGGGATGCGCCTTCCCCGCCACGATGATCTGGACCGGGCAGTCGCGGTTGGTCAGCAGTCGCAGCAGACGCCGGTGATCATGCAGCAGCAGATTGGGGCGCTTGTATTCGGCAAAACGCCGCGCAAAACCAAGAGTCAGGGCATTCGGATCGAGAATGTCATGCGCACTCACTATCGCCGGTGCCTCCGCGCCGCGCTGCCCAAATTGGCGGGCAAGACGTTGTCGTGCGGAGTGTACGAGGTCGCTGCGCTGCCGGCCGCGAAACGCCCACAGCGCATCGTCATCCAGAGCCTCGATCGCGGAACCGAGATCTTCCAGGGTCCCGAGCCAGCGCTCCTTTCCGCATGCTTCAGTCCAAATTTCGTCTGCCCATGCCGAGTCCCAGGTTGGCACGTGCACGCCATTGGTCACGTGCACGACTGGAACGTCGCACTGCGGCCAGCGCGGATAAAGGCCTTGAAAAATGCGCTGACTCACCTGTCCATGTAGACGGCTGACACCGTTGATCACGCCGCAGGTACGCGCAGCCAGATAGGCCATATTGAATGCCTCGCCTGTGTCAGCCATATTCTTGCGCCCCAGAGCCATAAGCTCCTTAGCGGAGACACCGAAACCAGCGACGTAATCGCCTCCGTAGCGCGCCAACAGCGCCGGATCGTAACTGTCGAAGCCCGCCGGCACCGGAGTGTGTGTGGTGAAGACATTGCCAACGCGGGTCGCCCACAAGGCTTCCCAGAAATCCACACCATGCGACTGCATGTACGCCCGCGCCCGCTCAATCGTCACGAATGCAGCGTGCCCCTCGTTCAGGTGACACACCTCAACTGCCAGTCCCAACGCTTCCAGCGTGCGCCAGCCTCCGATACCCAACGCGATCTCCTGTACCAGCCGCAGCTCCTGACCGCCGCCATAGAGCCTGCTCGTGATGCCGCGATCGCGCGGACTGTTGAGCGGATCATTGCTGTCCAGCAAATAAAGCAAGACCCGCCCCACGCGTACCTGCCATACCCGGAACCTGACCAGTCGCCCCGGAAACTCGATCGATACGTGCAGCCAGCCGCCGGCGCCGATTTCTGCCGGCACAATCGGCAGGCTCGTCGTATCGTTATAGGGATAAGTTTCCAGCTGCCGGCCGCCGGTATCGAGCGTCTGGCGAAAATACCCTTCCTGGTAAAGCAGCCCGACGCCGACCAGCGGAACCCCCAGGTCACTCGAAGCCTTGAGATGATCTCCGGCGAGTATCCCGAGGCCGCCAGCGTAGAGCGGCAGCGCTTCACTCAGGCCGAACTCCATGCTGAAGTAGGCTACCGGCACTTTGCGCGCGTTCGGAATCTTGTCATACCAGCTTGAGCGTTCGAGATACTCTTGTCTAGCCTGCACCAGGCGCTCAAGCTCACCGCGAAATGTAGCATCCTGCGCCAGCTCTCGCATGCGCTCAGGCGAGAGGTTTTGAAGGATGGCATAGGGATTCTCGGTCTGCGCCCAGATTTCTGGATGAATCTTCTTCCACAGCGCGTCGCCTGCATGGCTCCATGTCCAGAAGACATCGGTCGCCAGCTCAGCCAGAGCATGAAGCTCGGTAGGCATCTCAACGGGTATCGGGCTTCTGGTGATTATCATGGGAAGGTGCCTCGCCCGGACAGACTAGCCATTGGTATGATCGCCTGCAGATTCCATCAATATGGCCACTTCCACTCGAGTACCTCAGGCATGTCCTCGCCGTAACTTCTAATATATTGGACATGGTCGACACGCTTGTCGCGCATCGCCTGCTTCAAGTGGGCCGCGCGATATCCTAGAGTCGGGACCCGGTCAATCACGTCTTCCACCAAGTGGAACCGATCGAGATCATTGCGTACCGCCATATCGAACGGCGTTGTGGTGGTCCCTTCCTCTTTGTAGCCACGCACATGGATGTTCGCGTGGTTTGTACGTCGGTACGTCAGTCGGTGAATCAGCCATGGATATCCGTGATAGGCAAAAATGACCGGCTTGTCGGGGGTAAAGATCGCATCAAAATCCTTGTCGGACAGCCCATGCGGGTGCTCTTCCTTCGGCTGCAGAGTCATTAGATCCACGACGTTCACCACCCGGATGCGAAGCTGCGGCAGGTGCTGCCGCAGCAGGTCGACGGCCGCCAGGACCTCGAGCGTCGGCACATCCCCGGCGCAGGCCATGACCACTTCGGGATCACTACCCTGATCGCTGCTTGCCCAATCCCAGATGCCGATGCCAGCAGCGCAGTGTTTGCGCGCTGCATCCAGATTGAGCCATTGCCCCTCGGGCTGCTTTCCGGCAACGATCACGTTGACCCGATTGCGGCTGCGCAGGCAGGAGTCAACGACCAAAAGCAGCGTATTGGCGTCCGGAGGCAAATAGACCCGGATTATGTCGGCCTTTTTATTGACCACATGATCGATGAATCCGGGATCCTGATGGGAAAAGCCGTTATGATCCTGGCGCCAGACATGGGAAGTAAGCAGGTAGTTTAGGGAGGCGATCGAACGGCGCCAGGGAATCTCCCTGCTACTGACCTTGAGCCACTTGGCATGCTGGTTGAACATCGAATCCACGATGTGGATGAACGCCTCGTAGCAGGTGAAAAGACCGTGACGCCCGGTAAGCAGGTATCCCTCGAGCCAGCCCTGACAGGTATGTTCCGAAAGAATCTCCATCACCCGGCCATCGCGCGCCAGATGGTCGTCCTCCGGCAGAATTTCCGCCATCCACGCACGTCCGGTCACCTCAAGCAACGCCTCGAGCCGGTTGGACGCAAGCTCGTCCGGGGCCATGACCCGGAAATTGCGCGCTGCGAGGTTCCGTGTCATCACGTCTCGCAGGAATATCCCGAGCACGCGCGTCGATTCGGCCTGTACCGCACCGGGCCGTGGTACCGAGATCGCGTAATCCTCCAGATCAGGCAGGTCCAGCTCTCTGAGCAGCAGCCCGCCATTGGCGTGAGGGTTGGATCCCATCCGCCGCGCGCCCGCAGGCGCCATGGCCGCCAGCTCGGGAAGCAGCCGCCCGTCGCTGTCGAACAGCTCCTCGGGGCGATAACTTTTCATCCACTGCTCGAGCAGCTTCACGTGCTGCGGCTTGCTGTCCATCTCGGTGATCGGAACCTGGTGCGAGCGCCAATACCCCTCTAGCTTCTTGCCATCGACCTCGGCCGGGCAGGTCCACCCCTTGGGCGTCCGCAGCACGATGGCCGGCCAGCGCGGCCGCTGCGCGACGCCATGCAAACGCGCGTCGTCCTGGATCTCCTTGATCTCTGCAATCACGCGATCCAGCGTCGCCGCCATCTGCTGATGCATCAGCGCCGGATCCGAACCTTCCACGAAATACGCATGATAGCCATAGCCTGTCAACAGGCTCTCCAGCTCCTCGTGGCCTATGCGTGCAAGCACCGTCGGATTGGCAATCTTGTAGCCGTTCAGATGAAGGATGGGAAGCACCACGCCGTCGCCCGCCGGGTTGAGGAACTTGTTGGAATGCCAGGCCGTAGCCAACGGTCCGGTCTCGGCTTCCCCGTCGCCGACGACACAGCATGCAATCAGATCCGGATTGTCAAAAACGGCACCGAATGCATGCGACAGGGAATAGCCGAGCTCTCCACCCTCGTGGATGGATCCGGGGGTTTCCGGCGCGACATGGCTGGGAATACCGCCTGGGAAGGAAAACTGCCGGAAAAGCCGCTTCATGCCCTCCGTATTGCACGAAATGTTGGGATAGAACTCGCTGTAGCTGCCCTCCAGATAGGTATTGGCAACAAGTCCGGGGCCTCCATGCCCGGGACCGGTAACGTAGATGACATTGAGATCCTGCGCCTTGATCAGCCGGTTCATATGGGCATAGATGAAATTGAGCCCCGGAGTCGTCCCCCAATGACCCAACAGGCGCGGCTTGATGTGTTCGAGCGCGAGCGGCTTTGAAAGCAGCGGATTGTCGACCAGATAGATCTGGCCGATCGAAAGGTAATTGGCCGCCCGCCAGTAGGCGTCTATCTTGCGCAGTTCCTCGGCCGACAGCGGGCCCGCACCGTAGCCGGTAGCTCTGCCGTCACTATTGGGGGCCTTGCCCTCGCTATTCTTCATGTTTGTCCCTCCAGCTTGATTCATCCACCAAGTGGCGTGGCCCACGCGACCATCTCAACGTCGCGTCATAACTGCGAGCGCCTCGCGTGCGAGTTCCCCAGCTTCATCTACCGAGAAAACCCAGACATCCACCGCGCTTTTCTCGCTGCTGATGCGCCGTTCGCCGCCGGCCGTACCGTTCGCGGCTTTGTCCAGAACGACCCCGCACCATTCCATGCCGGACAGGATGCGCTCACGCACCTGCGGCGCATGCTCGCCGATGCCGCCCCCGAACACGATGCCGTCCGTTCCGCCCAGTACCGCGAGGTAGGCGCCGACATACTTGCGTGCGCGATAGCAGAACAGCTCGATCGCCTGCCGCGCCCCCTCCCCGCCGTCCACAAGCAGTTCTCGCATGTCGCCGCTCACGCCCGACATACCCAGGAGCCCAGACTGCTTCTCCAGCATCCGGTCCGTTTGATCCGGCGTCAGCCCCTCGCTGCGCTGGAGGTAGGTGAGGAGTCCCGCGTCGATATCGCCGCAGCGGGTGGCCATGACTAGGCCTTCCAGGGGCGAGAACCCCATCGAGGTATCGAGCGCAGCCCCGTCCCTGGTGGCCGTCACCGAGCAGCCGGACCCGAGCTGCAGGCTGATGATCCGGCCGCGCCCGGCCTGCGCCTCGTGCAGTTGCGTCCATCGCCGCCACATGGCCCGGTGGGCGAGCCCGTGGAATCCGAAGCGTCGCAGCCGGTATTTCTCGGTCATCGGCCGCGGCAAGGCATAGCTGCGCGCAGCTTCGGGCAGATTGGAATAGAACGCAGTGTCGAATACTGCGACCTGCGGTATTCGGAGTCCAAAATGAGCGCGACACGACCGGATCCAGCTCAGCGCCTGTTCGTTATGCAGGGGTGCCAGCGGCTCAAGCCGCTCGATCTCGTGCTCGACTTCCTCGTCAACGTAACGCGATCCCGTCAACAAGGCGCCACCGTGTACAACGCGATGCGCCACCACTGACACATCGGTCAGACCGTACTGTACGATAAAGCGCCCGAGAAAATCCTCCTGAGCTGCGATCGCTCGTTCCTCATGCGCTGACGCAACCACTTCCAGCCGGCCTTCGTCTGAGCTCCTGAAGGCCGCGAGCCTCACAGAAGAGCTGCCGCTGTTTACTGTCAGTATGTTCATGCGTTGCCGTCGACGACCCGCAGCCTTAGACCATGCTCCGCGGTCCACAACCCGCATGCTGATCGCCCGCCGGAGCGGTGTGCATCTCGAATTTTCATTTTCCCGGATACTTTCACGATACCTGAGCGGATTGGCCGAACATTGATCCTCATCAAGATTCACAAATCGAAAGCGGTGGCGGCCCTCCCGCGGCGGTGTGACGCCTGAATCCGCCGGGCCGGATTGTCATGCATCGGCCGGAATATCACTGGGACCATAATCGGATCGCGGCCCACTTTGCGATCCTCGTCGGGTGCACATCCGGCTAACACCCGGTTGTCCTCCTGCAATAGATTGGCTGAATTGCCCCGGCAGGGTCTGCGAATTTCAGGCCATGCGATGGCGGAAAAGCCAGGCGGCGAGCGTCATGCTGGCGAGCGCAAGCGCCGCGAGCCCGGCATACTGCGAACCGAGCACGCTAGCGCCGTCACCCTGGAGGAAGGTGCCCCGCAGAATCACCAGAAAATAGCGCAGCGGGTCAAGGTAGGTCAGGTACTGCACCGCTAGGGGCATGTTGGCTATCGGTGTGGCAAATCCCGAAAGAATCACCGCCGGGACCATGAACAGGAAAACTCCGAGCGTTCCTTGCTGCTGGGTCACGGAAATGGATGAAATCATCAGCCCGATTCCGATGCCGGAGAGCAGGAACACAAAAACCCCGAGATACAGCGCCCATAGGCTGCCGGTAAAGGGTACATCAAACCAGAATACGGCTGCGGCCAGGATCGCGGTTGCCTCGATCAACCCAATGACGAACCCCGGTATCGACTTGCCGATCAGAATTTCGACCGACGCCAGCGGCGTCACCAGCAACTGATCGAACGTGCCACTTTCGCGCTCGCGCGCGACCGACAGTCCGGTCGTCAACAGGGTGACCACCAGCGTGAGCAGTCCGACGATCCCGGGAACAATGAACCAGCGGGACAGGAGATCTGGGTTGAACCAGGAGCGCACGACGAGCTGCGCCGGAGGCACTTGCCAGCCATGGGCCGCAGCCCACTCAGTGTCGAAGGCCTGCACAACCTGATTCACGTAGTTGCCCGCGAGCGCAGCGGTATTGGAGTTTCTGCCATCGATGATCACCTGGACTCGCGCCGGACGGTGGGCCAGCAGATCGCGGCTAAACTGCGGACCGATGTGAATAACCAACAACACGCGCTTATCGTCGATCACCGGCGCGATCTGGCGTTCGGCGGTAAGCACCGCCCTTTGGAGAAAGACCGGAGACCCCTGAAAACGCGCCAGCAGCTCGTGCGACGCCGCGCCGCCATCCTGGTTGTATACGGCATAGGGAATATCACGGATGTTGAACGTCGCGGCGTAACCAAAAATGATCAGCTGCAGCAAAGGCGGTACGATCAGCGTCATGCGGGCCACCTTGTCCCGCAGGAGCGCCAGAAATTCCTTGATGACCAATGCCCGGATCCGCGGCCCCATGGCGTCAATCCAGGCGCTTGCGCGACAGCCGCCAGGTGAGACCGAGAAAGAAGGCCGCCATGGCGCACAAGGCAGCCGCATTAGCCAGCACCACCGGCCACACATCGCCCGCGCCGAATACCGTCTGAAGAATGGCGACGAAATACCGGGCAGCAACGATGTGTGTCAGCAGGCGGATCGGCACCGGCATCGAGTTCAGGTCGAAGATAAAGCCCGACAGGATGAACGCCGGCAGGAAGGTCGCAACGATAGCGATCGTTGCCGATATAAACTGGTTCTTGGCAACCGTCGAGATGAGCAACCCCATGCCGAGCGCGACAAGCATAAACAGCCCCGATGCCGAAAACAGGACGAGCAGGGACCCACGAAGCGGAACAGCGAACAGCCACACCGCCATCACCACCGACAGCGCCATTCCCGCCATGCCGAGAACAAAATAGGGAATGAGCTTGCTCAGCAGAATGTCGCCCATACTGACCGGGGTCGCCATAAGTGCTTCCATGGTGCCGCGTTCCCACTCGCGTGACACCACTTGTGCAGTCAGCAGCGCACCGATCAAAGTCATTATGATGGCAATCAGGCCGGGAACCAGATAATTACGGCTGCGCAACGCGGCATTGAACCAGATGCGCTGCTCCACCGTAACGGGCACACTGAGCGTGCTGCCCTGGTCCTGTGCCTGCCGCGAGAGCCAGCCGAGCCACACCCCGCGGATATAGGCCTCGAGCAGGCCGGCGTTGTTGGCGTCGACACCATTGACGAACACGCCGATTCCGGCATTGCCTTGTGCCAGCATGCGACGCCCGAAGTCACTGCGCAGCCACACGATGCCGTCCACCCGGCGGCGACCGAGAGCACTTTTCGCCGCCGCCATGGTTGCGTAACGATGCGGCACGAAATAGGGCGAGCGATCGAAACCTCCCAGTAGCTCCTGCGCCTGCGGCGAGTACGGTGCAACCAGCGCCAGCGGCACGCGCCGTGCATTGAGCGATACGCCATATCCGAAAAGCAGCAGCAGGAAGATCGGCAGAGCCACCGCAATGGCAATTGCCGACGGATCGCGCACGATTTGCAGGAATTCCTTGCGAATCAGGCCACGCAGCCGCATGCCGTTCATGAAGCCCTCCGGATGCTTTGCTCATGTTCCGCAATCAACGCGATGAATGCATCTTCCATCGTGGGATCCGGCCGATCCGGAGCCTGCGCGAGGCGACGGATCTCGGGTGGTGTGCCGGCCGCAAGCACCTCGCCTTGCGACATGAGTACCAGACGGTCGCAATACTCGGCCTCCTCCATAAAATGGGTGGTGACCATCACCGTAACCCCGTCGTGCGCCAGCGCGTTGATGCGCGCCCAGAACTCACGCCGGGCGAGTGGATCCACGCCAGAAGTCGGTTCATCTAGAAACAGGATCTGCGGATCGTGAAGCAGCGCGCACGCGAGTGCCAATCGCTGCTTGTAGCCGACCGACAGCGCGCCCGCATTGACGGTGCGGTAGGGTCCGAGATCGAATTCCTCCTCGGCCCAGCGCAGGCGCGCTTCGAGGGCCGCACGCCCGAGGCCATAGACCCCGGCGAAGAATTGCAGATTCTGCGCCACACTCAGGTTACCGTAGAGAACGAAGCGCTGCGATACATAGCCAATGCGCTGCCGCGCGGCCGCGCCGGCGTGATACATATCCACGCCAGCGACGCTCAGCTTGCCGGATGTGGGCAGAAGCAGTCCACAAAGCATCCGGAAAGCGGTGGTCTTGCCAGCACCGTTGGCGCCGAGAAGCCCAAACACCTCTCCGGTGGATACGTCAAAACTGATCCCCTTGACGGCCTCGAACGCTCCAAACGAGCGCCGCAGATCCCTGGCCATGATCATCACACCCGGGGGTAACCGTACCGGTTCGGAACCCGGTCCTATCGTTGCGGCTTCACGCTTCGCCTGTACGCGTGAACCCTGCAGCAGGGCGACAAAGGCGTCTTCGACACGCGGTTCAGCTGGCTCCCAGGTTTCCCCCGGTTCAGGACGCGGCGCCGCACCTTCAGACAGAATGACACGGACTTCGCTGGCCTGCAGCTGCGCATCGATGACGCCCGTCCGGTACGCAAGCTGCTTCTGCAATTGGCGCCGCCCGCCATCCGCCACACGCACCAGAAAGGACCGCCCAACAAGCGGCGCGCGGAATGATGCCGGGTTTGCCTGACCGAGCAACCTGCCTTCATTCAGCATCACGAGATCGTGACAGCGCTCCGCCTCGTCAAGGTAAGCCGTGCTCAGGAGCACCGTCACACCGTCCTGCGCCAGCCGCTCGATGATGATCCACAGCTCGCGGCGGGATATCGGATCCACGCCGACCGTCGGTTCATCGAGCAGCAGTAGCCGCGGTGTGCGCAACAATGCACACGCGAGCCCGAGCTTCTGCTTCATACCGCCGGACAGCGCACCGGCACGGCGCGTTCCGAATGGTCCGAGCGCGGTCATCGCCAGCAGCTCGTCGTAACGCGCCGAACGCGCATCGGGCGCAAGCCCCTGGAGGTCGGCGTATAGCTCCAAGTTTTCGCGAACGGTCAGATCTTCATAGAGACCGAACCGCTGGGGCATGTACCCGATCGAGTCGGGAATGGCGCGTGTCCCGCTCAGGGCATCGTGTCCAAAGACGGCGATCTGTCCGCGATCAGGGAGCAACAGTCCTGCGGCGAGCCGCATCAGGGTGGTTTTGCCGGCACCGTCCGGCCCGAGAAGACCGGTAATGACGCCCGCCGCCATCTCAACACTGAGCCCCTTCAACGCCTCGGTTATGCGCCCGCCACCAGCGGCAAAGCGCTTCTCCACGTCCTTGAACACTAAGGCGGCTGTTGCCATGGATCAACGGGCGCAGGGGTGACGCGGTTGGCCGTGGACAGGACGAGCCGGAAGCGGGATGGTCACCGTGACCGGCATGCCGAGACGTAGCTGACCCTGGGGATTGCAGACATAGGCCCGGATGCGATAGACGAGCTCGGTGCGCAATTGCGTTGTCTCCACCGTCTTCGGAGTAAACTCGGCGACCGTCGAGACAAACCCCACCCATCCATCGAAGCGCCTACCGGGAAAGCTGTCGCTCGAAATAACAGCTCGCATACCCTGGCGCAGCTCGCCTAGGGCGGGCTCGGGAACGTAGGCCCGCGCCCATACCGGATTGTCCAACGCGATGGTAAGCACTGGAGACTGCGGGTTCGTCATATCGCCCGGCTCCAGGATCCGGTTGTCGATAAAGCCGTCTTCCGGAGCGTACAGGAGCGTGTCGGCCAGTTCCTTGCGCGCCAAAGCTTGCGTCGCCGCATCGGCCGCCACCTGGGCGCGGGCAGCTGCGATGTCCTGCAACCGCGGCCCCCTGATGGCCAGCCGCAGAGCCTGCTCAGCCGCCTGCCAGCGCGAACGTGCGACCGCCAGGGCCTGGCGGGCATCGTCGCTTGCCTGCTGCGGCAGGTAGTGTTCCTTCGCAAGCACGGCATTGCGGTGATACGTCTTCTTGGCATTATGCCAGGTGGCCAGTGCCGCCGCAGCATTCGCCCGCGCCTCGAGGATTTCCTCCGGACGCGAGCCAGCGAGGAGGCGGGCGAGCACCTGCCGGGCAACGGCAAGCCTTGCCTGTGCCTGGGCAACCGCATCCTGGAACCTCGCTGGATCGAGTTTTGCCAGCAGCTGTCCGCGGTGTACGCGGTCGCCTTCCTGCACCGCGATGGTAGCGATACGGCCGCTGTCGTTGAAAGCAAGCTGAATCTCCCGAATGTCGATGGAACCATAGACCGTGAGCGCGCCTGCGGGACGGCCGGCGCGCCTGACATACAGATACGCCCCACCGGCGGCGATGACCAGTACCGCCACGACCGCGATTAAACGCTGTTTTCGGGTTATCACCATGATGCGGTTCCTTTATAGAAACAATTTTGATTCATGGGGCAGGGCACCGACGCAGCAGATCGTTGACGGCAACAACGTCTGCCGGGGCGAGAATGCCGGTCTCAGCCTTCAGCCGGATGCGCGCAATGATCTGGCCGTAAACCGCACGATCGAAGTCGCGTTGCGCCTGAGCAGCGTCGGACGCCGCGGTCAGCACATCCTGAATCGACCGGACCCCCAGATCGTAACCTTTGCGCGTCGCCTTCAGCGATAAGACGGCAGAACGGCGCGCCGCGCGCGCCTCCGTGAGTTGCGGAACGCTGTCGCGCAACGCCAGATATGCGGTCTGGGTATCGAGGCGGATCCCGTCATTCAGATCTTCGATATGCGCTTGCTGCGCCCGGACCTGCGCGTACGCCTGGCGTACGCCGGCATCGATTGCGCCGCCAGCATAAATCGGCATCGCAAAATTGATGCTGGCGCCCGCCGAGTTCATTTGCATGTCGGGCAGGAGAATCCCGTAATTATGCTGGGCAATCCCGGAAACACTGATCGTCGGCCATGCGGCCCGCCGGCGCACGTCGACTTGGTCCTTGTCCGCCCGCAATTGCGCCTGCGCCTGTCTCAGAAGCGGCTGGTCGCGCAGGGCCATTGCCACCCATTGCTGCATGCGTTCCGGATCCGGGCCGCGCGGCGCAAACGGACTGACATCGCACAAGTGTGCCACCGGAGCATGGGTCAGGCGCTCGAGTTGCCGATTCGCAACTGAAACCGCATCGTCCGCGCTGATCAGCGTCGACCTGGCGGCGTCCAGCCTTGCCCTGGCCTCCGCGACCGCGACAATATCCCCGGCCCCGATCTTCAGGCGGGCCTGGGCCTCATGGTACAGATTTTTGAGAAGTCGAGCCTGGTGGCGCGCCACTCGTGCATCGGCGATGCGCCGCAACACTCCGAAATAGGCGTCGGTGACATTTAGGATCAGCGCCTGTCGTACATACGCCAGCGCCGCCTGGTCGCTGCGGACACGGCTATCGGCAGCATGAAGTGCGGCGTACGCCGAGCCGTCCAGTAGCGGCTTGGTGAGCGTAACGCTGTAGCTGTCCGAGTAAAATGATCCCGAGATCTTTTGGGGAAGTACTCCGGTAACTGTGGTGCTGTTTATGCCGGCGCTGGCGCCTGCTGAAAGATGCGGCAGCAGCTGTGCCCGGGCGACTGAATGGCCGGCATGATCGGCCTGCAACAGCGCGCGACTCTGCGCGATCACAGGCGATGACGACATCGCTTGGCGGTAGACGCCAATGAGATCCTCGGCCTGCGCACGCAACGGCGCTGCCAGCATCAGGACCAGAGCCGCAAACCAGATCACTCGCTTTCCGGCCGAACGTGTCCGGCCGGAAGCTGCGGGCGCCATCCGACATCCTGGATATGGATCGTAGGTAGGCGTATCGAACTCCAACATCCTGTGCAGCAGGAGGTACTTCGGGCCTTTTCGAGCCACCGGATTTCCTCATTTTTAGTCAGGCTGTGTCAAGAAGCCTGGTCAGGCTACCGTAGGATTCTGGCCAACATCACCGTGACGAGGAGTCTTTTCTCTCACGGGCATCGCGTGCGGATTACGCTGCACGGTCGCACTCATGTGCGACTTGGGATGGGACAGATGCGGAAGCGGACATTGTCGTGCCTGGTCATCTTCTTTTTACCAGCCCATCGCTTGATGATGGCGAGAAGATGGAGTTTACAATCATGCTCCGGAATTGGATAGGAAGGCGGTCGTATTGGGGTGCTTGGCAGAAAACCCCGCTACATCAAAGACGGCAGTCACCGGGTCTGACGGCTTCCGCTGTGATGGAAAGCGTACTGCCCATCCGTTCCTGATGCGCCGGATCAATGGAAATCGCGCGAATGAGTGACGAGCGCACCGAGCAGCTCCGAGCGATCTTCCAGGTGCCGGGCAATCACGTGCAGCACCTCGCCTTCTCTCTGGATCTTTCCAGTCACTAACAGCAGACGCGCGCCGAGCAGTGCCCTGCGTTCACGCTCCGCCACCTTCGGCCAGACGATGACATTGACATTGCCAGTTTCATCCTCGAGCGTCACAAAAATTACACCCCCGGCACTGCCAGGACGCTGACGGCCGATGACCATGCCGGCAGCACGTACCGGACTGCCTTGGGAAAGTATGCGCATCGCTGCGGCACGGGACACGCCGAGGTGATCCAGGCGCAGACGCAGCAGAGCCAGGGGGTGGCGACGCAGACTGAGTCCCAGGTTGGCATAATCGGCAACGATATCCTCTCCCTCCGTGGGCCGGCGCAGCAGCGGCTGTGCCTCGACGACGTCGATATTTTCGAGCAGCGGCAGATCGGGCTCCACTCCGGCAACCGCCCAACGCGCCGCATGCCGATGACCGGCCAGCCCGGTGAGCGCTCCGGCGGCGGCAAGCATGCCGAGGTCGTGCCGCGCGAGACGTGCGCGCCGCGCCAGGTCAGGGACATCGATGAACGGCGCCTGCGTTCGTGCATCGACCAGGCACCGTGCTCCGGCACGCGAAAGCCCCCGCACCAAGCGTAATCCCAGTCGCACGGCAGGCGCGGAAAAACGCTTGTCCTCCAGCGTGCAATCCCAGTCACTGGTGCACACGTCCACTGGCCGGACTTCCACACCGTGGCGGCGCGTGTCCTGCACCAGCTGCGCCGGGGAATAGAATCCCATCGGCTGGCTGTTCAGTAGCGCGCAGAGGAACGCTGCCGGCTCGTGACACTTAAGCCATGCCGACACATACACCAGCAGCGCAAAACTTGCGGCATGGGACTCGGGAAACCCGTATTCTCCGAAACCTTGGATCTGGGCGAATATCTGGCGCGCGAAATCCTCCGTATAACCGTTTTCGCGCATACCGTCGATCAGGCGTTGCTCGAAGTGCTCGAGCCCGCCGCGCCGGTGCCAGGCAGCCATGGCACGGCGTAGCCGGTCGGCTTCGCCGGCGCTGAATCCCGCCGCCACCATGGCAAGTCTGATCACCTGTTCCTGGAAGATGGGCACACCCAGCGTGCGCGCAAGCACTTCACGCACCGCTTCCGAAGGGTAGCTCACCGGCTCTTCGCCCCGCCGGCGGCGCAAATAGGGATGTACCATCCCACCCTGGATCGGACCCGGCCGCACGATAGCCACCTCAATCACGAGGTCGTAGAAACAATCAGGCTTGAGACGGGGAAGCATCGCCATCTGTGCGCGCGACTCGATCTGGAATACGCCCACCGTGTCGGCTCGCTGGAGCATGGCGTACACTGCAGGATCCTCAGCCGGCAGGGTTGCCATCGTGAGCCG
The DNA here is from genome assembly GCA_027364845.1 of Pseudomonadota bacterium. GTDB lineage: Bacteria > Pseudomonadota > Gammaproteobacteria > Acidiferrobacterales > UBA6901 > JAJYCY01. The sequence continues at coordinate 10,228 of DAHXOO010000005.1, read as the reverse complement.
CTGCCCTCTAATCTCCTCTATGAGATCAAAGGTACGGTGGATGGCGCTAAGCATGCCGAGCGCCAGGCAGTCGACCTTCAACAGACCCAGCGCATCAAGGTCGTCCTTATCCCATTGGATCACCGTGCGTTCGGGCATGGCGGCGTTTTCGATCGGCACCAGGGACGACAGCGGCCCGCGCGCGATCACGAAACCGCCTATATGCTGGGACAGGTGGCGCGGAAAACCCAGGAGCTCGCGCACCTGCGCCATCAGGCGCCGGATTGTGGGATTAGCTGGATCGAATCCGGCCTCGGCGAGACGAGCCGGAACGATATCACAGCCATCCCACCATTGGAGGTTCGCAGTCAAACGGTCCAGCTGCTCGGGCGCCAGCCCCAGCGTCTTGCCCACGTCGCGCACTGCGCTGCGCGGGCGGTAGGTGATAACGGCCGCTGCAAGGGCCGCGCGCCCACGGCCGTACTTGCCATAGATATACTGGATCACTTCCTCACGCCGGTCGTGCTCGAAATCCACGTCGATATCGGGCGGCTCGTTGCGTTCTCTCGATATGAAGCGCTCGAACAGGGTCTCAACGCGGGCCGGGTCAACTTCGGTGATGCCGAGACAGTAGCACACTGCCGAGTTGGCCGCGGACCCACGCCCCTGGCAGAGGATGTCGCGCGAGCGGGCGAAGCGCACGATGTCGTACACGGTAAGGAAATACGGTTCGTAGCCGAGTTCAGTGATGAGCGCGAGTTCGTGCGCTACCAATCCGCGCACCTTGACTGGCGCGCCGGCGGGCCAGCGCCGACTCAGACCTTCAGTGACAAGCCGCGCCAGATGAACAGCGGGCGTCTCGCCTGCCGGCACCAGCTCCTCCGGATACTCGTAGCGCAGTTCGTCCAGAGAGAAATGGCAGCGTTCAGCGATGCGCTCCGTTTCGGAGAGCAGCTCTGGCGGATAGAGGCGCGCCAGAGCCCGACGGGTACGCAGATGGCGTTCGCCGTTGGCATACAGCGCAAAGCCGGCCTTGTCCAGCGATACGCCCAGACGGATGGCAGTAAGCGTGTCTTGCAGGGTACGCCGAGCGTGCACATGCATGTGCACATCCCCGCTGGCGACAAGTGGCAGGCCAGTCCGCTTTCCCAGATCGGTGAGGCACTCAAGCCGCGCGCCATCGAGGCCATCACGCGTCAACTCGACCGCAATCCATGCGCTGTCAGGGAAACACTGTCGCAGCCACAACCCGGGCTCGGGGTCTGGCACCGATCCGGGAGTCTCTTCTGGCAACCACAGCGCCAGACAGCGAGTAACAATGCGCGCCACGTCCGCGCGCCCCAGGCTGTATTTGCCCTTCCCCGCCGCGCGCCGACCACAGGTAATCAACTCCGACAACTCTCCATAGGAGCTGCGGTCGGCCGCAAGCAACACTAACCGCAGGCCGTCGGCGAGCACGAATTCACTGCCCAAAATCAGTCTGATCCGCCGGTCACGCGCCGCCAGATGCGCTCGCACTACTCCGGCCAGCGAGCACTCGTCGGTGATGGCCAGCGCGGTATAGCCTAGGCCAGCAGCACGCTCGACCAGCTCTTCGGGACGCGAAGCACCGCGTAGGAAGCTGAAGTTCGAAAGGCAGTGAAGTTCGGCGTAGGCAGGCAAGGTATCCATGATGACATCCGCAGCCGGCATATCAGGCCGGCACAACCAAAACAGGCGGGTCGCCCCACGAAAGATTCTGCCATCCGTGCTGAACGTTCCCATGGGTCAAGGCCGTGGGTTTTGAAGGTGGCCAACATGGGGTGTCTGGATTCTCCCGGGTTACCGCTGAAACATCCCGGTCGAGACTGCACTCCGCGCGTCGCCGCGGCAGTTGTGCAACCCCTCCCCCAATCTGAAATCTTTCTTTGCACCTGCGGTCCACACCATAACCACATTGCCGGCGCTCAGCCAAACACACCGTGGAGAAACCAGCGATACTCACCTGCAAGCTCCCGGTACACCCATAACCGCATGCCTTGCTCGCTACGGGCGATAAAGTAATCACGCGCGACGTCCTGCCCGTCCCACCAGCCGCTTTCGATACGTTCCCATTCCCGCCCAAGCACCAGCACGCCATCGAGATACGGATGTTCGTCGCGCATTTCCAGCAGCATCGGTTCATGCAGTAGCCACAGAGGTCGATTCCGGTCTCCTGCTCCTCGAGATGCACATGCGCTGCGTTGTGACAGCCGCCGGCCGGACCCGCCGCGGGTTGTTGCATCACCCCCCGGCTCAGCATAGGTCCAGGCCCGTTCCGGACGGTGTTCCGCCACCTGGCACAAGCCACGTACTGCATCCCTCCCCAGGCGCGCGCGCAGACGTTCAATAAGCGCCTCCTCCGCCGCATGCGCAGGCACAAAGAAATCAAGACTGTGCAAGGCAAGCGGGCATGGATCCGCGGCACGCAACGAAACCTCCTCCACCGGCGCAGACAATGCAACGCGCTCCAGACGCTCGCGCAGAAGCATCGCCAGATATGCTGCATCGCGCGACGGCGTCGCAAGCTCGAGCCCCACCCGTGTAGCCCCGACCGCCGTGTGATGCAACGATAACGTCAGGGAACGCGCGCCGGCATCGCGCGCACGTAAAAACCCCTCGAGTTCGATCAGCAATCGGCGTAGAGGAAACAGCAGCCCTTCGACCGCACTTACCGCACCCGGCAGCGGCAGACTGCTCGCAAACCCGGATGGCGCAACAAACGCCGGACGTGGATCCGGAATGCGTCCCAGGGCACGGTCGAGGACGTGGATCAACTCCGGCCCCATGCGTCGCGCTAACCCGTCTCGTGGCAGACGCAGGCATTCACCAATCGTATGTACTCCCATTCCATGCAGCGTCTCGCCCTGCTTCGCAGTCAGGCCGAGGCACGCGAATGACAGGGGGGCTAGCACGGCAGCAAGCGTGGTCTGCCTGGTAACACATATCTCGCAACCGGCATGCGCCAGCCATAAAGCAGCAAGCGGTGTCGGCGCAACTGCCAGAGACACACAATAGCCGAGTTCCGAAACCCCTTGGCTAACTGCCTCTCTCAATTGTTCCAGGCCACCGAACAGCCGGCAGCTGCCGGCCACTTCCAGCAACAGCACCTGCGGTGGCATCTGGCTGACGACAGAGGTGAACTGACCGGCCCAGGCTGCAAGACGGTCGAGCGCGGCACGTTCAGATTCTCCATCACGCTCGCATACCTGTAATGAGCCGGCAAGTGCATGCGCCGCATTCAGGCCCATGTCCGGCTGTATGCCACGGCGACGCGCGGCGGCATTGCACAATGCCACCCGCCGATTACGTCCATTGCCGTAAACCACGACCAGTGGATCAGTTGCCGGCACACCGCGAGTAAATATCTCAAGCGCAAGATCCGGCAGATACAGGCATAGCCACAGCATGATTCAATCTCAGGTCCAACGACACCGGCCCAACCGGCCAGCCACCGCGCCGCTTCAGGATGTATACGTCGATGCCACCAGGGGTGGGTACAAGCTGCAGGCGCAGTGCGGCGGAAGAACCTGCAACAGCCGTCTGCCCTGGACGAAACAGCACACCCCAGGACCTACCCGCCTCCGCCGCCAGTTGCAAACGCCGCAGGGCACGCACATCGGCGGCCGCCGGCCAGGCCAGTACCGCACCGCAGGTACCGGCACGCAAGGACTGCTCCACTGCCCACAGCCCGTCGATAGTGGCGCGCGGATGAACCAGCAACACCCGCGACAAATCCACCTGCGCCGCCGCCAGCGCCGGGGCATAGGGAATATGCGGCGGTGCAATGAAGGTGAGCCAGCGGTTGCCATGACTCAGTCGCGCGAGAGCAGGCAAAAACAACTGCAACTCGCCAATACCCAGACACGGAATCAGGATCTCCGTGATCGTGCCGGATGGCCAACCGCCCCCAGGCAGCAGCGCATCCAGTTGCGGAAAACCGCTGGGCACCCCCGGAGCAAACGGTGATGCGGCGCTGGCGCGCCAAACCTCGGCGCCCTGTATCAGGTCCTGCAGGCTCATCGGAGTTTGCCGTTGCGCAAAATGCCCACGCCAATGCCCTCGATAGCGAAGGCATCGCGCCGCAGATCAATATCGATAGGCTCGAAATCGGGATTCTCCGGCAACAGCCGTACCTGGTAACCACGGCGCTGGAAACGCTTCACGGTGACCTCGTCTGTCAGGCGCGCCACTACGATCTGGCCATTGCCCGCCTCGGGCGTGCGATGCACTGCGAGCAGGTCATCGTTCAGGATGCCAGCATCGCGCATGCTATGACCACGTACCCGCAGAAAATAATCGGCGTGTGGACGGAAAAGTGCCGGATCAACCTGATAGCGGTCCTCGATGTGCTCTTCCGCCAGAATCGGACTGCCGGCTGCCACTCTGCCTACCACCGGCAGCCCCTCCTCCTTGAGGCGGATACCGCGCGAAGTACCCGGTATAAGCTCGATCGCCCCCTTTCGCGCGAGCGCCCGCAGATGATCTTCGGCCGCATTCGGCGATCGGAAGCCGAGCGCGGCGGTGATCTCCAAACGCGTCGGTGGCCGACCTGAATCCGCCATGAAGCGACGTATCATGTGCAGAATCTGGGCTTGGCGCGAAGTCAAAGCATCCATTTTTCAATATCCTGTATATAAGTCCAGTACTGTAATTATATATAGATTGAAGCTTGGCGCAAGCCGCCGGGCCTCCCAGCCGAACGGACCGGAAGGAACGACGCTCCGGCCGGGCTTAACTCCATAGCCCTTACCCCTACTGGTTTCCGGAGCCGTCCGCCGCATCGGACAGCCCCGGGCACTCTGTATGCGGCAGCCTGGAAGCAGCCGCGGAAAGACATACTTTTTATGCAGTTGAAAAACGCGGTTGCAACCGCATTGAATGGTATTAGCCAACATGTCCGGATCGGCGACTAACCGGCACCAGCCGGATCACCGATTGGCGCCGGGCAAAGGAGGCAGCATGTACCGCAGACTGTTTTTCGTATTACCGGATGAAACCCACGCGATGCAGGTCGTGCATGACATCGAAGCATCGGGAGTCGACCACAACCACATTCATGTCGTTCCCGGGCATAGGGTGACACTCGCCCAGCTGCACCTGGCCACACCACGTCAGCAGCGCGATGCAGCTGGCCGGATCGGAAAGATGATCTGGATAACGAACCTTGTTATTTTCTTCATCGCTCTGATCGGACTGATCCAGGCATTGGCGCGCAATTCTGTGCTGTGGACCGCGGTTGCCCTGCTCGTGGTCACCGCAACCATCGTCGCTGGTGTGCTGTTCGCATCGCGAGTACCGGGCACGCATCTCGGCGATCTGCGCAGCGCGCTCAGCCACGGCGATATCGTGCTGATGGTGGACGTGCCGAAAGCACGCGTCCATGAAATTGAAGAGGTCGCTGAAAGACACCACCCTGAAGTCACCGCCGGCGGCGTCGGCTGGATCATCGGCGTGCTCGGCGTCTGATCAACTTGATGCCGGCCTGCTGGTGGGACGTTCCCCTCTGTCCTGACGCCGGCGGTCTGTACGTGTCCATGATACACATACCCGATTCTCCGCCGGTTTCGCACCGACACGAGAAACGCAGGGTGCACATACCCGATCGGGCATGTGCCAATGGCACCAGACCGCTTCCCATGTGACAACCTCGCCGTGGCGCGCGACAATCACGGCCATGGAACCCGACCAGCCTGTCGTATCGCTGCGTGGCGTCGACCGCAGTTACCGCGAGGGAGACCGGACACGGGTCGTCCTGCACGGACTCGACCTGGACGTACAACCTGGCGAGTGGGTTGCACTTGTCGGCCGCAGCGGATGCGGGAAGTCCACACTTCTGAACCTCATCAGTGGCATAGACCGACCCGACAGCGGCGACATCCGTGTGAATGGCAGCAGTATCACGCGCCTGACGGAACGCGAGCGCACCCTGTTCCGACGCAGGAACATCGGCTTCGTCTACCAGTTCTTCAATCTTATCCCGACGCTGACCGTGGTGGAAAACCTGCTGCTGCCGATTGAACTCAACCGGCTGGACCACGCGCGTGCGTACGAACTGCTCGCGGCCGTGGGGCTGGAAGACAGGCACGCATCCTTTCCGGACCGGCTGTCTGGCGGGGAGCAGCAGCGGGTGGCCATTGCGCGGGCGCTGGCGCACGATCCGCTTCTGCTGCTGGCCGACGAACCGACCGGAAACCTCGACAGCACCACCGGCGATCAGATGCTGCGACTGATGGAATCCCTGGCTCGGACGACGCGCCGGGCGCTTCTGATGGTCACCCATTCTTATGATGTCGCGCGCCAGGCTGACCGCGTACTGACACTCGAGAATGGCCGCATCGTGAACAAACAGGCGGAGACGGATTGATGTCCGCAATGGTGTGGCGGGCGAACTTCCGCTTCCTGTCTCACCATCCCTGGCAGATATTTTTCGCCGTTCTCGGCATTGCCCTCGGTGTCGCGGTGGTAGTCGCAGTCGGACTTGCGAATACCAGCGCCATCCGCGCATTCCGTCTGTCTTCGAAAACAGTTTCCGGCGGCGCGACCGACCGGATAGTCGGTGGACCCACGGGCGTAGCGGAACGCCTGTACACCCGCCTTCGTGTGAATGAAGGGATCGAGGGTAGCGCTCCGATCGTCGACGGCTATGCCGAAGCCGGCGGCGAGACTCTGCATGTCCTCGGCATTGATCCGTTCGCCGAGGACCGCTCCGGGGGACGCTTTTCCGGCATCGACGCGGAAGCCATCCGGCGACTGCTGGTCGAACCAGGGACGCTTCTGCTCGCGCCCGCTACAGCCCGCCGTCTGAGCCTGAAGGTGGGCAAACGCTTCACGGTGCAATATGCCGGCCGCAGCCACACCGCGATCCTGGCTGGGCTGCTCCCGAAAACGGATGCAGCAGCGGAAGACGGACTCGCGATCACCGATATTTCGACGGCTCAGATCCTGACGGGAAGGATCGGTAGATTGAGCTGGATCAATCTCTCACTCCCGCAAGGCGTAACGGGGCAACGCATGCGCGCGCGGATCACCGGATTCCTGCCCGCAGGGACCCGGATCCTGCCGACGCAAGCACGCACCGGGGCTCTGGTTCAGATGACCCGCGCGTTCCGAACCAATCTTACCGCCATGAGCCTTCTGGCATTGGTCGTGGGCATGTTCCTGATCTACAACACCATGACGTTCGCCGTGCTGCAGCGACGGCAACTCATCGGCATGCTGCGCGCGATGGGGGTGACCCAGCGTGAAGTGTTTGCGACGGTGCTCACCGAGGCGGTGGTTCTCGGAACGATCGGCACGATTGCGGGGCTTGTCCTGGGAATCGGACTGGGAGAGACCCTCGTGCATCTGGTCACGCGCACGATTAACGATCTGTACTTCGTGGTGTCGGTTACTCGATTGCTAATCACTCCCGCACCCCTTGCGGAAGGGGTCGCCCTCGGGCTAGGCGCGACCGTTCTAGCATCGCTAGTCCCAGCGCTCGAGGCATCCGGCTCCGAACCCGGAACTGCGATGCGCCATTCGACGATCGAACAGCAGGCGCAAGTCCTAGCGCCGCGCCTGGCACTTGCAGGCTGTGCGCTGGCAGCAGCAGCGCTGCTGCTTCTCATGCTGCCAACGAGGAGTCTGATTCTCGGTTTCGCCGTGCTGTTCATGGTCATCCTGGGACTTGCGTTCGTCGCGCCACTGACAGTGGCGTGGATGAGCATAGTCGTCAGACTGCTTCTGAGCCGGGCACCAGGACCGGCCGGCGGCATGCTTGCGCGTTACGCCTTGCGCGGGATCACGACCTCACTGAGCCGCACCGGAGTCGCGATATCCGCCCTTATGCTAGCTGTCGCAACGACGGTTGGCGTCGGGGTCATGGTCGGAAGCTTTCGCGCCACGGTGCAGCAATGGCTGGCTGCCACCCTGAGTGCGGATATCTACGTCTCCGTACCGCAGATTGATCCCGGCAGCACACCGCCAACCATCGACCCCAAGATCATCGCGCGCGTCGCGCGCATCTCCGGCATCTCTGGAATAACCAGTGGACGGCGGGTTACCGTGGAATCGACCCGCGGCCTGACCCAGATTCTCGCGGTGGATTTCGCCCCCGGTCACATGCCGCGCTTCCGGCTCAAGAACGGTGACGCTCAGACGGCCTGGTCTGAATTCAATTCCGGCCATGCCGTGCTTGTGTCAGAGCCCTATGCCTACCGCAACCGGCTGCGCGTGGGCGGGCATGTGCAACTGCGCACCAACCGTGGCTACAAGTCGCTTCCGGTTGCCGGTATTTTCTACGATTACGGGTCCGAACAGGGCATCGTGCTGATGCACCGCCGGCTCTACGAACGCGATTTCAACGACCATGGCATCAGTTCGCTCGGACTGTATCTCGGGCCCGGAGTATCGATGCAAAAGACAATCAGCAAAGTGCGCACTGCGGCCGCGCACAGGCAGGCGCTCTTTGTACGCTCCAACCGCGCGATCCGCTCCGCCTCGATCAAGATATTCGACCAAACCTTCGCGATCACCAATGTGCTCAGGGTATTGGCAATGGTGATCGCCGTAGTCGGAATACTGAGTGCACTCATGGCCCTGCAGCTCGAGCGATCTCACGAGCTGGCGGTGCTACGGGCGACAGGCTTTACCCCGATGCAGATATGGGGACTGGTCACCCTCCAGACCGGATTCATGGGATTTTGCGCAGGACTGCTGGCGCTTCCGGTCGGCCTCGCGCTGGCGCTGCTGTTGATTCATGTGATAAACCGCCGCGCATTTGGCTGGAGCATGGAGACGCTGGTCATGCCGGGTGTGCTGATTCAGGCCCTGATCCTTGCCGTCGTGGCGGCACTGATTGCCGGTTTTTACCCAGGCTTGCGCATGGCGCGCGTAAGTCCAGCAGATGCCCTGAGAGAGGAATGAGCGTGCGGCGAGGGCAAGTCTGGCTGATGCTGGCGCTGGTTTCGCTCGGCACCGGAATGACGACATTTGCGCACGATGCACAGGAGCGGACTGCGTTGCCGGCGCCGGATTTGGAGACAGTGCTCGGAACCGGAACCGCAAGCGGCTACGCGCGCGCTGATCACCCGCGCACATTCCGGTTTCCCCACGATTTCGGTCCGCATCGTGCGTTCAAGACCGAGTGGTGGTATTTCACTGGAAATCTCGACAGCGCTCACGGGCAGCGTTTCGGCTACGAACTAACCCTGTTCCGCTTTTCCCTGAGTCCACATGCCATACAGAGTCCGTCCCGCTGGTCGACCAACCAGGTGTATGTAGCTCACTTTGCGGTGACCGACCCTGCAGGAAAGCGCTTCCGTTTCTTCCAGCAGGAGGCACGCGCCGCCATCGGCCTTGCCGGCACACAGGCTGCGCCCTTCCGGGTCTGGGTGTACAACTGGGGTGTCGGGGCATCTGCCGGCACAGAATGGCCATGGCACTTGCATGCGGACGCCAAGAACGTATCCCTGAATCTTAACCTCACTCCACTGCTTGCTCCCGTGCTGCAAGGCAGTCACGGCCTGAGTCGCAAAGGCCTCGCCCCGGGTAACGCATCGTATTACTACTCGATTCCGCGTCTGGAGACCCGTGGAACCTTGTCCCTGAACGGACGATCATTTGCCGTAAAAGGCCTATCGTGGCTGGATCGTGAGTGGAGCACGAGCACACTGGCGCCCGACGAGGCCGGCTGGGACTGGTTCGGGCTGCAGCTGTCGGACGGATCTGATCTGATGTTCTACCGCTTGAGACGCAAAAATGGCGCCACCGATCCTTTGAGCCAAGGAAGTCTCGTTGATCGGCGGGGGAAGGTGATGCGACTGACCACGGCGGATGTGCGCATCCAAGTCCTCAAGCACTGGCTAAGCCCACTCGGCGGCACTTATCCGGCACGCTGGCGTTTGTTCATCAAATCTGAACACTTGACGCTCGATGTAACACCGATCCTTGCGGATCAGGAACTCGACGTCGGGGTACGATACTGGGAAGGCGCAGTCGACGTGCATGGCTATTACGCTGGACATCTGATCAGAGGCGAAGGCTATGTCGAACTAACGGGCTACGCGCCGACTTCCCGGGTTCAGCCGCCCCGCCAGTGATGATCGTGCCGCAGCGACAACGCTCTCCGGCTTAACCGGACTTCACCGCAACTGCTGGGAAAGTTGCGCGAAACACCATGAAGCCTCGCCCTACTGCGGGCATTCGGGTTGACGCTGCCAAATGGCAGGTTTTCGATAGAGCCGGGATG
>DAHXOO010000059.1 GCA_027364845.1 Pseudomonadota bacterium | reverse complement strand
AGTGCAGACTTTTAAGACCGCTACTCGATAAATCAAAGAGTTAGGATCGTCAGTACGGGCGAATAGCGAAAGATGGGTTAGCGGGCAATTAACAAGAGTGAGGCTACAAGCATTGCCTGCGCGGCGAGCCACAGGAGATTGAGCGACTAATTTGCGTCGCTGTGCGAGCGCGAAAGCATCGGGATCGACACAATGCATCATCAATGATGATTCTTTTCCAGCGGAAGGCGGAACCAAAAGGTGGCGCCCTGGCCAGAGTTGTTGCGCGCTCCGATCTGTCCGCCATGGAGGTGGATGAGTTCACGGCATATCGACAGACCCAGACCGGTGCTCTTTTCATTACCGGTGGGCCGATTGCTCAGGGCGCTGAACTCCGCGAACAGTTTGTCCATGTCCTGTTGCGGGATACCCGGTCCGGTGTCGACAACCTCGCACAGGACACCGTCGGCGTCAGACCGCACGGCGATGTGCGTGCGGCTTCCCGGCGGGCCAAACTTGAGCGCATTACCGATCAGGTTTTCCAGCACCTGCATGATTCTGAAATCGTCGGCCATGACATGCGGAAGCTCCTTTTCGCAACGCATGTCCAGCGCGATCTGCTTGCGCTGTGCATAAACTGAGTTGCGGGCAATTGCCTGGCGCACGACGGCACCGAGGTCCGTAGGCAGTGTGGCCAGTTGCAGCCGCCCCTGTTGCAGAGCGCTCAGGCCGAGCAGATCTTCGACGATGTGCTGCATGTACTGTCCGGACTCAATTAGGTAATCCAGGGATGAGAAGGCCTCCGCCGAGAGCAGTGCGCCGGGCTTCTGATCCTCCTTGAACTGACGCGCCACATCGAGCATCAGCAGCAACGGTTTTTTCAGATCGTGACTGGCAACGCGCAGAAAGCGGTCGTTGGCCTGTTTGAGCTGCCGGGCCGAGAGCTGTGTCCGGATCCGCGCCAGCGCGACAGTCAGATCGAATGGTTTGGTGAGATAGTCGTTTGCGCCGCTTTGCAGGGCTGTCACCACGTCGTCGGGGCGATCGAGGCCAGAAATCACGATCACCGGCGTGTCGAGCATGGAACGCGACCGGCGCAGTTGCCGCAGCACCTGCAGTCCGCTCATGTCGGGCAGTCGCATGTCCAGCAGCACCAGATCGGTATTACCTGACGCCGCCTGCTCGAGCGCCTCCCTGCCGCTGGCGGCCTCGGCGACGTTGTATCCTTCACGGCGCAGCTTGATGACCAGAACCTCCCGGACTGCGTCCGAGTCCTCAACCACGAGCAATCGTTCTGTCTGAAGCTTTCCGGAGATCACTGCCTGACCCATGGAGAGAAGGTATCCTGCGGGTTTGGTTCCTTGTGAAACCAACTGACTTGATCTACATAGGTATGCAAAAGATAGGCCATGGCTTGCCAAGTTCAAGGCGCCAGATGGACGGAAGACTAGCCAGTGGGTCGCGCGGGCGGTTGCGGATAGACGCCAGGCCTGTTTGACAGGCAGTCTTCGTCTTCGCGACCACCGGTGCGCATTCCTGAATGCCCCGCGGTTTCCGGAGGGGCCGGCCGATGGGCCCATCCTTCTTAGACCCCAGGAAAATGTCCCAGCCCGTCCCGGAATTGTCCCTCGGGCATGGGTTGGCCGAAGCAAAGGTCTTGGGTTACGTCGCAACCCAATGTCTTCAGCCGGCGGAGCGTAGCCTGCTTTCCACACCTTCGGCGACCACCTTCAACCCCAGGCCGTGTGCCAGCTTGATCGTTGAGCGCACGGTCGTTTCCGAGTCCTTGTTGACCCGCATATCTACATAGACTTGTCGATTTTCAGGGCATCCGTGGGCAACTTCTGCAAGTAACTCAGAGAGGAGTAGCCAGTGCCGAAATCATCGACGAAAATCGGCATGCCCTGTTCGTGCCGCTACGTGAACCTATCCAGCGAACCGGCCGGATCTTCCATGATCGCACTTTCCAAGATTTCCAGCTCCAGCATGCCCGGGCCAATGACCCATCTCTGGCCCAGTTCTCTCATTTTTTTCCAAGAGCCGGAAATCGCGCAGGTTGCGCGCCGAGAGGTTCACGGCGACAGGAATCTTTATTCCAACCTCATGGCAGGCGTGACACTGGTGCAGTCCAGTCGAAGGTGCTGCCCAACCCCACGCATAGTTACTCGAAAATACGGTTTAACAAAACTGGCCGACGCAACCACTTGCAAACACTGTGATGAGGAGTCCGATGACAAGCACCGGCCAACCCGCAATCCGTGGTAACTTTTTGATAACCCGAGAGCTAAAAAGCTACATCCACCTGCATCCCGTTGCATAAACCTAGATTCGGCAGTTGAAGTCACTGCTGCATGGGCAAGCGCATGATTCATAACTATTTGTGCCACAATGCGTTTTCACCGATTTGGTGAACTGCGGAGCAGTTGAAATTCCAAAGAAATCCACTGCATATGGCTCGTTTCTGACGCCAACTGCCGAATCTAGGATAAATATTCACTGTGTAATCAACGGGTAATGATGCAAGTGCTTGATCCAGAAAACGGTGTTTAGGCACTCATAATCCTGAGTGCCGGTGGTTCGAGTCCACCCATAGTCACCATTAACTCAATTAGTTTCACGTTATCTCTTGGACCTGCCGCGTTCTTCATTCCATCACGGCCGCGATGGAATCGGTGAGTGGCTGGCGCTTCACCGCCTGAGCGAAACAATGTCGGCGCGGATGATTTGGCGCGCCCTAAATCAGGCGCGCAGGGCGGGGGGCTCGGCAGCGCCGCGATCCACTGGCAGACGCAGACGTGCAATTACCTCCTCCAGCGCACTCACGAAAAGCAGAACATTCTTCAAGTTACTTGTCTGCCCCATGAGCCCGATACGGAAGATGCGCCCGGCAAGGGCGCCAAGACCTGCGCCGATCTCCAAATTGTAGTCTGAAAGGAGCAGCTGCCGGATCTGGGACTCGTCCACCTGCACGGGCACGGCGATCGCATTGAGCTGAGGCAGGCGCGAATCCTCGCGTACGATGAACTGTAGACCGAGCCCCTCGATACCGGTGCGCAACGCGCGGTAGTTGTGTTCGTGGCGGGTCCATGCGTTTTCCAGACCTTCCTCCTGCAGCATGACGAGTGCCTCGTGCAGGCCGTAGAGTGCATTGACCGGAGCAGTGTGGTGGTAAGTACGCTTGTTGGATCCGCCCCAGTATCCCATCACCAGCGTCAGGTCCAGAAACCAGCTCGATACGCGCGTCTTACGCCGCTTGATCTTCTCGATCGCGCGCTCGTTGAAGCTGACCGGCGAGAGCCCTGGGGTGCACGACAGGCATTTCTGAGAGCCGGAGTAGATCGCATCGATACCCCATTCATCGACCTTCAGCGGAATTCCGCCAAGCGAGGTCACGGCGTCGACGATGGTCAGACATTCATGACGGTGGGCAATCTCAACCAAAGTCTTCGCGTCCGAGCGCACGCCGGTGGAGGTCTCGGCGTGCACGAAAGCGACGATCTTCGCGTCTTGATTGATCTTGAGGGTATCTTCAAGCTTATTCGGGTCGACCGGCTCACCCCAAGCGTTGTCAACTACGATCGGTATGCCGCCCAGGCGCTCGACGTTTTCCTTCATACGTCCGCCGAAGACGCCATTCACGCACACCACGACCTTGTCTCCGGGCTCGACCAGATTGACGAAGCAGGTTTCCATGCCGGCTGAGCCTGGCGCAGAAACCGGCATTGTCAGTGAATTACGAGTCTGAAAGGCATACTGCAGCATGGTCTTGACCTCGTCCATCATGCCGACGAACGCTGGATCAAGATGGCCAATCGTGGGGCGCGCCATGGCGGCAAGCACGCGCGGATGCACATCCGAAGGGCCGGGCCCCATCAGGGTACGCACTGGTGGATTGAAGGATTTAAATGACATGGTTGATCTCGGGTCTTGAGCCTGTTCGCCGGAAGTGCGAATTGTACTCATTATAATGTTGTAGGTTCGGTGAGTTCAACCTGTGCACCCTCGTCGCGCAGGCTGACCACGGATGCGCCGGGATCGAGCAGTTCTATCCAATGCCTTACCGGAACCGAGGTGCGTGATTGCAGGTGCGCGAGACACCCGATATTGGCGGTGCCGATTGCGGTCGGCTGTCCCGACTCGAGTGCCAAGACCCTCTGGAGTAGCAGCTGTCGCGAAAGCTCCGGCTGTAGCAGGGAATAGCTGCCGGCCGACCCGCAGCACAGGTGCCCGTCCGGGACCGGTGTAAGCTCGAACCCGGCGCTTTCGAGTATCGATTCGACCAAGCCGGCTAGCTTCTGTCCGTGCTGCAGAGAACACGGGGAGTGAAAGGCGATGCGCGCCGTTCCGATTCCCGCTGGAGCCAATGCGGCGCGATTCTCCTTCGCCAGCACCTCGCTGATGTCCATGGCCATGGCAGATATACGGTCAGCACGCTCGGCGTAGCTCGGGTCTTCACGCAGCAGGTGCCCGTATTCCTTGACCATCACCCCGCACCCGCTAGCGTTGATCGCAATCGCTTCAGCGCCAGATTCGACGTGCGGCCACCATGCGTCGATGTTGCGCCGTGCAAATTCGAGCCCATCCTCTTGGGCTCCGAGGTGATAGCTCAGCGCGCCGCAGCAGCCGCCTCCGGAAGCGCGCACGAGACTGATGCCAAGACAGTCAAGCACGCGCGCGGTTGCGGCATCTATATTCGGCGCAATCGGAGTTTGCACGCAGCCAGCAAGCGCCAGCATCTTGCGTTCGTGGCTGGAGCGCGGCCACGATGTGGGTAACTGGGGTGGCGGAATCGATCGACGCCATGTTGGTGGCAGAAAGGCGCGCAGCGTCTGGGCTACCCGCAGTACCACGGTGAAGCGACGCTCGTAGGGAATGACTACACGCAGCAGATGTCGCTTTATCTGTTCCGGCAGTGGACGGCGCACGCGCTGTTCGATAGCGGCGCGACCGATGTCCAGCAGCCGTCCGTAGCGCACGCCTGAAGGACAGGTCGTCTCGCAGGCGCGGCAGGCAAGGCAGCGATCCAAGTGCAGCTGTGTGTTCTGACCCGCTGTCGCGCCTTCGAGCATCTGCTTGATCAGGTAGATGCGTCCGCGCGGACTGTCCAGCTCGTCGCCGAGAAGTCCATATGTGGGGCAGGTTGCGGCGCAGAAGCCGCAATGCACGCACGCGCGCAGAATCGAGTCGGCTTCTTGGCCGAGCGGCGTGCTGCGAAGGCTGTCCGACAAAGTGGTTTGCATGAGCGTTATGAATTTATGTCGAATGGGTCGATGCCCGATGTGGTCGGTGTCATAACAGGCAATGGGTAGTTCACAGGTTTGGGTACATTTTCCCGGGATTGAAGATGTGTTGCGGGTCCATCGCGTTCTTGATCCGCTGGTGCAGGGCCAGCAGGCCGGGTGCGAGCGGATGAAAAATATATCCACCGCGATCGCCACCGCGAAAAAGTGTCGCATGCCCACCGCCTTCGGCCGCGGTGCGGCATATGGTCGCAGCGTCCGTATCGCTCTTGAGCCAGCGCTGTGCACCGCCCCAGTCAATCAGCCATTTTCCCGGAATTCGCAGGGACGGACGTGCTGGTGGTACCGCCACGCGCCACAGCGGCAATGGCCCGTCGAAGAAGGCATGGAACTGTTCGCGCAGCGCATGCCAGAAGTTTTGTGCGTTGGTCAGGATCTCGCCTCCAATCTTGTCGTGAGCCGCTCGCACGGCCGAGTCTGCCCCGCACAGGCGCACGTACAGGCCGTCGCCGTCGTAGCAGCATGCAGACAGTGGTAGCGGCCGGCGTGCCCAGATGTTCATGACTTCGATCGCCTCGTTCGGCGTGCGATGCTGCACCAGCGTCAGTTCTGTAGCCGGGCGCGGCAATACTTTTAGCGAGATTTCTAGCAGGACGCCGAGGGTGCCCAGGGCTCCGACCATGAGCCGCGCGACATCATAGCCAGCCACGTTTTTCATCACCTGGCCGCCGAAGCTCAGGATCTCGGCTTGACCGTTGATCAGCTTGACTCCCAACACGAAGTCGCGCGCAGCGCCCACATAAGGACGTCGCGGTCCTGAAAGTCCGGTCGCGATGGCGCCGCCGAGTGTGGCCGACTCTCCCAGGTACGGCGGTTCGAATGCCAGCATCTGGTTCTTTTCCGCCAGAGCGGCTTCGATTTGCGTCAGCGGCGTGCCGGCGCGTGCGGTGATCACAAGTTCGCCGGGATCATAGGTGACAATGCCTCGGTGCGCGATTGTGGAGAGGGGTGTGCCCACAGTGGCGCGGCCGTAAAATGACTTGCTGCCGCCGCCGCTGATCTGGAGCGGCACACCGGAATGTGCCGCCACGCGCACCTGCTCCCGCAGTTGGTCGGCGCTATCGTTCGTGTCGGTCATAATGCGATTTTCCGGCAAGTACCCATCGCGTCAAAAGCGCTCAAGGTCCGGAAACAGAACCTTGCCGCCATGTACGTGCATGGCGCCGTATTCCGCGCAGCGCTGAAGCGTCGGGACCGCCTTGCCAGGGTTAAGCAATCCGCGTGGATCGAAGGCGTGCTTCAGCGCGTGAAACTGGGCGAGGGCGGACGCAGAAAATTGTATGCACATCTGGTTGATTTTTTCGACGCCTACGCCATGTTCGCCAGTGATGGTTCCACCGACTGCGACGCAGAGCTCGAGTATTTTGGCGCCGAGACGCTCGGTGCGTTCGAGATCACCCGGCTTGTTGGCGTCGTACAGAATCAGGGGATGGAGATTGCCGTCGCCGGCATGAAACACGTTGGCAACGGCCAATCCGGCCTCGGCGGACATTTCGCCAATGCGCCTGAGCACCCGCGCCAGGTGCTTGCGCGGGATAGTTCCGTCCATGCAATAGTAATCGGGCGCCAGCCGTCCGACGGCGGGAAACGCCGCCTTGCGCCCGGCCCAGAACAGTGCGCGCTCACGTTCGTCGCGCGCCGTGTGTGACTCTGTCGCGCCGCACTGTTGGAAAATCTCCCGTACTTGCAGGATTTGCTCAGAGACTTCTTCATTGACCCCGTCGAGTTCACACAGGAGTATCGCTTCGGCGTCTACCGGGTAGCCGGCATGCACGAACTGTTCCGCGGCGCGGATGGCAAGATTGTCCATCATTTCTAGCCCGGCTGGAACGATCCCGGCCCCGATAATCGCAGCCACGGCAGCGCCGGCCTTCTCCACATCATCGAAGGCCGCGAGCACTACCTGGGCGCGTTCCGGCTGGGGCAGCAGTTTTACGGTTATTTCGACGATAACCCCGAGCAATCCTTCCGATCCGGTCATGAATGCAAGCAGATCATAGCCAGGTGCGTCCAAAGCCGCGCCACCGACAGTGATTAGTTCGCCCTCGATCGTAAGAAAACTCAGCATCTGGATATTGTGCACCGTGAGGCCGTACTTGAGGCAATGTACCCCGCCCGCGTTTTCCGCGACGTTGCCACCGATGCTGCACGCAATTTGGGATGAAGGATCGGGGGCGTAATACAGGCCAAGGTGCGCGACCGCCTGCGAGATAGCGAGATTGCGCACTCCGGGTTGAACGCGTGCCGTACGGTTGGCCGCATCGATTTCGAGAATGCGGTTGAACTTGGCGAGCGACAGCAGCACGCCGTTTGAGCACGGCAAGGCGCCGCCGGACAGGCCGGTGCCGGCACCGCGCGCTACCACCGGGACGCCGCGTTCGTGACATGCCACCAGGACTGCGCGCACCTGCTCGACAGTATCAGGCAGCGCCACCAGCATGGGCAGCTCGCAATAAGCCGACAGGCCATCGCACTCATAGGGACGCAGATCCTCTGTTTCGGACAGCAGCGCCTGCGACGGCAACACGCGCTGCAGAGCGGCGATGAGCTCGCGCCGATTGCGCGGCTGCACGTTGGTGACAGGGGTCTTCATGATGGTTTTCCCGGGCGGCGAATTAGGGCAGTAAATCATGATGGCGCCCATTGGCCAAGTATCGCGTGGCGATGAGCGTGGTCGGCGGGTTATCGGTCTGCGGCGTCTCGTATTGAGGAATACGGTCGTTGTGGCCGTCGCGGTGAGGCCATTATGCTCGCCTGGAAGTAATGCCTCCGCCACCTTCCACGTTTGTTTCCCAAACAGTGCACTCAAGACTCGTGCCCTAGGCTGAAGATGTGGTGCCGCTCTTGTGTGCCCGCAATCAATCGAAATGGGAATTATTGACATTTACAATTATGATGGCTTAATATTGGTAATAACAATCATTCGCATGTAGATCAGGACCTGAATTCAATGAAGATTTTGCCCAATCGCGTGGTTCCGCTTGCCCTCATGGGGCTCGCCGTGTTCGGCAGCGCGCTAGCAGATGTGCCGCAGGTCTCCCTTACCATCAAGGACCAGCAGTTTACCCCCAAACAGATCCAGGTACCGGCGCGGACCAAGGTCGAGATCCGGGTAAATAACGAGGACAGATTCCCCGCAGAATTCGAGAGTAGCGATATGTCGCGGGAGGTAGTGGTGCCGGGCAACAGCACGGTGAGTGTGTATATCGGGCCATTGCCTCCGGGCCGATACAACTTCTTCAATGACTTCAATCATGCGGCCCAGGGGTGGGTAGTCAGCACACCGCAGCCGTCTAAATAACCGACCACGAGGCCAGCCAACGTGTTTGCCGCCGCTGTTATCGTATTCCGGGAAGTTCTCGAAGCCGCGCTGATCATCTCTATCGTGCTCGGTGCCAGCCGCGGCGTGGCCGCTCGTGGTCGTTGGGTCGCCGGGGGTGTCGTTGCGGGGATCATAGGCGCCTGTATCGTCGCGGTGTCCGCCGGTGTAATCGCCAGATCGTTTTCCAATGTCGGTCAGCCGCTACTTGATGCCGGAATCCTAATCGCCGCCGTTTTGACGCTGTCCTGGCACAACATCTGGATGGCAAAGCATGGGCGCTCGCTGGCCACGCAGGTGAAGGCGCTGGGTCACGACGTGCAAACTGGCAACAAGCCGCTGACGGCGTTGATGGTGATCACGCTGACCGCGGTCATGCGTGAGGGTTCGGAGATCGTGCTGTTTCTATGGGCGATCGCGGCCAGCGGTGCCACCCGGTTCGGCATGTTGAGCGGCAGTGCCGTCGGACTCATAGCCGGCAGCCTGGTGGGTGTGCTGCTCTACCGTGGATTGTTGTTTATCCCTCTGCGCCACTTCTTCGGCATCACCAGCTGGCTCATTCTGTTGCTTACGGCGGGACTTGCCTCCGAGGCCGCTGGCTTTCTCAACCAGGCGGGCCTGCTGCCGGCGCTGGGCCAGGGGTTATGGAACAGCTCCGCAATCCTGAGTCAGGACAGCGTGCTCGGACAGCTGCTGCACATTCTCGCCGGCTACACCGCAAGACCTTCCGGTATAGAACTTGTGTTTTACCTCACCACGCTGGTTGGGGTGTTCACGCTCATGCGCACCATCGGCCGACCCATGCGTGAGGGAAAGCCGCAAGCCGCGCAGAAGACCGAAACCGTCAGCCAGTTTCCCTAATAGGCGAATTCGCATACTTGAATTATTGGGGCCATCCCCAAGGGTGATATCTATGCCGCAAATACGTGAAACTGGAACCGCGCCGTTCCCGGTCACCACCGGTGCCGATGCAAATGGGCGCCCTCGCCGTTGCAGGGTAGGCGTGTTGTGCCTGGGCATCTCCCTCGCTTGTAGCATGGCGCATGCCGACGATCTCATTGTGTATTCGCCTCACGTCGTGCAAGGCCAATCGGAAATCGAGTTTCGGGGGGATGTGCTTCAGGACAGCACCGCTGCCGTGAACGGCACCAGCAACTACCAGGTTTCCGTAGCCCACGCCTTCACCAGCTGGTGGCGCCCGGAAGTCTACCTGGCGGAGTACCGGCATATCCCGGGCGCGGGACAGCAGTCGCAAGGTTACGAATTCGAAAACGTCTTCCAGCTCGCGCCAACCGGCGAATACTGGGCCGACACCGGTTTTCTCGCATCCTACCACCACCAGACTAACGGACAGCCGGATGACGTTGAGTTCGGCCCGCTGTTTGAGCGCAGGGACCAACGCCTGGTCAATGTCTTGAACCTTATCTGGGAAAAACAGGTGGGTGCGGAAGCGAGCGGTAGGTACGCGTTCCGTGCCGGCTACAGCCTGCGCTACCAATGGAAAAGCGCACTGCAACCCGGTTTCGAGACGTATCTCCGTCCTGTCGATAATGCGTATCAGGCTGGTCCGGTCGTGTACGGGGAGATCGCCAGCCGCGAAGGCAATGAGTTGGAGTATAGCGCTGGCGTAGTGCTGGGAATCAATCGCGATGCGCCGGATGCGACATGGCTGCTGCGCATGGAGTACGAGTTTTTCTGAGTCCCGCAACGGGTAATTCGGACCAGCCGGTCAGCGTCGATCAACGACAAGACTTCACGTACCCTGCCCCGACTGGTGCAGCCGCTCTGGCGCCGGCCCGGATTCCAAAACATGCAGCGACCAAGGATCTCTGCACTGAAAGCCGGTTCGTTTCCCGGCGCACCGGAGGGGCTATGGATATGCGCGGGCTCTACGGATGGGTGTGCGGGGATGGCGCCGGTCCGGAGAGGCTCGGGTCGTTCACGGTGCTGGGGTCGAGTAGCGCGCATGGATCGCGTCGATGGCGGCCAGTGTCTCGGTGTCCAGCTGGACGTTCACGCTGTCGATATTGCGCCGGAGCTGTTCCATGGTGGTGGCGCCGACGATAGTCGAGCAAACAAACCAGCGCTGGCGCACGAAACTGAGTGCCATTTGATCGGGGGCGAGTCCGCGACTGTTGGCGAGTTCGACGTAATCGGCGGTTGCAAGCGCCACTGTAGGGCGCCGATTCCTCGGCTGAAATTCTGGAAAACGAGTGTAACGGGCGCCCGCAGGGTGGGCATCATGGAGATATTTTCCTGAAAGCACGCCGCCGGCGAGCGGGCTGTAGGCGAGCAGCGGTACGCTTTCGCGGTAACTCACTTCGGCGAGATCGAGATCGAACTGCCGGCTTACCAGACTGTAGACGTTCTGGACCGACACCGGCGGCGGCAGCCCATGCTGGCGGGCCAGCATTACAAACTGACATATGCCCCAAGCGCTTTCGTTGGACAGACCGTAATGGCGGATCTTGCCGGCGTCCATGAGTTCGGCCATGGCCTCGATCTGCTGCAGAATGGGTATGGTCGGTCTCTCCGCGCTGGGATCGAAGGCGCTGGCGCCGAACATCTGTACATTGCGGTCAGGCCAGTGAATCTGATACAGATCGATGTAGTCGGTCTGCAGACGCTGCAAGCTGTCATGCACTGCTTCGACGATATTGGCACGCGTGACCGACGTGCGCCCGCCCCGTAGCCAGTCGCGGCGACCGGGACCGGCGATCTTGCTGGCGATGACAAGCTTGTCGCGCGTCTGCTTCCTCAGCCACGTGCCCAGATAGAGTTCGGTACGGCAGGCGGTCTCGGCACGCGGCGGGACCGGGTACATCTCGGCGGTGTCGATGTAGTTGATGCCGCAGCTGAGCGCATAATCAAGCTGGCTATGAGCATCGCTCTCGGTGTTTTGGTCACCCCAGGTCATGGTGCCGAGACAGATCTCGGAAACTGCCAAGTTGGTATCGCCTATTCGTTTGTAACGCATCGTTGTGTCCTCTTGGGTTCAGCAACATTGTGGTTGCTGAATACCTGAAGCCAAGTTGGAACATTTCAGCGTCAAGCTTAACGAAGCCGCGGGGAAGTGGAAAGGTGATTCGTGGAGCAATTCGCGAATTGGTTTCGTGCGATCGTTTAGTCACCCGGTTCCCCGAGCCGGCGTAAAGCCCGAGGCAACCCGATCCCGTGGATGTTATGATGAATCAATTGTACTTAACAGATTCGCGCGGCGAAATCCGGATGCAACCCGCCCCCCACTGACGGTTCGCTTGAGGGTTGTTTGTCTGGGCAAGCTGTACTGGCAGAGTGTGGGCGCTGTCACTGATGTGATAGTGGACGTTTCGTTGAAGTCGGCGCCGGTAAATCCACAACATCGTATGTTGTTGTGTTTACTTGACCCAAACCGGTGCCAGGGCAAAGACCAGAAGCCGCTACCAGACAACCCTGTCTTGCATACGTTGAATTTCGAGGGTGCGGTATCTGGCGCGACACGCGCAGTGACGTACATGCCCATACCGAAAAAGTCCGTTTACAAATCTAGGGAGGCAAAGTGGCTGGCGATGAATCTGTCCGTTCGTCGATCAAGAACAGCGAACTTAGTGCGCCGTGCCAAGGCACGGTCTTTCAGTGGGTGCAAATCCCACCCGGCAACTTTCGCTCTGGCCGGAAGCAATCGGAGCAGGCGCAGAGGCAACGAAGCGACTGAAGCCTTCGATGTAGAAGGTCCTGAAAGGGACTTGGCGAGCATGCAGGCCGTAACGGGAGTGAACGCTGAGCAGGCCTCGAAAAGTTTAACGCGGAAGCCGACCCGGCTAAGTTACGGGGAAGGCTATCACTACTGGGGAAGCGAGCGTAGAGAGCACCCAGGGGTTCCGCCGGGGTAGTGGCGATGGCATGCATGAAAGAGGAAGACCGCGCAACACGGGAAACCCCGTCACGTGATCGAACGTGAGGATCAACCGGACGCCCGCGAGGGACAGGCCGGGCGTGATGGGGCGACGGAGGGGCCGGTAATACCGATGAAGCCGGGTAATGCCGGCGGAGGGAAGCGGCCCTGGTTCAGGATCAGCGCAAGACATAGCGAGGGATTGGAGATTGGGAAACCTAGCAACTCCAGAGGCTATCCAGAAGCTACAGAGGGCGCTGCATGCCAAAGCGAAGGGTGAACCCGGCTTTCGGTTCTACGCGCTGTACGACAAGGTGTACCGGAAAGACGTGCTACAACACGCCTATGCCTGCTGTCGCGCCAATCAAGGGGCGGCAGGAGTGGACGGCGAGCGTTTTGAGGACATCGAGGCATACGGGGTAGAGCGCTGGCTTGGGGAACTGGCGGACACACTCAGGAAGAAGACCTACCGACCGCAAGCACTCAGGCGCGTGTACGCCCCCAAACCGAACGGTAAGCTGCGGCCGTTGTCGATCCCCACGATCCGCGACAGGACGGTGATGATGACGGCGATGCTGATACTCGCCCCGATCTTCGAAGCCGATCTGCCGCCGGAACAGCACGGATATCGGCCGGAACGCAGCGCGCTGTCCGCGGTGAAGGAAACGCGCGAACTGTTAGTAACGGGTCGTAACCAGGTCGTCGATGCGGATCTGACGGACTATTTGGATGAGTCGTCACACTACACCTCGGTCTATTGTGGGTGGATCAAACAGGTCTGGAAGAGCTGTAGGTACTTGTATTCTGATGCCTTTTGCGCGGCCTCGGTTGACATGAACCGCCTTCAGCTCGCCGCGCTTTACACGCTGCAAGATGGTTTGCCGCGAGACGCCGAGCAGAGTCATGGCCTTGAACATTTTTACGTACCCATCGGGTGCATTGTCAACAAACAGCGAACGCAGTTCCGGCGTCACCCGGATGCGCCACGGCGCACCGGGCGTGACTTGCTCGCCCGCAATGAAGCCATCGTTGAGCCAGCGATGCAAGGTCGATGGCGCGAGGCCAAGCGTCTGCGCGGCACGCCCCACCGTCATGCACGCCCCCTCGCGGGTTTCTGTGGAGGGGTCAAAACAAGGGATTTTCCAGCTCGTACGCAAACTGGAGACGCGACTGATGGTGAAGGAAAGACCCGTGACCGTTTTTCGCCCCTGTCGATTGAGAACGCCGGCGATAACGGCGTCCGGATAAAGTGCCGCCAGACGGCGCAGCAGATCGATCGTGTCCTCGGCGGTACGAATGGGCGCCGGATGCGAGCGTGGCAAGGGAACATCGATTTGGCTCAACAGGCCACCGTGCCAGCGCAGGGTGAGATGCGCCTGTGCTTCCGTTCTGGTGACCGCGACGACGACTTCATCGAGCATCAGGTGCAGCAGTTCTTTGCGATCCCGATCAGTGGTGGTG
>DAHXOO010000058.1:6387-14184 GCA_027364845.1 Pseudomonadota bacterium | reverse complement strand
AATGCATACCGCGGCCCAGGTCGATCGCCTGCTGGATGCACTGGCGCAACTCGGAAACCCTTCGCTATGACCATGCTGTTCCGAACCACGCTCGGCAATGGCCCCGAGCTAGTTCTGGTGCACGGATGGGGCCTGCACGGCGGAATCTGGGCTGGCCTCGCACCGGCGCTGGCCGCGCGGTTTCATGTCACCGTGGTCGATCTGCCAGGACATGGGCTAAGCGCGGAAGTCCGTGCGCGCGATCTCGATGCCTACGCCGATGCGCTGGCAGCGGTCGTGCCCGGGCGCGCCACCTGGCTTGGGTGGTCGTTCGGCGCTACGGTGCTGCTTTGCATGTGCTTGCGCCATCGTCAACTAGTCGAAAGACTTGTGCTCGTCGGCGCGACACCGCGCTTCGTGCGCGCGCCGGATTGGCTCTGGGGCATGGAGCCGGAAGCGCTCGACACCTTCGCGCGCGACCTGAGCAGCTCGTATCACGTTACCCTGCAGCGCTTTCTGAGCCTGCAACTGGGAATGGATGAAACCGCCCGCACGCTCGCGCGCCAGATGCGCGTCGAGCTCTTCCGGTACGGGCAGCCGGATCCCGTGGGGCTGGATGCGGGACTCGCTATCCTACGCACGGCGGATCTGCGTGCACTGCTGCCGTGCTTGCAGGTGCCGTGCCAGGTGATTCATGGCGCGCGCGACCGTCTGGTGCCGGTCGCGGCTGCCCAATTTTTGGCGGCCAGTCTGGGCACGTCCTCCCATGTTCTGGCATCCGCCGGCCATGCGCCGTTCCTGTCCCATCCGGAGGAGTTTCGCGCAGTGCTTGACGCTTTTCTGCATGACTGATCCGGTCACCATCCTGGACAAGCGTGGCATGCGCGCCGCCTTCCAGCGGGCAGCGTGGTCCTATGACTCTGCCGCGGTCTTGCAGCGCGAGATCGCGAACCGGTTGATCGAGCGGCTCGACCTCATCAGGTACCAGCCGGGCTGCATTCTCGATGTGGGTAGCGGAACCGGCTATTGCACGCGCGCACTCGCCCGTCGCTATCCGCGTGCGCGCGTCATCGGCGTGGATATCGCGCCGGCTATGACGCGGGTGGCCGCACGTCAGGGCAGGCGGTTTGCTTGGGCTGGCCGCAATGCCCGCGAGCGCTACGTTTGCGGCGATGCGGAGGCGTTGCCCGTCGCACCCGGTTCCGTCGATATGGTGATTTCCAATCTGACGCTGCAATGGTGCAGCCCGGATGCGGTTTTTGCCGAGATCGCGCGCGTGTTGCGTCCGGGTGGGTTGCTGATGTTCACCAGCTTCGGACCGGACACACTACGCGAGTTGCGCACAGCCTGGCTGAGCGTGGACGATGCCCCACATGTGCACGACTTTATTGATATGCACGACCTCGGTGATGCGCTGGTGCGCGCGCGCCTGGCTGAACCGGTAGTGGATATGGAACGCATCGTCCTGACGTATTCCAGCGTGCTGGATGTGTTGCGGGATCTAAAGGCGATCGGGGCGCATAATGTCACGCGCAACCGCCATCCGGGTCTGACCGGGAAGCGCCACTTTGCCGGTTTTCGTGGTGCCTATGAGAAAATGGCAGGGGCAGACGGCCGCATCCCGGCGAGCTTCGAAGTGGTCTACGGCCATGCCTGGGCGCCCGCGCCCGCAGGTGATAACCAGCGGCATCCTGATGGTTCAGTCACGGTTGCACTGACCAGCTTCGGCCGGAGCCGGCGCTGAGGCGCACATGAGCCGCGGCTGGTTCGTCACCGGGACCGATACCGGCGTGGGCAAGACGCGCGTATCCTGCGCGTTGTTACAGGCGCTAGCGGCGACGGGAAATCCTGTCATCGGAATGAAGCCAGTGGCCAGCGGATGTCATCAAGGCCTGACCGGTTTGCGCAATGCAGACGCCGAAGCATTGCGCGCAGCGAGTCCAGTCAGCGCTGCCTATGAGGACGTCAATCCCTATGCGTTTGCTGCCGCAACCGCACCTCATCTTGCTGCGCGTGCCGCGGGCATCGAGATCAGCATCGCCCATGTCCGGCAGTGTTATGCCCGCCTCGCCGGACAGGCCCGGTATGTAGTGGTGGAGGGAGCAGGCGGCTGGTTTGTGCCAATCACAATGCAGCAGACCATGGCCGACCTCGCGGCCGCGCTGGCGCTGCCGGTGGTCCTGGTCGTGGGCGTGCGTCTGGGCGCTCTCAATCACGCGCTACTCACGGCGCAAGCGATACGTGAATCCGGACTGAAGCTGGCCGCCTGGGTCGCAAACTGCATCGATCCCAATCCGGTGCTGGACGGCTACGTCGACGCGCTGGGCGGTTTGCTCAAAGCTCCTCTTCTGGGATCCCTTCCTTACGACCCGGCCAGTCATCCCGGCGATTGGCAGCGGCGACTCGATATCGGCCTGCTGGAACTTACATAGCTTGTCCGATTAATCCAGTCAGCTATTGATTGGAAACGGAAATTTCCGCATCTCGTCTGCGTGCTGCGCCGCTTGCAGCAATCACTCCCACTATGATAGCGTGCGGCACGTTTGAATCCGTGGTAAATTTTATCGACGATGTCATTGACGTAGATCATCAAAAATAACTATAGGTCTTTATGGCTATTGACGCAGATCAGGGAAAGTCGATATAGCTGGTTACCCGATTGTCAGTACTGTAAGTCTCCGGGGCCGTGGATGACGACAAGGGACAACCCAGGGCGTATGAACGAATCGAAGCCGGAATTTTGGGTCGTCATTCACCCCAACCGTTC
Source organism: Pseudomonadota bacterium (assembly GCA_027364845.1). GTDB lineage: Bacteria > Pseudomonadota > Gammaproteobacteria > Acidiferrobacterales > UBA6901 > JAJYCY01. Next base: position 11,438 of record DAHXOO010000058.1, on the reverse strand, counting down.
GTTTTCCGGTAGAAACGTGGCGTGCGTGCTCTGCGCCTATGTGTTGATTTGCGTGTGCATTTCGACCGGTTTTGCCCTGGACGGCGCCTGGCTCGTGGCCCCCTTCATGGGGTTGGAGGCCATGATCATCGGGGCGGTGCTGCTGTACGTCGCGTACCACGCGCGCGACCGCGAGATCGTAGTCATCGACGGTGACCGCATGGAGATCGTGCAGATCACGGGTCGTGCCGAGCATCGCGTGGCCCTGCAGCGCTACTGGGCGCGGGTACGTCTTGAGGCGCAGGCCGACGACTGGTACCCGACACGCCTGCTAGTGGGATCGCACGGCCGTTGGGTAGAGATAGGTGCGGCTTTGACCGACGATGGGCGGACATCTCTGTCGAAGCGGTTGCACAGCGTGTTGCGCGCCTAGCGAGTGATGTGGGCGGACCTGCCATTCAGGTGAGCGGCCGGTCCGGAGAATGACGATTCAGCAAAATATGTATGATGGGAGAACGCAGGCATGTCCTTGAGTTTTGAGAAAAAGAAACCGTCCGGGCCCCTAAGCGTGGCCAGGGCTCGCTTCGCCGCAGCCATGGTGCTGCTATTCAGCGCCAGTACCGCCTGGGCGCGCGTAAGGTGGAACTTCGAGACTCCTGTCACTTCAACAGCCCACGAAATCTTTCATCTTCAGAACCTCATATTCGGGGTGTGCGTAGCGATTTTTGTGGTCGTCTTCGGCATCATGTTTTATTCGATCTTCGCGCACCGCAAGAGCAAGGGCCATAAGCCGGCGACGTTTCACCAGAGCACGACGATTGAGATCATCTGGACGGCAATACCCTTTTTGATTCTCGTAGCTATGGCGGTACCCGCCACCGCCACGCTGCTCAAGATGGAGAACACGAGCGGTTCTGCCCTGACGGTCAGGATTACCGGCTACCAGTGGAAGTGGCAATACGAATATCCGGCGCAGGGTATCAGCTTCTTCAGCAACCTCTCGACCCCGACTGCGCAGATCGAGAATCAGGAGCCCAAGAACAAGCATTACCTGCTTCAAGTGGATCATCCCTTAGTGTTGCCAGTGGGTGAGAAGATTCGCTTCCTGATTACCTCCAAGGATGTGATCCATTCTTGGTGGGTTCCGAGCTTCGCGGTCAAGACTGACGCGATTCCGGGATTCATGAACCAGTCCTGGACCAAGATCCAGGTGCCGGGCACCTATCGCGGCCAGTGTACCGAGCTCTGCGGCCTCGGCCATGCCTTCATGCCGGTTGTCGTCAAAGCAGTAAGTCAGGAAGATTTCGCGAAGTGGGTAGCCGCACAAAAGGCGCTGATGGTCGCCTCTGCTGCTGATGCCACCAAGACCTGGACCGAGGCGGATCTGCTGGGCCACGGCAAGACGGTGTTCGCCGCCAACTGCGCGGCATGCCACCAGATCACCGGCCAAGGTATCGCGGGAACTTTTCCGCCGCTGGCGGGCGGCAAGAAATTCTCGGCCGCTGCAAGCATGATGCAGAAGCTGCGCCACCGCGGATTCTTGACGCGCGGCGACCGCATTGTCATGGGCCCGGTCAAGAACCACCTGCGCATAGTGTTGCAGGGCATACCCGGTACGCCGATGCCGTCGTTCGCCAGCCAGCTCAACGACACGGACATCGCTGCAGTAGTTACGTATGAACGTAATTCCTTTGGCAACCACACCGGAGACGTAATCGAACCCTCTCAGGTAGCAGCGTTACGCTGAGCCAACCGGGGTTCCAGAAACAGTTCGGAGCAAGGAGATAGAAGATGGCAAGTGCAACGGCAAACCACGAAGAACATCCTGCGGGTCTCAAGCGCTGGCTGTTCACCACCAATCACAAGGACATCGGCACGATGTACCTTGTGCTCAGCCTGCTGATGTTTTTCGTCGCCGGCAGCTTCGCGATGGTCATTCGTGCCGAGCTGTATTCGCCGGGTATGCAGATCGTGCAGCCGTATTTCTTCAATGAGCTTACCACGATGCATGGCCTGGTCATGATTTTCGGGGCGATCATGCCGGGTTTTGTCGGCTTCGCGAACTGGCAGATTCCCATGATGATCGGCGCCCCCGACATGGCACTGCCGCGCCTTAATAACTGGAGCTTCTGGATCCTGCCGTTTGCCTTCACGCTCATGCTCACCTCATTTTTCGTCCCGGGCGGTGCACCCGGAACCGGCTGGACCATGTACGCCCCGCTGTCGATCCAGGCGGGCATCGGCATGGATTTCGTGATCTTTTCGATCCATTTGCTGGGCATATCGTCGGTGCTGGGTGCCATCAACATCATCGTCACCATTCTCAACATGCGCGCCCCCGGCATGACCCTGATGAAGATGCCCATGTTCGTGTGGACCTGGCTTATCACCGCTTTCCTGCTGGTAGCCGTGATGCCCGTGCTCGCCGGAACGGTCACCATGACCTTGGCGGACCGTCATTTCGGCACCCACTTTTTCGATGCTGGCGGTGGTGGCGACCCAGTGTTGTACCAGCATCTGTTCTGGTTCTTCGGGCATCCCGAAGTCTACATCATGATCCTGCCAGCCTTCGGCATCATCTCGCAGATCATCCCCACTTTTTCACGCAAGCCACTATTCGGCTATGAGTCCATGGTCTATGCAACGGCGTCGATCGCGTTCATGTCCTTCATCGTGTGGGGGCATCACATGTTCACCGTTGGCATGCCGGCCGCAGGCGAGATGTTTTTTATGTACACGACCATGCTGATCGCGGTGCCGACGGGCGTGAAGATATTCAACTGGGTTGCCACCATGTGGCGCGGCTCTCTTACCTTCGAGACACCGATGCTGTTCGCCGTCGGCTTTCTGGTCCTGTTCACCATCGGCGGATTCTCGGGTCTGATGCTTGCGATCGTGCCGGCCGACTTCCAGTACCACAACACGTATTTCGTCGTTGCCCACTTCCACTACGTGTTGTTCTCGGGCGCCGCCATGGCAATGATGGGGGGCTGTTATTACTGGCTCCCGAAGTGGACTGGCCACATGTACAACGAAACTCTGGGAAAATGGCATTTCTGGCTGACCACGATCTTTTTCAACATCACGTTCTTCCCGATGCATTTTCTCGGCCTCGCCGGAATGCCGCGGCGCGTTCCTGACTACGCGCTGCAATTCACGGACCTGAACCGGGTCGCCAGCATCGGCGCCTTTGGTCTGGGGCTGTCGCAACTGTTGTGGGTATACGTCATCTATCAGACGGTGAAGGGTGGAAGGAAGGCTACGAGCAAGGTTTGGGATGGAGCGGAAGGCCTGGAATGGACACTGACTTCGCCTCCGCCGTACCACAGCTTTGTGACCGCGCCAACGGTCAAGTAGCACTCCTGATGGTCAGTCTGATCTGGGACGTGCGGTGATGGAGGTCGAGGACATGATGGGCGACAAGGCGGAAAGATCCGAGGCGCTGCGCCGGGCGAATCGACGTGCGGCCATGGTCGTGGGGTTAATCTCACTCGGAATTTTCGTGTACACAATCGTGCGAGGTTTCCTGAGATGATTGACTCCGGACCTGGCACTCGGCGTTCCAACAGACGTCTGATCGTGAAGCTGGTAGTTGTTGTTACCATCATGCTCGGCTTCAGTTACGCATTCGTGCCGTTTTACAACAGGCTATGCCAGGCGATCGGACTGAATGGCAAGACCGAACGCATCAGCCGCACGGCCGCAGCGGCGGAACCCGTCGATCCCAATCGCTGGGTCACCGTCCAGTTCCTGGCCAACACGAATGCCGGTATGCCGTGGGATTTCAAAACGAAGAAATTCGAGCTGCGAGTACACCCCGGACAGGTCGCGTCCGTCCGTTATTATGCACGCAATCCCACCACGAGAATCATCGTGGGCCGGGCGGTCTCGAGCGTGACGCCCATTCAGGCAGCGGCGCATTTCAAGAAGATCCAGTGTTTCTGCTTCAGCAATCAGCGCTTGGGACCGGGCCAAACGCGTGTTTTGCCGGTGCAGTTCGTTGTCGACAAGGGTCTGCCGCAGCAGATTCATACGATCACCCTGTCTTATACATTCTTTAATGTGACTGGGGCGTCCAAGCATCACCGCGGCAAAGCATCGAACGGACGGCAGACACAGCATGATCCGGGCGCAGGAACCGCGCCGCCTCTTTCATGATTGCCTGTACAGTAAAAACCACTACTTTAAAGAAGGGGATTGAATATGTCCGCAGCACCAGCACCTGACCGCTACTACCTGCCAAATCCGAGCCCCTGGCCGCTGCTCGCCTCAAGCGGGCTGTTTACGTTAGCGCTCGGCACGGTTCTGACCATCAACGACCTGGGAGCCGGGCCGTGGGTCCTGCTGGTGGGTGCGGTGATCATCGGGTACATGATGACACGCTGGTTCGGCCAGGTGATCGGCGAAAGCGAAGGGGATGCATACAACGCGCAAGTGGACATGTCTTTCCGTATGGGCATGGCATGGTTCATCTTCTCGGAAGTCATGTTCTTTGCCGCGTTCTTCGGCGCTCTCTTTTTCGAGCGCCATTTCTCGGTGCCCTGGATCGCAGCAGACCATATCCTGTGGCCCGGGTTCCATGCGATGTGGCCAACTAGCGGTCCTAAAGGCGGTGCATTTACGCCAATGGACCCCTGGGGTATTCCGGCTATCAATACGCTTATCCTGCTGACATCTGGAGCCACCGTTACCTGGGCCCACTGGGGTCTACTCAAGAACAACCGCGCACAGCTCATTGTGGGCCTGTTTCTCACGGTGTTACTGGGCATAAGCTTCATGGTGTTGCAGGCGCACGAGTATTATCTCGCCTATACACACTTCGGTCTGACGTTAAGGGCGGGAGTCTATGGGGCGACCTTCTTTATGCTGACTGGGTTTCATGGCCTACATGTGACCATCGGCACGATCATGCTGATTGTGATGCTGGTTCGCAGTATCAAGGGACATTTCCGGCCTGACAGCCACTTCGCTTTCGAAGCGGTGTCCTGGTACTGGCACTTTGTTGATGTCGTCTGGCTGGGGTTGTTTATCTTCGTGTACTGGTTGTAGTGATACAATCCGCCGCCGACAGC
>DAHXOO010000058.1:349-6377 GCA_027364845.1 Pseudomonadota bacterium | reverse complement strand
AGAACGATGCTGCTGTCGGCGGCGTCTGGCGCGCGTGAGCTACGCCTACGGGCGGATGCCGTGCGGAGTGATCAAGCCGAAGTAGAATCCAGCGATCATCAGGAAGAACAGCGTCAGGGACAGTGCAATGCGTACCGTCAGAAACCGTACCGTACGGGTTCCCTGGCCCTTGTCCTTGTACAGAAATGCCAGCGCCGAGAACAAGCTCCCGACGACCAGCAGCAGCATCACGACGATGACGACGCGGAAAATCAGGGGAGTTGGCATGGGGTTCACCCGGCATAGATTTTAAGGGAATGAAGTATACTCAGTGTAACTCGATTACCAGTTTGCGCAATATTCAGTTTTGTCCCCATGCCGACGTCAAAAATCCGCTTCCGTCCGGGCCTGGTGCCCACACTTGCGACCCTGCTACTTTTCCCGGCGTTGGTCGCCCTCGGTATCTGGCAGCTCAACCGCGCCAAGGAGGCGAGGGAGATGCAGATGCAGATCGACGCACACGCCCATGGCAAACCCGTCTCGATCGGTCAGCAGCTGCTGCCGGCAGGCGATCTGCGCTTTTTTCATGTCGTCGCCAGGGGCCATTACGATCCCCGGCACCAAATTCTTCTCGACAACCAGGTCCACAACGGCTTCGCAGGCTATGACGTCATCACACCGCTTCGAGTTGCCGGTGGGGACACGCGTGTCCTGGTGAATCGCGGCTGGATACCGCTGGGAGTGGATCGTGCGCACTTGCCGCAGGTTCCTACACCCAGGGGCGAACAAACCGTGGCGGGCATTGCCGTGGTCCCGAATGCCCACTATTTTACCCTGGCACATCCCGGTCCCGTGTCGGGCCCTTGGCAGACCGTGTGGGAAAACATCGATATGCGCAGGTTTCGCCGGGCGGTCCCGTTCCCGGTACAACCGGCCATCATTCTGCTCGACCCGGCCAGTCCGGCCGGGGGATTTGTGCGCAAATGGCAGCTGCCGGATGCTGGCATCGCTATGCACCAGTCTTATGCAGTCCAATGGTTCCTTCTGGCGACAGTGCTGGTGATTATCTTTGTCTGGCTTAACGTCAAGCGTGTTGCCGCGGATCCCGAAGAGGACGCCGATGAAACCCGATGAGCTGATGGTCCGGTCCGCGCCTGGCGGCGGCGTTGGAAACGGCAGACTCAAGCTGGCGCTCATCGTCGTGCTTTTTTTCCTGCCGGAGCTTGTGGCCACTACACTTTATTTCGGCGGATGGCGACCGCAGTCTCGGGTTAACCACGGCGAACTGGTTCAGCCCGCCCGCCCCATCAGGGATGTCAGCCTTCAGGCCCTCGACGGGACAAGCTTTCGGTTCAGTGCGCTGCGCGGTAAATGGTTGATGATCTATTTCGGGCCGTCGTCGTGCAACGTCGCATGCATGCGGGATCTCTACAAGATGCGTCAGGTCAGCATCGCCCAAGGCGGCGACGCAGCGCGGCTGCGACGGCTGTTCGTGGTCACCGACGGTCGTGCCATGAACCACCTGCGGGCTACCCTGCAGGATTATCCGGGCATGCGAGTCGTTATCGGATCGGCCGCGGCTGTTGCATCGCTGGCACGGCAATTCACGCTTTCCGTAGGGTCGCCGCTGGACAACCTTAATCGGATATACCTCGTGGATCCTCTCGGAAACCTGATGATGAGCTATCCGTCGAATGCCGACCCGGAGGGGATGCGCAAGGATATTGTGCGCTTGCTGCAGGTGTCCCAGGTGGGCTAGTTCATGCTGAACCAGAGCCCATCGGCGAAGTTCTTCCGGTTTGCGCTGGGGTGTGCGGCGTTTGCCTATGTGTTGGTGCTTTTCGGCGCCTACACGCGTCTGTCCGACGCCAACCTCGGCTGTCCTGCCTGGCCAGGCTGTTACGGCAAGCCGTTCGCGCCGCTGACTGCCCGGGAGATCTACGAGGCTCGGCGCGACCAACCCTTGCCCGTGGATGCTGCGCAGCAGCAGGTCTGGCGAGACACCCTGTACCGGTATCTGCCCGACATTTTCGGGCTGTTCATGTTCCGGCTCGTTTATCTAGGCTGGCAACTGAAGCAGCGCTATCGCACGCAGCAAGTTCTGATACCCGGGGCGGTCGCAATCCTGGCCTTCCTGCAGTCCGGGCTGGGGATGATCAGTGCCGGACAACATCTCAGGCCTCTGGTCGTAATGATGGATCTGGTTCTTGCTCTGGCGATCCTCGGGTTGTTGTGGTGGGTCATGCTGCGGGAGCAGCGATTCTGGAAGCCGGTGCCTCTGCACCCCCGCATCCGACACCTGCGGGTACGTGCGCTGATTGCGCTGTTGCTGGTCGCTGGTGTGATCTTGCTCGGCGGCTGGACAGCGGCCAATGATGCCGGTCTGGCCTGTCCCGATTTCCCGACATGCCAGGGAAGCTGGTGGCCAGTGATGGATTTCGTCGATGGGTTCACGCTGGGGCGCAATGTTGGCTCCAATTTTCAGGGGGGAATGCTGGACCTATCCGGCATTACCGCGATCGATGTGGCGCATCGGGTAGCGGCACTGATTACGCTGCTGTACGTCGGCTGGCTTGCGCTGCGAACCATGCGCGTGGGTTACGACAGCAATCTGTGCCGCTATGGAATGCTGGTGCTAGTCCTGCTTCTGGGGGAAACCGTGATCGGAGTCATGGACATCGTATTGCGGATGCCTCTGCTGGTCGCTGTCGCACATATCGGCATCGGAGTGTTGCTGATGTTAAGCCTGGTGACGCTCAGCCACGTCTTGCGACCGCGGCAACCAGGTGCGGGTTATCAGAGAAAACCGGCGACCGGTGGAACCGGCACCGTGCACCGGGTCTGACCCGGACGCGTGTCGTGCCTGGTCCTCCCCGTCGGGAAGGATAAGGTTGTGCCACAGATAAGATAAAGGTGGGCTTTGCATCGAGCCTCTCCCCTGGGTTGCCCAGACTGCAGGGGCCGAGGACAGGACGTTGGCGAAGGGTCCGCAAGTGATCGTCGGCGTAGCGGGCGTTGTGGTAAAGGTGCACGCATGCAGAAATCTGCGTGCGTATCCGGGTATCTGCGATGTGCGGTCCCGAAAGAATTTCTTCCCTTCGGGGAAGGGACGATGTCAAATCCCTGCTGTGGGGCAGGTATTGTGCCCGGAAAACCGGGTTTATCGAGGTGTGGAGCTGTGATGACTACGCAGACTGAGACATCAGCATTACCGACTAGCTGGCAGCGGTTTATGGGCCAGGTACGCGAATATTTCGAATTGTGCAAACCGCGCGTCGTGGCGCTTATCGTCTTTACCGCGGTTGTTGGTATGTTCTTGGCCACTCCGGGCCTGGTGCCATGGAATGTGCTCATTTTCGGAACCATCGGGATCGGTCTTGCTGCCAGCTCTGCCGCCAGCATCAATCACCTGTTCGATCAGGCCGCCGACTCGGTCATGGCGCGGACACGCGCGCGGCCTCTGCCCACCGGACAGCTCACGTCCCGTCAGGCCCTCATCTTCGCGTTGGTTCTGGCCGTCGTTTCCATGGCGATTCTGGTGGTGTGGATCAATCCGCTCACCGCCGTACTGACCTTTACCGCGCTCATCGGTTACAGCGTGATCTACACGGTTTACCTCAAATATGCGACGCCGCAGAACATCGTGATCGGAGGCGCCGCCGGAGCTGCGCCGCCGGTCCTGGGCTGGGTCGCCGTCAGCGGGCACGTGACGGCCGATGCCCTGCTCCTATTCCTGATCATCTTTGCGTGGACGCCGCCGCATTTCTGGGCTCTGGCACTGTACCGCCAGCCGGAGTATGCGCGTGTACGCATACCGATGTTGCCTGTTACCCACGGCAGCAAGTTCACGCGCCTGCATATTCTGCTATACACGGTACTGTTGTCGGTCATAACGGTATTGCCGTTTGCAATCGGCATGAGTGGTTGGTTCTATCTGCTGGGCGTGTTGATTCTCAATGTGGGTTTCCTCAGGTCCGCCTGGGGCCTGTACCGCCGCTACAGCGACGCTCTGGCGCGACGGACTTTCGTCTATTCGATTCAGTACCTGACAGTGCTGTTCGCGCTGCTTTTGATCGACCACTACCGCCTCTACCTGGCAGGCGCGCTGCACCTGGTGCAGGGCTGAGCACCGCCGCACCTGCTGTCCTGCTTTGTGCGTGCCACCCGGGAGGTCTGAGCAAAGTCGTGGGGAATCGGAAGCCACGCGCGAGCGGCATGATCCGCGACGCGCAGGCCCGACTTTACAAGCTTTGGAGCACCCACTTGAGCTGCGTCGCCCAATATAGGTAGAATGCTAATTATTCGCTTACTACATTGTTTGGTCCAGGCAACCCAATTCAACCGATTTACCGTTTAGAATAAGCCAATGCCCGCGAGAAGCGCTTTCGGTCAGACTCTCCCCTTATGGGGCGAGATGCGTGCGTACGGCCGCAGCATAGGCGCCGCGACCATTCTTATGTCGCTCGCTGGTTGCGCAGTAGGGCCTACCTACCACAAGCCACCACCGCCCAGTGTTTCGCATTACGTGACGGCGCCAGAGGCGCCTCCAGCACCCGGCGCCCAGGTATATGAATACGGTCAGGTAGCTCAGCACGACTGGTGGCGTACCTTCCGATCGTCCCGGCTGAACCGGCTCGTTGCCCAGGCGTTGGCACGCAACCCGACCCTCAAGGCGACGCAAGCGTCTTTGCGCGTAGCACATGAAAACCTGCGCGCAGCGATGGGCGTCTTCTATCCGCAGGTGAACGCCGGGTTGTCCGCCGAACGCCTGCGCAACTCAGGTGCTCAGTTCGGCGGCACGTCGCCGGGCAACACGTTCTCCCTGTACACCGGGAACGTGAATGTAAGCTATTACCCGGATGTATTCGGAATCAATCGCTACGTATACGGCCAGGCCAAGGCCCAGGAAGATATCGCCAGCGACACGCTTGACGCCGCGCGTCTTTCGGTCGAGGGAAACGTGGTGGCGACGGCGCTGGCCGCCGCTTCCTATCAGGCCCAGATCGCGGCCACGCGCGGGATCATCGATAACGAGACGCGGCTGCTCACCCTCACGCAACAGCGGTACCACATCGGCGCCGCATCGTATCTTGAGGTTGTAGCGCAGAAAAGCCAGCTGGCGTCCGACGAGGCGACGCTTCCCCCGCTGATGGAAGCGCTCGATCGCGATCAGGATGCGTTGGCGGCCCTGAGCGGTGTTTATCCCGCACAGTGGAAGCAAAAGGTGCTGTCGCTCACACGATTGCACCTGCCAGGAACGCTGCCGGTCAGCCTGCCTTCGACGCTGGTTGCTGCCCGGCCCGATATTCGCGCTGCCGAAGCGCAGTTGCGTGTGGCAAATGCCAGCCTCGGCGAGGCGGTCGCACGCATGTATCCATTGCTGGACATCACCGCCAGCTGGGGTGGCCAGAGCCTGAAGTCCAGCACGCTATTCGATTCCGCGAACCGCATCTGGTCGCTGGCCGGGGACCTTACCGCACCGATTTTCGAGGGTGGAACGCTGGAGGCGCAGAAACGCGCCGCACAGGCGGCCTACGGCGTATCTTATGAAGAATACAAGGCGACGGTGCTCGGCGCCTTTCAGCAGGTAGCCGATACCCTGCGTGCGCTCCAGCACGACGCGGAGGCGCTCGATGCGTTCGACGAAGAACTCAAGTCCGCGACCACGACGCTCAAATTGACCCAGGACCAGTATCGCGTCGGTGCGGTCGATTATCTCGCGCTGCTTTCTGCGGAGGCAGGGTATAGCCGCGCCCGCATCGGTTTCGTGCACGCGCTGTCGCAGCGCTACATCGATACTGCCGCGCTGTTTGTGGCCCTCGGCGGCGGTTCGCCGAAGGCCGATACTGGCCATGCGGCCCGGCCGGTGGTGGACACAAGTGCCGTTTCAAAACTGCGGAGAACTAGTCGATGAGCAAGTCCGGTTTGCGCCCGTTTCTGTGGACCGCGGTCGTCATCGTCGTGGTGCTCGGTGCGCTCTTCGGATTCAAGTTCTGGAAGGCGCGCCAGGCGTTTGTGGCGATGGCTCATCGCGGCCCTTTCGTCGTGA
>DAHXOO010000058.1:0-339 GCA_027364845.1 Pseudomonadota bacterium | reverse complement strand
TCGGCGACGCCGATCGCAACGATGCCATGGCAGCCGCGGATCCGGGCGGTCGCGGGTCTGACCGCGGTCGAAGGGGTTCAGCTTACCGCACAGCTTCCGGGGCAGGTCACGGGAATTTATTTCCACTCCGGCCAGCCGGTAAGAAAGGGCCAGCGGTTGGTGCAGATTGACAACTCGAATCAGCTCGCACAGCTTGCCAGCGACCGCGCCACTGAGACGCTTGACCGCCTAAACTACCAGCGCTCCGCCAGCCTTTACCGCCTGCGTGCAACCAGCAAGGCTAGCTTGGATACGGCCCGTGCCTCCTATGAGATGGCCAAGGCGGCAGTGGCCAATGAC
>DAHXOO010000057.1 GCA_027364845.1 Pseudomonadota bacterium | reverse complement strand
GCCGAAAGGCGGAGGGCGCGGGAATCTTACTCGATTCGCCATCCAGATGAAAGTCGGAGTCGGGGTGCAGCCGCTGCGGCAGATTATTTTGCAGCACGCGGAAACGGCCCCTTTCGCAAGCGCTCGATTGTTCTAGCGGGCGGGCATCATTAAAATGACCCAATTGAAAAATTATGTGGTTTGATTCCCGACATGCGGGTTGATCTTCGAGAATTCGGGCTTACCGATGGTCAGGGAGATCGCGGTGAGGATCGTGGCGAGGCGGTGATAGCTTCCTCCTTACGTTTGGCGGCCTGGAGCAGTCCGTTCAGGACTTCGAGGAGGCCGTCGGTCGCCTGCGCTCAGGCAATTCGGCATGTACCAGCGGCCCGGCGCGCCTATCGCGCACGGGGTGCATTCTCTCCATACCGGGTACTTCGGGGCGGTCATCAGCCACAAAGTCGATGCGGATCGCCAGTGTTCTGGCCGCCGCGCCCAGCTCCATGCCCGCTACGCACCACTGTGCCGCGATGCCCGAGGAAGTCCGGGGTATATTGTCAGTCATGATAGCCAGGCCGGTTACCAGTGCGGTTTTACTCTATCGTTACCCATACGGATTTCAACAGAGGCGTTTTTATGGATAACAGGCTGGAACCGATCAAAACCTATCTCGATCGGCACCTCGATAACCCGCCCGAGAATCTGACGCTGGGGAGCAAGCTCGGCGAGATTGGCATCGATTCGATGGCGCTGCTCGAGCTGATGATGGACCTGGAAGACAAATACGACTTCCGCCTGCCCGAGGACGTGCCGACGCCAGAGACGGTCGGCCAGCTGGTCGCGCTGGTGGAACAGTACAAACCTTCTGCCGTAAATGAGTAGATCTGGGCCCCGCAGGGTCGCTGTGACTGGTGTTGGTCTGGTCAGCCCGTTTGGCGGTGATACCGACGATTTTTTCGCGCGCATCATGCGTGGCGAGTCTGCGGTAACCCTGTATCGTCATCCCGCCTTGCCGACCGAATTGGTCCAACCTGCAGTTCGTTGCACATCGTTCAACCCGGAGCAGACCATCGGTCGTGCGTTGTCGAGCGTAACTGACCGCTACAGCCAGCTCGGCCTCGCCGCGGCATTTTCGGCCTGGAGCGATGCGGGGCTGCTGCGAAAGGGGGCGGGTTCCGACGAATATGGTGTGTCTTGGGGTACCGGCGTGGGTGGTGTCCTGACCTACGAAAAGGGCTACACCGATTTTTTCGAGCGCGGGAAGCGCCGCATGTCGCCGCTGACTGTTGCGCTGGCAATGAACAATGCGGCTGCGTCGAATCTTGCGATCGCTCTGGGCCTGGGCGGCGCCTGCCTGACCTATTCAGTGGCCTGCGCCTCGTCGGCAGTGTCCATCGGTGAGGCGTATCGCCGTATCCGGTCGGGGGATGACAAACTGGTCGTTGCTGGCGGATCGGAAGCACCGCTGGCGCTATCCGTTATGCTGGCATGGGACGCGATGCGGGTTGTTGCCGACGGCGACGATGAGAGCGCTTTCCGAGCCTGTCGTCCGTTCCAGGAAGGACGCAAGGGACTGGTGCTTGGCGAAGGTGGTGCTGCCATGGTGCTTGAAGATTGGGATCATGCAACGACTCGTGGCGCGCGCATTTATTGCGAACTGGCCGGCTATGGACAGAGCTGTGACCGCAGCCACCTAGTGCGCCCAGATGCCGGCGGACAGGTCAGGGCGATCGAGGCCGCCATGCACGAGGCTAGCCTGTCTCCGGCCGAAGTAGGCTATGTGAATGCTCACGGCACGGCCACCCAGGAAGGTGACCCAATTGAGATCCTTGCGCTGAAAACCGCCTTCGGCGAAGCTGCGCTTAGACTGCGCGTGAGTGCAACCAAGTCGATGCACGGACATCTGCTCGGTGCGGCTGGTGCCATGGAGGCAGTGATTACGGTGTTGGCGCTGGCAAAACAGCAAATACCGCCAACTGCCCACTTGCAGCAGGTATCGGCAGATTGTGAGGGGGTATGCCACGTGATGGGGGCGGGGCTGCACGACGTTTCCTTTGAGGCGGCAATCAGCAATTCCTTTGCCTTTGGCGGCAGCAACGCCGTACTGGTATTCCGACGCATGGGCTAGTCCCTTACCCGGATCCACATGAGGAGATCGCATGGAAAACCATAACAAGACTGTCTCCCAATCTGTGCATGTGCCGCATCTGCCTCTTACTGGTTATTACCCGGACGAAGCGTCGCGCAGCAGGTTCGTGCGTGAGATGTTTGATAGCACAGCAGAAGATTACGACCGCATGGAACGCATTCTGGGCCTCGGAACCGGTCTCTGGTATCGCGGCCAGGCGCTGGTACGGGCCGGACTTCGGCCCGGTATGAAAGTAGTGGACGTGGGGATAGGGACGGGTTTGGTCGCGCGCCAGGCAGTGTGCATAGCAGGCAGTGGCGAACTCGTTACCGGCGTCGATCCGAGTCTGGGCATGATGCGGAACGCCAAGATTCCGGAAAGCGTTACGCTGGTGGAAGGGCGGGCCGAGGACATGCCTTTTCCGGACAATCATTTCGATTTCCTCAGCATGGGATACGCGCTGCGCCACATCAGTGACCTGTCCGTGGCCTTCCGTGAATTTCATCGGGTAATGAAACCAGGTGCAAAACTGTGCATCCTGGAAATCACCTGCCCGGAAAGCAGATGGGGGCGCCTTCTGCTCAAAGCCTACATGAAGGGCGTGGTGCCCACGCTTGCCCTGTTGGTCGGGAACAAGAGGAATACACCACAGCTTTGGCGCTATTACTGGGACACCATTGAAGCCTGCGTACCGCCGGCGCAGGTTCTTGCCACGCTCGAGACGAGTGGCTTCTGCGGCGTACGTTGCTATAACGAAATCAGGGGTCTGAGCATCCTCGCCGAATACCAGGCTACCAAGCCGGAGTAGGGTGGCCATAGCCGCCTGTGTTCCAAGGTAACCCGACATGTCCAGCGGCCCGGCCATGCTCGCATACCTGATCGTCGAACGCCTGTCGCGGCGGGTCCTGCCGCGGGTGCAGGAACCGGAACTGTCCGATATCGACATCGCAGCGCAAAACGATGCATTTGAATTCGCGGGCCGCGAGGACGGCATCCTGGCTTCCATCTACCTGTACCAGGCTCTGCAGATTGCGCCACTGGTGCGCCCCGGCGACCGTGTGCTGGACCTCGGCTGCGGCCCGGCAAACCAGCTGGTGCAGGTCGCGCGGCTGAATCCACATGCGCATTTTATCGGACTCGATGTCTCTGCCGGAATGCTCGAGCGCGCACGCCAGACAATAGAACGCTGCGGGGTGGAAAATATCGAAACGGTCCCAGGCGACATGACTACCCTGGCGAAGTTTCCTGATCACTTGTTCGACTGCGTGATGTCGACCATGTCGCTGCATCATCTGCCCGACGAGGTGGCGCTGCAAGATGCGCTGCGCGCGGCGCGCCGCGTGCTGAAGCCGGGCGGTAGCCTGTATCTGATCGACTTCGGACGTTTGAAGCGCGCCGCTACCCAGCGCTTTTTTTCAGAAGATCGCAGCGATGTCCAGCCGGTAAAATTTACCCGCGATTATTTAAATTCGCTGCGGGCGGCGTTTAGCGTTGACGAACTGTCGCGCGCGGCCAAGGTGTTCGGTGATGGTGTGACACGTTATGCAACCGTGCTCGCGCCGTTTATGGTGATCTTCAAAAGCGCCGCACGCCGCGAACCGGACAGGCAACTGCGGGACACGGCGCGCGTGCTGTACCGGCGCCTGAGCACCTCGCAGCAGAGGGACTTCCGGCTGTATGCGCGCTGGCTGCGGGCGGACGGCCTCGTGTTACCGTTTCTGCCTGGCTGACCATGTCCATGCCATCATCCATCGCAGGATTAACAGCGGGGCGGTGCCGGCGCCCGTTCCGGGGCGGGGAAACCGGTTGGCCAGGCAACCTTCCTGGGCCTGCCGGAGGGCTTAGCGGAAAGCGTGCTCGATGTCATTCGCGATGCCCGAGCTCTGCGTCCGCGCAGCAAATGTCTGCAGCAGTACGGTGGTGCGCGGCTATCCTTGCACGGTCCGACCAGATCACCCGTTCCTCGCGGTTCATGCGGCGCGCGCGATCAGCATGACGTTGGCGAAAGGTGTGCCGTTGCTCATCGGGATGGCCTCTACCGCGAAGCCGCGTTCCTCGAGTGCACGTATCCATCCGGAGAGCGGTCGGCACCACATGCGCGCCAGACGGTGGCCCTGGATGAAAGACATGCAGGCATCCACCGCTTGGCTTAACGCAAAGCGCATTCCACCGTCGGCATCGCCGACGCGCGTCACGAACAGGCCTCCGGCGCCTATCGCGGTCCGTATTCTATCGAGCATACGATCTTGCTCGGCATACGATACATAGTGGAGTACATCGAGGATGGTGATCACGTCGGCATTGTCCAGTTCAGCATCGCGCATGTCGCCGCCCCTCAATTGCACACGTTCACCGTGCAGTGGCTGCAATGCCTGGTTGCCGCAGATCGCCTCACGCTCCATCAATTCGATGCCGCGGAAGCGCAAGCCGGCGGGCGGTGCCGGGCTATCGCGCAATTCGCCCAGTGCAGCCAGCCGTTCCGCACCAAGCAGCCAGGCGGCGAGCAGACCGCGGCCGCAGCCAAGATCCAGGATACGCGCGCCGTCCGGCAGCATCGGGCGCTCGAGCAGTGCAGCAAAAATCGGGTCGCCCCACAGCTTGCCCCGTGCCCAGTGGTAATTGAAGCGGCCGGTGTACCGGTAAGGTTCGGTCGCCAGGTCCAGTAGTCTTTTTTTCAGTCCGCCTTGCATGATCAACTGAGTGGTACGGGATTGAGGTTGCGAGCCGCCAGTTCGGTCATCAGGCGCGGCAACACTTCGATGACGACCGGAACGCCATTTGTGCTGCGGGCGGAATGACCATCGTGGAGCAGCAGGATGTCCCCTGCACCAAGCCCGCGGGTAAGGCGGGCGAGCACGAAGTCGGCATTGCCGCAACGTGTGTCATAGCCGCGTCGTGTCCAGCTCGCGAGTCGAATGCCGAACCACTGCAGTACGGGGTCGAGAAAAGGATTACGCAGGCCCGCAAGCGCCCGGAAAAATTGCGGGCGTCGGCCGGTGATCTGCTCCAGCGTTTTCTGGGCGTCGCCGACCTCACGCATCCAGCCGCCGATGCCGGAAAGCGCAGCATAGTGTCGGTGGTGCTGACCGTGGTTTTCAATGGTGTGTCCACGCGCCATGATGTCGCGGCAGATTTCCGGATGGGCAGCAGCTCTTTCTCCGATGCAGAAAAAGGTCGCGCGGACCTGGTACTGGCCCAGGATGTCGAGCACCTGCGGCGTGACTTTCGGATCTGGCCCGTCGTCAAAGGTAAGCGCGACTTCCCCGCGCTCCGCCGCCGCTGCAGGCAGACGCACGAGATTCGCGCCCAACAGTTTGCTGCGGGGCCACAGGCCGGCAGCGCTGATTACGGCATGGTTGAGCAGCACAATGGCAAGCGCGCATCCCCAGCGAGATGGTGTGAACAGCGTCAAAGCGAGCGCGCCTGCGTGGATGAGGATCGATGCGAGGAGAAACGGCGTCGGTCGCCAAGCGCGCATTGCCATGTTTTCGGTGCTGGAGCAGATCATGAGGACTATAATCCGGTTTTGCCGGGTGACAGTATGGCCGCAAACAGCAGAGAGAACAGCGCCCCGAGACTGACTGTGATACCTACGGCTGAAAGCACGGGGATGCTCGACAGGCCTAGAATGCCGAAGCTGCCGACGGTGGTAAGGTTGGCAACTACTAGCGAGACCTGCATCCGGCGGCGTTCCGCGGCCGTTGCTGTCTGCCCGCAGCTCTCGAAGAACAGCGCATAGTTGGAGCCGATCGCGACCACCAGCAGCAGACCGACCAGGTGCATGATGGTCAGGCGGGTGCCGCCTTGCAACAGCACTCCCGTGACGCAGGTAACTGAGCAGACCAGCGGGGTGACCACCCGCAGCGTACGAGATGCGGATTTGAGAGCGGCCAGCAGTAGCGCAATGATCACCAAGCAGCCGAGTTCAGACAGCAGCAGCACCTCGTTCCGGTAGTTCCTGAACAGGCTGGTCGAATCTTCCAGCAGGTCGATCACGACAATGTGCTTCAGCCGGGTGGCCTGCAATGCGGCTTGGACGCGGTTGATGTCCAGCGGGACCTTGGCGCTCTTGTCGGACGGGCGCAAGGGTATAAGCATCAGGTAGTCGCTGGCGCGATGGATCAGCAGCGAATCGACCAGCAGTGCGGCCGAGGTGCCGTCGAGATCGGTGCGCCGAAGGGGTTTTCTCATGCGCGCTGCCTGCAGGTCAGAGAGAAAGCCCTGCAGCCTGTCGATTCTGACGGGCAACCCGACGAGCGCCTGCCGCAGCCGTTGTCGCGCCTGTTGTGCGTCCGGGATAGCTGCCTGGCGATCGCGCTGCAGGGTACGGCTCGGCAGCACAAAGGCAGGCGAACTGAATCCGGCGATCACCTGCTTGTACATCAGTCCGCGCAGAACCTGGCCAGCCTTTTCAGCGCCTTCCAGCGCAAGCTCCTTGTTTGGTGCGCTGAAGGCTACCATAAAGCGCAGGTCGGGTGCGCCAAGGTCGCCGCGCAGCTGCTGGTCGAGTCGTTGATCAGTCTTGGAAATTGGGCTCAGCGCCGACAGGTTGCGGTTCCATATCTTGCCCGCGTGTGCGAAGACGACACCTGCGGCCGCGAGCGCGAGCAATAGCGGCAACCATCTCAGCCGGGTGGCAAAGTCGAAGAGCCGGTCGAGCGCGAAGCCGGGACGGCTCAGGTCGCGCAGCTTGAGTTGCTGTGGCACCAGCGCTGGCAGCACGTAGCGCGTCACGAGTGCCGCTGCGATCAGACCGCTGATGGAATAGACTCCGAGCTGCGCGAGGCCCGGGAACCCCGAGAACAGAAGGGGAGCGAAGCCGGCGGTCGAGGTGGCGACGCCGAGCCAGATGGTGCGCCAGAAATGGCCGGGGTTCAGCTGTCCGGCGCGCTGCAGGTAGAAATAGATCGAGTAATCGACGGCTTCGCCGATCAGGGTTGTGCCAAAACCGAGTGTCAGGCCATGCACCTGGCCGAAGCTTAGGCTGACAGAGGCAATCCCGACCAACGCACCGGACAACACGGGCAGCAGGCCGAACGCGAGAAGCGAAGGCGAACGGTAAACTAGCAGCAACAGGAAAACGACCAGCAGCAGGCTGGCGCTTGCCAGTCGGGTCACTTGGCCCTGGATGGTGTTGCGCGACTTGACGGCGAATACGCTGGTCCCGCTCATTACCACCCGGCTGTTCGCCTGGCGATCCGGCAGCCGTTTGAAGGTTTTTCTGATGGCTTCGATGGCGCGTGCCTGGGCTTCGATATCGGTGCCGGACGCGTGGGTGTAGGCAAGCAGCACCGCCCGCTTGCCATCGCGTGAGGCCCACGCGCCGTGCAGGCTTCTTGGTTGGCTGCTGCCCCCAAACTGATCGAGCAGCCGCAGCGTTTCACCCGT
Source organism: Pseudomonadota bacterium (assembly GCA_027364845.1). Taxonomy (GTDB): domain Bacteria; phylum Pseudomonadota; class Gammaproteobacteria; order Acidiferrobacterales; family UBA6901; genus JAJYCY01. The sequence continues at coordinate 6,715 of DAHXOO010000057.1, read as the reverse complement.
TGGGTCACGTGTGAACAGTTGCTTGACAATCAGACCAGTATCTCCCGAAAGCGCATCTATCGAGTTTTTGATGGCAGAGTGAAGTCCCTGTACTGTGAAGTGCGCAGGCGTGATGTCGGGACTGAGCAGGTAGCGGTTGTCGAAAAAATACGCGCGGTCGCGCTGTTCGGTGGCGGAATCCCCATTCTGTACACCCATGAACATGCGTGTCTTGCGCAGCCGGTTGGCCAGCTCTTGCGATAGCTTAGCGCGTCCTGCGGCGTCACCGCCTTCGATGCCGATCATGATCAGGCGTCCGATGATGCCGTACTGGAACTGATCGACGAGCAGCCGCTGGCGTGCGCTCGGCGCCTTGGGCATAAAGGCCGACAGGTCGGATACGAACCGCGTCTTTGCGATGACCAGTCCGCAGGCGAGCAGCAACCCCAGCCAGAGACCCAGGACCAGGCGTTGCGGACGCAATTTCATCGGTTGTGGCTGACCTGTGTGATGACCATCACGGAGTGGTCTCCATCCCGCTGGTCCAGCTCGATGGTTTTGACGTCGGCGCGCGAACCGCTGATGCGGATGCGTCTGAAAATGCGACTGAGGCGCTGCTGCTTCGGTGTCAGCACGAGCCGCCAATTTTTGATTGAGCCGGTAAGCTGGAGCGCATAGAACGTCTTCAGCGCAGAAAGGTCACCGGCCAGCGTGCCACGTATGCTTTCGATGAATGCCGAGATTTCCGGATATTCTTCCAGGCTGACCCTTATCCGGCGCTTGCCAGGCCGTTCTATCGTGAGGGTGTCGCCGCGCAGGATCAGCAATTCGGGCTTCGGTGTGAGCACGCGCTTTTCGAGGCTGTCCGGTGCGACGAAGGAAAGGTCACCCGTGGATACGAGCGGACGGTCGACGATCCCGATGTATGTCCTTTCGACAAACGTGGCCTTGGCCGACTTGTTTTGTGCGAGCAGTTGCATCAGTTGCATCAGTTGCGCGTCTTTGGCGTAAGCGAACGGGACGGCTATCACGAAGATAAGCCAGGCGATAGCCGTAGTGCGTATAAGATCAGAATGTTTCACTGTCTGCGGATTTCCAGAAATCGTAGAAGTTGAACCAGTTGAATGGCGCCGCACGGCAATGGCATTCCAGAGCAGCCACGTATTTCGTCAGAAGTTCGCGGACCTCATCCTGGCGGCTGGCTGCGGGCAGTCCGGAGAAATCTGCCAGAAGCTCGAAATGTATGTCATAGCGGTTGTCTCCACGGTACAGTCCGGCCATGAAATAGACGGGCTGGCGCAGCATGACGGCCATGCGAAACGGCCCGGTTGGAAAGTGTGCGGGCGAGCCAAGAAATGGCAGTTCGAGATATTTGTCCGGCCCGCTAGCGCGGTCTGCGAGGATGCCGACCATGGCGCCCTCCTGCAGGCGGTGGTGAATTGCAATCATCGCGTCGAGCTGCCCGAGTGTGATCACGTCGAGCATTACGCCGGGATTGATTGCGGCCAGAGAGTCGTTGAGCTGGTGCGCGTTTTCCAGGTTCATCGCGATGCAGACCTTGAGGCTAGGGTTGTCGCGGGCAATGCTGCGCAGCATCTCGAAACTTCCGAGATGCGCCCCGAACAGGAAGCAGCCCTTCCCGGCGGTGTGCATCGCATGCAGTTGTTCAGCGTCAAAAATCGTGATGTCAAACAGATCATAGCGATTGTTGAGCAGGTAGATGCGGTCGTGGATCGTTGTGGAAAAGGTCAGGATGTGGCGGTACAGGTCGAGCCACCCGGCCGGACGCTGTAGCACGCGCTTAAGGTAGGCGCGCGAAGCTTTGCGTGCCGGTCGAGCTGCAAGCAAGAAGTACAGTGCGATGCCGTAGACCACACAGCGCGACAGCCGGCGCCCCAGCAGCAGCGACAGCCATCGCATCACGCTGAGCCAGAAGATATTGCCGCGCTCCTTGCGCCGCAGCCATTCGGGTGTTTTGCTGGTGCCGGAGGTTGGCGGTGCAGGAGTCATGGTGGTGCGAAAACGGCAATGAAGCGCTGGCTGCTCATGATGCGGCGCATGCGGCAGCGTATATCGAATCGGATCCGGCTGTCTGCAACCCGGCACACCGGCTCCTGTGTGTCGCGTGACCGGCGGGAATTGTTGACCGCCCGATACATGAGGTCTCCAGCATGATCAGCTGCGCCGGCAGTTTGGCGATGTGCCGGTGCGACACATTGAGAACCGGTAGCGAGGTGGTCCCTGAAGGCTCGGCCTTCCCCTTCCTGGCCGACCGCCCGCGTGGCCGTCCTGAGCCACGAGCATTCCGGGAGGCATTTTCGTCGCGTTCACGTGGTCCGCATGCTGCACGAGCCGGGTTCCTCCTGCCAGAAGCCAAAGTGCCGCGCAAAGGGGCACGATGGAGCGTCCATCGGGCAACGGAAGTATCGCGACCGGCCTCGGCCAAAAGGATGCAATGCCTGCACCCGGGCACGTATGGGCCAATGCCGGCATCCCGGTGCCTCGCGTGCCAGTCGCGGGGCCATGTTGATATTGTCCGGGGCGTCGCCCCCTTTGCACAATCCAGGATCTGTGCGCGTTCACCCACGCCACTGTCGGCGATTGTTCCCGGAACAGGTGTCCACCTACGCTCTCCAACTCCATTTCGTCGAAGGCACCCGATCTGCCATCAGGATGTCGCCTGTCATGGGCTGTCCAGACGACCGCTACGGAGCGGGACGCCCCGTGTCCGGTAGCCGGCGCAGGATATGCGTCTTGCAGTTGACACATTCTGCGGCCCGGTCCGGGCTGTCGCCCATTTGGTGCTGCGTTACGCATTGCTCAGGAGACCATCAGCAGGAGTTTGGCCATCTTCAGGTCGTCTGTCACAGGACTGTGCAGCGCCCCGCTAGTGCGCCGCACGCCGAAAATGATCGGCTGGCCCGGAAAGTGTCTGGCGAACGCCGTACGGGTTGGCTCAAAAGGCAGTGCGGGGATCAATGCCGGGCGGGTCATGGAATGTGCTTGGCTATCAACTCCGCCATGGCAGATGCGGGAATCTTGCCATTGCCGTCGCGCGGCAGGGATTCGACGAATATGATCGGCCGCGGCAGGAAAACCGGATCCAGTTGCTGCAGCAGGGAGGACTGGATGTCGTCCGGGTGCAATCCCGGTGCAACCACAAAAGCGGCCAGGCGGGAGACATTGCGTTCCGGATGGGTTTCCGGAATGCAGAACACACCGTCGTGCACGCCGGGCAGGCTGGTGATGACCTGGTTCAGGTAGGACAGGGAACTGCGCTTGCCGACAACGTTGACCATGTCTGAATTGCGGCCAAGCAGCCGGAATCGCGACGGGCCGCAGAGCTCGATGGTGTCGTTAAGCGTCTGGGAGCATTCCAGGTGGCCGTCGCTGACAATCGTGGCACCCTGTTCCTGCTTCAGCGCGATGCCATCGTACACTTCCCATTCGGCGCACTGGGTAGGCTGGCGGGTAGCGATCTGGCCGGTCTCCGTTGAGCCGTAAATTTCGATAATTGGAGCGCTCAGTCTGGCCTCTGCCTCGGCGGCCAGTTCGCCGGACAGGGGTGCGGTCGCCGAGACGATGGCGGCGACGGACGGGAATTCGATGTCGGTGTCCAACAGCATGCGCAGGTGGAACGGCGTGGTGACGAGCAGTCGTGGCGCGGGCAGTTGGGCCAGCGCCGCCGATACGTCTGCGGGGAAAAACGGCAGACGTGAGGCCAGCCGTCCACCTCCAAGCAGAGGCAGGAAAATGGTCGATTCGAGTCCATACATATGCTGGAACGGCACCGTGCCAATCACCGTGCATGGGCCGCTGGCGGCTGCCCACATGCGACCGGCCCCGGTTGTGATGCATTGCCATATCCGTCCGAAGGTCTTGGCGTGCCGGTTCGGTTTGCCGGTGGAGCCAGAGGTGTAGACGTGCATGATCAACTGCTCGGCGGGAATACGCGGGACCGCAGGAACGTCCGCTGAGAGGCCGCCCTGGCAGCCAGAGATCTGCAGGTAGGGCAACTCAATGGGCGCCGAAGGCTGGTCACCCAGGCAAACCAGATCCGGCAGGTCGTGCCGAAGGTTGGCGATGATATCCGGTGCCAGCGAATTGGGCAACACGGTCAGCGTGCCGCGGGCAATGCTGGCGAACAGCGTTGTGGCAAACCAGTACCGGTCCTTGCACAGGTTGAGTACATGTCCCGTATCCGGGATGCGTGCTGTGATCGCGAATAGGTCGCGCAGGAATTCGGATCGGGTAACCGGACCGGTGTCACGGTAGGCTACTATCGAATCCACGCCGGATTCCGGCAGAAGCGGTAAGCTGTTCATCGTCGCTTATGGAGCGTTCTGGCGCTGTCCATATTCCCGGTAGGCCCGGATAGTGGCGGTGACGCTGAGCCGTGGGCCGTCCGGCAGTACGCGCAGGCGGATCAGGTATTCTCCGGTGAACATGATGACGAGCGAGACCGGTGTCAGCAAGTTGGCAAAAGCCCACCATACTTCGATTGGCGCAAAGAAGAACAGCAGTACTGAGAGCACCGCGCTGGCCGCGAAAAAGATTGTCCAGGCAAGCGTGACCTTCCATGTGTAGTAGAGGTAGTTGGCATCCAATGATTCGGGAATGATGAAACTGGCGATGCGCGAGCACAGTGCGCCCGCGTGGTTGTTGCCGAGTGTGCTGCCAAAGGTGATGGCGAGCAAAGTCATCGCGCCGGCATGCTGAATGAAATACACCCATGCGGCGTGGTCGCGTAGCTGGTCCAGATTAAAGGCGATGGCCAGTGCGCAAAGGGCGTATAGCGGCACCAACAGCATCCGAACACGTGCTTTCCAGGCTGCCACCAGCGCTGCCGCGCCAAGCGGCGCGATTCCGATTAGGACGGTGACCAGAGGTGGGTGCGGCGTCGTTGTTGCAACATAGCCGATGGCGAGATAGACAGCACCGGCCAGCACAAGCAGGATGTTGCGGATGGAAAGCACGCCGTGTGTCGTGCGCCCGTTTCGTCCAATCACGCTATGATTCCTGTTCAACAACGCTGTAGTCCGGCTGGTATTGTCTGCCGACGATCCCGCTGATGGGCTGTCCGGCCATGTTGAAAGTCCAGACGAAGACCAGTGCCAGATCGATGCCGGCGGCCACGTCCAGCGACATATGCTGTTTGGTCGCCATGGTAGAATAAACGATGGCAGCGCACCAGCATGCGCTGAAGATGCGTGCGCCGCGGCCCAGACCCAGCTCGGGCAGCCTCCGGTTCAGCCAGGACCAGGAAAACACGGCGGTGGCCACATGCAGCGACGGGCACGCGTTGCCTGCGGCGTCGATGCCCTTGAGGAAGGCCATGCCCGGGTAGCGTGCCCAGTTGACGTGGACGGGTGGAATCGCAGTTGGCCAGAAATAGAAAATCGTCAGCGCCACCAGACACAGGCCGCCAATCCATTTGCCGTATTCGACGATGGTCTGCCGTGTTGTCATCAGCATCGGCGGCAGCGACACGTATAGCCAGAGCGACAGGTAAAACGGCAGGGCGAGCGGTTCGACGGCGATCAGTCGGTCCAAGATGGTGGCCGGTACGATGGTCACCGGGTAGGCGGGGTGCTTGAGCACGTACACGTAGGCCATAAGGAATACGAAGGTGAATCCCATAGTACCGAAACACTTGAACCAGAAATGTGTCGTAACAATCCACCGCACGCGACGCCACCCATCGGTGCCGTTTGTAAAGGGAGCTTTGGAGAAACTCGTGCTCATGGAGGGTCCCTGGGAACCTGACGATGTTAGCAGCGTCCCGAGATTTTTATCTTCAGGACCCGCAGATTCTTTTTGGCGGTTAGACAAAATATACCTCCATAAGGGTGTCGCCGGCTTGAACAAGCAAAACGCGGTATGGGAATCCCTCGGTGGCTTGTCCGGCAGGCGCGCTCATGTGCGCATTCATATAATGGATCAAGCAGTACCTGCGTAACCGGGACTTCTTTGACACCTCAAGGTACGCCGTCAAAGGCCGAAGCCTGGATTGCTATCGCCGTCTACGAACTCGCGGCCGTTGTCAGGAAACGCTGCAGCTCGATGTTTCGCTCTGTGCGATTTTGCTGATCTTGCGCTTGGCCCCGTTCGAGGAAATGGCCTTCGACCCACTGTTTGGCAGCATCGGCCGGGTCCGTGACCAATAGTCACCAGTCGAATTTATAAACCTGAATCTTCGCGCACTATTGTCATTATATAAAGTAAAGAAATTGCCGGGCAGATGCCTTTCCGCAGGCTTTCGTTTTGCCGAAAACCGTATTTAGACTGAAGTTCTCCAGACATTTCCCCCTCTCATCGGCAAAAACCTGAATGAAATGAATCGGTAAGGACGCAGGAGGCGGCTTTTTATCTGTCGGAATGTAGCCATGTAGTAAAAATATAATAAGCTTGATTATTTGTGTAGTATATGTATACTGCACCCATGCATATCGATATTGTCCCGAATCGCGGGTCCCACCCCACGATCCTCCTGCGGGAATCCTATCGCGAGGGGAAGCAGGTGAAGAAACGCACGCTCGCCAATCTTTCGGATTTGTCGATGGGGCAGGTGGAGGCCATCCGAGCGGTCTTACGCGGCGAGACGTGGGGGCCTGTGACGGAGCGCTTTACCATTACCCAATCACGGGGCCACGGATCTGTGGAAGCGGTACGCTTGATGATGCGGCGTCTGGGGCTTGCGTCGCTTATCGCCTCCCGGCCCTGCCGGGAGCAGGCA
>DAHXOO010000056.1 GCA_027364845.1 Pseudomonadota bacterium | reverse complement strand
CTCCTTGAGCGAGCGCCCTCCACGATCAGTCGCGAGATCCTGCGTCATGGCGGGCAGAGTTGCTATCGGGAAAACCAGGCCGACCAGGTGGCTTGGGATCTGGTGCGTCGCCCCAAGATCTGTAAACTGGCTGAGAACCACACCTTGGCGCACATCGTGGCAGCGAAGCGACAATGTCTGTGGTCACCAGAGCAGAGTGCGGGTTGGTTGAAGTGCGCTTACCCGGACGAAGAGAACAATCAAGTGTCACACGAGACGATCTATAGCAGCCTGTATATTCAAGCCCGTGGTGTCTTGAAGAAAGAGCTGTTGCAGCATTTGCGGCGCACGCGAGCAATGTGCCGTTCGCGCCATCACACCCAGAAGTCGGACGATCGCCGCAGAATCCGTGACGCGGTATCGATCAGCGAGCGTCCTGCCACGGCGGAAGATCGGGCCGTACCGTGGCACTGGGAAGGTGACCTACTGTGCGGAAATCGCAGCAGTCAGATTGCAACTCTCGTCGAACGTCAAACACGCTACCTGATGCGGGTAAAGGTCGCCGGTAAAGATGCCGGGACGTTCGCCAATGCGCTGATCAAGAATACGCGCAAACTGCCATAGGAACTCTACAAATCGCTGACCTGGGATCGAGGTACCGAGATGGCCGGACATAAGCGCTTTACGTTGGCGACGGACATACAGGTCTATTTCTGTGACCCACGGAGTCCTTGGCAGCGTGGGACCAATGAAAATACCCATGGGCTACTGCGACAGTATTTCCCCAAGGGAACCGATATTTCGACCTACTCGCAAGCCAAGCTCAATGCTATCGCGAGGAAATTGAATGAGCGCCCAAGGAAAACACTAAACTACGCAACACCCGCCGAACGATTTCACCAATCCGTTGCGTCGATCGGTTGAATTCGCCCCTGCATAGCGGACCAGGTCGGCTCAGAACCCGCTAGCCGCATTGGCCGAGGTTCGCCACCCTCGTGCGCAATACCTATTGTACCCATGGCGCTGACCGTCGAGATCACCACCTGAGCCATGAACGAGCGGTCGGCTTCCCCCTGGAAGAGGTCACTCAAAACATGGGGAGCGGATCTTCAACGTTCCGCGGTGCTGGAGTTTCCAGTGCAAGTTCGCATCACCACTTCACCGCGGCTCCGGTAAAAGACTGGCGCTATCTCGACCATCCGGAGCTCAAGCCGGTGGTCAAGTAACACCAGTGGATATCGAAGAACGGAGCCATGCGTGCCTCGTTTTCTTGTGTCATTACGATTGGCGTTCGAGCGCCGCTTGCGCAAAGGCATTAAGTACCCGCACGATCTCCTGCGGGTAGCGCTGAGAGGTCTTGCGAGTCAACACAGCAAGATCACTGCGCGCGGATTGCAGCCGTTGCAGGCCGTGTTCCGTAAGACGGATGTGAAAGAACCGCCGGTCAGACGGGTGCTCGTCGGTCACCAAGCTCCCAGAACGTATCAGTTCATTGATCACCACGCTGGCGGTTGCACGAGTGATATGAAGCGCAGCGCTCATCTCGGATACCGTGGCCTGACCACACCGTGCCAGCAGGTCGAGCAGGCGGTATTGCGGAATCCGCAGGCCGGAATACATCAAGGCCACGTTCGCATTGCGCTCGAGCATCTGCGTCACCTTGACCAAACCGAGCAAATCCAGCTGTTCCATGTCCCACCATTTCTGTTGTTTGTTAGCGAAACTAACAAAATTTTCTAATTGGCGCCGCTCGTCGCACACGCATTTAATTATATTCAGAAGGTAACTACTCACCCCATTTGTCTCGAGTCCCCGGGCATTTTTGCTTGACAACGTAGCAGCCTGCTACTACGCTGCTGATCCATCGTGGTGACGATGGGGATTCGGCGGCGATGGGTGCGTATTTCGGATCGAAGGCGACCTCGGGCTTGTGTCAGCCGATTATCGCGCTGATGCCACCGCATGACACCTATATCGAGACCCACCTCGGGGGCGGGGCGATCATGCGGCGCAAGCCGCCGGCGCTGCGCAATATCGGGATCGACTTGAATCAGCGAGCGTTGGAGCGGTTCCATTGCGCCTATCCGGTCGAGTTGGTGCACGGCTGCGCGCACCGGTTCCTGGCCGACTATGACTATCGTGGCCGGGAACTCATCTACTGCGACCCGCCGTATCTGCTGGAGACACGCAGTTCCAGCCGGCGCTATCGCTTCGATTACGAAGAGCCGGACCACCTCGAGTTGCTCGGGTTGCTCAAAAAGCTGCCTTGTCCCGTGATTCTCTCCAGCTACCCCTCGGCGCTCTACGATGAGTGCCTAGCCGGCTGGCAGAGCGTTGAGCTTCAGGTGATGAACCAGGGCGGCGTGCGCACCGAGAAGCTGTGGTTCAATTTCACGCCCGACCGTGTGCACTGGGCCAAGTACACCGGCAAGAACCACACCGACCGGCAGCGCATCCGGCGCAAGGCCGAGATTTGGGGACGGCGCTACCGGGCCTTGCCACCGGGCGAGCGGCTCGCGGTGCTCTCGGCGCTGATGGCCGTCGAGGCCGAGGCGTAGTCGGCGCGATCGGTGGCAAGCGTCAACAAAGAGTCTTTGCGCGAGGAGTTCGGCGCCCTCCAAGGTCGCTTCGCGCAGCTGCGCGCCGACGGCAAGATCACGGCCGAAAGCAGCGCCTTGGTCGAGGCCCTGTTGATGCTCCTGAAGGTACTGATAGCGGTGTTCATGGAGAAGAACACCCCGAAGAACAGCACCAACTCCAGCAAACCCGCCTCGCAAACGCCGAAGGACGACACCGCGCTCACCTGGACAGGCACCCACGGCAAGGGCAAGGTGCTCAGCGAAACGCGTTCCGGAAATACCCGCACCGTCGAGAACTATAAAGTGTCCAAGGTCAGCTTCTGTGAGGAGTGCGGTGAGGATCTGCACAAGGTCCGCTGTAAAGGGCACGAACGGCGCACCCAGATCGATATCGTCTTCGAGAAAGTCGTCACGCACATCGATGCCGAGATCAAGTCGTGCCCGCATTGCGGGACCGAGGCCCGGGGCTCGTTCCCGGAGGCGTTCTGTGGTCCCCTGCAGTACGGGGCGGGGATCAAGGCGTATGCGCTCAACCTGCTGATCGCCCAGATGCTCTCCTTGAAGCGCGTGCAGCAGTCGCTTGCGACCCTGCTCGGCCAAGTCATCTCCGAGGCGACCATCCTCAAGGTTGTGCTGGCGCTGCACCGGGCACTCGAGCAATGGGAGAAGACGGCAATCGAACGGCTGCTCACGCTGCCTGCCCTGCACGTGGATGAGACCTCCTTGCGGGTCGATAAGAAAAATCAGTGGATCCATGTCTGTTCGGGCGGCGAGATCACCTTGAAGTTCCTGCACAAGCAACGCGGCCAGGAGGCCATGGCCGCCATCGGCGTGATCCCGCGCTACGGAGGGGTCATCATCCACGACTGCTGGGCCTCCTATCTGTCCTATGAACACTGTGGCCATGGCCTGTGTGGGGCGCACCTGCTGCGCGAGCTGACCTTCATCGTCGAGGCCGACGGATACCCGTGGGCGAAGAACATGAAACGCCTGCTGCAACAGACCTGCGCCCAGGTCGCGCAGCGCAAACGCAAAAAGCTCACTCCGCGCGAGTACGACAACCTGCAAAAACGCTACCGCAACATCCTCACCCGCGGCGAACAGGAACTGCCGCCCCTGCCTGTGCGCCAAAACGGCAAGCGCGGCCGCATCGCCAAGTCCGATGCTCATAACCTATGGGAAAGACTCAAAGCGCACGAGACCGCCGTGCTGCTCTTCGCCAGCGACCCAAACGTCTCGTTCACCAATAATCGCGCTGAACGGGACCTGCGCATGAGCAAGGTCAAGCAAAAAGTCTCCGGCTGCTTCCGAAAAACTCAGTACGCCGAAGCCTATTGCCGCATCTCCAGCTACCTACAGACCATGGCAAACCGCGGATATAATCCTCTCGTCGCCATCCAATTGGCTCTTTCCGGTCAGCTGGATGCGGAAATGGGTGAGTAGTTACCTCCAAGGAAAGATTCTCTGGGAGCCCATGCTGTATGGCATGCGTCAGGTAGTACAGTGAACCGATGCCGCGTATCGGCCACGAAGTACGGATACCCAACAGGTTCGAAAGCATGCTAACTGGACGCGCACCACCAGGAGGACGAGCATCAATTCCGAGAGCTTCTCCAGATGTTCCTTGAATACCAAGGATCCTCCTCTGGCAGTTTGTGGTAGCTTGTTATCAGGGCTTGTATTTTCCACTCCCGGTGCGGCCGTGCAAGTTCTCGGCTGATCCGGGTAATCTCGACCGACGCTGGCGAGCCTAAGCTTAGGCTGGCGTAGCGCAACGGCATAAAAAGGGTGTCGCCAGAAATCTCCATGCATCGACCAGGTCACTCAAGCCATATTCCACGCTGATCAGGCCGGGTCCGTGAAAGTCATCCATGAGGATGTGGCGTCGACCCACTATTAACTACGTGCGACGTTTATCCTTACCTCAACCTTGTGCTCCTGGAAATCGTCAATCAGCGTAATGGCCTGGTCGTCGCGTTCAACGCCATCGACCGTGATGCTCGCTTGGCCGGTCGTTGCGTTATCGTCTCCGCGGGTTTGCGAGACAACGATATGGTAGACCGTCTCCCGATACCGGTAGTGTATCTTGAAGTCCTTCCAGTCCGCCGGGAGGCACGTGGTGAAATATAGCTTGTCCACCTCAAGCCTCACGCCCAGAAGCGATTCCACAATCAGCCGGTACATCCAGCCGGCCGAACCAGTGTACCAGGTCCAACCCCCCCGCCCGGCGTGGGGTGTAACCGCATAAACATCGGCCGCAATGACATACGGTTCAACTTTGTAGGTTGCCACGCCGGCCGGCGAGCTGGCATGGTTCACCGGGTTGATTATGGACAGCAATTCCCACGCGCGCCGACTATCGCCCAATGCCGCAAAAGCCAATGCCGCCCAGACTGCCGCATGCGTGTACTGCCCGCCATTCTCGCGCACGCCTGGGACGTATCCTTTTATATAGCCTGGATTCAACGGAGACTTATTAAACGGGGGATCCAGAAGCTGGATCAGCGCGTGATCGCGGCGCACCAGGCGCTGGTCCACCGCTTCCATGGCCAGGCGTGCGCGGTGCATATCTCCGGCCCCTGACAGAACCGCCCAGCTCTGTGAAATCGAATCGATCTGGCACTCGGGGTTGGTGGTCGACCCGAGCGGTGTGCCGTCGTCGAAGTAGGCGCGGCGGTACCATGCGCCATCCCAGCCATGCTGCTCGATATTCTGGCGCAGATGAACCGCCGCCGCTTCGCAACGTTCGGCGAAAGAGAAGTCATCCTGCAGGCGCGCCACCGCAGTGAACTGCGTGAGCACGGTGTGCAGGAAAAATCCCAACCACACGCTTTCGCCTGTACCGTGGTTGCCAACCAGATTCATGCCGTCATTCCAGTCTCCGGTGCCCATGAGCGGCAGACCATGCTTGCCAAACTGTAGTCCCCTCTGGATGGCTCGCACACAGTGCTGGTACAAGCTGGCTGCTTCGCCAGACCGACCGGGAAGATCATAATAGGAGTCGTCCTCGGCATTGACCGGGCGGCCTTCGAGAAAATGAACCGATTCGGCGAGCACCCCAGTATCGCCGGTCATCAGCACATAGCGGCACGTGGCCAATGGCAGCCACAGATAGTCATCCGAACAATGCGTACGCACGCCACGTCCGGCCGGTGGATGCCACCAATGCTGGACGTCACCCTCCAGGAACTGACGGCTTGCGCACAGCAGCAATTGCGCGCGCAGCCGCTGCGGCTCCGTGTGCACGAGCGCCATCGCATCCTGCAGCTGATCACGAAATCCGAAAGCGCCCCCCGATTGGTAGTATCCACTACGTGCCCAAAGACGGCTTGCCAGCGTCTGGTACACAAGCCAGCCGTTGGCCAGCACGTTGAGCGCCGGGTCGGGCGTTTCCACCTGGACAGCGCCGAGCGTGTGATTCCAGTACTGGTACACCGCTTGGAGCGCACCGCGCGCGGCGGCCGATCCCCGGAAGCGTTGCACCAGCTCGGTGGTGTCATCGGCTTCGCGTCCCCCCGCCATACCGAGCCTGAAGGTAATCTCGCGCTCTTGGTTGCCGGCAAGCTCAAAGTTGACCTGAATTGCGGCGCAGGGATCGAGCGCCGCTCCCACTTTTCCGGATAGGTGCGAACGGTACATCGCCGCCGGATTCTTGAGCGTCCTGTTACGCCCGATAAATTCACTGCGGTCGCCGCTTATGGTACGGGCAGCATCATCCACATCGAAGAATGTAATCAGACCGGCGAACTCCGTGTTGTACGGGTTACGCGCGAAAAGCGCACCGCTGTCAGGGTCAATTTCGGTGGTCACGTGCATGGCTGATTTCGCCCGCAAATCCCCCAGAACCAACTCGACGTAACCGGTCGCGGAGAGTCTGCGCATCTGGCCCGACTCATTACGCACCTTTAGCACCGAAAATTTTATTGCAGCATCCATGTCCACATAAACCGTGAGCTCCGAGTGAATGCCGTCCTCCACGTGCTCGAAGACGCTGTAGCCGAACCCATGGCGGATTACGTAATAGCCGGTTCCACGGCTGTACAGTGACGTAGGCGACCAGAAGTTTCCGCTGTCTTCGTCACGCAGATAAAAGACTTCGCCGCTGGCGTCGCTCACCGGGTCGTTGTGCCACGGCGTGATGCGAAACTCATGGGCGTTCTCGCTCCAGGTATAGGCCATTCCGCTTTCCGAGATGATGCTTCCGAAGTGCGGATTCGCCAGCACGTTCACCCACGGTGCCGGTGTCATTTGGTCCGGCGCGAGCATGATGACGTATTCGTGCCCATCACGGGTAAATCCTCCCAGTCCATTGAAGAGAATCAGATCGCGGCGCGGCAACCCGGTGGCGGCCGACGGCTTGGCGCGTTGGCGGCGGGTCGGTTTGAGGCGCGGAACCCGCACTTCCGCCGGGCTACGACGGTCGAGCTGGTCTGCCAGTGTTCCCCTGCTGTCAGCGATGATTGCGCGCGCAACCGATTGAATCAGTATGCGATCCTCGTCCGATATCTGTTCTGCGTGCCGCACGAAGATGCCACCCGGACGGTCCACGGCGTGCGGCTCGACACCCGCAGCGATCAGTCCCATGATTTGGTCCTGGAGCAGTTGCCGGTAACCAGCACGGTCTTCATTCCAGATCACCAGGTCCACGGCTAGCCCCTTCAAGCGCCAGTACGCGTGGGCCTGGACCAGTTGGCGTACCAGATCGATATTGCTCCGGTCGGCGATCTGCAGAAGTACGATCGGCAAATCGCCGGAAATAGCATAGCCCCACAGACCGGATTGGCCACGATGGTTTTTGACGAGAACAGCAGGATCGGCACGCAACGAGGAGTTCGCGTAGATGATGGAACTGGCAAGCTGTCCATAGAGTTGTGCATCGGCATCGGTGGCGTTGATCTGCCGCAGCACGACCTGGGCGTGGGTCCACGCCAGTTCCAAGACACGATCCGCGATCCGCCGATCCTGGTATTTATCGACCAGGCTCAAGGCGGCGTCACGGGTTTCGCCAATGCCGGAAACCATATCGATCGTCACCGATTCATCCGGATCGAGAGTGATACGGTAGCGGATGGCAGCAACCGGATCGAGCACAGAACCCTGACTTCCGGCAAGCGCGGAACCGTTCAGGGCCTGGGGCGCGGCGACTGTGTTGCCGCGGCCGATGAACTGCATGCGGTCCGTTTCGTAGGAGATCTCCCCAATGTCCGCTCCGTGCACGGCCATCAGATGAAACATCCAGGGTTCCGATTCATCGAGGGAGCGGGGCCGGCGCGTGCAGAGGACCGCCCGCCGTGAGTCGATGATTTCGGTCTGAACAAAGAGATTACTGAATGCCGGGTGCAGTGCTTCGGCGGCCGCCGGTGCGAGAACCACCTCTGTGTAACTGGTTACGTCGATGCTTCTGCGGGTTCGAGATCGGTTGGCGATATGGATGCGGCGCAGCTCGATATCATCTTCTGGAGAAACAACGATCTCGGTATGGGTATCAAAATCGTGGTCGCGGCGACGAAACTCGGCTCGTCCCTCCGAAAAAATTGCGGCGTAGCTTTCTGCGCGCTTGAGTGTCGGCTGGTACGCAGTAGACCAATACTTGCCACTCACCACGTCCTGCAGGTAACAGAAAGTACCCCAGTTGTCGCAGGTAGCGTCCTCGCGCCAACGTGTCACGGCGAGATTTTTCCACTGGCTGTAGCCGCCTCCCGCGTTCGTAACCATCACGTGATATCTGCCGTTCGACAACAACTGCACCTGGGGTATCGGCGTATCAGGGCTGTCGAAAACACGAATCGGTGGTTCTATGGCGTTGGCAGAGATCCGAATTCCAGAGAGCTGGGAAATGTGCGGAAATAGAACCGTGGCCCTGGGAATCCGCTCTTGGAGCAATAACAGGGTCGCCTGGAACAATGGGTCCGACACAAAGCGCTTCTGCATCGGACGGTCCAGCAGCAGATAGGCTAGGGAGAGCAGGCTCATTCCCTGGTGATGGGCCATGAAAGAGCGAACCACCGTGCTCGATTCATTGCGTCGTTGACGTGACGGGGTATAGTCGATGGCTTCATAAAAACCAAATTTTCCAAGCAGCCCAGCATTAGCCAACCGCTGCAAGTTCAGACAAGCCGCTTCCGGTGCCACCATCAATGCTAGCGCTGAAGCATAGGGAGCCACGACTAAATCATCCGCTAGTCCGCGCTTGAGCCCTAGGCCGGGCACGCCAAAGGCGCGATACTGGTAGTTGAGATGCACGTCGACCAGATTGTAACCGGATTCCGACATGCCCCACGGTACGCCGCGCTGTCCCCCATACTCGATCTGCCGCTTTACTGCTGCCTTATAGGTCTGATCAAGCAGCGTGTTCTCGTAGGTGGGCATCACCAGAAGCGGCATCAAATACTCAAACATCGAACCGCTCCACGACAGGAGAATCGGCTCGCCACCGGCGGATGTGAGCTGACGCCCGAGGGCAAACCAACCCGCTTGTGGCACTTGCCCCTGAGCAATCGCGACGAATTCAATCAATCTCGCTTCCGAGGCCAGCAGATCATAGTAGCTCGAGTCCCGCCGTCGCTCGTCCACGTTGTAGCCGATAGCTAGCAGACGCGACGCCTTGTCGTACAGCAAATTGTACTCCATGCGTGCGAGCTCTCCTGCTTGCCGCGCCAGACGCTCAACCGCCGCGATCCGCTCCTTCGCACGGCGGCTAGCTTCGAGCATGAGTGGCAACGATTCATCCAGCCATCCACGTTGTTCGGGCGTTACCGCGCCGCCAAGACGTTGTGCAACGGTCGACGGCAGCTCTCCCCCGAGTCCGGCCAGTTCCCTCAGCGTGGGTATTTCGCCGATGCCGCGTATATCGTTAAGACCGGCCGGGGCCGTCGGAAGCAATGTCCACGGGGCGAGAAACGTCAGATCATCGAGGGCGCTCCGGCATTGTCGCACCAGCGCCTGCGCCCAGAAATACGTTTCGCTTTCGGGGCCGGCATTGCTAGTACCGGCATACTCCGCCGCGTGAGTTGTCAACCGGTCAAGGGTGGACCGTGCCGCCGTGAGCGCAGCTGGTCGGGAATCACACGCGGTCTCCAGATCTTTCTGAAATTGAGCGAGCGAAGTCGGCGTGACCTCTCCCACGATATCCATCAGGATCGCCAGCGTGTCGCGAAGCCCGTCAATCCATCGCGTCTCCAGGATCGGGTGATCGGATAGCGATAGCAGACCCGGTCGCAAGGTCAGCAAATGGCCCGCGAGATTCCCACTGTCCACCGTCGAAATGTAGGCGGGGTGGAGCGGCTTCAACGACAGCGTTTCGTACCAGTTGTAGAAGTGGTGATGGTGTCGTTCCAGACCTTGCATCGTGCGCAGTGTGTTCGCCGTGCGCTCGATGAGTTGTCCGGCCGGAATGTAGCCGAAGTCGTACGCGGACAGATTCGCGAGTAACGCCAGCCCCATGTTGGTCGGCGAAGTGCGGTGTGCCACAACGGGACCGCGGTACTCCTGATAGTTATCCGGCGGTAGCCAATGATCCTCCGGGCCTACGAAAGTCTCAAAGAAGGCCCAGGTCCTGCGCGCCAGCCTGCGCAGGAAAAACGTCTGGTCGGCCGTGAGCCTTGCTTCACGGCGGGTGAGTGGCCGCCTGATCCACCAGGAAATAGCTGGCGAGACCAACCACAAGATCAGTATCGGCCCGGCCACGACCAGCACGGCCGGGCTTGACAGCATCAGGAGCAGCCCCACGCCAAGAGCAATCGTTGGAGCGGTCCACATCGAACGGAATGAGGCAGCGAGACCGGCGTGGTTGTTATGGTCCGACTCGCTCGATGGATTCCATTCGAGAAGCCGCTTGTGCGTGAACAGCATTCGCCCCACTGTGCGCACAATCGCATCCAGACTGAAGATCGCTTCATAGGGAAGGCAGGTGAGCGTAAAGCCCGTCTGCGCGAGGTGCCGACCGATGGCACGCACGACGGCATCAAGATGCTGACCCAGCAGCACGTCGATCGGCTTCCGCAACATTTCCAGCGTGGCGGCCATCAAGGACGGAATCAAGATGGTCCCTATTACCGCCAGAGTCCAAAAGCGAGCCGATGACAAGTCTGTCCAACCCAGCAGCAGGAGAAACATTAACGCTGCCGGCACGAGACTGCGCCGCAGGTTGTCGAAGAGCTTCCAGCGAGACAATCCCGAGAACGGATTCTTCTGTCTGCGGCGCCCGGGTCCGGGAACGCGCGGCAACAGCCAGCCAGCAAGCTGCCAATCTCCGCGAATCCAGCGGTGCCACCGACTCACGTCTGCGCTGTAGGCAGACGGGTATTCCTCGTACAACATCACATCGCTCACCAACCCCGCGCGCGCGTAACAACCTTCGAGAAGATCATGGCTGAGGATGCGGTTCTCAGGAAGGCGGTCCTTGATCGAGCGCTCGAAGGCGTCGATATCGTAGATCCCCTTGCCAATGAACGAGCCTTCCCCGAACAGGTCCTGGTAGACATCGGAAACAGCGCGCGTATAGGGGTCTATGCCCGGCTCACTCCCGTACAAGCGGGAATAGCGCGAACGCCTCGTGCCGGGCAGGCTTACGCCCATGCGTGGCTGCAGAATACCATAGCCGTCACTGACCCGTTGCTTGTCTTCGCTGTAGCGCGCCCGATTCAGCGGGTGCGCCAAAGTTCCCACGAACTGCCGCGCCGAGTCGCGCGGGAGTTGCGTATCCGTGTCAAGGGTAATGACATACTTCACGTTCGATAAGACGTCGGTGTTGCCGACGACCAGCGAAAAGCGGCCACTTGCACCACCGCGCAACAACAAATTCAAATCCGCCAACTTACCACGCTTGCGCTCGTAGCCCATCCAGATCCGGTTGCGTGGTTCCCAGCGGCGCGGGCGATGAAAAAGAAAGAACGTGTCGCCGCTTGCATCATGGTACTTTTCATTCAGCTCCGCAATTCGCGCCTCAGCCAACCGCAATAGCGCTTCGTCCTCCGGAAGGGTCTCGGCGTGTGCGTCCGGAAAATCAGTCAACAGGCCGAAGCGCAGGTTGTCGTCCCGGTTAGCCAGAAATCGGACTTCGAGCGCCTCAGCCAAATCTCCGATGTTTCGGGTGCTACTGAGCATCGCCGGAACTACGACCAGCGTGCGCGATTCAGGCGTGATCCCCCGGGAAAAGTCCATGCGCGGCAATGGATGCGGCGATACCAGCAACGTCGCCGTCCAGTTCACTAACGCCACCGCTAGCTGACTGGTGGACAGCAGCAGCAGGACCGTGAGCAACACAAGCAGCCAATCCGGCGCGCCATTGGCCTGCACCTGCACCAATAAAACATGGGTGAGAAACAGCGTGATCAGCGTTATCGAGCCCAAATATAGGAGCAACGGAAACCGGCCAGCCGCCCTGGTTAAAGTCTCGACAGCGGAAAGGCGTGCCTGGGTCGTGTGCTCGAGTTCACGTAATCCTTTGTCGATCAAGAAAAAGCCCACATGTGCCGCCCGATCATCGGCACCTTTACTGGTCGCACTTTCCTGTGCCAGACGAATCGCCCGCTCTGCCACCTCGACTTCGGACAGACGGCTCTGTTTCGCGATCTGCTCCACGATGTGCCGATAGCGATCGCGGGTGCCAAAGTCCATCCTGCCGTAGATACCGCCCGGATCTTCCCGCAGTTTCTGCTCGGCAATGCTCAATGTCTCGACGAAGTCGCGCCAGTCCATCGTGCCCAGAAAGCGGAGACTGCCGATGGTGTTGCTAATGGAAACATGGTCGGCGGCCTGTTGCTGGTTTCCTGATTGCACCAGCTGTTCGATCGTCAGGCCGGACTCGGACAGCAGCTGTTCAATCCAAGTCAGGGGCAACGCAAGGGCCGGACTCTGCCCTTGCAGCCGACGCGCAAATTCCGAAACGAACGGGGTGGATATTGGCGGACTCGACCGTGCCATGTCAGCGATTACCAGGATCAGGCTCTTAGGATCCTTCTCGGCAATCTCTATCATCTGGTCGGCCCAGAAATCGGCCAGGTTTCGATCGATCCTGCCGGCAGCGCTGCGGGCGGCAACGCGCCGGAGATTCTCAATCAAAGCCAGGCGCAGCATGATGGGAATGGCCCACAACTCGCCCAGCTTGAGGGCGGTGACCGTCTGGTAGGACGCAACGAAGCGGTGGAAGCTTTCCAGATCTACCCGTCCATCGCCGTGCGCAATCGTCTCCAGTGCGATGTCATACGCGCGCGGGAGCCCCGCCGAAGGTCCATGCGCCAAGCGCGGCAGTCCCCGGCTGTAACCTTTTGGAAGGTGTCGCTTGGCCGTGCGAATCTGTTCTTCGATCAGATAGAAATTATCGAGCAGCCATTCCCCGGCCGGTGTGATCCGGCGGTTTTTTGCAACCGCTGTTGTCAGCAGCTTGCTGGCACCAATCAAGACGCTTTCGTTCTCCGCCAGCCGCATCAGGAGCCGGTCAGGGGCGCGTCCCAGAGCCAACTTGTGCGAGGCCGCCAGGGACTTGCCATGCTGGTCCATCTGGTCACTGCTAAACAACTCCGATCGCAGTGGGGGCTCGTCACCAGCGTAATGCGACGCCAGGCGATTTTCTTGGAAGAAGGCCCGCAGATAGAGCCAGATCCTGGAGACAGTCTTGTAATTCGCCGTCAAAATGGAAGTCTCCCGGAAATTCGCAGCATAGGCGTTGTTGCACGAAAGAATCGCCGCTTGTTGTCAGGCAGAAGTGCTTCCAGCTCTTTCAAAGCGATGTCTGAAGCTTGGGCATGCAGTAGATGATAATGGTGATCGGCGAAAATAACGCACAATATTCGCGGAGACTGAACCCGTGCCATGTTTATGGAGCTAGTAACGTCCTTATTCGAATCGCAGATCCGTGTGCATACCAATATACGAGTGGACCCCAACGCCCTGCCCAAGCGCCCATTATCTCTTTTGCGCCGATGGTAATTCTGTATGACAGCGCACATACCCATCTTGGGTACTCAAGGCCCCGCGGGTCGATGGCAGTTTTGCCTGAAAAGCCCCGGCAAGCGAATATCATGCCGTTTCCCGACGCCTCAATTCCCTCTCATTCGAAGGTCTCGCCTGTGTCGGACCCGATAAGAGGCGCCTCGGAATAGGCTGCGACTACGTCTCGCTGCGTGAGGCACGCCCAGATCTATCGGCATCCGACGCGCAAGACTCGGACATTGCGGCAGAGAGCAAAACGCACGCTACTAGCCATCGCCTGGGTGGCGCAGAAGCGCATGTGTGCAGGCTACCGGCATCCGGTTGGGCCGAGACAAAAAGACGGTGCAGACCTACACAACGATCGGGCACGAGCTGGCCGGTTTCATCTGGGCCATCGGGCAAGTATCTCCGCGGACTTTAGACTTCAAGAGTAATGAAGATATTGCAAGCATCGGGGAACATAAACGACAAATTTGCCGGTTAATGCATATCAGGCGGGATTTGACAGGAAATGGTCAAGAAAAGCAGCTCGGTTGCTGTTAACTTATTGATTAAATTGGAGGTGGGGTCCCTTTCACATTGCTTGAAAACAAGCCGTAAAAATAGGTGTTTAGCCAATCCGATTCTAACGGATGCCCCCAAAAATGCCCCCAAGTCCTTCCGGTAACCTCCGGTAACCTAACGACACCTCCGATATTCTAACACCATGCCGGGGCAGCATACGGTGGTTAAGCGTATTTCGTCTGCGCCATCTTTTAATCATTTGACCGTTGCTTCCATTCCGGAGTCGCGCATTTCACGGAAC
>DAHXOO010000055.1 GCA_027364845.1 Pseudomonadota bacterium | reverse complement strand
GGTATACACAGACGTTCTATACATGACTTTTTCAGTGGGCGTGCGCGCCAGGATGTCGCCGGAGCGGTCATGGGTATCAATCGACACTTTCATGGACAACCCGACGCGCAGCGGATTTTTTGCCAGCTCCCGAGGATCCAGACTGACACGCACCGGCACACGCTGGACGATTTTGATCCAGTTTCCACTGGCGTTCTGTGGCGGCAGGAGCGCGAACGCACTGCCGGTTCCAGCGCCGATTCCCAGGACCTTGCCATGGTAGACGACTGAGCTTCCGTACAGGTCCGAGTTCATGGTTGCCGGCTGGCCGAGGCGGATATCCGAAAACTGGCCTTCCTTGAAGTTGGCGTCCACCCAGAGTTGTTCCAGGGGCACGACTGCCATCAGAAGCATGCCCGGCGTAACACGCTGCCCCACCTGTACGCTGCGTTTAGCCACGTACCCGGTGACCGGTGCAAGAATCATGTGGCGCACCCAGGCAACATAAGCTTCGCGCAGGCGCGCCTTGGCCTCCTCGACAAGCGGGTGATGTTCGACGGTGGAACCGGCAACCAGCGCCGAGGCCGACTGCAGTTCGTGCTGGGACACGCGCAGTGCGGCCTGTGCGCCTTCGTAGGCGATCCTGGCATGCTCCAGATCCTCACGCGACACCGCCTGCGAAGCGATGAGGGTCTGGCGCCGAGCCAGATCTTCCCTGCTGCGGGCAAGCTCGACTTCGCGCAGTCTTACCATCGCCCTCAGCCGCCGGACATTATCGAACATCTGGCGCACCTGACGCACGGTTTGCGCAAGGCCGGCTTCTGCCCTATCCAGGGCAATACGGGTATCCGTGTCGTCCAGCTGCACCAGCGGCTGACCCTGCCGGACCAGATCGGTCGCGTCTGCGTATATGGCCACCGCCGTTCCGGCGACCTGAGGGCTCACCCCGACTACATTGCCAGCGACGTAAGCATCGTCGGTGGTGTCGGCAAAGCGGCCGATAAACCACCAGTATGTGCCGTAGCCGACCGCCAGCAGTACGAACACCGTGGCCAGCCGCATGAGCAGCTGCCTGCGCCGGCCGCTTCCACCTGCCGAGGCAGTCTGCGACGGATTGTCCTCAATGCGGTCACTCATGATTGTCTCCCGATTCTTACGGATGACGCAGGGCTCTTGCGACCTGTCCGTAGCCCCCGCCCAATGCCTTGATCAAAGCCAGTACCGCCTGCAGACGCTGTGCACGCAGCGCCGCCTCGATGTCGCGCTGCCGCAGCACATCTTGCTGAACCAGAAGGACTGTCAGGTAATCGGTCAGGCCGGACTTGTAGCGCAGCATCGCAAGATGGTAAGCATCCTCGCTGGCCCGGCGCGCCTCGGTTTGCCGCCCCAGCTCCCGGGTGACCGACTCCACAGTCGCCATGCGATCGGCGACATCGCGCGCCGCGCCGATCAGAGCCCGGCGATACTGGTCGATGGCAATGTCGTATTGCGCGTAACGCGCATTGAGCGCGGCACGCAAGCGCCCGCCTTCAAAGATGGGAAGATGTATCGCCGGACCCACGAGCGCGAAATCGCTGCCTGGATTCAGCAACTGGCTCAGTTCGAGGCTCTGCTTGCCGATCTGGGCGCTGAGACTGATGTTCGGATAAAATCCGGCGCGCGCTGCACCAATTCCCTGCGCCGCTGCCTCAACCTGCCAGCGCCGTACCCTTATGTCGGGTCCGCCCGCCCGCAGATCTACCGGCAACCCCGCAGGAACCGGGAAAGGTGTGTCGAAATGGCTCGTTGGCGCTTTGATCATCTGCGCTGCATCCGGACCTTCTCCTATCAGCGCCGCCAGCGCACGCTTGTCGCCGCCTACAGAGTTCTGCAGCCCTATGATGTTCGCCTCAACGGACGCCACGTCCGCCTGGGCCTGTTTGACGGCGAGCCGCGTTTCCAGGCCGTTTGCAGCGCGCAGACTGACAAGCCGCTCGAAAGCCTTGCGCTGCACAAGCGTCTCGCCGGTAACTTGGAAGCGCGTCAGATCCCCTTGCAGTTGGAAGTAAGCGCTCGCGACTGCAGTTGTGATGACGAGTCGTGCCTCAGCGGCTTGCGCTGCCGCAGCTCTGGCCTCGCCCAGGCGTGCCCGCAATTCGTCGCGCGCCCTGCCCCACAAATCCAGGTTGTATCGGAAATCCAGAGACAGTTGTCCCTGGTTATAGGTGTTGCCTGCGAACGGTGGAGGGTACAGGTCGTTTGCGCTGAATTTTTCGCGTGTTACTGCCGCACTGGCCGCCAGGTCAGGAAACAACCCAGCACGCGCTTCGGCAACTGCCTGTCGGGCCAGGGTCAAGCGCGAGCGGGCGATATCCAGATCCGGATTCCGCACCTGTGCCGCAGCAATGAGGGAATCCAGCTGCACATCGCCGAAGCTGGTCCACCAGTCATCTGCCGGCCAACCGCCGCGGCGGAACTCAGGCGACGCCAACGCGCGCGCCACGCTTTTGACCATCGGATAGGCTGCCGCCGAAGGCAACGCCGGCTCGCTGCGGGTTGGAGCGAAAACACAGCCCGCCATGGCCGATGCCACCGCGGCAAGCGCGATACTGAGGAGCCTGTAGCCGAACCCGCTGACGAACTTCATCTGCCGTCAACGTCTCCACAACTTGATTGCTGCGCATCGCCTGTACGCGTTCGCGCCGACTGATGTATGCCACCAAGAGAAAACGCGACAATATGCTCTGCCAGACGCTCGACATCTGCGGGGCCGTATCCGAATTCAGGATCCAGGCGCGCCACGACCTGGCGCGCGAACTGATAATAGAGGCATTGCCCGACGACGCTCAGACAACAGCGGCGCACAAGCTCATCGGATGGTTTGGCACCGACAATCGATCGGACGATGGCATGGAGAGCCTGATACTGGGGCCAAATGAACTTTTCGATAATCAGGCCGAATGCCGCCGTCGGATCGACCATCTCCCGCGCGACCAGTTTGCTCATTGTAAATTGTGGGGTATCGGTCAGCAGCCGCTGGAGAAAAGTACAGACATAATCGCGCAGGCAAGCCTCAGGCCCTCGCACGCCATCGTCGCCGGCATGCTGAGATAGCTCCGCAATTGCCTGTGCGGAATGGTACTGGATCACCGCCGCGTAAAGCCCTTCCTTGCTCCCGAAATGATAATTCACGGCCGCGATGTTGGCACCGGCGCGCGCCACGATATCGCGCACCTTGGCGGAGCCAAAACCCTGCTCCACGAACATCCTGGCAGCAGCCTCGATCAGCCGCTGGTGCGTATCCAATTCCTGCTCGTTCGAAGGTGAGATCATCGCAAGCACAGCCACAATGAGTGTTTGAAACATTTGTATCAAACAGCAGTTTTAATTACAAGGGTATTCGGCACGCCACCACAACGGCGGACAGACCGGGCTCTGGAATTGAGAAATAGGGACATGCGATTTCAACGGAGCTTCAGGCATTCGTTTAAATCTCCGATGACCGGCTGCCGGCCTCGGCCCGCATGTACGATATCTATAAATTGGGCTGATCCTTAATCCCGATTTTTTTGGGGTCCGCCGAGCCCTTGCTTGTCACCCCCTCTGCGCGCGTTGCGAACCACCGGGTATCGAGCCAACTGCATAGGGATTGGCAGACATGATTCGCGAGGACACGGTTTGGCAGGGACACCGACAGCGCCTGCACCTAGCTTCGACACGGATTCCTCCGCCGCTTGCACGACGCGGAAACGAGGCGCCAAGTCCCGTGCTGCCAGAGCAAGGTGAGCGTGACCAGACGACATGCCGCATATCCGCCTGTCCGGCGGATATGCGGTGGCCTGCTATGCGTTCCGGAACAGGCACAGGCAACTCGCGCTCGTTCGCGGCGGCTCAAAGTGGTGACTGGGTCTGGTAAGATTGACTATTTGGATCTGCGCAAAGACCGGCTCGGACACCTCTCATGCTCCCTTATACCCGAACTGACCTACGTCAACAGTTCACGTCAGGCGCCTTTCATCGAGGAGAGGAATACTGGGGTCAGGCTCGCGTGCGTGGGTTGGAGGTATCGGATGATGGGAATACCGTCTCCGCACATGTCCAGGGAGCGGCGGCCAAGCCTTACACGGTGGAGGCACAAATCACGCCCGGCCGCGAAGGCCAGCCCGCGATTCTCGGCCGCTGCTCCTGTCCCATGGCCTATAACTGCAAGCACGTGGCAGCTGTATTGCTGGAGGCGCTGGCATGCAACGAAACCGGCCCTGCGAATGATGCGTACGCGTTTGATCCGGCTCCGATGCAGACTGCGACGCCGAATGCTGCCCTGCAGGCCTGGATCGACGCCATGGCCCGCACTGTTCATAGTCCTGCAGCCGCGGCAGCGCCAGACACT
Source organism: Pseudomonadota bacterium (assembly GCA_027364845.1). GTDB lineage: Bacteria > Pseudomonadota > Gammaproteobacteria > Acidiferrobacterales > UBA6901 > JAJYCY01. Next base: position 11,055 of record DAHXOO010000055.1, on the reverse strand, counting down.
CCGGAACGGCTCCTCTATCTGCTCAAGCTCGAACGGCTCCGCCATACCACGCGTGCCGTGGTGGAAATCCTGCTCGTGCGTCCACTCAAGGCCGGTGGCTACGGCAAGGCAGCGCGCTGGAGCGGCGGCCTTCAGAGTCACGCGCGCTTCGTAACGGAAACTGACCGCGACTTGCTGCGTTGGCTCGAAACATTGCGCGCAGATCAGTCTGGCATGCGATTTGGCACTTATCCGTTGCGCGGGAGCGCTGGGGCGCACGTGCTCGCGCGCATGATCGCGACTGGCCGCTGTCATTGGCGCAACAAAGACACCCCGCCTCTTTCGCCGGGCGAGCCACGCGTTGGCACGCCGGCATGGCACATCGATGCGGAAGGCCGTCAGCGTCTCGTTTGTTTGGCGAATCCTGACGTGGATGCAGTACTTCCGGTCAACCCGCCGTGGTTTGTGGATGCCGCACGGGCGCAATGCGGCCCGCTCAAGACTGGCCTTGGAGACGCCTTTGCCGAAGAACTTTTCACGGCGCCCGAGCTGGCTCCGGAGGAAGCGGAGGCGGCAAATGTGGCATTGCGCCGCCATTTCAGCGAAGGTTCGCCGGCACTGCCGGTGATATTGGAGACTGCCGACATTGAGCACCCGGTGCCGGTGCCGGTCCTGCGCCTCTTCCGCGATCGGCTCCCCGTCGACTTTTCGCATCAATGGCAGCTCAGCACTACACACATCGATCTTTCTCTGGCCACGCTTTGCTTCGACTACGCCGGCGTGCGCATCGAAGCCGGCGCGGCCGGCGAGTACCGCGCCTATTTTGAAGGCGGAAAGCTGATGCGCGTCGGCCGTGATGCAAAGGCCGAGGCACGGGCGCTCGCCAAACTGGGAGAACACGGCTTCCTTCCGCTCACCGAGCTGCCGTTACTGGGCAGCCTCCCCAAGCGACTGCGGCATGCTTTCATTCTGGACGTCAAGGAGGATCGCGATGCGGCGTTCTTGCACTTCAGCATCGACGGCGTGCCGTCGCTGCGGGCGGCGGGCTGGTGCATCGAAATTGACGCCGATTATCCTTACCATGTGGCCGAGCCTGCAACGGAGTGGTTCGCGGAACTTGACTCCGACGGAGACAGCACAGACTGGTTCGGACTCGAGCTCGGGGTTGCGGTGGACGGTAGACATGTAAACCTGCTTCCGCTGCTGGTTGAATGGCTGCAGTCTGCACGTCTCGACGGGCAGGCGCCGGCCAGGCTTGCCGACAACGACCGGGTGATCGCGCGCTTGCCCGACGGGCGTTTGCTGCCGATACCGTATGAGCGCGTGCGCGCACTGCTCGCCATACTCATTGAGCTCTACGACGAAACACCGCTCGACGCCGGTGGTCACCTTAGACTGTCGCGTGCACAGATCGGGGTACTTGGTGCGCTGGAAGCCGATCTTGGCGCTCCACTGCAGTGGACCGCACCCGGGAAACTGCGTGAACTTGCACAAAAGTTGCACGACTTCAGCGGCATACAGGACGTCATGCCCCCTGCCGGGCTGCGCGCACATTTGCGATCGTACCAGCGCGCAGGGCTGAACTGGCTCGCTTTCCTTCGGGAATTCGATTTTGGCGGGATACTGGCCGACGACATGGGGCTCGGCAAAACCGTACAGACACTAGCCTACCTACAGTCCGAGAAGGAGAGCGGTCGGTTGGACCGCCCTGCGCTCGTCGTGGCACCCACAAGTCTCATGGCAAATTGGCGTCGCGAGGCACAGCGGTTCACACCGGACCTCAGGGTACTTACGCTGTACGGGAACACTCGCCGCAACAACTTCGGCCGCATCGCAGACCACGATCTGGTGCTTACTACCTACGCGCTGCTACTCCGGGATGCCGAAGCCATCGCTGCGCAGGAATACCACGCGGTGGTGCTCGACGAGGCGCAGGCGATAAAGAATCCCAAGGCCAAGGTGGCGCAGATCGCACGCGGCCTGAAGACCCGCCAGCGACTGTGCCTTACCGGTACTCCGATGCAGAACCATTTGGGGGAGCTCTGGTCTCTTTTCCACTTTCTCATGCCGGGCCTGCTTGGAGACGAACGACACTTCCGCCGCCTGTACCGCACTCCCATCGAAAGACATGGCGACGAGGTGCGGCGTGCAGCGCTGACGCGACGCATCGCGCCCTTCATGCTGAGACGGACGAAGGAACAGGTCGCTCCGGAACTGCCCCCAAAAACCGAGATTGTGCGTACTGTGGAGCTTGAGGGGGCACAACGCGACATGTACGAGAGCATTCGGCTTTCGATGAACGAAAAAATTCGGCGGGAAATCGCCCGCAAAGGGCTGGCACGCAGCCAGATCATTATTCTTGATGCACTGCTGAAACTCAGACAGGTATGCTGCGATCCGCGCCTCGTGAAGCTCGAGACGGCCAGGAAAGTGAGCGGGTCGGCGAAACTCGAGCTGCTCATGGACATGTTGCCGGAACTGCTCGAAGAAGGCCGGCGTGTGCTGCTCTTTTCCCAGTTCACGAGCATGCTAGCGCTGATCGAGAAGGAGCTAGCGTCGCGCAAGATTACCTACGCGTTGCTCACGGGCGCGACGCGCGACCGCGCTGCGCCGGTCGATCGCTTCCAGGCGGGCGAGGTGCAGTTGTTTCTCATCAGCCTCAAGGCAGGCGGCACAGGGCTGAATCTGACCGCCGCGGATACAGTGATCCACTACGACCCGTGGTGGAACCCGGCGGTTGAACAGCAGGCTACCGACCGCGCGCACCGTATCGGACAAGACAAGAACGTGTTCGTCTACAAACTCGTCGCGCAAGGCACCGTGGAGGAAAAGATCGCCATGCTGCAGGCGCGAAAGCAGGCACTGGCCGATGCACTCTATGGCAAAGACACCGGACAGACGCCGACGTTTACGGCCGAAGATCTCGAGATACTGTTTTCCGCGCCGTGAGCCGGTTCGTAGCGGTAGAGGCGTTGGTTGGACGAACTGGCCGACGCGACTGCACGCCAGCGGCCCGACATCTTTGCGATGACTGCCAACGGCGGCCATTATTTGAGAAGCGCTCCCTGAGGATCTTCCCCAGGGAGCGGCAGTTAAAGATTCAGTTCAGCGATCCATACCCTCTGGGGCCGCGATATCCGGCCTTTGGATATCGGGACGCCCGATATCCGGCCTGTCGACCTGCGGGCGGTCAACGTCGGGGCGATCGACGTCCGGACGGTCAGCATCTGGCCGACCACCGCGCATTTCGTCGACATCCGGCCGGTGCCTCTCCACCTCCTCTTCTGCCCTCGGGTTGCCGGGCATGGCCGGTCTGGCCCGCCGACCCTGGCCCGGATAGGGCACTGCCGGCGTGGCGGCATTGGACGAAGTCGCCGTATCCGTATCGCGGTCCACGGCACCCGCCCGGGCAACGACGCCCAGGGCAACCGTCAGCCCGAGGGCTGACGCAACCAACAGTGCAGTTCTACTATTCATAAAGTAAATCCTCTGGTTTCATTTAGAAAGGTCGCTCCAAACCTACTCCAACTCCCCAATTCGGGCTTCCATTGCTCAAGCCCTTGTCGAAGTAGACCTGAAGACCGTGGCCGGGCTGCGGGTAGTAGTTCCAGGCGACAATGGCATCAGCAGCGCCTGGGAAACCCGGCTGCTCGGATTGGTGACTGGCGAACATGCCGGTCAAGAAATTCTGGCGATTCATCTCTACGCTGGCACCACCGTCATAGGTGGCCATATTCTGCAGCACCAGGCCGGGGGCAGAACCGACAATACGATAGCCGACATCGGCGAACGGAAACACCGTCGTGCCCACCGACCATTCGAACCCGACTCCCCCCTCGTAGTCGTTCTCGCCTGTGCCAAGGCCTGAACTGCGCGACGCCGTGCCAAGCTTGATTTTGGCATAGGGAAGAATATCGGGGGCAGTACCGATGCCGCGGATTCGGTAGCGGCCCTCGAGCCAGATGTCGCCCAGACCACTTTCGGTCGTTGACGTGGTGGCGCCGCGACTGCCGACGACCGTGCCGCCGGACAGGATCGCACCGGTGCTATGCACTGACAGAAGAGGTACCGTCGCCTTGAGCGTGAGGTTATCCCGCCGATACTTGATATAGAACGGCAGATAGTAGATCTGCGTGGTCGAAGGAGTGCCGTAGTCGCCCTCGTAGTACGCTGGCGTGACCCCGACTGTGGTGCTGCCGGCGGCCTGCGCCACCGCGCCTGCACCCATCAGCCCCGCGGCCACGAACATCACGGCCAGAATGGACTTGCGGCTCATTTATTATTACTCCTCGTAATTGATTCAGGGCCAGGCCATCGGCGGCACTGCTCTGGCCCCGCAGTTTCCCTCGCGGCTGCCGATTGCGAAACCGTTTCCTGCAAGCGGACTAAATCCTAGTGGGAACTTTTCCCACGGTCAAGCGGCGTGCTATGCTTGATACATGCTGCCCGACGGGCGGTCGTATGCCGAAAATATCAGGACACAGGCGTGGATACTGCACTGAAAACCGCCATCCGGGCGATCCTTGCCCCCCTCGTCCGCTACCTCATTGCGCAGGGCGTGACCTATCCGGCCCTCTCCGAAATTTTAAAAGAGGTCTACATCGGCGCCGTGGAGCAGCACGACAGCACCGACCCAGACATCATTACCGACAGCCGGATGAGCCTGCTGACCGGCATCCACCGAAAGGACGTCAAGCGCCTTCGGGCACAGGCGCGCGCCTGTGCCAAACCCCATGCGCTACGTCCTGGGGCAAACCTCGCCGCACGGGCGATAGCCACCTGGGTGTCTACTCCCCGCTACCTCAACCGCGATGGGCGCCCCCGAACCTTGCCTCGGCGTGCCGCGGGGAGCCGCACAAGCTTCGAGACGCTCGTGCGCGCGATCAAGGCGGACGTGCGCCCAAATGTTGTTCTCGAAGAACTGGTGCGAGTGGGAGTGGCCGTGATCGAGGACAACACGGTGAGGCTGCTGAAGACCGCCTACGTTCCAGCCCTTCCCGAGGACAAGCTCGCATTCCTTGGCGCGAATGTGGGCGACCACCTGTTGAGTGCTTTGCACAACGTCACCGGTCACGGCGAGTCATTCTTAGAGCGGGCGGTGTATTACGAGGTCATCGCACCCCAGGACCTGGCCGCAGTACGCCCCGAGCTTACACGACTCGCAGAGGACTTCCTGCGCGAGACCAACCAACGCCTGATGCCACTTAACACTACGGCACTCGCGGCCTCTACCCCGAATTGCCGGCGTATGCGCCTGGGCATTTATTATTACGAAGACACCAGCCGGGCCGGACCCGGCAAAGGCCAACATCTCGGAGGACGTAAAAAAACCACATGATGAAACGCACTAAAGGCTGCGCCGGCCGGACCCAGTGGGCGTTCTTCGCGCTCGTCTCGGGGCTGCTGTTGTTGGCCGCGTGCCCCTCGGCAAGCGCTAGCGACCCCGGCTCGGAAGGCGGAATCGGCGGCACTGGCATCAATGGCTTCGGGGTGGTGCAGCGCTTTGGCAGCATCTTTGTCAATGGCCGTGAATACTTACTCAATAATGCAACGCGTTACCGCGTTGACGGCCAACCGGGCACAGCCCGGAATTTGCGCCTGGGGGACGTAGTCCTGGTGCAGGCGCAGACCGATCCGGCAGGGCGCATGACAGCCACTTCAGTGCACGTCGAAGTCGCACTCGCCGGACGCATCGAGCAAGTTAATGCGCGCGCTGACAACTTCACGCTCCTTGGACAAGTGATCCACGTCACGGCCGAGACCCGAGCCGACGGACACGGAGCTCCACGCCTGGAGCTGGCGAATCTCCACGTCGGGGATGCGGTCAGCGTCAGCGCCTTGGCGCAGGGCGCCGGCCACTGGGTCGCCACGTGCGTATCGCATGGCCAAGCAACGAGGTTCCTAATGCGCGGCCCGGTGCGCGCGATCGATCGAACTCACAGGCGTCTGACGATCGGCACCCGAACCCTGGCGGTAGCCCCGACACAGCTCGCGAGGCTTGCGGTCGGCGAGCGCGTTCGGGTTGCGGGCCGCTATGTGCGCGGCATGCCGATCGTGGTGCGCGTGCAACCGATCACTGCTGAGGTTGGCGCTGCTGGCACGGTGGTGGAGATGTCAGGGTACGTCGAGGCCCGGCCCAGCATCGATGTGTTGCTCGCTAACGGCGTGCGGCTACGCTACACGGCACATACCCGGTTGAGTGGCGGGACCGTGGCCGACGCGAGGCTCGGCATGGCGATCGCCGTGCGCGGTGTCACAGAACCGGACGGCAGCGTGCTTGTGGACCAGATGGTGTTGGGTGCAGATCCGATGCGGGTGGATTTGCCGCAGACGTGGACACCGCAACCGGGCGTTGGCGAAGATCGCGCGCCGCGGGAGAGACCTGAGATCGAACGTCCAGACATTGAACGCCCCGAGATCGAGCGCCCCGAGATCGAGCTACCAGAGCAACCTGACAAGTAACTACCGCGGAACGAAAAAACCCCGATAGGGCTCGTCTCGCAGGGTCATGGGCACAACCGAAGTGGCGATCATCGACCATCGCACTGCGGTATCTATCCCAGCCCGGTTCGTATTGCCCACGAATTGACGCTACGGGTCGTCGCCGTCGGTTTGTCAGCCGGCGCGCGTTTGGAAATGGCGCCATGGAGCTGCTGCCTCGCATGCATCCAACTGACCCGCAGGGAAAGGAGTTTAGGGGGCAAACCTGGCTATTGGAATGGTTCAGCTCCGAGTTCCGCGCGCGTCAGAGCGACACAAAAAACAACCCGGCTTGTAGCTAAAAGCGTCGGGGCCGCCGGAAAACCGCAAGACTGCTCTGGCAAACTGAGGGTACCGACAACCATAATTTGGCCAATCGGACACAATTAAGGAGTCATACCCACTAACGTCCCGCCACCACTTTCTCGATGCGACGATCGGGAATGAGCCACAGGAACGCAACGAGCACGTACAAAAATTGCGAGACCCAAGGGCGGGCGAAGGCCACGGGTATCGCGGCGGCGTAGAAAAGCGACGACAATTTTCCTTTGAGGTCCTTGCCTATGGCCTGAGCAAGCAGCGAGTCCTCGCCGTGACTAACGATGATGGAGCGCTGCAGGAGCAACCAGGCCAGTGCCGCCATGAACAGCACCGTACCGTACAAGGCCGTTGGCAGGGGCGAAAAGTGGTTTTCCCCCATCCACGCTGTGGCAAAAGGAAAGAGCGACAGCCAGAAAAGCAGGTGCAGGTTGGCCCACAACATGCCGCCGCCTACTTTGTTCACTGTATGCAGCAAGTGGTGATGGTTATTCCAGTAAATTCCGATATACACGAAGCTGAGAACATAGCTTAGGAAGACGGGCAGCAATGCCTTTAGCGCGGACAACTTCTCGCCGTGCGGTACCTTCAACTCCAGGACCATGATCGTGATGATAATGGCGAGCACTCCGTCGCTGAATGCCTCCAGACGGACTTTGCCCATTACCCTAGATTCGGCAGTTGGCGTCAGAAACGAGCCATATGCAGTGGATTTCTTTGGAATTTCAACTGCTCCGCAGTTCACCAAATCGGTGAAAACGCATTGTGGCACAAATAGTTATGAATCATGCGCTTGCCCATGCAGCAGTGACTTCAACTGCCGAATCTAGGATTACCGCTCCTCCCCTTTGGTCGACCTGACCTTTCCTGAGATCAGGATAACAATTCTTTGCACTAGGTTACCGCACCATCCAGATCGAGCATCCGCTGTAACGGCGTGCGCCGGCAATGGCAAGCCAACGGAATTTGTTGCAATTCGCCGGTCTCGCATTGCTAGAACCGCTGCAGCGGGTATTCCGGCACACCGCATTGTCGCCTCAGGCGTGCACCCAGGACCTGCACCGGCCGGCCACTCCGGAGCAGTCTAGCGTTTCGGTACCTGCCCGGTCAGATCGCCGCGAATCGCCTCCAGCTTGGCCTTAATCCTTGCTGCATTCTCAGGACCCATACGCAGCAGGACCTTCTGCCCGGCCGACAACGCTTCGAGTTTCGGATCCGCGAACTGATATAGAACATTAGGCCGAATCAGCTTGATCGGCCCCGTGACATTCGGGGTCGCTAGCATGTTGTCGATCGCCGCCACCACGCGATCGTTAAAATACCCGTGTGGGTACCCCATGCTTTTGTATTCCTGCTGTAAAAGAGGGTAGAAACGGATATAGGTCGCGACCAGAGTCTTGCTGCTCACAGCCTGGGCCATCAGCACGTAGGGTGTGTAGCGTTGGTAATTGTCCGGGTCGAGCACTGGACTATCCTCCGAGCCACTTGCCAGAAATCGGCCCGCGACCGACTTGAAAAGCCGGAAACGCATGGACAATTTCCTGTGCGGCAGGCTGTCCACCAAGACAACGAACCGATGCACAATGTCCCTGGGAACAAACAACTCTTCGACTGATCCCGGGCCAAAAAAGCCCGTGAGCACATTCTTCATTGCAGCATCGCTCTTGGCGAGCGGAGGCAACGGCTTCGCCATCGGAACCACTGGCTTCGGAACCGGGTAGTGTATCTGTGGTTTGGGCGGCGTTACCGGCACTACGGCCGGTGGGGACGAGGCCACGGGCGCCGGGGCTACCGCCACCCGTTGCTGCGTCCGCCAGTAGTAAAAACCGCCGGCTAGGCTTCCGAGGACCAGTACAATCACCACAGGTATCGCGTATTTCATCAAAGTCTCCGATGGATACTCCAGCCTACGCCGGCCCAGGCGCACATTGCCTCGCAGGAAAAACCGACCGGTGCAGTGGTGGGAGGGAATCGGGAAGTCGGACTTCCCGGGTAAGGTAATAGCCGTAGTCATCAGCGCGTTGTTTCGGTCGGCAATGCCTGTGTCCGGTGTCCTGGACGACACCCAATGGTGTATGGACATTGAAGCCGCCTGATGCGTGCACCGCCATAGGCCCGATATGGAGCCCGGCCTTCTTGCCGTCTGGCGCCTCGGCAGACACCAGGACATCGATTTGAAAGCCGAAGACCTGCTTGCTACACCTGAAGTAGCCACGCCGGAGTTTGTGTGCTGGAAGGCACGTGCGCAGGTAACGGCCGGTGGCTTTGCCGCTCAAGTCGAGCGGTATGTACGGCGGTTGAAATGAACAGACCTCCTGGCATAGATCAAGCAGCCGAAAGGTGAACGGGATCAGGCGGTAGATAAGCACCCGGTCACGCTGCAACAGCAAGCGAGCATGTTTCTCGCTGCATGGCATGAGCGGTCGCTTACGACGGTCCACGACAAACGTAGACATCTTGACGATTCCTTTGCAATAAAACTTCGCCGTTACAAGCAAGGTGGCGCAGATTTTGCGACCCATCTCCCTTGACCTTGCAGCGCAGCCATCTCAACCGCATAATACGGCGTTGATCTTGCGGCAGACCGTTTCGTGGCGCCCGTGCCGTGTCTGCATCGGCCACTTCCAGTGTTCGGAACTGAGGAAGCATCCCGGAGTAGGTCTTCTACTTCTGCGCACCGTATTACCGATACCCTAGCACTCGGCCTAGTCAATCAGGACTTGCTGTTTCCGACATCCCTTACCCTGACAAACGGAGACAACCGCGTCAACAGTACGCCGATCAGCCTGATTGGACAGAGTGAGGCACAATTTGACGATCTCCGAGTCATGGAAACCCGGCCAGCGCATGAACCTTCTGTGGTAGAGTCGAGAAGTGGCGCGGTAGCTGTAGGAGGGAGGCTTGTCTGTTGCTGGCCCTTTCGGTCGCCAGTGCCCAAGTAGCTGCTCCATCACCCCGTTTCCACTTCCCGCTCGTCGAACCGAACGTGCGCTATTTACGCATTCGGCTCTCGGACAGGAACTCATGCTTTCGCCCACGGGAGGTTGCGGGTCAGCGCCGGCAGGTAGACCAGCCCGAGTGTCTCGTGCAGGTACTGTTCCGGGAAGCGTGTCTTCCCCTTGCCGCTGATCTTGTGTTTATTGCACAACCACCGGCGGAGCCTCTGCGTGGCATGTGCGTTGACTGCCCGGTACGACTTACTGACCGGGCCGAGGCAAAAGTAGTTTGCCCACCCTACCAGTTTCCGGTTCAGTCGCGCGACCACGATGTCGGCATCCAGACACAGCATCTTTCGCTCGGTTTGCGCACTGATCGCCTCGATCATGCGCCGGATGCTCTTCTTTGACGGACGCGACCCCAAATAGGATCGCCCCGTCTGTTCCGAATAGCAACGTTCGAAAGAGTAGCCCAGAAAGTCGAACCGTCCTTCCGGCAGTCGGCAAACATGGGTCTTATCCTCATTCACCGTCAGACCGATCTGGCTGGCAACCTGCCGTAGCGCCGCCAAGGCTTCTTCAGCCCGATAGCGGCAGCGGATCACCAGATCGTCGGCGTAGGTGACGATACGAGCGTCGAAGTGACGCTCGAATCCCCGCCGCTTCCACCCCAGCACCAGCCGTCTCATGTAGAGATTGCTGAGGAGCGGTGAAATCGGTGAGCCTTGAGGAATGCCCCGCTTGCTGTCCTTGTTCCGGGTCGTGCGCCGCGTGCGGCCCTGATCGTCGGCCTCTTCCACCGGAGCCTCGAGCCACATCTTGATCAGATGTAGTATCTGCCGGTCTAATACCCGGCGCGCCACCGATGTCATGAGTTGGGCATGCGGGATGCTGCCGAAAGACCACTCGACAGACTGCCCACCACCGCCGTCATCTCGACGGTTATCCTCCTCAAGTAACCATCGTTCGTCCCCGCCATGCGTTTGAAGGAAAAACGCTGGAATTGCTGGGATGGACGCATCGGCGCGGCACGCTGCTGCTGACATTGGTATTGCCCGACGGCACGCGCTCACTGATTCCCGCGGCCTGGACCGACCTGCAAGTCCAAAAGACACCGGTTTCCCCGAAAAAGCGTCCTCAGACGGCATTGCTTGTCTCCTGCACGCAGTTGCTCCAAGCCCGCATTGTTGTAGATGCTCTGCTGCGTCGGCTCAGCGCTGCGAGTTCCTCGCAGCCTGAAACACCGCAGGAGACCGTCCATGCACATGCAGCAGCTAAGTACTCTGGCCCATAAGTTCGGTGACGTATTCCACTCAGGCCGCCTTGCGGAAGGTTTTCTCAT
>DAHXOO010000054.1:550-15472 GCA_027364845.1 Pseudomonadota bacterium | reverse complement strand
TCGGCCGGCCACGCACTAGACGCAAATCAGACATACCTGACGCACCCATGACGATTAACCGCAAAATCGTTTCTTATCTATATATCGTATATCCTACTCCAGATCTGGTGTGCCGGCCGGTGCGGGCGGGACGGAAGGACCGGCTGGGCGGACAAACGGATATGTCATGCGATCAAAGACTTGGCAGCTTCCGGGACAGCAAGCTGTCTTTGGCTATGATTGAGTTCCGGCCGCACTCATCGTACATCAGACCTTTCCGGTGACGTGTTCGAGCCGCGAGGAAGTATGGTAAAGGTCACCTCGGCGCGTGCCAGCGGGACACTGCGGCGCTCGCCAGGGCGGTGGAACGCGAGTTTGCTCACAATCAGGTAATTGCCGGCCGGCGCCGAGCGCGGGATCGGCAGGAGCGTGGTCGCGGTGTAGGAGCCGCCGGCGCGAAGCTGGTCGGAGAGGTCCTCGGTATGGGACGCGATCATCGTCCCGTCCTGAGCGTAGAACTCACGCGTCTCCTTCAATTGCAGGTTTGCGTGGTCGCCGCGCCGCAAATACAGCTCCTTGTGGATCTTCAGGTACTCGCAGGGGTGGATCCGATCGCTGTTGACGCCAATCCGATAAAGCGTTGCCTCTGCCAGTACGCCGCGTGGCAACGGACCGAAGGCCAGGCTCTGCGGAGCATTGTGGTAATGGGTTGCCAAATCCACCTTTCCGGCATTGGCCGCCTGGATGCGGCATTCGTGTTGCGGAGCCGTGACGCATCCGGATAGCAGCGCAATGATCAGGCCGATAAGCAATGCCGATGCCGGGCGCGGTGTTGTCATAGGCGAACGGGCAATCATGCTGGCTGGTCTCCATGTCGGGGGGTGACGACCGGTACTCTACATCGGGTACGGATCGATGTCAGCCGCCTCCCCAGGCGCGCCGCAGTACATCGTATTTCTGCGGCAGTTGCCTGCGGACTGGTGCGGCAGGTGTGCTAGAAGGGTCGGCATGCGCGGTACTCGCAGGCGCACTGTGCTGTATTGCGTTATTCGCGTGCGCCGTAGGCGACGGTGGCGTCGGACGGGATACGATGCCGCGGTGGCCGGTTGGCGGAATGAGATCAAGCCGGAAAGCAAGCACCGCAATCACGGCAAGCAGGGCCAGGTCCAGCCATATTCCACCGAGAATCCGACGAGTCGGATTGCATCGCGCAGGCATCGCGCGTCCTATCGCCGCTGGTGTCTGTGGCACCGCGATACCGGTGGTTTGCGGCAGGAGCGGGTTGACGCTGGATGCGCTGCTGCTGTCCGGCGCTCGGCCATGGCTCAGGAGTGCTTCGCGGAAGGCGGCAGCGGTCTGATAGCGGCGGCTGGGATCCTTTTCGATGGCCTTGAGGATCACCGCTTCGAATTGTGGCGGCAAGTCGCGCTGAAACTTGCGCGGGTTCGGCGGGCGTTCCAGGACATGGGCGTGCATGAGGCTGTAGTCGGTCTTGCACTCGAACGGCAGGCGCCCGGTGATGGCCTCAAACAGGCTGATCCCGATCGTGTACACGTCGGAACGGAAATCGGCTTCGCGTCCGTTGATCTGCTCCGGAGAGATATAGAGCAGGGTGCCGATCACGGCGCCGCCGGGTCCCGGCTCGCCGCGGCCGACGATGCGGGCGACGCCGAAATCCATCAGTTTGACCTCGCCGCTGCGTGTGATGAATATGTTGTTGGGCTTGAGGTCACGATGGATGATACCCATCGCGTGAGCGCTTTCCACTCCGCGAAGCGCCTGATCGAATACCCATGTGGCTTCATCGACCGTGAGTGGCCCGCGATTGTTGATGCGCTGCTCGAGGGTCTCGCCTTCTACGTATTCCATTACCAGCACCAGGCCTGCGGGTACTTCGAGCAGCTGGTACAGGGTGACGACGTTAGGGGAGTTCAGGCGCGCCTGCGCCTGCGCTTCGGTGCGGAAGCGTTGCAGGAATGCCAGATTGTGGAACAGGTGTGGGGGCAGGAACTTGATGGCCACGATGCGCTCGAGGCTGTTGTCCCGGGCCTTGTATACCACGCCCATGCCGCCCTCACCGAGCTTACCGAGGACGGTATAGCACCCGATGAGCGCGCCCGTTTCGAACGACGCGGCCGACAGTACCCTGACCGGAGCTGCCGGTTCGGTCTGCCGGAATGCCGCGAGCGCATCGGCCCGCGGCTTTTCAACCTTCTTGGATGAGTCCACAGGCCTGTCTCTCGTGCGGCAGCTGCCGGTTCCCGTCTACGGCCTTGCGCCCCGTGCTGCGCGCTTTCTTTCCCGATATCCATATATAATAGTTGATCCCATAGGGCCGGTGGGGTGTGCGGGCCGGCCACAGCGACACGCCGGATGGAAATAAGGGATAATCGTTGTTTTTAAGCGGGCGAACTATGCCAATCAGTTCCATTGTTGAGATCGTGGATGAGCTGCGGCGCGGACGCATGGTCATCATCATGGATGACGAGGACCGCGAGAACGAAGGCGATGTTCTCATTGCGGCCGAGCACGTGCGCGCCGAGCACGTCAATTTCATGGCGCGTTTCGCGCGCGGCCTGATATGCCTTACCCTCACCCAGGAGCGCTGTCGCCAGCTGCAGCTGCCGCTCATGGTGAACGACAACGGCTCGCGCATGTCGACCAACTTCACCGTGTCCATCGAGGCGGCCGAGGGCGTGACAACCGGCATTTCGGCAGGCGACCGCGCTACCACGGTGCGTGCGGCGATCAGGCCAGATGCCGGGCCGCGCGACATCGTGCAGCCCGGACATGTTTTCCCGCTCATGGCCCGACGCGGCGGTGTGCTGGCGCGTGCCGGACACACAGAGGCGAGTATTGACCTGCCGCGGCTGGCGGGGCTGACCCCGGCGAGCGCCATCTGCGAGATCCTGAACGAGGATGGCAGCATGGCGCGGCTGCCGCAGCTAGAGGTGTTCGCGCGCACCCACGGGCTGAAGATCGGCACCATTGCCGACCTCATCCGCTACCGCATGGAGAACGAGTCGACGGTGGAGCGTGCCGCCGAGTGCCACATTGCGACCGAGTTCGGAGAGTTTCGGGCAGTGGCTTATCACGACGAGATTGACGATACGGCGCATCTCGCCCTGATCAAGGGCGAGATCGCGCAAGACACGCCCACGCTGGTCCGCGTCCACGTGCAGTCCAGCCTGCTCGATCTGCTCACGGCCGCTCACCGCGGTTCGTCATGGAGTCTGCGGGCAGCGCTTGAGCGCGTTGCCAGCGAGGGCTCGGGAGTGGTCGTGGTGCTGAACCAGGAAGAACCCGCTGCCGACCTGGTCCGGCAGATTCAGCATTTTCATCGCCAGGAACAGGGCATAGAATTGCCGATCAGGCGCGCGCACCAGGCACTACGCACCTATGGTCTGGGCAGCCAGATCCTCTCCAATCTCGGCGTGGGCAAAATGCGGGTGCTCAGTAATCCGGTCAAAGCCCCCGGGTTATCGGGATTCGGGCTGGAGATCGTGGAATACATCAGTCCGATGGAGCATGCGGACGAGGCGCCACTGGCGGAAAGCGTCGGCACACGCGCATAACGAGAACATAACCATGGCGGAAGTGAAAAGCATCGACGGCGAGCTGAATGCGCGTGGCGTGCGCTTCGGCATCATTCTGGGGCGATTCAACGGCTTCATCGGTGAGCGGCTGCTCGAGGGCGCACTGGACACGCTGGTGCGCCATGGCGCGGATCGCGCGCAGATCGAGGTCGTGCGGGTTCCCGGTGCCTACGAGATACCGCTCGCAGCCAAGGTGATGGCGGCAAGCAGGAAGTACGACGCGCTGATCGCGCTCGGGGCGGTGATCCGGGGCGCGACGCCGCATTTCGATTACGTGGCAGGGGAGTCATCCAAGGGACTTGCACAGGTCATGATGGAGTTTGACATGCCGGTCGCGTTCGGAGTGCTGACCGTCGACAGCATCGAGCAGGCGATCGAGCGCGCTGGCACCAAGTCCGGCAACAAGGGCGTGGATGCGGCAATGTCCGCGATCGAAATGACGAACCTGCTGAAACGGCTACGCACGTGATCGCGCATCTGGAAAAGGGAGGCCGCAACAAGGCGCGTCAGGCGGCCGTCCAGGCGATTTACCAGTGGCAAATGACTGAACAGCCGCCGGACCAGATTGAAAACCATTTCATCAGCGATCATGAGCTCAGCGGTGTCGACCTGGACTATTTTCATCATCTGGTGCGCGAGGTGCCGCTGCACTGGCACCAGCTCGACGATCATCTGATGCCGCATCTGGATCGCACCATAGACGAGGTTGACCCGGTGGAGCGTGCGATCCTGCGCATTAGTACCTTCGAGTTCGAGTTCCATCCGGAGATTCCCTACAAAGTGGTGCTGAACGAGGCGGTCGAGCTGGCCAAGATCTTCGGCGCCGAGCATGGCCATAAGTTCGTCAATGCCGTGCTGGATAAGGTGGCGGCGAAGCTGCGCTCGCACGAGATCAGCCGCCGGGCATCATAAAGTACTTGAACGAATTCGAGCTGATCCGGGACTATTTCGCGCGTCAGCCAGTGACCCGTGCGGATGTGGTGGTCGGGATTGGCGACGATGCCGCCGTGCTCGAACTGCCGGTGGACCGCCAGCTGGTCGTGTCCACCGACATGCTGGTTGCCGGGGTGCATTTTCCGCAGGAGACCGCGCCGGCAGCGGTGGGCTACAAGGCGCTCGCCGTCAATCTCAGTGACCTGGCGGCGATGGGCGCAAGCCCCGCCTGGTTCACGCTGAACCTCAGCCTGCCTGCTGCCGATCCCGTTTGGCTCAGGGCTTTTTGTGCGGGACTTTTCGATCTGGCCGGTGCATTTGGGCTACAGCTCGTGGGCGGCGACACCACCCGCGGGCCGCTCACGATAGGCATCCAGATCGCCGGTTTTGTGCCACATGGGCAGGCGCTGCTGCGCAGCGGCGCGCGGCCCGGCGACGGCATCTATGTCACGGGTTGGCTGGGAGACGCGGCCCTCGGACTGATGTGCCTGCGCGAGCAGTTGCGGTTGCCCGAGTCCGATCGGGCCCAGGTGCTCCAGCGCCTCGAACGACCGACGCCGCGAGTGCATGAAGGTGAGGCGCTGCGCGGCTTGGCTTCGGCTTGCATCGATATCTCCGACGGACTCGTGGCCGACCTCGGTCATGTGCTCGAGGCGAGCGGGGTAGGGGCGCAGGTCGAGCTTGCCACGCTGCCATTGTCCGCCGTCTATCAGGCGGTCCGGGGCCAGGTCGGCTGGAATCCGGCGGTGGCGCGCGGCGATGACTATGAGCTCTGTTTCACTGTGCCTGCGCAGCGGCAGCCGGCACTGGAGGCGCTGGCAGCGCAGTTCGATTGCGCGATACGGCGTATCGGGGTGATCGAAGCGCGGCCCGGTCTGCGCCTGGTGGAGCCGTCGGGGGCAGCCTTTCGGCCGGATATCCCGGGTTTCGACCATTTTCGCGGTCCCTGAGCGGGACGGCTGTCCGCTTTTGGCCCGGCCGGTAGGGGGTGCTGCTTTGTCCGCACGTGGATACGGAGACGGCATGTACGGCGCTGCTCGGGCAGCGTTCGCCGGCAAGTTCAGAGAACATAGGTATGCCCCTGGTACGCGGCCCACGGGAAACATGATCTTGGGGCAGCATAAGAGCCGGAATTCGGTTTGCCGGAATCAAGCCACACTCGATCAGGTGGTGGCGTATCGTCCGTCCGCTATCCGGGGCACGGTGCTTGTCCGTGGGCTGGGAGGGCCGGCCGAGGGTCCGCCATGGATGATGTGCTGATAGTCGTGGCCAGACAGCTCGGCCATGACCTGCGGATGGCGGGTCATTCCCTTGTCACCGCCGAGTCCTGTACCGGGGGCTGGGTGGCGCAGGTCGTGACGTCGATTCCCGGGAGTTCGCGCTGGTTCGACCGTGGCTTCGTCACCTACAGCAATCTGTCGAAGCGCGAGTTGCTGGGAGTTAAGACCGAAACGCTCGCACGTTTTGGAGCCGTCAGTGAGCAGACCGCTCGGGCCATGGCCGAAGGAGCACTCGCCCACAGCCATGCCGACTATGCACTGGCGGTCACCGGGATAGCCGGGCCGGAGGGCGGCACCCCGGAAAAGCCCGTAGGGACTGTGTGCTTTGCATGGGCACAGCGGCAGCGCGCCAGCCGCAGCGTAACCCGGCTCTTTTCGGGCGACCGGCAGGAGATCCGCCGCCAGTCGGTGGCGGCCGCCCTGGAGGGTCTGCGCGACTACGCCGCGGAGGGATAGGCGAGGAATAGGGCGGGGCTGCCGCAGTCATCCGGCGATTTCTCTCATTCCCTGCAACGAGGGCTAGGACTGGCCCGCCCAGTTATGAAATAATCGTCCGGATACGTCTTTTGATAAACTAAAGACACCAGGCGCGACCGGATGCGCGCCTCCACCACCATGCTTGGCAAGGCCAAGCGCGAGGGCAGGCAATGGACACTAATAAGGGCAAGGCGCTTGGCGCGGCATTAAGTCAGATTGAGAAGCAGTTCGGCAAGGGATCGGTCATGCGTCTCGGCGATGGTGGGCCGACGGCCAACGTCGAAGTCGTCCCGACCGGCTCGCTGGGCCTCGATATAGCGCTTGGCGTTGGCGGCCTACCTCGCGGCAGAGTGGTCGAGATCTATGGCCCGGAGTCGTCTGGCAAGACAACTCTGACCCTGCAGGTGATTGCCGAGGCGCAGCTGCTCGGTGGCACCGCGGCCTTTATCGACGCCGAGCACGCGCTCGATCCGGCGTATGCCAAGAAGCTCGGAGTCAATATCGACGACCTGCTGGTGTCGCAGCCTGATTCGGGCGAGCAGGCGCTTGAGATCACGGACATGCTGGTGCGTTCGGGCGCGGTCGACGTAGTGGTGGTGGACTCGGTGGCGGCGCTCACGCCCAAGGCCGAGATCGAAGGCGAGATGGGCGACTCGCACATGGGTCTGCAGGCCAGGCTCATGTCGCAGGCTCTACGCAAATTGACTGCCAACATCAAGCGTTCCAACGCCTTGGTAATCTTCATCAACCAGATACGCATGAAGATCGGGGTCATGTTCGGCAACCCCGAGACCACGACCGGCGGCAATGCGCTGAAGTTCTACGCCTCAGTGCGCCTTGACATCCGCCGCATCGGGTCGATCAAGAAGGGCGAAGAGGTGATCGGCAACCAGACACGCGTCAAGGTGGTTAAGAACAAGCTCGCTCCGCCGTTCCGGCAGTGCGAGTTCGACATCCTCTTCGACGAGGGTATTTCCAAGGAGGGAGAGCTGATCGACCTCGGAGTCGTGCACGGAGTGATAGAGAAATCTGGTGCCTGGTACAGTTACAACAAAGACCGCATTGGCCAGGGCAAGGACAACACGCGCCAGTTTTTGAAGGAAAATACGGCGATGGCCGCAGAGATCGAGGCACGCGTGCGCGAGGCTACCCGCAAGCTGCCGCAAGCCGGGGTCGGGACGGCGGATGAGGAGCCAGGCATTCCCCAAGAGGCTGAAGTCTGATAACAAGCCGTCGGCGGACTGCCGGGAAAACGCCGGATCCGGCGCACGCGCGGCAAGCTGCGCTGGACATGCTTGCGAGGCGTGAGCACAGCGGCCAGGAGTTGCAGGCGAAGCTCTGCGCCAAGGGGTATCCGGAAGGGGTGGCTGGGGAGGTGGTTGCAGCGCTAGTGCGCGAAGGGCTGGCCTCCGATGCGCGTTTTGCAGAAGCGCTGTCGAGCGTCCGCCGCGTGCGCGGCTACGGGCCGCTGCGCATCCGTCATGAGTTGGAGCAAAGGGGTGTTTCAGGAGAGCTGATTGACCGGTGGCTGGACATGTCCGGCGCCGACTGGATCGAACAGGTTCGACGAGTGCGGGAAAAAAAGTTTGGACAGCAGAAGCCGAAAGATTTCGCAGAGCGGGCGCGCCAGATGCGCTTTCTGCAGCAGCGTGGCTACACCCACGACCAGATCACGCAGGCACTGACCACCGACGACCTCGACTGAGCGTGCAGGTTTCCTTAGTTTAGCCTATGAAAAGCACTGAAATCCGTGACCGTTTTCTGCGTTTTTTCGAGCGCCGGAACCATACGATCGTGCCGTCGAGTTCGCTTGTCCCGGCCAACGATCCGACACTCTTGTTCACCAATGCTGGCATGGTGCAGTTCAAGGATGTCTTTCTCGGTCTGGAGAAGCGGTCCTACGTGCGCGCGGCAAGCTCGCAGCGCTGCGTGCGTGCCGGCGGCAAGCACAATGATCTCGAAAACGTCGGATACACCGCGCGCCACCACACCTTCTTCGAGATGCTTGGCAATTTCAGTTTCGGGGATTACTTCAAGCGCGAGGCGATTCAGTACGCGTGGGCGTTTCTGATTGACGAGCTGCATCTTCCTCCGGAGCGCCTGTGGGTGACAGTCTATGTCGATGATGCCGAGGCAGCGGACATATGGCTCAAGGAGATGAAAGTGGACCCGGCGCGCTTCGCGCGCATCAGCGGCACCGATAATTTCTGGTCCATGGGTGACACCGGGCCGTGTGGGCCCTGCACGGAGATATTTTACGACCATGGACCGGGAGTGGCAGGTGGGCCGCCAGGCACGGCAGACGCCGATGGCGATCGCTACATCGAAATCTGGAACCTGGTATTCATGCAGTACAACCGTGACGCGCATGGGACGCTGCATCCATTGCCTAAGCCGTCGGTGGATACGGGCATGGGGCTGGAGCGTATCAGCGCCATTATCCAGGGCGTGCACAGCAATTACGAAATAGACCTGTTCCAGGGGTTGATCCGCGATGCCGCAGAGATCGTGGGCACGTGTGACCTCAAGGACAAGTCGCTCAATGTCATTGCCGACCATATTCGTTCGTGCGCATTTCTCATTACCGATGGCGTGGTGCCGTCGAATGAAGGCCGCGGCTATGTGTTGCGGCGCATCATCCGCCGTGCGGTGCGTCACGGACACAGGCTTGGGGCCGAAGGTCCGTTCTTCTACCGGCTGGTCGAATCTCTGGTTCGCGAGATGGGTCAGGCATATCCCGAACTCGGCCGAGCCCGTGCCCAGGTTGAGCGCGTTTTGCGCCTGGAGGAGGATCGCTTTGCCGAAACGTTAGCGCAGGGCCTGCGTATTCTGGAGGAGGACTTCGCCAAGTTGCAGGCGAATACCATTCCCGGAGAGACCATTTTCAAGCTCTATGACACCTATGGATTTCCCGTAGACCTTACCGGCGACATCGCGCGCGAACGCGGGCTTGCGCTTGATCTCGTTGGTTTCGATGCGCAGATGGAGGCGCAGCGCCAGCGGGCGCGCGGAGCGTCCACGTTCAAGGCGGCAGGGAGCGTTCTGGAAGACGCAGGAGTGGCTGTCGCTGAATTCTCCGGCTACGAAACCACGCGCACCGAGTCGGTCGTAACGGCAATCCGCCGCGGCGAAGCGATGGTTCAGGAGCTCGGCGCTGGTGAGGAAGGCGTGCTGTTCCTCGACCGTACGCCATTCTACGCCGAGAGCGGCGGCCAAGTTGGTGACCGTGGCGTTCTGGTGGGGGCGGGTGCGCGCTTCCTAGTGCAGGATACGCAGAAGGGGCATGGCCACATCGGACGTCTCGAAAACGGCGTACTGCACGTAGGAACAACCGTGTCCTGCGAGGTGGACGACGCGCGGCGCCGGGCAACCGCTTACAATCATTCGGCGACGCACCTGCTGCATGCTGCGCTCAGGACGGTCCTGGGACCACATGTAACGCAGAAAGGTTCACTCGTGGAACCGGAGCGGTTGCGCTTCGATTTCAGTCATCATGAGTCGCTAACACACGCCCAGATCGAAGAAATCGAGCGTCTCGTCAACGGCGAGATACGCATGAACGATCCAGTCGAGACACGGGTCATGCCGATTGCCCAGGCCATGGAGTCCGGGGCAGTTGCGCTGTTCGGTGAAAAGTACGGTGATCAGGTGCGCGTGGTCGGCATGGGCAGCTTTTCGACCGAACTCTGCGGCGGTACCCACGTGCACCGTACCGGAGACATCGGCCTGTTCAAAGTCATCGCAGAGGGCGGTGTGGCTGCGGGTGTTCGACGTGTGGAGGCGGTAACCGGCGAGGTGGCGCTCGACTATGTGCGTGATACTGAGCAGCGGCTGACGCGGGTGGCTGATCTGGTCCGCGGCGGCCGCGACGACGTCGAGCGTAAGGTCGAGCAGCTCAACGTCCGCCTGCGTCAGGTGGAAAAGGAGTTGGACGACTACCGCAGACGGCTTGCCGCCAGTCAGGGCGATTTTCTGGCTGACGCGATGCGTGAGGTCAGAGGTGTAAAAGTTGTTGCCACACGCATGGACGGCGCCGATGGCAAGGCGCTGCGCGAAGCAGTGGATCGTCTTAAAGACAAACTCGGGAGCGCCGCGATCGTGCTGGCCTCGGTTCAGGAAGGCAAGGTCACCCTGATATCAGGGGTCACCAAGGACCTCATTGGCCGGGTGCATGCCGGGGAACTGGTCAACGAGGTGGCGAGCCGAGTGGGTGGCAAGGGTGGGGGCCGGCCGGATATGGCGCAGGCCGGCGGCAACGACCCTTCGGCGCTGGACGCGGCATTGGCGCAGGTTCACGACTGGATCGCGCGCAAGATCCCGTGAATTCTGACGCGCCGCACAGGCGGACGGCTCCGCCCCACCTGTTTACACTTTGGGCAAAACAGGGTTTAATCTGCGGTTTTTTTCCCCCATGCCTCAACCCCAGGCGGCTGCTGGTACCATAAATTGTGTTCTTTGGTACCGCCGTAACGAAAACATGGCTCTGATCGTACAAAAGTATGGTGGCACCTCGGTGGGAAATCCCGAGCGAATTCTGGCAGTCGCCGAGAAGGTTGCGTGCCGGCGCGCGGCCGGAGACGACATGGTCGTGGTGGTTTCGGCGATGAGCGGGGAAACTGATCGTCTGATCAACCTTGGCAAAAGCGTAAATCCGCAGGCTCCGGCGCGTGAGCTGGACGTGCTCATCTCGACCGGCGAGCAGGTGACCATTGCCCTCCTCAGTATGGCGCTGGAGCGTCGCGGGTGCTCGGCCCGTTCCTACACCGGGAGCCAGGTTCATATCCGTACTGACAATGCCCACGGAAAAGCGCGAATAATCGACATCGATGATGCCCGCGTGCGCGATGACCTCAAGAAGGGGCGCGTTGTGGTGATCGCAGGTTTCCAGGGCGCGGACGAGGACGGCAACATTACCACGCTCGGCCGCGGCGGATCGGATACGACGGCCGTGGCCATGGCGGCAGCGCTCAAGGCTGACGAATGCCAGATCTATACCGATGTTGATGGAGTCTACACCACGGATCCACGCATTGTGCCGAACGCGCGCAGGCTGGACCGCATAACCGCTGAGGAGATGCTGGAGATGGCGAGCCTCGGGGCCAAGGTGTTACAGATCCGTTCTGTCGAGTTTGCCGGCAAGTACCGGGTTCCATTGCGAGTGCTATCGTCTTTTGAAGAAGGGCCGGGCACGCTGATTACGTATGAGGAGAACGAGATGGAAGCGCCGCTCATTTCAGGTATCGCCTTCAGTCGCGACGAGGCCAAGGTAACCGTCCGTGGAGTGCCGGACAAACCTGGCATCGCCGCCCGCATCCTGGGCGATATTGGCAGCGCCAACATTAACGTCGACATGATCGTTCAGAACGTCGGTGCGGACGGAACCACGGATTTTACATTCACGGTCCATCGCAGCGACTATCACCCGGCTTTAGAAATACTCAAAAAGACCGCCGGACAATTAGCGGCACGTGAAGTGACGGGGGACGACAGGATTGCCAAGATTTCGGTGGTGGGGGTCGGTATGCGCTCGCATGCCGGTATTGCCAGCACTATGTTCAAGGCCTTGGCGGATGAAAACATCAATATCCAGATGATTTCCACTTCGGAGATCAAGATTTCCGTGGTCGTCGATGAAAAATACATGGAATTGGGCGTTCGGACGCTGCACGCTGCTTTTGGGCTGGACAAGCAGGCGACCGTTAGTCGGCGATGAGTGGCATGGAAGCTGCATGGTCATCCGGGTGAGTAAGAAGGGTCATTGCCGGGTGTGCTAACGAGCGGCGACAGGTTCTCAAGCTGGCTGTCCGACAGCCGGAGTTATTCGAAAGGATTTGTGCTTCACGGTTATCTCGGCCGTATATCAGGGAAGGTTGCTGCGGCGGCATCAAGTAAGACCTAATAATAACAAGGATGGAGCAGTGGTCGATCCGGATCGATTGGCCACGAAGTACATTTGCGGATTGGGTAATAGATTGCTACTGATGAATTAAGGAGCACAGCACGATGCTGATTCTAACCAGAAGGATAGGCGAAACTCTGAACATCGGAGACGATGTGCAGGTCACAGTTCTCGGGATTAAGGGAAACCAGGTACGTCTTGGGGTGAACGCACCGAAGGAAATTCCGGTCCACCGCGAGGAAATCTACGAGCGGATCAAGAAGGAAAAAGAGGCCGGGATTGCCGCGCCAGACACTGACAAACAACACACCGGCTGAATGAGCCTATCTGCAGTGGGGTGTTCCTTTACCCGGTTGCCGCGTCGATGTATTCTTGCGCCCGCAACCAAGGAGAGATGGCCGAGCTGGTCGAAGGCGCTCCCCTGCTAAGGGAGTATGGGGTCAAAAGCCCCATCGAGGGTTCGAATCCCTCTCTCTCCGCCAAATTCGGCGCCCTTTGTTGACACGTCCGCATGGTATTCAGATAATGCGGCGCCTCGTAAGCTTGATATTGCGCCCGTAGCTCAGCTGGATAGAGTACCTGGCTACGAACCAGGTGGTCGGGAGTTCGAATCTCTCCGGGCGCGCCAGTTCTTTCAAGCACTTACACATCTTCCGTGACGCAAAAACCAGGCGGTTGTGCCAGATTTGTGTCATGCCCCTGGCCTCAGTAGCGTCACCCCCTCCGGTTTCTGCAGTACCGGTACGCACACCGCGTGCGGCTGGGCGATCGTTTCCGAGTATTTGGCCAGATGTTCGGCCGAGAGGTGCGCGTACTTGCGGACCATCTCGGATGACTCCCAGCCGCCCAGCTCCTGGAGCACGCTCAGCGGTGTGCCGGCCTGCACGTGCCACGAGGCCCAGGTGTGCCTCCTATTCCGATATCGGAATAGGCGCCACTATGCCGCATTGGAAACTATGCCGAGTTGAGTTTCTTTCGGCAGTTGTTTAAGGGCTTTGCGTTGTTCTGACTCGGCATAGTTTCCGGTTGGCTACAGGCTCTTGAGGAACCCCATAAGGGAATCCGGGGGCCGATATCGCGTGGCCGCTCCGCCAAAGGGTTTCGTCTTGGCGAGCGCAGCCTCTTTCAACGCCAGATGAGCGTCCAAATAGATCTGCGTGGTTTTTATCGATTCATGGCCTAACCAAAGGGCAATGACCGTGATATCGACCCCTGCCTGAAGTAGCTCCATGGCGGCGCTGTGCCTCAGCACATGCGGCGTGACGCGTTTTGCTGCCAGCGACGGGCAGCGTTCAGCCGCCACCGCCACTTGCTTGGCCAGCAGATACTGTACCGCATCCGAACTCAATCGCCCGCCGCGGGCGCTCGGGAAGAGAATCTCACCGCCGGCGTGCACGACCTCGGTCAACCACCCCTTCAGCACGGCGGCACACTGACGCGTCAAGGGCGTACAGCGCTCCTTGCGACCCTTTCCGTACGCGCGCACGTGCGCACCGACACCGAAGACGAGATCCTTCTGTTTTAGGTTCGTCATCTCCGCCACCCGCAGCCCCGTCTGCAGGGCAAGTGTCAAAAACGCATAATCGCGCCGCCCGCCCCAGGAACCTCGATCGGGGGCTGCCAACAACGCCTCGATCTCCTCGCGCGTTAAGAACCCTACCACGCGGCGCGTAGGGCGTTGACCGGGGATGGCGAGCACGCGCTGAATGTACGCACTATGTTGCGGCGCCTCAAATTGCGCATAATGGAAGAACGAACGGATGGCGGTCAGGCGCAGATTGCGCGTGCGGGCGCTCACGTGACGGTGCTTCTCAAGATCATCGAGAAAGGCGCCGATCAGCGGCGCGTCGAGATCGGTGAGCTGCAATCGCGATGGTGGTTTATCCAACTGTTGCTTGGCGAACGCGAGTAGCAGACGGAAGGTATCGCGATAGGCGACGATCGTATGCGGACTCACCTGGCGCTCACGCATCAGCCGTTGCGTGAAGTAGCGCTCAAGCAACGGAGCAAGGCTGGCGCTGGTGCTCATGGGTACCCCTCCCAGCGTTTCTCGAGCCGCCGTCTGGCCTCCCCCATCAACTCGGGGCAGGCCGATAAGTACCAGTAGGTGTCGCTCACGTGGGCATGGCCCAGATAGGTCGATAGCACCGGCAATCGACGCTCGACCTCCTCGCCCGCGCGGTACCAGCGCACCAGCGTCTCCCGGGCAAACCGATGTCGATAATTCCGCCAGCGGAATTATCGACATCGGTTCGCAGTCCAGACGCTGCTAAACTGGTACCGCGCTGGCGAAGATGTGGAACAGCAGTTGCCCGTGCTCTCTACCTATCTCGGCCACGCCTATGTGCGGGATACATACTGGTATCTTTCGTCCTGCCCGGAGCTGATGGAGCACGCAGCTCGACGCCTCGATAAGCGCTGGGAGGCAGGATCATGAAGCCAGCCAGCAACCTTCCTGCGCTGATCGAGCGATATTTCACCGAACGGCTCATGCGTCATCGCAATATGAGCCCCAATACCATCGCATCCTACCGAGATACCTTTCGTCTTCTGTTCTCTTTTACCCAGGTACGGCTCGGCAAGCCGCCATCGGACATGGCGCTCGACGATTTGGATGCCCCATTCATCTGCGCTTTCCTCGACGATCTTGAGGAGAACCGGTCCACCGGCGTCAGGACCCGCAACTTGCGGCTGACTGCCATTCGATCCTTCTTCCGGTTCGCGTCCTTCGAAGAGCCGGCCTACAGTGCTCATATTC
>DAHXOO010000054.1:0-540 GCA_027364845.1 Pseudomonadota bacterium | reverse complement strand
TCAGCGTGTTCTCGCGATTCCGAGCAAGCGCCACGACAAGCGTCAGGTCCATTTCCTCACGCGACCGGAGATCGAGGCCATCCTAGCTGTTCCCGACCGCACGACATGGATCGGGCGGCGGGATTACACCCTGCTGCTTCTCGCTGTGCAAACGGGCCTGCGCCTGTCGGAGCTGATCGATCTCGACAGGGACGCCATCTTTCTCGGCCGCGGCGCTCATGTGCGATGCATCGGCAAGGGGCGCAAAGAGCGAGCCACGCCGCTCACCAAGCTCGCTCGCGCGGCGTTACGGGCATGGCTGAAGGACCCGAGACGGCGCGGGACCGCGGCCTTGTTTCCGAACATGCATGGCGGTCGCCTCAGTCCCGACAGCGTCCAATCGCTGTTGCGCAAATATGTCGTGCAGGCCCGCACTCGATGCGGCTCGTTAAAGGCCAAGCGGGTATCGCCGCACGTCCTGCGTCATAGCGCAGCAATGGAGCTGCTCCAAGCCGGCGTCGACTGCTCGGTGATCGCGCTTTGGTTGGGCCATGAGTCGAT
>DAHXOO010000053.1 GCA_027364845.1 Pseudomonadota bacterium | reverse complement strand
CAACCGACATGCCCTGGACCAGGGGCACGCCCGCCTTGAGCGTCACTGCCAGGGAACGGGCGAAGCGCCCAAGCGTGGCACAATAGATGATGCGTCCGATCACCGGGAGCTTCAGCTTGGCCCGATGCCACCGGTACCGGCCATCGACCGTACGCAGCCAGCTTCTCACGGCCAGGGCCGAGGCGATCGCAACCACCAGAATCAGTCCCCAGTAATGCACCATGAAGTGCGACGTGGCGATGAGCAGGCGCGTCGGCAACGGCAGCTGCGCATGGAAACCGGCGTACACTTTGGCGAACGCCGGGATCACGAAAATATTGATGATGAACAGGGCGACGGTGATGGCGAACAGCACGATCGAGGGATAGCGCAGCGCCTGCTTGATGCGCTCGCGCGTGTCCTTCTCGCGCTCGATATAGGCCGCCAGCTGCAGAAACGCCTCGGCGAGATTTCCGGTGGTCTCGCCCACCTGCACCAGGCTCGTAAACAGATTGGAAAACACCTGCGGATGGCGCCTGACGGCGCTGGTCAGATCCATGCCCGCATCCAGGCCCTCGGCGATACTTCCGATCACCCGCGCCAGTGCCGGGTTCTGGGTCGAGTCGCGCAGCCCGCGCAGGCTCTGCATGATCGGAACACCGGCCTTGAGCAGGGTATACATCTGCCGGCAGAAAAAAATCAGGTCGGTGAGGCCCACCTTGCCCTCGTTCAGGTGGGCGATCAGGCCCTTCAGATCGCCGAACACGTCGTGCACCGCAGTGGCCGGCAGAATGTCGACCGGCGTGATGCCGTTGTTGAAAAGCTGACTGGCGACTGCCTCGGCGGTGGCGGCCTCGACGCGGCCGGTCACGGGCTCGCCGCGGCGGTTGCGTCCGTAGTACTGGAAATTAGGCATGTCCGGGACGCCGCCTTCAATCCTCGAGACCAAAGGTGGCGCGCATCACCTGGTCCATGGTCGTAAGACCGCGCGCCGCCAGTTCCACAGCGCCACGCTTCAGACTCAAGAAACCGGGCTGTACCTTGGCGGCCTGGGCGAAAGCCAGTGGGTCACCACCGTGCAGCGCCTGAACCAGACTGTCGTCCATCTCCAGCAGTTCGTAGATACCGATGCGTCCGTGGTAACCGGTGTGGTTGCAGTAGGTGCAGCCGCGCCCGCGGCGGAAGTTCAGACCGTCTGCCGACCGCCCCAGCTCCTCCTCCACCACCACGCGCATCCCGGGCTCGAGAGCGTGCGGCTCGGAACAGCTTTCGCAGATGCGCCGCACCAGGCGCTGGGCCAGGATACCGCGCAGGCTAGCGGCGATCAGAAACGGCGCCGCACCCATGTCCAGCAGGCGTAACGGCGTGGACACGGCATCGTTGGTATGCAGCGTCGACAGCACCAGGTGGCCGGTCATCGCGGCGCGCAGCCCGATCTCGACGGTTTCCTGATCACGCATTTCACCTACCAGCACGATGTCCGGATCCTGCCGCAGCACCGAGCGCAGCACACGTCCAAAAGTCAGATTGATCTTGCTGTTCACCTGCACCTGGTTAATGCCTGGCAGACGGTACTCGATCGGATCCTCCACGGTGATGACCTTCAAGGTCGGCTTGTTCAGCTCACACAGCGCTCCGTACAGGGTCGTGGTCTTGCCGCTGCCGGTGGGTCCGGTCACGAGCACCATGCCATGCGGGCTGTGAATCATCCTGCGGAAGCGGGTGAGCAGCGCCTCCGGCATGCCGAGCTGCTCGAGATCGAGCACCCCATTGGTCTGGTTCAGCAGTCGCATGACCGCCGACTCGCCGTACTGCACCGGCAGCGTCGAGAGACGCACGTCCACGCTCTTTTCGCGCACCCGCACGTTGAAACGACCGTCCTGGGGCAGGCGCTTCTCCGAGATGTCCAGACCCGCCATGAGCTTGAGACGCGACAGCAGCGCGATGGCGATGCGCCGCTCGGCGGTAGTCTGCACGCGCAGCACGCCGTCCAGACGGAAACGGATACGCAGTTCCTTTTCGTCGGGCTCGATATGAATGTCGGAGGCGTTGACCTGAACCGCATCCTCGAACATGGTCTGCAGCAGTTTGACCACTGGCGCGTCGGTCAGACCCTCTGCCTCGCCGAGCTGGCCCAGGTCCACGTCGTAGGCCGACATCTCCTGGTCGAGCTCCTGGGCAAGCCCGCTAATCTCGTCGGTGCGCCGGTACATGAGATCGATGGTTTTCAGCAGCTCGGCCTCGCGCACCACCGCCAGGCGCAGTGGCCGGCGCAGCACGCGTGCCAATTCGTCATAGGCAAAGATGTCGGTGGGATCGGCCATGCCGATGAGCAGGCTTTCGCGGCCGTCCTCAAGCACCAGCGCCCGGAAGCGACGCGCATGGGCCTCGGGAATGAGGCGCACTGCTTCGGGTTTAAGGTGATAGCGCTTAAGGTCGATGTACGGGATGTTCAGCTGGCGCGCGAGGAAATCGAGCAGCTGGTCTTCGGTCAGATAACCGTTCTCGATGAGCACGCGCCCAAGCTTGCGCCCGCTCTTCTTCTGTTCCACAAGGGCAGCGTTGAGCTGCTCCTGCGAAATGACCTTGTGCTCGATGAGCAGATCCCCGATGCGGATCTTTTTGGGCTTGACCGTGACTGCTGACATGTATAACCAGCCTCGCTGGCCGGAACCTGTTCGTATAGACTTCCGGTACCTGTAGGTAACTGTAGTTAAGGTTCTGGCGAAATCTACCAACCTGGCTGCAAAATACGCGCCACCTTGCCGCTGCGACGCCGCTCATGCTGCATGTCGTGCTGTACCAGCCTGAAATTCCGCCCAACACCGGTAACGTAATCCGCCTGTGCGCCAACAGCGGCGCACGGCTGCATCTGATCGAACCCTTGGGATTCACGCTCGATGATCGTCAGCTGAAACGCGCCGGTCTGGACTACCACGAGTGGGTAACGGTAAGCAGCTACCCCAGCCTGGACCAATTCCTGCATCGGATCCGCCCACCGCGCCTACTGGCGTTCTCGACCCACGCGCGGCGGCTTTACACCGACATCGGCTATTGCCGGGATGACGCACTGCTGTTCGGCCCGGAAACACGCGGCCTGCCGCCGGAAGTGCTGCAGAGCCTGCCTGCGGAGCATTGTCTGACCCTGCCTATGCGGCCCGGCGTCCGCAGCCTGAACCTGTCTAACGCAGTGGCGATTACCGTGTACGAGGCATGGCGACAGCTGGGTTTTTCGTGAACGCGGGGGCTGGTGACACCTGCAACGACGGCGCAAGTTCGCGGCCGGAAGATTCCTGCAGTTAGCTTAGAATATTTCCTGTTTCGGTTCGCGTCGTAGCAAAGCAGCCACGGCATCGCGGGGCGCCAAGCCTTCGAACAGCACGCGGTAGACCTGCTCGGTGATTGGCATATCCACGCCCAGTCGGTGCGCAAGAGCACGTACCTCACGCGCAGTCCCGACTCCCTCCGCCACGTGCCCCAGCTGCTCGAGGGTGACGCGTAGCGAACCTCCGCGTCCGAGTGCGAGCCCGACCTGGCGGTTGCGCGATTGGTCATCGGTGCAGGTCAACACCAGATCGCCCATGCCGGCCAGACCCATGAAGGTCTCTGTCCGCCCGCCCAGCGCCACCCCCAGGCGTTCGATTTCGGCGAGCCCGCGAGTGATCAACTCGGCGCGGGCGTTGGCGCCGAGACCCAGACCGTCACTGATGCCAGTGGCTAAGGCCATCACATTCTTGACGGCACCACCGATCTGCACGCCCACCAGATCCTGGCTCGTATACACACGCAGATGATCATTGCGCAACCACGCCGCGATGGTCTCGGCCACCTCCGGCTCGCGGGCGGCCACAGTCATCGCGGTCGGCAGGTCGCGCGCTACTTCGCGCGCGAACGTCGGGCCGGATATCACCCCGATACGCCGCCCTGCTCCCAGCACCGTGTCGCAGACTTCGCTCAGCAACCTGCTTGTGCCGGGCTCCAGACCCTTGGTGGCGCTGGCCCCGATGGCCGAAGGCGCAGCATGGGGGGCAAGGACCTCGAGGGTCGCGCGAAACGCCGTGCTCGGCACCGCGACCAGAAACCGCCCGCACTCCCGCGCCAACGCTGTCAGGTCTTCACGCAGGTACAGACTGTCGGGAAACGGGATGCCCGGAAGATACACGGCATTAGTACGCTCGTGCGCCATACGCGCCATGCGCGCTGCATCGTGACCCCACAGGAAGCTGCGGTAGCCGTTGCGTGCAAGCACCACGGCCAGTGCCGTGCCCCAGGAACCTGCACCGAGTACGGCTATGTCGGAATCAGTCGTCGTCTGGGCCATGCGTCGGACCGGCACTTCCCGCGGCCGCGCTCGGCGGCCGCGGGACGCGTCAGTGGCTAGCCTGCTGACTGCCGGCCGCCTGCTTCTGCTGATACAACAGCTCGAAATTCACCGGGTTGATCAGCAGCTGCGGGAAACCCCCCTTGCCGACCAGATCGTTGATGACCTCGCGCGCAAACGGCAGCAGGATGTTGGGGCAGCCGATCTCGAGCACCATCGGCAGTTCACTGGCGGAAACGCCGGTGATGCGGAACAGACCGCACTGCTGCGCTTCAGCCAGGAACACGGTCTTGTCCTGGAGCTTGGCCGTCACTGTCACCCCGAGGACGACCTCGTAGATGCCCTCGTCGGCTGTGAGCGGGCTGTGGCCGATTTGGAGCTGAATCCCCACCTCCGGTACCTTCTGCTCCAGAAAGACATGCGGGGCATTAGGCGCCTCGTAGGAGATGTCCTTCACGTAGATCTTTTCTAAGTTTAAAGTTGGACCCTGGGGTTGATTCGAATCTGCCATGGGTGATTCCTAGATTATCGGTGGAATGGAAAAAATGCGGGAAATCGTCCCGCTGTCATGTATCGTTATTGTTCGTGTTACAGCGCGCGGCGCGACAAAAACAGTTTCGGGCGAGCGCCGACGGACCTCAGGACTGCGCTGCGAGCAACGTGTCGAGCTTACCGCCACGCTCGAGCTCCGCCAAATCAGTGTAGCCGCCGACGTGGGTCTTGCCGATGAAGATCTGAGGTACCGTAGTTCTTCCCGTGATCCGCATCATTTCAGCGAGTTGCTCCGGCAGCTCGTCAACATGGATCTTCTCGGCTTTCACTCCTTTGCGCTCAAGCAGGCGATCCGCCATCGTACAGTAAGGACAGATGCGCGTGCAGTACATCAGGACTCTGGCCTGCTC
Source organism: Pseudomonadota bacterium (assembly GCA_027364845.1). Classification (GTDB taxonomy): domain Bacteria; phylum Pseudomonadota; class Gammaproteobacteria; order Acidiferrobacterales; family UBA6901; genus JAJYCY01. Next base: position 10,757 of record DAHXOO010000053.1, on the reverse strand, counting down.
ACCCATATTCACCTCACTTCTGCGTCGGCAGGTTCTCGCTCTGCCAGGCGAGAATCCCGCCAGCCAGAACATGCACCGACTGGAAATTGTGCTTGCGCAGCGTCATGGCAGCCTTGGCCGAACGCTGGCTGGTGCGGCAGCTGACGACGATCGGACGGTCCCTGAACTTCTCGAGTTCGGTCAGCCGCGCGCGCAAGGCGCTGAGCGGGATATTGATCGAGTTGGGAATGTGCCCGGTCCTGAATTCATCCGGCTCGCGCACGTCGACGATCAGCGCCGACTCGTGATTGACCAAACGCACCGCCTGGCTCACAGGCACCGATTTGATGCCGTGCAGCAGCTGGTTCAGCGGAGCGCCAACCAGCAGAACGAGGACGAATGCCAGTGCCAGGAACAGGTACCAGTTGTGGATTACGAACTGCATAGGGGATCTCGGCAAATGCTGCAGTAGCGGTCTTTAAAAAATACTTAAAGGTATGAAGCGGCCCGGGACAGGGTCTGCGACAGCGTTTAAGGCGGCCGTGGTCGTAACAGCCCAGCCGCGGAAACACCACGCGCTGCGCGCGACGTATGCATCACGCTTCGTCGAAAGCGCTGCAGAACGCAGCGCGCAGTGCGCCAATAAGATTGATGATCTCGGGTTCGGCGATCCGATAGTAGACTTTGTTGGCGTCTTTGCGTGATGCCAGAATGCCCTTGTCCCGCAGAATGGACAGGTGCTGGGAGATATTGCTCTGCGACGTCCCGACATGTTCTACAATCTCCTGGACACTGACTTCATTCACGGCACCCAGCATACAAAGTATCTTCAGGCGTAACGGATGGGCCATGGCTTTGAGCGAATGGGAAGCACGGTAGATGTCCTCCTCATTGCTGATGAGCCCAACATGCTCGGCGATCACACTCATGTCATTACCTCATCTCGGTTAGAAGTTGCCGCTGGTGCCCCACATACCCTCCAGCCGATCACCACGTCCGATGAACGAATCCATGTCGTGGCTGTCATTGTCTTGGAAACATTATACAATATTAGCCAATATTAAAAGACCACAGATTTATCCAGGTTAAACGAAAGGCATGCCGTCGACCCCCAAACCGCTCGTTCTGGTTATCATGGATGGCTGGGGCTACCGCGAAAACGCCGAATATAACGCCATAGCCAGCGCCCGGAAGCCCAACTGGGACAATCTATGGGCGAACTATCCCCATACCCTGATCCGCGCCTCAGAAGCGGCAGTGGGGCTACCTTCAAACCAGATGGGAAACTCCGAGGTCGGCCACCTCAATCTGGGCGCCGGTCGCGTTGTCTACCAGGAATACACACGCATCAACCGCGCCATCAGCTCGGGCTCGTTCTTCACCAACAAGACCTTTACCGACGCAGTCGATCTCGCGATCAACACCGACAGAGCGGTCCACATCCTCGGCCTGCTGTCGACCGGCGGCGTGCACAGCCACGAGGATCACATCCACGCGATGGCGGAACTCGCGGTACGGCGCGGAGCGAAAAGGATATTCCTGCACGCGTTTCTGGACGGCCGCGATACACCGCCGCAAAGCGCGCAGGCGTCCATAGAAACCATGGAGGCGAAGTTCCGCAGCCTCGGCCACGGGCGGATCGCCACCGTGATCGGACGATACTATGCCATGGACCGGGATCATCGCTGGCCCCGTATCCAGGCCGCCTACGACCTGATCACACTGGGCAAAGCCGAATACCGCGCATCCACCGCGGTGGAAGCTCTTGCAGCCGCCTACGCACGCGGCGAAACCGACGAATTCGTAAAGGCTACGGTCATCGCGGCGCCAGGCGCGGAGCCGACTCGCATCGAGGACGGTGATGTGGTGCTGTTCATGAACTTCCGCTCCGACCGCGCACGCCAGATCACGCGTCCGTTCATCGAGGACGGCTTCGACGGCTTCAGGCGCGAGGCGCGCCCGAAATTGGGCCGCTTCGTCAGTCTGACCGAATACCAGTCCGAATTTCATATCCCGGTGGCATTTCCGCCCGAGCGCCTGCGCAACGTGCTGGGCGCCTATCTGGCCAGCCTGGGCAAGCACCAGCTGCGGATCGCAGAGACCGAGAAATATGCGCACGTGACCTTTTTTTTCAACGGCGGCATCGAAACACCGTTCGAAGGCGAAGACCGCATCCTCGTGCCCTCGCCCACGGATGTCGCAACCTACAACCTCAAGCCGCAGATGAGCGCGTCGGAGGTTGCTGACAAGGTGATTACGGCTGTGAAAAGCGGCGTCTACGACGTAATCATCTGCAACTTCGCCAACGCCGACATGGTTGGACACACCGGCGATTTTCCGGCCACGGTGCACGCCATCGAGTCGCTCGACGCCGCTATTGGGCGCATCGCACCAGTAATACGCGAAGCGGGCGGCGAGCTTCTGATCACCGCCGACCACGGCAACGCCGAGCAGATGTATGATCCCGAGACGGGCCAGCCCCATACCGCCCATACTACGAATCCGGTGCCACTGCTGTACATGGGACGCAAGGCACACTTTGTCGGCAGCGGGTCGCTTGAGGATGTAGCCCCGACCATGCTGTACCTGATGGGTCTGCGCATCCCCGCGGAGATGAGTGGACGCCCCCTGGTTGAACTGGAAGCCTGACAGCAGGCGTCGCAGCGCGAGCACATCCCCCCGCCCATCTTCCGCGGTGGGGCCGGCTGGCAACAGGCTTGCCCGTACCCCCAGGAGTTCCCCGGCGCCGCACCGGGCAATGCGGCTGCCGCCAATGCTGCTTGCAGCCGCATTGGCGGCGATATTGTGTGTTATGGGTGGTATGGCGGCCGCCGATGGTGGGTCTGCGGCGCAACGACTCACGCAGCTGCGCACTCGTCTCAAGGCATTGCAGCACAGGCTCGAACATACGCGCGGACAACGCGACACCCAGCTCGTGGCACTACGCGACTCGGAGGAGCAAATCGGAAAGATTCTGCGCGGCCTCAGACAGCTGGATGCTGAGCGCCGGCAGCAGAACCGGCAGCTGGTGGGGTTGCGGCTGCAACAGCTGCGTGAACACCGCCAGATCAGCGGACAGTTGCACGAATTTGAGGAAGAGGCGCGTGCAGCCTATGTCCTGGGCCGGCAGGAGTATCTGAAACTGCTCCTCAACCAGCAGGACCCGGCCACCGTCAGCCGGGTGCTGACCTATTATGAATACCTGCAAAAAGCGCGCGCCGCCCACATCGCCGCCGCGCGCGCGGCACTGGCGCGTCTTGCCACCGTCAGGAACCGGATCAGTAAGCGCGCGCACGTCCTTGAGCAGCTGCGCGCCGATCAGATCGCGAAGCGTCAGGCATTGCTGCAGTCCGAAGCGCGCCGCCAGGCCCTGCTTGCACAGCTAAACCGGAAGGTCGTCAGTCAATCCCGGGAAGTCGCACGGCTGAGGCGCGATGAACAACGGCTGAGCCGTCTGGTCAAAGGAATTCAGCACGTGATGGTGGGTGCTTCCCCGGTTCCGCTTCCGGGCCCGAATAGCCGTTTCGCGGATTTTCGCGGTAGACTACCCCTGCCGGTAACGGGCAGAATTGTGGACCGATTCGGCGAGTTGCAGGGTTTCGGCAACCTCAGATGGCAGGGCGTGTTCCTGGCGGCGCCTGAGGGAAGCAAGGTGATTTCAGTGTTTAGCGGGCGGGTGGCCTATGCCAACTGGCTACGCGGCTTCGGCTTGCTGATGATCATCGATCACGGCGACGGCTACATGTCGCTGTACGCCCACAATCAGAGCCTGTACCAGCAGGTCGGAGACTGGGTGAGTGCTGGCCAGGTCATCGCAACAGTCGGCAATACCGGCGGAGCCCCGCAAACCGGTCTGTATTTCGAGGTCCTGCATGATGAAAGGCCGCTAAATCCGCTGAAGTGGTGCAAAATACGCTAGACTTTGGACGCAAAGAACCTATGCAGCAATCATTGCCGCGGCCTACACAAGCAAGCCGCAGCGCAACCCTAGGTAAATTCGGAGAAACGTAAATGAATCTATCGCACCGCTCCCCCGATGAGGGGCACAAGCTCCCCAAGGGCGGTCACTTCATGCGCTACGCGCTGATCCTGCTTATGGGTGTATTTATAGGCGCAGGAATCACGCTGGAACGCGCGGTACAGGCGGATCACAACACGTCTGACGCGCAGGCGCCGGTTCAGCCCAGCCAGCCATTGCCCATTCGGCAGTTGCGTACCTTCACGGACGTCTTTGCCCGTATCAAGTCCGACTACGTGGAGCCGGAGAGCGACAGGAAACTCATCGACAATGCGATCCAGGGCATGGTGTCCTCGCTCGATCCGCATTCGGCATTTCTCGATCGGGAAGCCTTCAGAGAGATGCGCATCAGCACCGAGGGCGACTTTGGCGGGCTTGGGCTGCAGGTGACGATGATAGACGGGGTCGTGAAGGTCGTTTCACCGATCGACGGCACACCGGCGGCGCATGCCGGGCTGAAACCGGGTGATTTGATCATCAAGATCGACCAGAAGGCCGTCCAGGGCATGTCGCTGAACCAAGCGGTCAACATGATGCGTGGCAAACCGGGTAGCGAGATTACACTAACGATAGTGCGCCGGGGTGTAGACAAGCCTCTCGAGTTCAAGCTCAAGCGTGCGATCATCAAGATCGAGAGCGTCAAATCACGCCTGCTCGAGCCAGGCTACGGGTACGTGCGCATCGCTCAGTTTCAGGCCAACACTCAGGGCAGCCTGATGAAAGCGCTCAACAAGCTGAAGCACGAAAACAAGGGTAATCTGAAAGGCCTGGTTCTGGATCTGCGCAACAACCCCGGCGGCGTGCTGAACGCCGCGGTCTCAGTCAGCAACACCTTCCTCAACAAGGGCCTGATTGTCTACACCAAGGGACGCGTTCCGGACTCCAACATGAAGTTCGCCGCCACCCCCGGGGGTGATGTTCTGCATGGGGCGCCAGTGGTGGTGCTGGTCAACGGCGGTTCGGCCTCGGCGTCCGAGATCGTCGCCGGAGCGCTGCAGGACAACAAGCGCGCTATCGTCATGGGCACCAAAACCTTCGGAAAGGGCTCAGTACAGACCATCATCCCGCTGAGCGACGGTTCGGCTCTCAGGCTCACGACCGCGCGCTACTACACTCCGAGCGGCCGCTCCATCCAGGACCGCGGCATCACCCCAGACGTGGTCGTCGATGAAATGAAGATTCCCAAGGACGAGAAGGCCAACGACAGCATGCTGAAGGAGGTGGACTTGGAAGGTCACCTGAAGAACACCGGACCAGCCGCAGCAGGCGCGCCTGTCGCAAGTGCGGTGCCACCTGACACCGTGGGTACGGATTACCAGCTGTGGGAAGCGTTGAATCTGCTCAGGGGGATCTCGGTCTACCAGCATGAAGCTGGCCAGTGAGCGCAGCGCCGGGCGCGCAAGTCGATAACGACAATTCGATACTGCTAAATCGGGCGGCCTTGCCGCCCGTCGCCCGGACCCATCCGCTGCCGGCCATGCGGCGCAGCCGGACGTCGCCCTGGATTCAAATGTTGCTCATTGCCGTAGCACTGTTCGCGGCGGGCCGGGCGTGCGGTGCAGACACCGCGCGTTTCCCTCCCACCTACATCAGCATCATTATCGACGACATGGGCAACAATCGCCCGGCGGGAGAACAGGCCGTACGTCTTCCGGGACCAGTCGCCTGCGCGATTCTGCCGCACACACCGTACGCAGTCGATCTTGCCGATATGGCACACCGTCACGGCAAGGAGGTAATGCTACATCTACCGATGGAGGCCATAGCCGGGCTGAATCCGGGACCTGGGGCTCTGGATACGGCAATGTCACGGACCCTGCTCACGCTTACACTCGATGAGGATCTTGCCAGCATCCCATACGTAGCGGGGGTGAACAATCATATGGGCAGCCTCTTGACCTCGCGGGTGGTGCCGATGGAGTGGGTCATGCAGGCGCTGTATCAGCACGGGCACCTGTTCTTCGTCGATTCGCGAACCATCGCCCAGACCGTGGCGGCCCGCACAGCCAGCGCGTATCACATTCCGGATCTGTCGCGAAACATCTTCCTCGATGACATCCCGACTGTCGAGGCCGTCGAAAAGCAGTTCGCGCTACTGATCCGCGTCGCCCGCAGACGCGGACACGCGATCGCCATCGGTCACCCCCGCCCTGCGACGCTGGAGGTGCTGCAGCAATGGCTGCCGCGGCTGGCGTTCTACCGGATCCGGCTGGTGCCGCTATCGACGCTACTTGCACTCAAGCGAAGTACTACGCTGCCCTGGCAACCGCCCTGGGTCCGCCCCCCTCGCGCCATTCTCGAGCAGCCAGGGCAGTTGCCCTCGCAGGACGACCCTTCGAACATGTGGCCTTGACGGTGCCTGACGCTGAACACAGGCCGGCGACGCATCCATTCGGCCCCCGCTCGATGCAGCCACTGCTCAACAACCGTCAGGCAGCGTATAGCCGAGAACCCGAATAAAAATCCGTCAATTACCAATTGACTACCAATACCTACAATTATTGGTAGTTTGCACTCATGCCGCTTAACTACCAATTTACAAATTAAAATAATTGGTATTACATCTTGGCCCTGGGGAAAAGCGATAGGAGCACGATGCCATGATGACGGAACATCGCGCGAGCACTCCGTAAAGTAGGTTCTCAAACAGGGACTAGGGCAACGCATGGAACCCGGAAATAAGCCAAAGAGCGCCGCGGATCCACCGGATGCGGTTCGTGGCGAGGCATTGTCAAATGCACCTGACAGTCCGGCCCCGCCTGCGGAGCCGGGCAACACACAGCGGGTACTGATTCAGCGACACGCGCGGGCAACGCGGGCATTTCACTGGATCAACTTCTTCACGATCATCGTGATGTTGATGAGCGGGCTGCAGATCTTTATTGCGCGCCCTGACCTCTACTGGGGAAATACCTCTCACTTTCACCATCCCATTGTATCGCTCGGGGCGCGCGAGGACGGACGTGGCCACCTCATCGGTGTCACGACGGTCGCCGGCCACACCTTTGATACAACCGGTTTTCTGGGAGTTTCGAAAGGCCGGAGTGGGCTAGTAGAACGTGGTTTCCCGCGCTGGGCGACACTACCCAGCATGCGTTGGCTCGCGATGGGCCGGCGCTGGCATTTCTTCTTTGCCTGGATTTTCGTGCTGAACGGCCTTACCTATGCCGCCGTCAGTCTGTGGAGCGGGCACTTGCGCCATGATCTGCTCCCGCGATGGCGCGAGTTGAGGCACATCGGTGCAACAATCGCGGATCACATTCGATTGCGCTTTCCTCATGGGAAAGAAGCAATGCGTTACAACGTCCTTCAGAAACTTGCTTACCTGCTGGTCGTGTTCGGTCTGGGACCACTTGCGGTGCTGACCGGTCTTACGATGTCACCGACCATCACTGCGGGTTTTCCAGGGCTGCTGTGGTTCTTCGGTGGTCATCAGAGTGCGCGCACCATTCATTTCATCGTGGCTTTTTCATTTCTCGCATTTTTCATCGTGCATCTGGCAATGGTTTTGCTCACGGGGCTGTGGAACAACTTACGCTCGATGGTCACCGGGCGCTATGTGATCAAGACTAATGCGGCTGTGGACCGCCCTGAGGCGGACGCGTCAGAACAGCCGGCTGCGCAAGCAAGCGACACAGCGCGGCGCGGCTTTGTACTGCGCGCCGCCGGCAGTACCGGAGCGCTTTTGCTCGGAGGTACCGGCACACTGATGCTCGGGAACCTCGACCGGCTCTCGGACAGCCGGTGGTTTCCGCGAATTCTTGATCTCGAAGGACCACTCACCGAACGCGCTCAGAATTTACTCGTGCCTAGGAACGCGCTTGCGCCGGAATACACTTACGCGGACGTTGCGCCTGTGTTCCGGGCAAACGGAACGACCGATCCTGACAGTACCGCCTATCATGCGCTCGCGCATAACGGTTTCCGGGACTGGCGACTGCAGGTCGATGGTCTTGTCGCGCATCCGCTCCGTCTTTCGCTGGCTGCGCTGCAGGCAATGCCGGCACGTACTCAGATCACACGCCACGACTGCGTAGAAGGCTGGAGCTGTATCGGCGAGTGGACAGGTGTGCCGTTACGCCACGTGCTGGCCCTGGCGGGACTGGTGCCTGGAGCGCGGTATGTCATGTTCTTCTGTGCCGACCCGATGGACAGAAATAATTATTACTATGAGAGCCTGGACCTTGTTTCGGCGACGCATCCGCAAACAATCCTCGCCTATCGGCTGAACGGTCAACAATTGCCGGTGGCAAATGGCGCGCCGTTGCGGCTGCGTGTCGAACGTCAGCTTGGGTACAAGATGGCCAAATACCTGATGCACATTCAGGTGGTGGGCGATTACCGGCGTTTCGGAGGCGGACGTGGCGGCTATTGGGAGGATCAAGGGTACGCTTGGTACGCGGGAATCTGAGCTTGTCCGTGCCGGTTTACATGGGATTCCTAAAGACTAAAGGAGAATCGGTGCAAGCAATATCAGCGCTGTGTGGTTGATGAGCACGGCTCGCCGCCCTGCTTAGGTTCGTCGCAGGTGCCTAAAAGCTCGTCAGCTGCTACCGCGTCAACAGATCATCCCCATCAAGGATATCCGGCTGGACTTCGCAGCAATATCCTTGCGCAATACTTCCCAAAAGGCCTCCAACTGTTCCCATTCCAGTAAGCTGGTGGAATGGCCGCGAAAGGCGGAGCAGAACGGATTGCTGGCAGACAGGGAGCGATCCGAACAGGTCTTGAACCGCTCAGGCTGAACTTCCCCCGATTTCACAGACACCTCTTTAAGGTGGACAATTGTGCAATCGGGGGAAGTTCATGTTGACCCTGCACGGCCTGCGCCGGTCCTTTGGCACGCTCGCCGAGTGGGTGGAGACCCCGAGCGGTATCTCCGCCCAAATCATGGGCCACAAACCAAGCACGCTAGCCGAAAAGCATTACCGTCGCCGCCCGCTCGACCTGCTGCGCAAGTGGCACGACAAGATAGAAGCCTGGATGCTGGAACAGGCCGACATTGTCTTTGATGCGAGCGAACAGGCCAAAGGCCTACACGTGGTCAAATAGCGGCAGTGCGCGCGGTCGGGCGGCGGAGCTGCGCAGAGCTTGAGCCGCACGGAAGGAACGGGAGCGCCGCCTACTCGTAGCGTTTTCGTGCATATTCCGCTTGTAGTTTTACGCGCTGCGTAATATCCTCTCAGCATGGCTATTCAATCGTTCGCCTGCAAGCTCACGGAGGCGCTGTTTAATGGCAGCCATCCGAAAGTGTTCCGGGCGTTCGAGAACGTGGCCACGCGCAAGCTCAGAATGCTGAATGTTGCCAAGACGCTCGACTTTCTGCGCTCGCCGCCGGGAAACTGGCTTGAAGCATTGAAAGGCAACCGTAAGGGTCAGCACAGCATCCGCATCAATGACCAATTCCGTGTGTGTTTCGTCCGGACGGATGCGGGGCCACATAACGTTGAGATTGTCGATTACCACTGAGGGTACCCACATGAGCAAACCCACTGACCGCATGCGCCCGGTTCACCCCGGCGAGGTGCTGCGCGAGGAATACCTGGCTCCCATCGGCCTAAGCGCGCATGCGCTTGCCATGGAACTTGGCGTTCCGGCAACGCGGATTCATGAAATCGTGAAAGAGCGCCGCAGCGTAACGGCTGACACTGCCGAACGGCTGGCGCGGTACTTCGGCGGCGATGCCGCGAGCTGGCTGGCGCTTCAAGCTGACTACGATCTGCGCACGCTCGCCACCCGCAAAGAGATCGAGCGCAAAGTGGCCCCGCGTAGGGCGGCGGCGTAACCTGAAACAGAAAGGCCACCAACAACGCATGGCGGCAGATTGCAATTGGCGCCGAGTACGCCGCGGCTAGGCCGACGGGGCGAAAACCGGGCACCCTACCCGGCTGGCGCGGCATCCTATCGAAGGGGCATCCAAGGGGGATGCATGAGCAAAAAGAATACAGTAGTGAATGCCACTGAGTTAAGCCGTGAGCTTTTTAGGGCGTCCATATTTCCTGATGTTTGCCCGTGCTCTGCGCCGCGTGGTCTGTAGTCGTGCAAAGGGCTTGGGTCGTGTCTTGATGAGCCGGGGTTCCATCCTGCCGGGTCGATTGCCGACTCTGATCTGGGCGATCAACCTGAACAAGGCGGCGGTGTCCTCTGGGGCATCCGAGAGAAACTGTCTTTGACTCCACGCTACCCAAACCTGCACCGTATGCTTGAAGCTCAGTTGACGCGGCAGTACGCCCGCTCGTACGGCGGCCTCAGCCATCAACAGGCGGATCAGATTGTAGGCGAGCATGTAAATCCACAGTTCCTTCTCGCACATCTCAGGTGTCTTGCACGTCAAGCGCTCCATGCCCAGCGTCGTTTTCATGTTGCGAAGATCCAATTCGACGTTCCAGCGGCGCAGAAACAGTTGGCCGAGCTCCCGCTTGCAGACCTCGCGGGGATTGAGGAACGAGGTCACCAACACCTTCTTGCGGACTTTCACTTCCCGCAGGGTCAACTCAGCCGGATAGGCCGCATACTCCTGCGGCGTCATCCAGTCGGGCCTCGCCGCCGGCTTGGCCCACTTCACCCCATGGTCACGGGTACCGGGCTTCTCGCCGGTACGAAAATCCGTGTGGCGCGCGCCATGCTGCTCAAACAGCACGTCCACCCCGCGTGCCTGCAACGCGGCGATCAAGAAAAAGCTGCAATAGTAGCTGTCCGCCAGCATCACATCGCCTTCGACAAAACAGTCGAGCAGCTCGCGAAACAACCCGTACTCGCC
>DAHXOO010000052.1 GCA_027364845.1 Pseudomonadota bacterium | reverse complement strand
CCGGTATGCTCGCGATCAGTGAGGATGCGGTAATGGGCGGCGACCCAGGGCATAAGTTCTTCAGTGAGCATTTTTCCGTAGGCGATGGCTTCACCGCCGGAGAGTTTGGCGTCGGGCTCGGGAGTGTACTCGGCGAGGCGGCGGTTTCCGCTGCCGGCGCCCTGGAAGCTCTGGATATGCGATAATCCGGATTGGCGATGGCGGCGGTTACACTTGAAGAACTTGCGCGGCGATTTCGCGGGCAGTTGCGGGGAAACGGCGCGCACGAGATCGACGGCGTGGCGACCCTAGTGGATGCCGGGCCGCGTGACATCGCGTTTCTAGCAAATCCCAGCTTTCACAGATATCTCGGCAGCACCCGCGCGGGAGCCGTGATCTTGACCCAGGACGACGTTTCGCATTTTCCCGGCAATGCCCTGATCGTCGATAACCCGCACCTGTGTTTTGCACGGATCGCCGCGCTGCTCAATCCGGAACCGGCCTGCGACCCGGGTATCCACGCCAGCGCGATCATTGCGCCTGGCGCGCAGGTGGCGCCGACAGCATGGATAGGACCCCAGGCAGTGGTGGAAGCCGGCGCGGTGATCGCCGACAACGTGTTTATCGGGCCGGGGTGTTTTGTCGACCGCGGCGCCAGGATCGGAGCTGGAAGCCGACTAATTGCGAACGTAACGGTATGCCGCGAGTGCATAGTGGGAAGGCGATGCTTCATACATCCGGGAGCGGTGATAGGCAGCGACGGTTTCGGCTATGCGCATGACGGCGCGAGCTGGGTGAAGGTGCCGCAGCTCGGACGGGTGGTGCTGGGCGATGACGTGGACGTGGGATCAAACACTACGATCGATCGCGGTGCTCTTGGCGATACAGTCGTTGCTGACGGCGTAAAGCTGGATAACCTGATCCAAATTGCGCACAACGTGCAAATCGGCGAACATACGGCCATGGCCGCGTTTGTCGGTGTTGCCGGAAGCGTCATCATCGGCAAGCGCTGCACATTTGGCGGGCGTGCGGGCATCGCTGGACATCTGGAGATAACCGACGATGTGCATGTTACTGGCACATCGCTGGTGTCGGGATCGATAACAAAGCCAGGGGTATATTCGTCGGCGATTTCGGCGGAAGAGGCTAGCTCGTGGCGCAAGAATGCGGCGAGGCTGCGTCAATTGGACGCGCTGGCGCGTCGGATCAAAGAACTTGAACAGAAGGTGCAGAGGCTTATAGAGGGAGAAGAACTTGACTAGTTTTGATATTTATAACGTACTAAAACATCTCCCGCATCGCTACCCGTTTCTATTGATCGACCGAGTGTTGGAATACACTCCCGACGTGTCTCTGGTGGCAATCAAGAACGTCACTATCAATGAGCCGTTCTTCCAGGGGCATTTCCCCAACCGTCCGGTCATGCCCGGGGTGCTCGTGGTGGAGGCCATGGCTCAGGCCTGCGGGGTTCTTTCGTTCAGAACCGAGCAGATGCTGCCGACCCAGAACTCTGTGTATCTGTTTGTCGGCATCGACAAGGCGCGCTTCAAGCGCCCGGTGGAGCCTGGTGACCAGTTGCGCATAGAAGTATCGTTGAAACGGAAGATGCACGGCATATACAAGTTCGATACTGCTGCAAAAGTGGATGGGGAACTCTGTTGCAGTGCGGAACTGATGTGTACGTACAAGGAATTCGAGTAGGTGATTCATCCGCAGGCAATCATTGATCCCTCGGCACATCTGGGAGAGAACGTTTATGTCGGACCATTCTCGGTCATCGGCGCCGGGGTGGAGATTGGCGACGGTAGCTGGATCGGTCCGCATGTGGTCATTAATGGCCCCACGTGTATCGGAAAGCAGAATCGGATCTTCCAGTTTGCCTCACTCGGTGAGGCACCGCAGGACCTGAAATACGCGGGCGAGCCGACCCGGCTGGAGGTCGGCGACCGCAATATCGTGCGAGAGTACTGTAGCTTTAGCCGCGGCACTGTTGCCGGTGGCGGACTTACGCGCATTGGCAACGACAACCTGTTCATGGCCTATGTGCATGTTGCCCACGACTGTCGCGTCGGTGACAAGACCGTATTCGCCAACTGCGCCAGCCTGGCGGGACATGTGGACGTCGGCGATTATGCGATTCTCGGGGGCTTCACCGGCATTCACCAGTTTTGCCGGGTCGGAGCGCACTGCATGACCGGCATCGCGACGATAACTTTCAAGGATGTGCCGCCATTCATCCTTGCTTCCGGGAACACGGCCAAGCCGTACGGGCTCAATTTGCGTGGTCTGAAGCGGCGCGACTTTTCGGACGCGGCCATTGATTCGCTGCGGCGTGCGTACAAGATCATTTACCGGTCCGGCCTGAAACTGGATCAGGCTTTGGAGCGCCTGGACAGCATCGCGAGGGAGCACGAGGAGGTCCGGTACCTCGTAGACTTTATCAGACAGTCGGAACGCGGGATCATACGTTAGAGTATGTGAAGAAAAATGCCGCGATCCACTTCGGCCGTTCGCATCGGAATCGTAGCCGGTGAGATGTCTGGTGACCTCCTGGGCGCACGCCTGATCTCGGCGTTGAGGAAGCGGCTTGCCGCTGTCGAGTTCGAAGGGATTGGAGGGCCGGAGATGGTGGCGCTCGGCTGTAACAGCCTGTTTCCCATGGAGCGGCTGTCGGTGCTCGGATTGACCGAGGTGTTGGGCAGATACCGGGAACTGCGCGCGATCCGCGCCCGGTTGCGGCGCCATTTTCTGGACAACCCTCCGGACCTGTTTATCGGCATCGACTCGCCCGGGTTCAATTTGGGATTGGAGCTTGTGCTCCGGCGCGCCGGTATCCGCACGCTGCATTACGTCAGCCCGCAGGTATGGGCGTGGCGCAGCTACCGAGTGCACAAGATACGCAAGGCGGTCGATCGAATGCTGACGCTGTTTCCGTTCGAAGAGCAGTTTTACAGGACTCACGGCGTGCCGGTGGATTTCGTCGGACATCCGTTGGCTGACGAAATCCCGGAGCATGTGGACATGCGCATGGTGCGTGCGCGGTTGAATCTGCCGCAGGACAAGACCATAGTCGCCCTGCTCCCCGGCAGCCGCGTTAGCGAGTTGCGTACGCACGCCGACGTGTTCGTGAAGACGGCGCTGTGGCTGCAGGGACGTCACCCGGAAATGCATTTCCTCACGCCGTTTGTGAACCGCAGCACACGTCAGATATTCGAAGACGCGATAAAGAGCAATAGCGCCTGGGATCTTCCGCTCACGCGCCTGCATGGGCACTCGCGTGACGCCCTGGCTGCGGCGGACGTTGTCCTCGTGGCGTCTGGAACCGCGACTCTAGAGGCGCTCCTGCTCAAGCGTCTGATGGTCGTCACCTACCGCGTGTCCTGGCTGAGCTATGTGCTGATCAAACTGTTTTCCCACGTGCGCCGCTACTCGATGCCTAACAACCTCGCTGGCCGCGCGCTGGTGCCGGAGCTGCTACAGCGCGACGCGGTGCCTGAGAAGCTCGGAAGCGAGATCGAAAACCAGCTTGCCCATCCGGATCGAAGGCACGAGACGCTGCATGCGTTCGAGCAGATTCACGAGCAGCTGCGGCAGGGGGCGAGCGAAAAGGCTGCAGATGCCGTTATGCAGGAGCTGGGCCGGACCGCGAGGCTGACATGATAAATCCTGGCGGTGTCCTGCTTGTGGCCGGGGTCGACGAGGCCGGCCGCGGACCGCTGGCGGGCCCGGTTCTGGCGGGCGCGGTGATTCTGGATCCAGGGCGACCGATCGCAGGGCTGGCCGACTCGAAGACTCTGACGCCTGTGCGGCGCGAAGAACTTGCTGTGGAAATCCGGGCCTATGCGATAGCCTGGGCGGTGGCATCTGCGACCGTTGAAGAAATAGACCGCCTGAATATTCTGCAGGCAAGCCTGCTGGCGATGACCAGGGCGGTTGCTAAGCTGGTTCCGGCGCCGTTGGAGGCTCTGATCGACGGTAACCACGTTCCGCGACTGGGGTGTACAGCCCGCGCCATTGTGCGAGGAGATGTCACCGAGCCTGCGATATCGGCAGCGTCGATCCTGGCCAAGGTCGCACGTGACGCCGAGATGTGTGCCTTGGACCGAGTCTTTCCTGGTTACGATTTCACCCGTCACAAGGGATATCCGACGCCTCAGCACCTGGCTGCCTTGGAACGGTGTGGCGTCAGTCCCGCACACCGGCGCAGCTTCGGCCCAGTGCGTCGCCTGTTGGTGCCGCAGAATGCCCGCGGCTGACCGCTCGATCCTGGACCGCCTTGAGGCAGTCGACCGTCCCCACGCGGTTGCGTTGGCCGGTGCGATGCCTTCCCCGGCACCGGTTTTTGCGGTGAAATACAGCCCGTGAGTACTCCTTTCGTCCATCTGCATGTTCATTCCGAGTTTTCTTTGATCGACGGCATTGTCCGTATCGATGGCCTCGTTGCGATGGCGGTTGCGCAGGGTATGCCGGCAGTAGCGCTCACTGACCTGGTCAATGTGTTCGGGATGGTAAAATTTTACCAGTCTGCCGTGGCAGCGGGCCTCAAGCCCATTATCGGCGTGGATCTGTGGATCGAGAATCCGTTGGACCGGAACAAGCCAAGCCGGTTGGTACTGCTGTGTCAGGATGCAGCGGGTTACCGGAACCTGAGTCAGCTGCTCACTCTGGCATACGGCGAAGGACAGGTCGCCGGGCGGCCGCGCATTGCGAAGGACTGGCTGTGGGTGCGCAGCACCGGACTCATCGTGCTTTCCGGCGCCCTGGATGGTGATGTTGGCCAGGCCTTGCTGGTGGGGAACAATGATCTGGCAGAGAGTCTGGTCGAAGAGTACCAGCGCGCCTTTGGTGATCGATACTACCTGGAGCTTCAGCGCACTGGACAGCCGCTACAGGACGAGTACAACCACGCAGCCGTAAGACTTGCCCAGCGCAAAGGGCTGCCGGTCGTGGCGACCAATGCCGTACAGTTTCTGCGCCCCGACGACTTCGGGGCACATGAGGTGCGGGTATGCATCCAGGACGGGCGCATCCTGACCGATAGCCGTCGCCCGCAGCGCTACACTGAACAGCAGTATTTCCGCTCCGGCAGCGAAATGGCCGCTTTGTTCCATGATCTTCCCGAAGCCGTGGAGAATTCTCTGGAGATCGCCCGTCGCTGCAACCTGCGTCTGGAATTCGGGCGCAATTACCTTCCGGACTTTCCGCTCCCGCCCGGACAGAACGTGGATGAGGTACTGCGCGCCCAGGCGAGTGCCGGCCTGGAAGCAAGGTTCCAACCTATGCCGGCGGAGACGTGTGCGGCGCGCGCTGACGAATATCAGCGGCGGCTCGATCTGGAACTCGGCGTGATAGTGCAGATGGGGTTCGCCGGCTATTTTCTGATCGTCGCCGATTTCATTCAGTGGGCCAAGAACAACAACGTGCCGGTGGGTCCGGGACGTGGCTCGGGCGCTGGTTCGCTGGTGGCCTATGCCTTGGGCATTACTGCGCTGGATCCGATCCAGTACGATCTGTTGTTCGAGCGCTTCCTAAACCCTGAGCGCGTGTCACTGCCGGATTTCGACGTGGACTTCTGCATCGAGGGGCGCGACCGCGTCATCGAATACGTTACCCGGCGCTACGGCAAGGAAAAGGTGTGTCAGATCATTACCCACGGCACGATGGCAGCGAAAGCCGTGGTTCGCGACGTGGGGCGCGTGCTTGACCATCCGTACGGCTACGTGGACAAGCTTGCCAAGCTGATACCCTTGGAGCTCGACATGACACTCGAGAAGGCGATTGATCGCGAGCCGATGCTGCGCGAGCGCTACGAAAGGGAAGAGGACGTGCGCGTGCTCCTCGACACAGCGCGCTCGCTCGAGGGGCTCGCGCGCTCTGCAGGCAAGCATGCGGCCGGTGTAGTGATCGCGCCGAGCGCGCTTACCGACTTCATGCCGCTCTACTGCGAACAGGGAAGCAGACAATTCGTAACGCAGCTGGACATGAAAGATGTCGAGACAATCGGACTCGTCAAGTTCGATTTTCTTGGCCTGCGCAACCTCACTATCATCGATAAGGCGGTCAAGACGATCAACGCCGCGCGCTTGAGATTAGGCGAAGCGCCGATCGTCATAGAGCAGTTACCCATTGATGATCCCGCGACTTTCGCGTTGCTCAAATCTTGTCGCACTACCGCGCTGTTTCAGCTCGAGTCGCGCGGAATGAAGGATCTCATCCAGCGCCTGCAGCCGGACAGCTTCGAGGAGATCGTGGCGCTGGTGGCACTGTTCCGTCCGGGTCCGCTGCAGTCGGGCATGGTCGACGATTTCATAAACCGCAAACACGGGCGCGAACGCATCAAGTATCCGCATCCGAGCCTCGAGCCAATCCTGAAGCCAACCTATGGCGTGATCCTGTACCAGGAGCAGGTGATGCAGATTGCGCGGGTGCTGGCGGGATATACGCTGGGGAGCGCGGATCTGCTGCGTCGCGCGATGGGCAAAAAGATGCCGGAGGAGATGGCCAAACAGCGCGATGTCTTCGTCATGGGGGCGGCAGCGCGCGGGGTCAGCGAGAAGCTTGCTGGTGACATTTTCAACCTGATCGAAAAATTCGCCGGCTACGGTTTCAACCGCTCGCACTCCGCCGCTTATGCGCTCATCGCGTATCAGACCGCGTGGCTCAAGGCCCACTATCCGGCGGCTTTTATGGCGGCAGTGCTGACGGCGGATATGGACAAGACCGACAAAGTCGTAACCATGATCGCCGAATGCCGCAACATGAACATCAACCTGCTGCCGCCCGACATCAATCGCTGTGATCATGCTTTCGTGCCACTGGACCATGGCATCGCGGATACGGCGGCACCGCCAGAGGAAGCGGGCAGCGTGCCGCAGGGGAACGGGGCGGAACATCCGGGTCTTACGATCCTCTACGGACTGGGCGCTATCAAGGGACTGGGCGAGGCGGCCATAGAGGCCATCCTGGACGCGCGCCGCAGCGCCGGTGGCTTCCAGGATCTGTTCGACCTGTGTCAGCGCATCGATCTGCGGCGTGTGAACCGGCGTGTGCTCGAATCACTGATACGGGCGGGGGCACTGGACAAGCTCGGGCCGGACCGCGCGTCGATGATGGCGTCGCTCAATACTGCGCTCGCAGCCGCCGGCCAGTACAGCAAGAACCGTGATGCCGGACAGGATGATCTGTTTGCAGCGGTGAGTAGTCCCGCGGAAGAGCGGCGCTTCGCCGAGGTAGGGCCATGGTCCGAAGAGCAGCGCCTGCAGGGAGAAAAGGAAACCCTTGGTCTTTACCTTACCGGACACCCGATCAGACGTTACGAGGCGGAGCTTAGGAATATCATCGACAGCTGCCTTGCGGATCTGAAGCCGGTCGACGATCGCGCGTTGGTGGTAGCGGGACTTGTGGTCGGCATGCGCACCATGAACACTCGCCGCGGAGATCGCATGGCGTTTGTCACGCTGGATGATCGCACTGGACAGCTGGAGCTTGCCGTGTTTTCAGAGTTGTACGAATGTCATCGCGAGTTGCTTGGCAAGGATAACCTGCTGATCGTCGAGGGGCGGGTGAGCGTGGACGAGTACTCCGGCGGCTTCAGAATGAGCGCGGAGAAGATTTACGATATCGACCAGGCGCGTGAGGTGATGGCAAGCGGTCTGGAGATCGACGTGGATGCACAGCTGACCGGCAATGGCTTTACACGCGAACTACAGGAAATTCTGAAACCCGCGACGCCCGGCAGGTGTCCGGTGTATCTGCAATACCGCCGGGCCGACGCTGAAGCGCAAATCGTCCTCGGTCAGGAGTGGCGGATCAAGCCGAGTGGTGCGGTGCTGGAGCGACTATGGCGGCTTGCAGGGCAGGAGCATGTGCGTTTAATCTACGCCGGGGCGTCGCATCAGGTTGAGTCATGAATCCCAATTTTCTGGATTTTGAGCAGTCCATTGCCGATCTCGAGGCGAAGATCGAGGCCTTGCGTTTCGCTGACAAAGACAGTGAGCTGAATATCAATGAGGAGATAAACCGCTTGCGGCTTAAGAGCCGCAAGCTCACCGAATCGATTTTCACCTCGCTGACGCCGTGGCAGGTTTCGCAGCTGGCACGCCATCCGCAGCGACCCTACACCCTCGATTACATCGCGCGCATTTTCACCGATTTCCAAGAGATGCATGGGGATCGCACTTTTGCCGACGACCCGGCCATAGTGGCGGGCATCGCGCGCCTCGAGAATCATGTGGTGGCGGTAATAGGGCACCAGAAGGGTCGGGATACACGTGAGAAGGTGCGGCGTAATTTCGGAATGCCGCGGCCTGAAGGCTACCGCAAGGCGATGCGCGTGATGAAGACGGCAGAGCGTTTCCGGATGCCGGTCGTCACGTTTATCGACACCCCTGGAGCTTATCCCGGAGTCGGCGCCGAGGAGCGCGGACAAAGCGAGGCCATTGCGCGCAATCTGTACATGATGGCGTCTCTCAGGACACCCATTATTGCTACGGTGATAGGCGAGGGCGGATCAGGCGGGGCGCTTGCGATCGGGGTGGGAGACCGGGTCATGATGCTCCAGTATTCCACTTACTCCGTTATATCTCCAGAGGGCTGTGCATCCATTTTGTGGAAGAGTGCAGACAAGGCGGCGCTGGCGGCGGAGGCCATGGGGATCACCGCCGGAAGCCTGATGAAGCTTGGGTTGATCGATGAGGTGGTGTCCGAACCACTCGGTGGCGCCCACCGCGATTTGAACACCATGGCAGTGTCGCTCAAGCAGGCCGTGCTTGCCAACCTGGAGAATCTGTCTGGCATCCCGGCGGAACAGTTGCTGGCGGCGCGGTATGCGCGCCTCATGCAGTACGGCAAGTTTGACGAGACCTGAGAACCGCTTTTCGGCAACTTCCCTGGGCCAGGTACTGTTCGGGGATCTCGGCCTGGCAGCGGACACCTCCCTCAAGATCGCGTATAGCGGCGGTCTCGATTCCCATTCGCTGTTGCATGCCCTGGCGTCGTTGCGCCTTGCTGCGCCACTGCGTCTCGAGGCGGTGCATCTTGACCACGGGCTGCAGCCGGAGTCCGCGGAATGGTCGCGTCACTGCCGCCAGGTGTGCGCGCGCCTGGATGTGCCGTGCCAGGCAGAGCGGCTTGAAGTGCGCCCGGTGCGTGGGGAGGGGCTCGAAGCGGCCGCGCGCGAGGCGCGTTACGCCGCGTTGATGCGACACCTGCAGCCCGGCGATGTCCTGGTGACCGGACATCAACAGGACGATCAGGCGGAAACCGTGCTGCTGCAGTTGCTGCGCGGCACGGGGGTGCGTGGCCTGGCTGGCATGCCGGCACTGGCGCAGTTCGGACATGGGCGCATCGCGAGGCCGTTGCTGGGGTTCAGCCGTGTGTCGCTGCGTACGTATGCGCTTGCCGAGGGCCTGATCTGGGTTGAGGATCGCAGCAACCAGGATCCAGCTTACAGACGTAACCGGCTGCGACAGCAGTTGATACCGCTGCTGGAGGTGACTTGGCCGCGTGCGCGGCCCGTGCTTGCGCGCAGTGCAATCCATGCTGCGGAAACAGCGAATTTGCTCGATGAGGTCGGGGAGCAGGACTTGGCGCATTGCCTGGCGCCGCATAGCACCGGCCCGGGCGGTGACAACCGGCGGCTGCGCCCGCCACCATTGTCGGTTTCCACGCTCGGCGCACTGTCGCGCGCGCGCCGCCGCAATGTGCTGCGTTACTGGCTGAGGACACGGGGGTTGCGCGCACCCAGCGCTGCGCATCTGGAGGAGATCGATGTTCAGATCACACGTCCGCCCAGATCACACCAGGCGCGCATCGCCTGGCCACAGGCGGAGGTCCGACGCTACCGCGACGAGCTGCATGTCATGGCACCGGTGGTGGGCGTGGCCAGGGATCTCACGCTGTCGTGGGATCTGACCGGGCCTCTGGTGATTCCAGGAACTGGCCTTCGGCTGCGCCCGTTGGAAACTGTCGGCCACGGGATCGCGCGTGCGCGCCTCGGGCAACAGGCTGTCCAGGTGCGCCTGCGCCGGGGGGGAGAGACCTGCCGGCTGCCAGGCCGGGCACACCACCAGAAACTGAAGAAGCTGTTGCAGGCCTGCGGGATTGAGCCATGGCTGCGGGAACGCGTGCCCTTGGTGTACGTGGGCGAGGACCTCGCTGCCGTGGCCGACCTGTGGGTGTGCGAGCCGTATGCGGCCCGGGCGCAGGAGCCCGGCGTGGCGCTCGTTTGGGAGCGTTGTTAGTGCCGACCGGCAGGTTCATCCAGGCGCCTCGCGTGAGCGCGCATTTTCATTGTGTGCAAACCCATCATCTGGTAACCTGTGATTCCGTTCGGGCTACCTCCGGCGCTACGCCGGAAACTCAAGGAAGCCCCCGAAAAAACGGATTCCATGACTAAATTCATCTTTGTCACCGGCGGTGTCGTGTCCTCGCTCGGGAAGGGCATCGCCTCGGCTTCTTTGGCCGCCATTCTCGAAGCGCGTGGCATCAAGGTCACCCTGCTGAAACTGGATCCGTACATCAATGTTGATCCAGGCACCATGAGTCCGTATCAGCACGGGGAGGTGTTTGTCACCCAGGATGGTGCCGAAACCGATCTCGACCTGGGCCATTACGAACGTTTCGTGCGTACCACCATGGGCCGCAACAACAATTTCACCACCGGCCGTATCTACGAGAACGTGATACGCAAGGAGCGTCGGGGTGACTACCTGGGGGCGACGGTTCAGGTCATTCCGCACATCACCGATGAGATCAAGCGCTGCATCGTCCAGGGTGCGGATGCCGCGGATGTGGCCATGGTTGAGATCGGCGGCACGGTGGGTGACATCGAATCGCTGCCGTTCCTTGAAGCGATCAGGCAGATGGGTGTCGAACTCGGTCAGGACAACGTCGCGTACATGCACCTGACGCTGGTGCCGTATATTGCGGCAGCCGGTGAAATCAAGACCAAGCCGACCCAGCATTCGGTCAAAGAGCTGCGTTCCATCGGGATCCAGCCCGACGTACTGCTGTGCCGTGCCGACCGGCGCCTGCCCGATGACGAACGGCGCAAGATCGCCCTGTTCACGAACGTTCCCGTGAAGGCTGTGATCTCTGCGGTGGATGTGGGAAACATATACAAGATTCCTCTTCTGCTTCATGAACAGGGGCTTGACGACATCGTCGTCGAGAAGCTCCGGCTCAACGTGCGCGCAGCCGATCTCGGTGAATGGCGCCAGGTCGTTGATGCGATGGAGCACCCGACCGCCGAGGTAGAGATTGCGATCGTCGGCAAATATGTCCACCTGACCGAGTCGTACAAATCGCTGTCGGAGGCCTTGTCGCACGCGGGATTGCATACTCGCACGCGCGTGAAGATCCGATACGTGGACTCAGAGTCTATTGAGCGTGAGGGCGTGGCGGCGCTGCAGGACGTCGATGCGGTGCTGGTTCCCGGAGGGTTCGGTGAGCGTGGCATCGAAGGAAAGATCAAGGCGGTCAACTATGCACGCACGCACGCTATTCCATACCTCGGGATCTGCCTGGGAATGCAGGTTGCGGTGATTGAGTTCGCCCGTCACGTGGCCGGTCTGGAACGTGCGCACAGTACCGAGTTCGTTCCCGGGACGCCCGATCCTGTCATCGCGCTCATTACCGAATGGAAGCGCGCCGATGGTGCTGTCGAGACGCGCAGCGGGGCGAGCGAGATCGGCGGCACCATGCGCCTGGGAGGTCAGGAATGCCATCTGGTCGCAGGTACCCGTGCGCGCATCCTCTACGGCAAGGACGTCATCATTGAGCGGCACCGTCATCGCTATGAGTTCAATAACCGTTATCGTGAGGTACTGGAGCAGCGCGGGCTCGTACTTTCCGGATTTTCCGCCGACAGTAGCCTGGTCGAGATGATCGAACTGGCGGACCACCCCTGGTTCATCGGCGTGCAGTTCCATCCGGAGTTCACCTCCACGCCGCGTGATGGACACCCGCTGTTCAGTGGATACGTGCTTGCCGCCCGCGAGCATCGCGCTGCCCTGGCGCAGCGGCAGGTGGCAGCGCGATGAAGCTGTGCGGATTCGAAGTGGGGTTGGACCGACCACTGTTTCTTATAGCCGGACCCTGCGTGATCGAGTCGCGCGACCTGGCCCATCAGACCGCCGGCTTGTTGAAGGAAATCACAGGACGTCTGGGAATCCCATTCATCTACAAGTCGTCGTACGACAAGGCCAACAGGAGCTCGGGCAGGTCTTTTCGCGGCCTCGGCATGGACAGTGGGCTCAAGATCCTCGAGAGCGTGCGCACGGAGATCGGAGTCCCGGTCATTACCGATGTGCACGAGGTGTCGGAAATAGACGCCGTCGCTTCGGTGGTGGACGTGCTGCAGACACCGGCGTTTCTGTGCCGTCAGACCAATTTTATCGAGGCGGTCGCCGCCAGCGGAAAGCCGGTGAACATAAAAAAAGGTCAGTTCCTTGCGCCCTGGGATATGAAGAACGTCGTGGAAAAGGCCAACGCCGCGGGCGGCGCCGGGCGAATCATGGTATGTGAACGCGGCGTTTCGTTCGGCTACAACAATCTGGTATCGGACATGCGTTCGCTGGCGGTCATGCGCGAAACCGGCTGTCCCGTGGTTTTCGATGCGACGCATTCCGTGCAGCTGCCTGGCGGCCAAGGTACGCGCTCCGGCGGCCAGCGCGAACATGTGCCGGTACTGGCGCGCGCTGCCGTCGCTGCCGGGATCGCAGGTATTTTTATGGAGACGCACCCTGATCCGGCCAGAGCATTGAGTGATGGCCCCAATGCATGGCCGCTGGCATACATGGAAATGCTTCTTACCACGCTCATGGAGCTGGATGCGAGCGTTAAGCGTGCCGGCCTGGCCGAAGCGCTCTTGCCGCTCGACTGAGCCGGCGGCGATTTTTCAAGCAAGTATGACGGATAAAGCAGAGTCACAACTTTCCTGAGCAAAGATGACAAAAATCAACGAGATACATGCGCGCGAGATTCTCGATTCCCGGGGCAATCCTACGGTGGAGGCCGATGTCATTCTCGCTTCTGGCGCGCACGGCCGCGCCGCGGTTCCTTCCGGTGCCTCCACCGGCGAACGCGAAGCGGTGGAGCTGCGTGACGGGGACCCGGGGCGCTATGGCGGCAAGGGTGTGCGCAAGGCGGTGAAGCATGTGAATGAGGACATCCGCCAGATCCTGCGTGGCAAGGATGCGCGCGACCAGGCGGCCGTAGACCGGGCGATGATCGAACTGGATGGTACGCCAAATAAGGGCCGCCTCGGCGCAAATGCGATACTGGCGGTATCGCTCGCCTGCGCGCGTGCCGGGGCGAAGGACGCGGAATTGCCATTGTACCGTTACCTGGGCGGAGGCGGACGCTTGGTGATGCCGGTGCCCCAGATGAATGTCATCAACGGCGGTGTGCACGCCGACAACAACGTCGACCTGCAAGAGTTCATGATACTGCCGGTCGGAGCAAGCAGCTTTGCCGAGGCACTGCGCTACGGGGCGGAAGTCTTTCACGCACTTCGCAAGGTCCTGCAGGGCATGGGTCTCGGCACGGCCGTGGGCGATGAGGGCGGATTCGCGCCAAACCTGGCCTCGAACGAAGCGGCAATCCAGGTCATCCTCCAGGGGATAGAGGCAGCCGGCTACCGCCCGGGGGTCGACCTGTTTCTGGGCATTGATGCAGCGAGCTCGGAGTTCAACAAAGGCGGCAAATACATTCTTGCATCGGAGGGCGTCGAGCTCAGCGCGCCACAGTTTATCGACAAGCTTGCCGGATGGGTGAAAAAGTATCCCATTATCACCATCGAGGACGGCATGGGCGAAAACGACTGGCCGGGATGGTCGTTGCTAACCAGGACCCTGGGTGAAACAGTGCAGTTGGTAGGTGATGATGTGTTCGTCACCAACACGTCCATCCTGGAGCGGGGCATTGCGCAGGGGATCGCCAACTCCGTGCTGATCAAGGTGAACCAGATCGGAACCCTGACCGAGACCCTCGCGGCAATTGCGATGGCCCGAAGCGCGGGGTACACCGCGGTGATGTCGCACCGCTCCGGCGAGACCGAGGATACATTCATTGCCGACCTTGCCGTCGCGACCGGCATCGGACAGATCAAGACCGGCTCGCTATCGCGTTCCGACCGGATCGCCAAGTACAACCAGTTGCTGCGGATTGAAGAGGAACTTGGCGGCGAAGCGTCGTATCCGGGGTTGGCGGCGTTTCCGAAGCAGAGAAGCGCTGTTGCGGCGGTACGGTGAGTGCGTGGCAATCCCATGGTGATTGCTTATACTGCCAAGCAGTGACCAAGCATCCGGCGTTTTCATCTTTTGCGCTTGGAACGATGAAATGGCGGAAGGAGGCGGAAAGTGCAGAATACGGCGGACCATGAGGATCAGGCCCGGTTTCAGCATCCATCCAACCGTCATGCGGCATGGCATGACGTCCTTCTGCTTTGGATTCGGCCTGGTCAGGACGCAGTGAAGATCATTGTCTTTGCGCTGGCGGGGCTGCTTCTCCTGCTGCAGTACACGCTGTGGTTCGGAACCGGAGGCGCAGTCAGCCTGTGGGAACTGCAGCGCCAAATCGCTGTGCAGCAGGCGCAGAATGCGCGCCTAGACGAACGCAATCAGGCGCTCGATGCCGAGGTGCTCGATCTTCGGCAGGGCTTGGCATCGGTGCAGGACCTGGCACGTTCGCAGCTCGGCATGGTGAAGAAGGGCGAGACGTTCTATCAGGTCATTCAGCAGCCCGGTCAAGGCAACAAGTCTGCACAGCAGTAATATCCGAGTCAGTTAGGTCTACCGGGACCACGTCCGCGTAGACTGTCGTTCGGTCACGTGCCCGGCACGGGTTCCGATTCGACCGAGTAGGGCATCTCCAGCAGCTGCAGCCTTGGGCCGGACGGGCTGGCCAGATGGAGTTCTCCATTCTTGAAGCTGCTGATCTGGACCACCGCCAGCAGATCAAAGCCGTTTTCCGGTCCTTGCTGGGCGTCGACCACTGTTCCTGCCGATTGCCCCGCGAAGTCCGGCGCATAGATCAGGGTTCCCGGCCCAGGCCGCGTCCCCGTCTCGACCCGCGCCCGGATCATGCGTTGCTTCAGGCGACCGAGATAGTGCATGCGTGCGACGATTTCTTGCCCCGGGTAGCAGCCTTTTTTGAAGTTGATCCCGTCGATAAGGTCTAGGTTCGCCATTTGCGGGACGAACTGCTCAACCGTTCCCGGCAATACCGCAGGGATTCCGGCCGCGATGTCGAGCCACGACCACGCAGCGGCGCCAACGGGCGCAAGCCGCATCTGAAGCTGCGTCCAAAGATGCTCCATCGTTTCGTTACGGCCGATCAGCTCGAACCGCGGCGTTGGCCCGGCAATCCGCAAGACGGTGACCTCGCCGTCTGTAACGCAGGCGTCAACCAGGTCAGGAGTGGCTAACCCCGCGTCAGACAGGATTGCCACTGCGTTCGACCCCGATACGCCAATGCGCACCCATCCGGTGTCGGCATCGTCAAGTCTGACTTTCGCGCGCAATACGAACATTCTCAGACGCTTGAGGGTCGTTTCCATCAGGCTTGCAGGCAACTGCAGGAAATAGACGCCATCGCGCATGAAAACCCGGAAAACAGCGAACATGCGACCCTGCGGGCTGCAATATGCGGCAAGCTCGCTGTGCGTGGCAGTGACCAGGCGGATATCGTTGCTGAGCTGGCCCTGGAGAAAATTGGAGGCATCTTCCCCGGTGGTGCAGATCAGCGACAGATGCGACAGATCTGCAATGACATCGTTGTCGGCAACGTGCCGGCGTTCAGCCTGCGGATCTCCGAAGTGACTAACTTCGCCGTCGGTCAATACGGCACCCCCGCGTCGCAGGAAATCCTGCCAGTCGTGACTTGATCGCATGAAACTGCCCTTCATTTTGCCGGTATCGCACGCGTAGGGCAGGAGACCCGAACGCATCCACCCGGCGCTAGTTGCTGCCGAATCTCGCGCCGCCATTGTACTGCAGGCGCACGCTATTGTTGAACCTAGATTCGGCAGTTGGCGTCAGAAACGAGCCATATGCAGTGGATTTCTTTGGAATTTCAACTGCTCCGCAG
>DAHXOO010000051.1 GCA_027364845.1 Pseudomonadota bacterium | reverse complement strand
ACTTCGTACCGGCTTCATGTGCTGCACCCGATTCGCAAGACCGTGAATATGGCACTGACCGAGATCTTTGCGGTGATGTATGCTAATTCCCGGCGCGATTTACACCCGCCGGGTCTGCTGTCGCGGAGCCGGATTTAGCAGTAGCGCTCCGGATTACGAAGCGGGCAACTGGCCCGCGAGAACCTCTCCATAAGGCCGTTAAGTAACCGTAGTAATAAAAACAGTCGAACAGCACTGCTTTTTCCTTTCAGGAGGTAGAACATGCATGCTCCAGGCCAGCCTGGAACTTCCCCGACCTGGGCCAGTAGCGCCAAGGATATGGTTGGTACCGCGTTAGGTCCCTCAAGAGTCTGGTTCACTACCGGCTACGGCATACTCAACGAAATCTATTACCCGCGTGCCGACATCCCGCAGACGCGCGATCTGGGCTTCATCGTCGCCGACGGTAAAGGATTCTGGGTCGAGGTCAAGCGCCTGGGAAGTTTTCGCACGTGTCTGCCCGGTCCCGGCATCCCGGTGGTGGAGATCGTGCATACTCATCCGCGCTTTGAACTGCGCCTGCGCGTCGTACCCGATCCGCTGCGCGACGTCATGCTCATCGAGGTCATATTGTCGGGCGAGGAAGGCCTGCGCCCCTATGTGCTGCTGGCACCACATTTAGGGGGAACCGGCCATGGCAACATCGCATATACCGATGTGCACAACGGTCGTACGGTACTCTGGGCGGAACAAGGACCGTTCGGTCTGGCCCTGGTCGCGGGCGACGAACGGCAACATGATGCCTTGGGAAGGGCCAGCGCTGGATACGTCGGCGTAAGCGATGGCTGGCAGGATTTTGCGCACAATGAAGCTATGGTCTGGAATTACGATACCGCCGGTCCCGGCAATGTGGCGCTTACTGCCGAGCTTGCGCGCCGCGCCATATTGGCACTCGGATTCGGCAGCAGCAAGGAGTCCGCTGCCACCCTCGCCATCTCCGCACTGATCCAGCCGTTCGAAAGTGTCTGGCAGCATCAGGCCGAGTGCTGGCAAGCATGGCATGCCGACCGCACGCGCACCTGTGCCCTACCTCAGGGGCTCACTGCAGAGTTGGCGGATGTCTTCCAGACGTCCGCGATGGTGCTGCATACCCATCAGGACAAGACCTACCCCGGCGGCATGGTGGCGAGCCTCAGCGTCCCCTGGGGTAGCACTAAGGACGATCTCGGTGGGTATCATCTCGTGTGGCCGCGAGATTTGGTGGAAAGCGCAGGCGGACTGCTGGCTCTGGGTGCAGAGGACGAGGCGCGTAACATCCTGCGCTATCTGATCGCCACCCAGCAGGCGGACGGCCGCTGGTTCCAGAACCAGTGGCTGGGCGGCAAACCATACTGGTCAGGCGTGCAACTTGATGAAGCCGGCTTTGCGGTGCTGCTGGTCGCTGCGCTTGGCGAGCGCGGCGTGCTGGACGATATCGTGGTGGACGACATGATCCAGCGTGCGCTGAGCTTCATCGCTCAGGAAGGTCCGACCACTCAGCAGGACCGATGGGAAGAGGACGCCGGCGTCAATCCGTTCACGCTCGCGGTGTGCATCGCAGCACTGGTATGCGGTGCGGATTTCCTGCCTGAACCGGCGCGCAGCTTCGCCTTGGAACTGGCGGACTACTGGAACGCACGCATCGAGCACTGGACCAGCGTGCGTGATACCCAGCTGGCCAAAAATCTGGGAGTGGAAGGCTATTACGTGCGCATGGCTCCGGTGCAGGTGCTGCAAGACCGTAGTGCGTTGAGCCAGGTACTGCTCATCAAGAACCGTATTCACGACCTCGGCCTCGCAGCAGAGGAGCAGGTGGGCGGAGATTTCCTGCAACTGGTTCGCTTCGGTCTACGTCGCGCTGACGATGCGTTGATCCGCGACAGCGTCAAGGTAACCGATGCGCTGCTCAAGGTGGACACACCTAGTGGCCCTGCCTGGCACCGCTACAACGGTGATGGCTACGGCGAGCAAGCTGACGGACGCGGATTCAACGGCACTGGTCGGGGCCGGGCTTGGCCGCTGCTTACCGGCGAGCGCGGTCACTATGCGCTGGCTGCCGGCGAAGACGCGCTGCCTTACCTGCGTGCCATGGCCGCTATGAGCGGGAGTTGCGGTTTGATTCCGGAACAGGTGTGGGACAGTTCCCCCATCCCGGAGCGCAACCTCTATCCTGGTCGACCTTCGGGCTCAGCCATGCCTTTGGTTTGGGCTCACTCCGAGTTCATCAAGCTGGCGTCGAGCGTCGCTTTGGGACGCCCATTTGATCGGCCCGAGGCGGTGTGGAAGCGCTACCAGGGACGCCGGCCGGAAACCCGCTGGGCATTCTGGACTCTGCACGCCTGTCCCAGGCGCCTCCCCTACGGCAAACGCCTGCGCATCTGCCTGCCCGCGCCAGCGCTGGTCCATTGGGGTACGGATGGCTGGCGCAACGTCACCGATATGCCTACGCGCGAAACCGGCCTGGGTCTGCACATGGTAGAGTTGCCCACCGATACATTGCGTCCCGGACAGCGGCTCGATTTCACTTTCCGCTGGACCCGGGACGGGCACTGGCAGGGTCAGGATTACACCATTGAAGTCAAACCGCACACCGATTTCGGCGCACCCAGTTCCGATCCCCTTGGACGTTGACGTCATTATCATCGGCACCGGCGCCGGCGGAGGCACGCTGGCGAGAGTATTGGCCGGTGCCGGTCTGAAACTTCTGTTGCTGGAACGCGGTGATTTTTTGCGCCGCACTAAAAGCAACTGGGAACCGGAAGCGGTATTTCACCAGCATGTGTACCATACCGGAGAACGCTGGCTCGACCGGAAAGGAATGCCTTTCCACCCTGTGACCGGCTATCACGTTGGTGGTAACACCAAGCTGTATGGTGCTGCGGTGTTGCGTCGCCGGGAACGGGATTTCACCGCGCTGCGCCATGGCGGCGGAGAGACCGTACCCTGGCCCGTCCGCTACGCGGATCTGGCGCCGTTTTACGACATCGCCGAGGAGTGGTATTTCGCCCATGGTCAGCGTGGCGAAGATCCCACCGAACCGCCAGCCAGTGGACCCTTCCCCTATCCTCCCGTCAGTCACGAATCCGCCATTGAACGGGTTTTTCAGCAGCTGCAATCATGCGGCTTGCGCCCCTTTCACTTGCCACTTGCGATTCACCTCGATGAAGCACATTACGCCTCTAGCCCATGTATTCGCTGTGACACCTGTGATGGATTTCCGTGTCTGGTTCAGGCGAAGGGAGACGCCGAAAACTGCGCCATACGGCCCGCACTGGCGCACCCCAATGTATCGTTAAAAACGGGCTTGCGCATCACTCGACTTCAAAGCTCTACGGACGGAGGGCGCATTGTCGCGGTTCATGGCGAAGGTGAACACGGGCCGGAAAGCTTCAGTGCGCGCGTCGTGGTATTGGCGGCGGGTGCCGTCAATTCGGCCGTCCTGCTGCTGGCTTCGGCCAGCGATGCTCACCCCAGAGGACTTGCCAACGGCTCTGACCAGGTGGGACGCAATTACATGTGCCATTTGAACTCGGTCATGCTGGCGCTTTCACCCTGGCGCAGCAATTCAACGGTCTTCCAGAAAACCATTGGCGTGAACGACTATTATTATGATTCCGGCGACCCCGGGTTTCCCTATCCGCTAGGTCACGTGCAACTGCTCGGCAAAGTCACCGGCGCCGTGCTAAAAGCCGAACGCCCTGCCCTGCCACGCGCCGCAGCCGGCTGGTTCGGCCGTCACTCAGTAGACTGGTGGTTGACCACTGAAGACTTGGCGCGCCCTGATAACCGTGTCACTCTGACAAATACCGGACAGATCCGCCTCAGCTACACACCCAATAACGTCGAGGCCCACACCCGGCTGCTGACCACCTGGCGCAAGGTGTTGCGCCGTATCGGTTTTCCGATCGTCTTCTCCCAGAAAATCGGCATCGAGGGCGTTGCCCATCAGGTAGGCACCGTGCGTTTTGGCGTGGACCCCGCGCAAAGCGTGCTCGATCCTTACTGCCGCACGCATGAGGTGGATAACCTGTTCGTGGTGGACGGCAGTTTTATGCCCTCCATCGCGGCAGTCAATCCGTCGCTGACCATCATGGCCCAGGCACAGCGGGTTGGTGAATATCTCAAGGTGCGGTTCGCTCAGGGTGACTGGAGTGTCTAAACCTGCGCTCGCGGTATCGACAATCTACGGCGCCGGGCTGCTGCAGGGCTTTGCCTTCGTGCTTATTCCGGCACTGGGAACTCTTCTCAAGGGAGCCCCATATAATCTGTCAGCTTCTGATTATGGCAGTCTGTTTCTGCCCATGACTGCGGGCGCCATCATCAGCGCGCTGACTGCCGGTGCGCTGGATCGCCGTGTGGGCGCCGATGGTGTGTTTCGGCTGGGGCTTGTCGGCAACACGCTGGCTCTGCTTCTGCTGATCGGCAGCGTCCCGTACGCCGGCCATTGGATCGCTTACGCCATGCTGCTGGCGGAAACCGCCCTGCTGGGATTGGGCTTCGGTTTCAACCTGTCTGCCATCAACCATCTCGCCGCCATGTTGTTTCCTCAGCGCGAAACCGCGGCGGTCACCCTGCTCAATGCTGTGATCGGCGGCAGCACCGCCCTTTCGCCGCTGATACTCAGTCTGTTCGAAGCCACGCACCATTGGTGGCTTTGGCCGGTAGCGCTGATCGCCGGATTTGCGGCGGTACTCGGCCTGTCCGCAGCCCTGCACAAATCCCATGCCGGCAGCTCTTCTGCCATCGTAGACGCAGTCCGGGCACCCCCTCTATGGGTATTTGCGCTTGCAGTTTTGATCTACGCCATCGTCGAGGGCACCTTCGGCAGTTGGGCTGCCCTCTATGTCAGTGGTAGTCATCATCTGCCTTCCCATTATGGGGCCTGGGCGCTATCCGCCTTTTGGGGCGCAATGACTATGTTTCGGCTGGTGTTCAGTCTCGTGCCACCGCGCTGGGCGCCCCCGCAGGTTCTGTATCGTGCATCACCGGTCGCCATGGCCGCCTGTTTTCTGGCGCTGCCTTTCATGTCCACCCATTGGGGGCTGATTGGCACGTTCGCCGGGGCAGGAGCCGCGTGCAGCATCTACTATCCGTACAGCATGTCGTTCGCCCTGCATGCGTATTCCCGGCGTCAGACTCAGGCGGCCGGTTTGCTGGTCGCCGCCCTGATGTCCGGCGAAGGTATCGGTTCCTACGCGCTCGGCCCGCTGCAAGGCAGCCTTAGTTTATCCAGGATTTACGGCCTCTCGGCGTTATGGAGCTTGCCCCTGTTAGGTCTGGCCTACTGGCTGAGCCGCGCTGACGCCGGCCAGACAGGAAAGCCCAACAACCCTGATGCGGTTATCAACAAGACATGAAAGGAGTAAAGAAATGATCACTATCGACTTGAAAGGCAAGCGCGCGCTGGTTACTGGTGCTAGCTCTGGCATCGGTGAGGCCATCGTCCAGGCTCTGGCCGAGGCTGGCGCAGACGTGGCAGTGAATTACCTTGAGGAGCCAACCGGGAAGGACGCCGCGGACGCTGAGCGGGTTGCGGCAGCAGCCCGGCTGCACGGCGTGCGCGCAGTGAGCCTCGCGGCGGACATATCAGACGCCAGCCAGGTGGAACAGATGTTCGCTGCCATGGACCGCGATCTCGGTGGCGTGGATATCCTGGTGAATAACGCCGGCATCGATGGCGTCGCTGCCCGCTGCTGGGAGTCAAATCCGAAAGACTGGTACCGGGTAATCCAGATCAATCTGTTTGGCGCCTATCACTGTGCACGTGAAGCCTTGAAACGCATGACCGCGGCGCGCCATGGCGTAATCATCAACATCAGTTCGGTGCACGAAAGCATCCCTTGGAGCGGCTACAGTGCGTACACCTGTTCCAAGGCGGCGCTTACTATGCTGACCCAGACGCTGGCGCAAGAGACTGCAGACTTGGGCGTGCGCGTGCTTGGAGTGGCGCCCGGGGCCATCAAGACCAATATCAACGAAGAGGTATGGAGCAACCCTGCCAACCTCAAGGATCTGCTCAGAAAAATACCCGCCAATCGCATGGGCGAGCCCGGGGAGATCGGCCGCATAGTGGCACTGCTGGCCAGCGATATGGCGTCCTACATTACCGGTCCCAGCCTGTTGGTGGACGGCGGCATGGTTCTTTATCCGTCTTTCCGCCATGGCGGATAACGAATAACGTTCGGGGAGACGCACTACTACCGCATTGCTAATCGCTGTGAAGACGTGTTTTCCGAACTACATGGCGCGACATGACGTTGCCACGAACTTTGGGCTTGGGTGTCGGTCTAGATTTCCCGCATGGCCTGCGACAAGTATTCTCAATCGTGCGATACGGCCTCTGAATACGCACCCCGCCCGGAAGTTCCTGGCGGCGCAATCCCAGGCAAAGCCCGCCTAGTGGTCTTCGCATCCGCCAGCTTGCGAATCGCCCCCTGTCGCTGCAGGAACGTTCCGGCATTCACGCGTCTGAAAAACTTTTCTGAACGCCACCCTGCTTCTGGCAGGCCCCCAGGCAGATGCCCGCCAGAATCAGAAGTACAAATGATATTTCCACTGCTTGTGCAAGCCTACTTTATCGCACGGTTTCGGCAATCCATGATCAACGAAACTCAACGCATTTAACGACGCGGCGGTGGAGGTGGCGGCATCGTATAACTTGGTGCTGGATATCCCGGAACCAGATTGCCTTTGGCGTACATACACTGCTCGAAAGCGATATCGTAGCGGCTCTGCAGGGACATGGTGCTGGTAGTCGCGGCGTTGGCGCCACCCGCCGAACCAAGGAGCAGGCCCACTCCTGCTCCGGTCCCGACTGCTTCTTGACCATGCCCCAAGAGCGCGCCTGCCGCCGCGCCGAGTACCGCGCCCGTAGCGGCACCCGTCAGCACTTGCTCGTGAGCGACTTTATTGGGCGAAGCGCCGAGCTGTTGGCGCGCAAACTCGCGGCAGACGTAGTTATCCAGCTGGAACTGATCGAATGGCTTGCCCGGTCCAGGCATGACCGCTACGCTCGGTCCGGTTGGGATCGAAGCACATCCTGCCAGCAGTATGCCCGTAACCGCACTCAGGGCAAGATTATGAAGTTTCATCGTTATGCTCCTCATTGACTCGGCATGGAAGGAGTGGCCGGCACTGCTTTCCAGCCGCCCGGGCATGACTGAACATAGGGGTAGTAGGCCTTGGCCGAGTTGCAGTAATACCAGTATTGCGGCGGCGGCGGTGCGTTCGGCATCGGCGCCGCTGGCTGAACCAGCACGTACGGCGGCGTATAGGGATCAGGATAAGGGTAGATCGGTTGCGGATAAAAGTACCACAGGCCACCCACGAGCCACCACCAGCCCAGACGGCCATCATGATCCCCGTGGACCCAATAGCCGCCGCGCCAACGATCCATGTCCCGATCACGAAAATGCCAGATATCCCCACGCCAAACGCCACGCCCACCACGCCAATCGTCATGATCGGCGACAGCAGAAAGCGACGCTGTCAGCATTAGAAAAGCGAGCACCCAGCTTACCGTTCTGCTCATCTTCATTTGCTTACCCCTCAGTGATTGACCATCTCTACAGGAACATTCCCGCAATGACAGTAATCTTCCTTCATCCGATTTACGAGCACATTAAAATTCTCAATGCTAATTATATGCTCCTATCCATTTTAATTTAAATGGATTTACAGTCGTTTCGTTGACCGGTTTTGTGTAAAAGAGTGAAAATTTCTGTAAAGGCATTCACGACTGCCGCGGGAACTTAGGGTCCGCCGTTGGCCCTACACCAGGTAGCCGGCTATGGCATGGCCCGCAAATCGTGCCATCTCAAGCCCGAAATTAGCAATGGTGAATATACTCTGGTCGGCTGTCGGAATTTCCTGGCTCGCCTGGGCCATGCTGTGGGTGTTTTGTCCAACCTGGATCATGAACCCGCGCAACACATCTTCTTGAGGAGGCAGATCAGCCCGGGGATTGAAGCGGTGCGCGTGTAGCATCATAGATGATATCACGCAGCGCCCACACGCTTTCGAGTTTGAAACCGCTAAACATGAGACCAGCGCCCTGCGCACAGACCCGGACAACACGTGCCCTAAGATGATGATCACTTTTTCGCCTGGTGCCGGCAAGTGTAAAGCCGATATCAAGCTGTTCGTTGATTGAAAAAGACTGCGGATCGGCCTCGACAAACATGCCGCCGAGACCGAGATCCCGGCAAGTCGCCGGCTGCGGGGACTGACCATTCGGAGTGAAGGCGACTTCAAACTGAATTGATCGCCGTTCGTTCCAGCGCTGCTCAACTGACTTTGTCATTGCCATGATTTCCCCCTGTCGTCAAGGATCGACCGTCATTCGAATCCACATCTGCCCACCCATCATCCATTCCAACTTTCGGGCCGGTAGTGGCCAAAATGACTTTGCCATCCATTGCGGCGTGTCGGAAAAAGGCCCGGCAGGAATCGGATTTCCGAACCATCAAAAAAGATTCGCTGCCGCGAAGCAGCGCGACAAATCGGGAAATTTCTCCCGGATCTCGTGATGCGAACATAAGCCCCATGCCGCGTTCGGTCAGGCGCGCCACTATCGCAGGTATGCGATGCATCGGCGTCATGCATCGGGAACGCAGCGTTACCACCAGCTCCACAAGCGTCCTGAGCTCCAGAGAACCTGTCGACATGGATACGAAGATTCCATCGAAACTCATATCACGGCTGTGTCCGCGCAGCAATTTTGCACCACTGCCATAAATCACAACCTCGCGTTCGATCGACTCGCGGACGCCCCAGCGGTGATTCATGCCCATGGTGTCGCCCGTGCCTCGGCCTGACGATTCGCTACCATAAAGAATCCGATATAATCCTATAGATTCTGCAGACCGCTCTTTCCATTGCCACCACAGTCGATATTGGCATGCCTCATTGCCCCTGCTTTGATGCGCTTCTGGCAACCGGATGGGCGAAAACAATCCGCTCCGACAGTCACGTGAGGCCTCCGCCTAGCATTCATCGATCGTCATTCTGCAAACCGCATCGTACATGCCGACTCCGTACTGCTTTTTCATGACCGATCCTAGTCCCCAGCGCCAAATTGCGCGAAGATGTCCATTCACTAGCTTTGTTAATTTGACACTTGCATAGTGGCAAGCTTAATTTAGGACCGTCTCGGACGCGGGCCCTATCGGTTTGGTAGACCACGTGCATCCGTCAATCACGGATTTTTATTGAACCACTGCCAGCGCTTTTTGAAAATTCGCGGTATTACGTACGTAGCCGTACTTATTGACGATCAGTCCGAGCGATAGTGAACGCTACAGCGAGGCCGACGAGACGCCGAACGGTAATGGCGATACTTCAGCTTCAATTGCCATACGCAGTCGTGAGCTTGCCGTTCCAATGATGGGTTACGAAGCGGCCGGTAATGAGATTCCGACTACTTCTTGACGGAATTTTCTAGCGTACCGGAGATATTGCGGACGGCATACGCCGGGCAAGCAATGATCATCAGGATGAACGCCCGTAGCAGTCCTAGCCATCGCGAAACACCGAGCGGATCATTTGGTACACGGGCGCCAGAATTGCCGTATCTTTTGTCACGCAAAACCTGCTGTATGATTCGGTATGCCCAGTCTTTCGCAGGAAGAACGGAAGGCGTTTCGCATCAATGGGTGCTTTGCGCCCCGGCAGGCAGTTGCCGCAGAATCTATGCGACGACGCCACCCTGCTTTACGAGAAACGCGGCGGCCGTGCTAAGCTCAAAATCGGCTTGGTCTGTGGCAAGCAGATTCTGAATAGACGTACTCAACATACAGGAAGCCCTGAACATGGAGCGGAAATGCGACCTGTTTTTAAATTTCCGCCGAGACAGCCAGGTCGGTACCTGGACAGCCTGTCATGGGTCGAGGCCACCTACCGGCAATTGCCTCGCCAATATCAACCATGAGACGGCTACACGACCACCTGCTTGTCAGGGAATGCCACCATGAACAAATGGCGGGTCGAAACACAAATCTTGGCCGGATTCACATTAGCGCTTGCAGTACTTGCAATAGTGGGAGTACTCGCCTATCGCACCCTGACAGGATTCATCGACACTAGCGCAGCCACTGCCGGTTCCCGGCAGGCGCTTGCCGCATTTGATGGCGTTTATTCGTCATTGAATCAGGCCGAGGCTCACCAGCGCAGCTATCTCATCCTGCGCGACAAGACCGACCTGATTGCACGTCAGGCCGCGATCACGAACGTCAACAGGTTGCTCGCCGACCTCAGGCCTTTATTGGCTTACGACCCGAATCAGAGCGCGCGCCTGCTTCAGCTCCAGCATCGTGTCGCAGATCAATTGCAGTTGCTCGACCGGGTGCTAAAGAACTCACCGCATGGCATTGAGGCTGTACACCGGCAGCTGGCCAGCGAACCGGGACACGTGCAAATGCACAATATCCGTGACCTGTTGATGCTGATGCAGAAGTCGGAGACCACACGACTCGATCAGCGACGCGCAACTACCGATCGGCAGGCGCGCGAGACGCTCGCTGCACTTACTTTGCTGCTTGCCTTCTCAGCGGCGTCGCTATCGTTCCTGTATGTGCATATCCGCCGGGAGATCTGGGAACGTCGCCATGCTGAAACTGCGCTTGGACAACAGGCCGAACGACTGCGAGAAAGCGAGCAGCGCATGCGTGCCATCGTCGACACCGCAGTCGAGGCAATTGTCGTGATCGACGAGAATGGAAACATAGACCGCTTCAATGCCGCTGCCGAACGCACGTTTGGCTACCACGTCGCCGAGATCATCGGACGGAACGTCTCGGTCCTTATGCCGTCGCCTTACCGCGAGCAGCATGACAGCTATATCCGCAACTACCTGCGCACCGGCAGAGCACGTATCATCGGCATGAGATGGGAGACCGAGGGAAGGCGCAAGGACGGACAGATCTTTCCGATAGAGATCTCTGTGAGTGAGATACGGGTTTCAGGAAAACACCTGTTCACAGGTGTCCTGCGTGACATTAGTCGACGCAGACAGCAGAAACAGGAACTTGCGAACACGATGCAGGAGTTGCAAAACACCAACGAGGAACTCAAGAGCTTCGCTTATATCGTGTCGCATGACCTTAAGGCGCCGCTACGCGCCATCGGCTCGCTCGCCGAGTGGATTCAGTCTGACTTTGGTGATCGGCTGGACAGCGAAGGCAAGGAATACTTGCGACTTCTTGGCGGCCGTGTGCGACGCATGGACCAACTCATCGAGGGAATCCTGGAGTACTCGCGCGTTGGCCGTGTCAATGAAACATGGGTGCACGTGGACCTCGATCAGATGATCCACGAGATCGTGGACCTTCTTTCTCCGCCCGCGCACATTCGAATCGAAGTCGAAGGTCCTCTTCCGGTTCTGACTGCCGAACCGACACGGATGCGCCAGCTTTTTCAGAATCTTTTGTCCAATGCCATAAAATTCATGGATAAGCCCAAGGGGATTATCCGCGTTGCCGGACATGTGGCCGATGATGGATGGCGCTTTAGCGTTGCCGACAACGGTCCGGGTATCGAACTGCGGCATCATGAGAGGATTTTTCAGCTGTTTCAGGCGCTCGCTCCTCGTGACCGCATCGAGGGCACAGGTGTGGGACTGGCGTTGGTGAAAAAGATTGTCGAGCTTTACGGCGGCCATATCTGGATCGAATCCACCCCAGGACAGGGCAGCACCTTCTTCTTTACCTTGCCAAAAAATGAGCCGTAGACACGGCATTCCAATACGGAAGACAAGCTATGAAGATCACGAGCAGACCCATATTGCTGGTCGAAGACGATGATGTTGACGCAATTGCAGTACATCGTGCGCTCAAGGAGCTACATGTCACCAACCCTCTGGAGCGCGCAGAGAACGGCGAAAAGGCACTCGCCTACCTGAATGACGGCTCCAAGGATCGGCCCTGCCTGATACTCCTCGACATCAACATGCCTGTAATGGGAGGTATCGAGTTTCTGCGCGCAGTCAAGGCATATGGCCCCGACTTGAGGCGCATTCCGATAGTGGTGCTTACTACCTCAGGGGAGCAGCAGGACAAGGTTGAGAGCTTCAGCATCGGCGTTGCCGGCTATATGAAAAAACCCGTTGACTACCAGCAGTTCGTCGAGACCATGCGTACCATAGACCGTTACTGGACGGTCAGCGAGATGCCGGAGTAGCACGGGGCAAAATGACTGCGCAGACCCGCCTGCTGCTGATCGAGGATGACCAGGTAGACCGTTTGGCATGCCGGCGCGCGCTCAGCCGCCAATCTGACCGGATTTTCGAAATTCAGGAGGCCGATTCGGCACTCGAAGGTCTTGCGTATGCACGTGCCAATTTCCCCGATCTCATACTGCTCGACTATCGATTACCCGATCTGAATGGCGTGGAAGTTCTGGCGGAGCTTCGCACGCTTGCAGAGGTGCCGCCAGTAGTGATGCTTACCGGCGCCGGCGACATTGCCATTGCGGTTGAAGCCATGCGCTGCGGTGCCCGCGATTACCTTATCAAGGACACTGGACGCGAATACCTCAAGTTGCTGCCTACAGTCATCGATCGTGTACTGCGGGAACAGCAGGCCCGTGACGACAAGCGCCGAGCGGAAGTTGATCTGCGGGCCGAGCGCGACTTCATTTCCGCAGTGCTTGCTACAGTGGGTGCGGTGGTGATCGTGCTCGATGACACAGGGCGGATCGTGCAATTGAACGAGGCTGGTGAAGTCATCTCTGGTTACCGCTTCGAGGAGGTGCGCGGAACATTCGTATGGGACCTGCTGCTCCTTCCCGAAGAGATCGAATCGGTGAAGCAGGTTTTCGCCACACTGAAAAGTGGCCTGTTTCCCAGCCGGTTCGAGAATTCCTGGCGCCGCAAGGATGGCGCGCGGCGTTTCATTTCTTGGTCCAATACTGCGATCGCTGACTCCGGCGGGCGCGTCAATTACGTGATCGCCACCGGACTCGACGTTACAGACCGTCGGTCCGCAGAGGAGGAAGCGCGGCGCTACCAGGCAGACATCGAGCGGCTCTACCACCAGTATGCGCTTGGTGCGTTCGCCTCAGTGTTCGCCCATGAGCTCAACCAGCCGCTCGCAGCCATCGTTGGCTACAGCGACGCAAGCCTGCGGTTGCTCCGCAGTGGCAAAAACGACGGACAACTCGCACACAACCTTGAGCAGACTGCGTTGCAGGCACAACGCGCCGCACACATCATCCGTGATGTACGCAGCTTTTTGCGTCGCGGCAGACCCGAGACTACGATCGAGGAACTGAACAGTCTCGTTGCCAAAGTCGTTTCGCAGCTTGCGTCCGAAGCCGAGACGGTCTGCGTCCGCTTGAACGTGGATCTGGGCGATGTCCCTAAAGTGCGGGTCGGTCGCATCGCGGTAGAGAAGGTTCTGCTCAACCTGCTGCAAAACGCACTCGAATCTATACGCGACAGCGACTCACAGGGCGGAATCGTCACTGTGTACACCAGGGCCGAAGACGCGGGCTTGGTGCGTATCACCGTTGCGGACACGGGGCCGGGGCTTGACCCCGAGGATGCGAAACGTCTGTTTCAGCCGTTTTTCACCACCAAGATAGAAGGCCTTGGAATGGGCCTCGCCATCAGCCGTACTATCGTCGAGGCCCACGGGGGCCGGTTGTGGGCCGAGGATGGACAAGATGGCGCCAGGTTTCACTTTACCGTACCGATCGAGCCATGACCGAAACAGTTTTCCTTGTGGACGACGATGCGGCCGTGCGTGATGCGCTCGGCACGTTATTCCGCGCTGAAGGGCTCTCGGTACGCGTCTATGAGAGTGCCGAGAGCTTCCTCGCGAACAGTCCACTCGATGCATCCGGCTGTCTAGTTCTTGATCTGCGCATGCCGGGTCTGAGTGGCCTCGATCTGCAGAACGTGCTCTGCGAGCGAGGCACTCTCCTGC
This sequence comes from Pseudomonadota bacterium, assembly GCA_027364845.1. Lineage (GTDB taxonomy): Bacteria > Pseudomonadota > Gammaproteobacteria > Acidiferrobacterales > UBA6901 > JAJYCY01. The sequence goes on along the minus strand of DAHXOO010000051.1, from coordinate 3,223 downwards.
CCATCATTTTCCTAACGGGTCATGGCGACATCCCCATGTCGGTACGCGCGCTCAAGGCTGGCGCCGTAGATTTTCTCGAGAAACCGGCCGACCCGGAGGTGCTGCTTGCGCGGGTGCGCGAGGCGCTTGCGCAGGACGCGCAGCGTCGTACGACCAGATCGGAGCAAATGGCACTTGCCTCGCGATTCGCCCGGCTCACAGCACGCGAGCGCGAAATCCTGGAGCAGGTTGCTCAGGGAAGAACCAGCAAGGAAATTGCGCGTTCGCTCTCCATAAGCCCGCGTACTGTCGAAGTCCATCGCAGCCACATCATGGAAAAGCTTGGCACGGACAGTCTGGCTGACCTGATTCGGCTCGGCCAACTCTGCACTTCCGGCACTTTCCCGCCGAGTAGCTGACCATCTAGCGACTCTCCTCCGGTGCTGCACCCGTTCCAGCGTACGTAGTTTCCCGTACGCAGTCGTACCAACTACCCACGATGGCGTTACCGCGCAAGAATTCCACACAGAACAAAACATCGCGCATCCTCTGCAGAAGCAATGGACAGCGAACTATCACTGGGAATCATGGCGACGGCCGACCAAATCGACACACCTGGCCTCACGACCGCAGCGCTTTATGCTGCCGCGCTCGAGTCTCTGCCTGACGCAATCGTCGTCACCACCGTTACCGGCGGCATCCTATACCTGAATTCCGCAGCGATACGCCTGATTGGAACGCGCCGAAACAGCGCACGTGGCCGGATGTTGTCCGATGTAATTACACTCCTCGACGGGGTAACACGTGAACCAGTCGGTGACGCTCTCACTCGCTTTATCGCCCGCAGCGCAAACCGGCGACCCGGCGAGTTCGATCTATTACTGCGCCGCAGCGGGACCGAGATCCCGATAGAAGATACCTGCTCTATTCTCCGTGGACTGGACGGTGAGGCAGTCGGACTTGTGCTTGTACTGCGTGACGCGACCGCACTGTGCGAGCTCACACGCGACGCGACGCACGACTCGCTCACTCGACTTGCCAACCGTCACGAGTTTGAACGTCGCTTGGAACGCCTGTTCGACACGCTGCACACAGGCGAAGCGCATGCTTTGTTATACATGGATCTAGATCATTTCAAGGCAGTCAACGATGCACATGGACACGCTGCTGGCGATTACGTTTTGCGCAAGGTGGCTGACGTGTTCCGCGCCGTGGTGCGCGAACGCGACACACTCGCGCGTCTGGGAGGAGACGAATTCGCGCTTCTTCTCGAGCATTGCCCAATAGATCTTGCCAGCGAGCACGCGCGTGCGTTGCAACGGGCGCTTGGGGAGCAGAAGTTTTTCTGGGCCGGCATGAGCTTCCGGCTCGGTGTAAGCATCGGCGCTGTCGCAATTATCGCAGGGAATCACACCCCAGCGTCTGTGCTCGCTGCCGCCGACCGCGCCTGTTATTCCGCGAAGCGAGGCTGCAACAGTGAGCTGGGTCGCAGAGATGCACTACCGGTAACGCTTGGACCTTTTTCCGACACTTCCGCATGAGGCATTTTACACCCCATTTTTTCCAAGGAGATGCACATGAACACCGACTTCAGCAGCGCCATTTCCGCCGCACCAGCTTTCAGCCTCGCGCGCGCGATGCCAAGCAATGAGCATTCTACGCACAGCCCACGCGAGGCGCTCATGGAGCTTGCAGGGCCACCACGCGGTTACGCACGTGGTCAGCACCTGTTTCATGCCGGAGATCGCGACGCCAACCTCTATTTCGTCGAGTCCGGATCAGTAAAGCTGTACGGCATTACCGCAGGCGGTGCCGAGCAGATCTTCGGATTCTGCCTACCGGGTGAGCTTTTCGGTCTCGATGTGCTCGGTGGGCCGGTGCATGGCTGCTCGGCGGGGGTACTCGAACAGACCATGGTTCGCGCACTGCCGGTGCCGGAGATCAGGGCGCTGTACCAGCGCGTTCCTGCAGTTCAGCAAGGCATTCACAGGCTTCTCGCACGACGCATCAATGAGCTGTACGATCAGATGATGGTGCTTAGCAAGAAGCACGCCGACGAGCGCCTTGCCGGCTTTCTGCTGGGACTTGACGCTCGTCTTTCGGGTCCGCAGTGCAAAGTTCACAAGTTGCAGCTCAGTATGTCGCGTTACGAAATCGGCTGCTACCTCGGGCTTGCGCTGGAAACCGTCAGCCGCTTGTTGCGACGCTTCGACGATGAAGGCTTGACGTGCACGCGTGCACGCCGGATCCAGTTATGCGACATCGAGCGCCTGGGTGCGCTCGCCGGACAGACTATGGCCAGCACGGCCATGATCACATCATTAAAGTTCTCCGCGTAATGCTCAGGCTCACGGTCTTACCGAGCAGCGTAGTCGAAACGCGGCGAATACCGCACTGCTTGCAGTGAAGCGGATAGCGCGGGTAGCGGGTCTGGTTCATGGCGCACGGACTTCTTTCGTAATTGGGAATGGCTAGATGGCCTAGCGCATTCTATTACGCACAACTTTTAGGCGCTGTCAGCGGTACTGATTGCAAATAGAAAAATCTGGATGCAGCGAGTGGCCTGATGGTTTGATCCGTGTCGCAGCATGCGACGCGGAGTTTGAGGAAACCTGGCGAAATATCCCAATGACTCTGCCACCGCCGCAAAACGCCAAGCCCGCTGCTAATCACCAACATCCCAAGATCGAGCACACCATGCTTCGCGACGATCACCTCACGTGTGGGCTTGTGCACGCGCGCGGTCGATATGATTGCCAAGAAACCCGACTAAAGGCCGGCGCTTGAAAAACGGGCCGGTCTTGCAGGTGAAGAGACAAGTGCGCAAAGCCTTCTGACCGAACGTGAACATCTTTTTCTGGCGACTCTGGTGCAAAGCCGATTTGGCTATTTCAAAGATCCCTGATGTCTTTTTCGCCGTCGCATCCCCAGTTTTCTGGAGAAACATCTTCTCGCCAGACGAAACATTCCGATTTGCATCGGCCAGAGACTGGATGACGTCTGTCTCGAAATTTTCCTTTTTCAACAGGGCGTTGATGAAATAAACCTCCCGGTCCACCCGAGTCTTTTCAGCAATATTTGTAAGATGCCGAGCGGCCCTTTGTTATCACATGATGTTTCATCACGTCAGACAACGCCTGCAAGAATTAACCCCAATACCACTTCCTTCGCTGCGAGCCAGGGAAGGCGCGAAGCACCGAGGCGAGTAGTCCGCGGTAGGCGTAGAGTCCGGGCGGGTGGCCGT
>DAHXOO010000050.1 GCA_027364845.1 Pseudomonadota bacterium | reverse complement strand
CGTCCCCGCCCTGCGGCACGCTGGCATGCGGAATGTTGGGTATCCCCAGGACCAGGTTGCTCAACTCCGCCTGTATTGTCTCGAGCTCAGATTCGGCCTGTCTGAGACGCGCACCGATGCCAGCCACTTCGGCCAACAGACCACTGGCATCCTCTCCTCGTGCCTTTGCCTGACCGACTGCCTTGGAGCCCACATTGCGCTCGTTCTGGTACTGCTGTGTTAGCGACTGAATAGACTTGCGCCGTTCCTCGAGCGCCGCGATCGCGGCTGTATCGAGGATGTAGCCGCGGCGTGCGAGCTGCTTGGCGGTATTGTCCAGATCACTGCGAAGAAGACGTGGGTCGAGCATAACTCTCTCATTCGGCAATGGCCGTGGCTAAAAGTCGAAATTGGAAACCGTGAATTATCTTACCAATTGAGAATACGCGGCATAAAGTGAATGCCATGCGATATTCTTAGCGCATAAAGCAATGCGCCCGCTGTGCAAGCTTCGTCTGGCGCGCATCACACGTAACGATAATGATACCCACAGTTGTCGTCGGATTCACTTTTAAGAATACTCACCTGCTCCATCTATTCACAAGTTCGCGACGCGGTCGACAAAACCCACCTTAGGGCTTCCTCGCCATTGCAAGGACAAATTGCTTCCTCTACACTTGCAGTGAACCAGCATGGGAGATGGCATTCCTCCCGATAACCGCCGTTACGGCTGATGATGCCTACAGATTCCCTCGGAAGACGGGAATGGTAGGTGGTTGTCAGACGCCCCCACCGTGCCCCGGGCAACGAACACCTGCTCCGCCCCGACTTCCGAAAATGTCCGGTGAATTTTCAGGAGGATGTTATGGGGCTTTGCGAACTTTCTAACATCGACATCCGCGCACATTCATTGCGTGGACTATCCCATTCGCTCCTGCCGGCTCTTTCCATCATCGTTTCATTCATTGAAACACGCCTGAAGGTGCCGCTCAATCCGGGTCCCTTCCTGCTCACCTTCGCGTCACGTGCCGGTTTCTTTCAATGCTGCACAGGGAGAGTACTGAAACATGCTGCGTTCGATAGATGACACGACAACAATGTTGGATGACCGAGGCCGCCCGAATGATTGCAATATCCCCGCTCCCGCCAGTCTCCCGCGGAGTGTAACTGCTCGCGGGAAAACTGCGCTAGCTGCAGTCAGGCAACCTGGGCTTCTATTTTGTGCGGATTGACGACCTGCTTATCATGATCTTTGCCATTACGATACTCTAGCCAGAAGAGGAAAACATAGAATGTGGAACTACATCGCTATCGCCGTGGGCGGCACTTTGGGCTGTTGGGCCCGTTACGGCATGACCAATCTGATGCAGATGCTATTCGGCCGTAGCTTTCCGGTAGCGACATTGTGCATCAACGTCCTCGGCTCGTTCCTTATGGGATTTCTCTTCGTGGTAACCCTAGAGCGAATAACGATCTCCCCGATACTGCGCACCGGCATCCTGACCGGAGGCCTGGGTGGCTTCACAACCTTTTCCACCTTTTCTATGGAAGCACTTCTACTCGCCGAGGAGGGTGAAGGGCTCAAGGCAACCGCCTATGTCGCATTGTCGATCATTCTGGGGCTTCTGGCGGTTTTCAGCGGCGCTTTCCTGGCACGTACCTATTAAATCTAGGAGACGGTGGCATGAACAAAGACATATTGCTCGTACGCATTTACATCAGCGAGGCCGAACACGGACGTCACAAGTCCTTGCTGGAAGAAATATTTTCGCTGCTACACGACCAACACCGGGTTCACGGCGTCACGGTGTTTCGCGGTATTGCCGGGTTTGGAACAAAGGGCGAAGTGCACTCAGCCGATCTCCTGCGACTCACTGTCCGATTGCCGCTCGTAGTCGAGTTTTTCGACGAACCCGCGGTCGCGGAAGCAGCGATCAAGATGCTGAAGGATATTGTACCGCCCGGCCACGTGGTGTATTGGCGCGCACAGTGTGAGTGCGCTGACAGCTAATCATCGGTTCGCACCAACAAGCGGCCACTAGATGAGTTCAGCATCCGAACGGCCCTTAGCCCAGACTCATCAGCGGATGATATGGATGAACCCGGACTCTAACAGCGATTACCGCGACCCCTTACTGCGGAGCGCCCCAGGCCTGAACGGGTGCCTTCAGCCCCATCGATGCCGCCCAGAGAATACTCTATGATGGTCAGTCAAACTGTTACGGGCGAACGCAAGTGAACAAGGTACTTTCGGTTGACTCCTTGCATAAATTCTATGGCGCCAAAGCGGCTGTCTCGGGGATTTCTTTCGAAGTCGCGCGCAACGAGATCGTCGGTCTGCTCGGGCCAAACGGGGCCGGCAAAACTACGACCATCAACATGATCCTTGGCGTGCTTGAACCGACTACCGGGACAATCCGCATCGAAGGCCGGGACGTAACCACCGACCGCTCGCGGGCGCTTGCGTGTACGAATTTCACCGCGGTCTACGCGACCCTGCCTGGAAACCTCACCGTTTACCAGAACCTGCGCTTTCTCGGTATGATCTACGACGTCAAACAGTTGTCCTCCCGTATCGAGGAACTGCTTGCGCAGTTCGACCTTAAAGTGTTCCGGAACGTGAAATGCGGGCTGCTTTCCTCCGGCGAGCAAACACGGGTACAGCTGGCGAAGGCGCTGATCAACCGCCCGCACCTGCTGCTGCTGGACGAACCGACCGCATCACTGGATCCTTCTGCGGCGCGCGAGATCCGTGCCACCATCCGCGCGTTCACAATGCGCGACGGCGTTGGCGTGCTCTGGACCTCGCATAACATGTACGAAGTACAGGATGTGTGTGATCGGGCGCTGTTTCTCTCACACGGGAAGATTTTGCTCGAGGGCGACCCGAAGACCCTGCCGCAGGAACACGGGAAAACCTCTCTGGAGGAGCTTTTCATCACTATTGCGCGCGAACCACTCACACTTGGAGCCGAATGAAGACCTTTCACATCAAACGCGCGGCCGCCATCGTTCTGCGCCAGTACTACCTCATGCGTGGCAGTCCGGCGCGCGTGCTGCCGCTGTTCGTGTGGGTGGCAGTCGACATAGTGCTGTGGGGATTCATCACAAAATACCTCAACAGCATCGCTTCGCCAGGCTTCAATTTCGCCTATACGCTACTCGGGGCGGTACTGCTTTGGGACTTCTTCGGCCGGGTCATGCTCGGCGTGACCACGGCATTCCTGGAGGACGTGTGGTCACGCAATTTCATCAATATCTTCGCCACACCGCTTTCTATCTCCGAGTACGTTTTTGGTCTCGTACTGACGAGCGTCAGCACGAGTCTGATCGGGCTTGCCGTGATGATGGCGCTGGCGATGATAGTTTTCGGCCTGTCCTTTTTCGTCTATGGATTGATGCTTGTGCCCTTTCTGCTGGTGCTGTTTTTGTTCGGCATCGCGCTCGGAATTTTTGCAAGCGCTGTGGTGCTGCGGCTTGGTCCGGCGTCGGAATGGCTCATCTGGCCGGTGCCGGCACTGCTTTCCCCCTTCGTCGGTGTCTTCTATCCCCTATCGACCCTGCCGTCATGGATGCGGATCATTTCCCATCTGTTGCCGCCGTCATATGTGTTCACGGGCATGCGCACGATCGTCCTAGGAGGCAAGTTTTCGGGAATTACACTGCTCTGGGGAGGTTGTCTGGCGGCGCTGTACATCGTGCTGGCCGGCGGTTTCTTCGTACGTGTCTACCGCTATGCCGCCCGAACCGGACTGCTCGCGCGCTACAGCGCCGAGGGTGTGAGTTGAAACATTACGTATTCTACGTCCTTTTCGGGTAGCGGCCGCCGATAACCGGGGCCGGGTGAAATTCAATTGCCTCGCTTTTTGTCCAGCTCGCGCAGATGCGCAAGCCGCTCGGCTATCTTCTGCTCCAGCCCGCGAGCCACCGGGTGATAATAGCGCCGGCCCGCCAGCTCCTCGGGAAAATAGTCCTCGCCGGCGGCATAGGCTTCCGGTTCGTCATGCGCATAGCGGTAGTACCCGCCATAACCAAGTTCCTTCATCAGGCCGGTCGGCGCATTGCGTAGCTGTAGTGGAACTTCGAGCGAACCACCAGTCCGCACGTCTTCACGGGCAGCACCATACGCGGTGTATACGGCGTTACTCTTAGGCGCGCACGCAAGGTAAACAATGGCCTGGGCAATGGCAAGTTCCCCTTCCGGGCTTCCCAGTCGCTCCTGCACGTCCCAGGCGTTGAGCGCGATCTGCAGGCCACGCGGATCGGCGTTGCCGATGTCCTCACTCGCCATACGCACAACCCGGCGCGCGACATACAGCGGATCGCAGCCGCCATCCAGCATGCGTACCAGCCAGTAGAGCGCCGCATCCGGGGACGAGCCCCGCACTGACTTGTGCAGCGCCGAGATCTGGTCGTAGAACACCTCGCCACCCTTGTCGAAACGGCGCACGCCGCCGCTGACCAGCTCCTGCACGCTCGCCTCGGTGACAATAAGCCGGCCATCGCACGGATCGGCCAGGTCGGCGGCAAGCTCGAGAAGATTCAAGGCGCGGCGCGCGTCGCCATCAGCGGCCGCACTCAGGATATCCCGCAATGCCTCTGGCATTTCCAGGTTGAGATCGCCCAATCCACATTTGCGGTCACCCAGCGCGCGGTCGATGAGCCGGCGGATGTCCACGGCCTGGAGTGCCTTGAGCACGTACACCCGGGCGCGCGACAGCAAAGCCTTGTTGAGCTCGAACGATGGGTTCTCGGTGGTGGCACCGATGAAGGTCAGGGTGCCGTCCTCTACATAAGGCAAAAATCCATCCTGCTGCGCCTTGTTGAAACGGTGCACCTCGTCGACAAACAATACCGTGCTGCGATGCGCTTCGCGCCGCAGCCGCGTGGCCTCTTCGACCGCAGCACGGATGTCCTTGACCCCGGCGAACACCGCCGACAGACCGATAAAATGCGCCCCGCTATGGGCTGCTATCATCCGCGCCAGCGTAGTCTTGCCGGTGCCCGGGGGCCCCCACAGAATCATGGAGTGCGGGCTTTCCGATTCGATCGCGCGCCGAAGCGGTTTGCCCGGGTCGAGGATGTGGGGCTGTCCTACGAAATCGTCGAGGCGCGTGGGACGCATGCGATCAGCCAGCGGCGGGTCCACGCGCCCACCAGCATGGCGATCATCGGCGTTCTGCGCGATGCTCATTCGCCAACCACGTCGACACCCTTCGGAGGCGTGAACCGGAAACGTGCGGGATTGATGTGCGCGTTCTCACGCACATGGGTCAGCGTGATGCGCGTGGTCTGTCCGAAGCTGTCCACCATGACCAGCGAACGCACCTGGTTTCCGCTGAACCCAATGCGGATGTCCTGAAAGCCACCGTCGTGCACCTTTGGCTTCATCCGCACCCAGTCGAGCCTGCCCTGGCGTCCCATGTTTTCGACCACGAAATTCGCCGTCAGACTGCCCGTGCCTGCCAGAAGGATGGCCGGCGTATTGCCGAGGCTGCCGGCCATGCGGCGTACTGTAACCTGCTGCAGTTCCTTGTCGTACACCCAGATCCTGCTGCCGTCACCGACAATTATCTGTTTGTACGGGACATCATAGTCCCAGCGGAACCTTCCTGGACGCTCGATCCACAGCGTTCCGGAAGATTCCTGGATCGGGTTGAGCGCCTCGTCCAGCACCACCTGATCGAACCGGGCGCTGTATGTGTGCACATCGTGATAAAAGCGATTGAGGCTCGATATCGCCGAGGCATGGGCAACCGCAACCAAACCCATCGAACCGGCAAGCACAGCCGCCAGCCGCAGCCGGCACAGAAAACGGAACAGAAAATCAGGCTTCATTTGGAATCTCGTGCAGTGTGGCTCTACTCACGTGGTGGTGGCGGGGGCGCAATCACCTCGCGGCTGCCATTGGGTTGAAGCGGGCCCACTACTCCCGACTTCTCCATATCCTCGATCAGGCGCGCAGCCCGGTTGTATCCGATACGCAGCCGCCGTTGCACCCCGGAAATGGACGCGCGCCGGCTTTCGGTGACGATCTTGAGTGCCTCATCATACAGCGGGTCTTCCTCTCCGCCTGCATTTCCCGGCTCTCCACCGAACGTCCCCACCTCAGTGGCGTCAATTCCGTGGACCTCACCTCTCAGGATGGTTTCATCGTAGTTCGGCCTGCCGCTCTTCTTGAGGAAGCTGGCGACCTTGTGGACCTCATTGTCCGCGACGAATGCGCCGTGCACGCGCATTGGCACTCCGGTACCCGGCTGCAGAAACAGCATGTCGCCCTGACCGAGCAGCTGCTCGGCGCCCATCTGATCGAGAATCGTGCGCGAGTCGACCCGAGCCGACACTTGGAACGCGATGCGCGTCGGGATGTTGGCCTTGATAAGCCCAGTGATGACATCCACCGATGGTCTCTGCGTTGCCAGAATCAGGTGTATGCCGGCGGCACGCGCTTTCTGCGCGAGACGCGCAATGAGCTCTTCGACCTTCTTGCCAACCACCATCATCAGGTCGGCAAGCTCGTCGATCACGATCACGATGTAATACAGGTTGCCGAGAGTCGCTGGCTCTTCTCCGTCCACGGGTTCGGCAAACGGATCCAGGATCGGCTTTCCGACCTTGATTGCCTCTCTGACCTTATGATTATGGCCGGCGATGTTGCGCACACCCAGTGAGGCCATCAGGCGGTAACGGCGCTCCATTTCGGCGAGTGCCCAGCGCAGAACGTTGGCGGCTTCTTTCATGTCCGTGACCACGGGCGCGAGCAGATGCGGTATACCTTCGTACACGGCAAGCTCCAGCATCTTCGGATCCACCATGATCATCCGCACCTGGTCAGGTGTGGACTTGTAAACCAGGCTGAGGATCAGGGCATTGATGCACACTGATTTGCCCGAGCCGGTAGTTCCGGCAATCAGCAAGTGCGGCATCTTTCCGAGGTCGGTGATCACCGGATTGCCACCTATGTCCTTTCCCAATGCCAGGGCGAGCGGGGAATTGACATCCTCGTACGCCTGGGAGGACAGGCCTTCGCTCAGACGCACGATTTCGCGGTTCTCGTTCGGGACTTCGATGCCGATGACCGATTTGCCGGGAATGTTCTCGACCACCCGCAGACTGACAACCGACAGTGAGCGCGCGAGGTCCTTGGCGAGATTGGTAATCTGGCTGGCCTTCACGCCCGGCGCCGGATCGATCTCGAAGCGCGTGATCACTGGACCGGGATGTACCGCCACCACCTGTACGGTGATATTGAAGTCACTGAGTTTCTTCACGACCAGCTGCGACATCATTGCCAGCGTCTGGTCGGAGAACGACACTTTCACCGCATCCGGCGGATCGAGCAGAGAAAGCGGAGGCAGCTCGCTGTTGGCTGGAAGATCGGTGAACAGCGGCACCTGCTTCTCGCGCTCCACGCGCACGCTCTGCGGCGGCGCCTTGATTACCGGTTCAATGCGTGGCGGCGGGTGTTTTTCCAGCGTCTTCTTTTCCACAGCCACCGTTTCGTGGCGGACACGCTTGGCACGCAGACCTATGACATAGTCCGATAAAGCCGCGAAACCGTAGCGGGCGCGCTCCGACAGCACAATCGCCCATTTGCCCACGAGGTCCATCGCCCGCAGCCAGGAAAGACCAGTAAACAGCGTGACGCCCGAAAGAAAAAGCGCCAGAAGAAAGATCGTTGCGCCAACGAAACTGAAGATCGCCGCCAAGCCGCCACCGAATGCCTGCCCCAGGGCGCCACCACTGTTGAACGGCAAGCTGGCCGCAGTGTGCGTGAAATTCAGACTGGCAAGCCCGCAGGCGCCGAGGATGGTCAGGCCGAATCCGACCCAGAAAAGAACCCGGTGACGGACATCCTGTGGAGCGGAATCCCTCAGACTCATGAACTGACGCCAGATGGCGGCCAGCCCCAAGATCGGAAATAGGTAGGCGACAAAACCAAACAGGTTGAAAAAAATGTCCGATATCCAGGCCCCTGCCCGTCCACCGGCGTTCACCACTTTGTTTCCGAACCCGCTATGGAACCAGCCCGGGTCGTTCGGGCTGTAAGTCCAAAGCGAGATCAGCAGATAAACCACTACCGCGACCAGGGCGTAAAGTCTCGCTTCCCGGATAAGGCGGGTGATTTTCGGGGAAAGCGGCGCCCTTTGGGTCTTTTTCCAGGTCGCTTGAGCCACAACGGTCCTCATGTGCGGGAAACTTGGCCGGTATTTTCTCTTTTTGCCGGAATTAAGCCAAGGATAATCGTCGCCCGGTCATCGGCGACCCGGGGAACCCACAGCCAGCGGGTCTGCGCCGGGCCCAGGACTTCCCGGTCCCTGCCCGTTTTGTCTTCAGACCTAGCCAGTCATGGGGGGGCTTTTTTTTCGGTGAGCCAACCCCATTCTCAAACAGGTTTGTCTTGGATCCGGACTCTGGTTAGAGTACCGCCGTTCATTTCGCTGGGTCGCCCAGAACTATTGGAGTATCTAAACATGGCTGAGGTCAAACATGCCCGTCTGCTCATACTCGGATCGGGCCCCGCTGGTTACACGGCCGCAGTCTATGGCGCGCGCGCCAATCTCAAGCCCGTGCTGATCACAGGGCTGGAACAGGGAGGCCAGCTCATGACTACGACCGACGTCGACAACTGGCCCGGTGACGTTGAAGGCCTGCAGGGGCCTGATCTGATGGATCGCATGCGCCGGCACGCCGAGCGCTTCGGGACGGAAATCATCTTTGATCACATTCACAAGGCCGAGATCAACACCCGGCCCTTCCGACTGAGCGGCGATGCCGGCGTATACACCTGCGATGCGCTGATCATTGCCACCGGGGCCTCGGCGAAATACCTCGGCATTCCCTCGGAGGATCAGTACCGCGGAAAAGGCGTGTCAGGCTGTGCCACCTGCGACGGGTTCTTTTTCAAAAACCAGCCGGTGGCCGTGGTCGGCGGGGGAAACACGGCTGTGGAGGAGGCGTTGTATTTGTCGAACATTGCTTCCCATGTCACAGTCGTGCATCGCCGCGACCAGCTTCGCGCCGAAGCGATCCTCGTGGACCAGCTAAAAGCCAAGAACCAAGCCGGCAATGTCGCCATGGAATGGAATCACGAGGTTGATGAAGTTCTCGGAGACGGCAAAAGCGTGACCGGTCTGCGCATCAAGAGCAAGGACGGCAGCCCCAAGGATCTCGCGGTCCAGGGCGTATTCATCGCCATTGGCCACGCGCCGAACACCGGGCTCTTCGAAGGCCAGCTCGACATGACTAACGGTTATATCCGCACCCAGGCAGGCAACCAGGGCAACGCCACGGCCACCAGCATTCCGGGCGTGTTCGCTGCCGGCGATGTACAGGATCATGTCTACCGTCAGGCGGTTACCTCTGCCGGCAGTGGCTGTATGGCGGCGCTGGATGCGGAACGCTACCTGGCTAGTGTAAAATAGAACATGAATCAGAACTTTCATTCCACTTAGCGGACCCGGAAATGACATTATGAAGATGCTGCACAAACCTATCGGAATCATGGCATTTATTCTTCTCGGCATGTCGGCGTTCGCTCCGCCGGCCGCGCTGGCGCACGTGACGATCAGCATTGAGGCGGCGCTGCCAGGGATCTTTCTGCCGCTGCCCCCGCCGCCGCCCATGGTGTGGCTGCCCAACCTCGGCATCTACGTTGCGCGCGGCTCGCGTCGGCCGATGTTCTACCGCGAGGGACGCTATTACTTTCGCCACAATGACCGCTGGTATGCGTCGCGGTTCTACGGCGGTCCATGGGCGACGATCCGCTTCGGCGCGCTGCCGCCTCCGTTGCGCAGGTACCGCAATGAGGACTGGGGCCGATATGAACGCGACGCCGACGAGCATTACCGACGGGATCGGGGTCCAGACAGGCCTGCGCCGTTCTACCCGCGATTCCACGACCGCGGAGAGCACCGTGGCTGGGACCGCCATCAGGAGGACTCGCGCCGGCGCGGTCCTGATGAATACCACGGCCGAGGCGATGATCGTGGCGACCGCGGCGGCGAATATCGCCATCACCACGACGACAACTGATCACCTGTCCGGAATCAGGCACGCACCACCGGTCGTGCTTGTGAGATCCGCGCGGGGGAGAGCCTATGCCGGCCAAGAAACTCTCGTCCGAGGACCGGAACCTGTTCCGCCGCGTGGCCAGCAGCGCACGTCCGCTCGAACAGGACCGTATCGTGCGGCGCGGGGCACGCCGCCCGCCAGTGGCAGACCAGACCCGCAAGGATCAGCAGGCGGTCTTGGAAAGTCTTCTGTCTGACGACTACGATCCGGCCGAAATAGAAACTGGCGAAGAACTTACGTTCGTACGCTCCGGGGTGCCGCTGCGAGTATGGCGCAAGTTCCGCCGCGGACAATATGCCATCCAAGCACAACTGGATCTGCATGGGCGTGTCGTCGCCGAGGCGCGCGAACTGGTCGCCGGCTTTCTGCATGATGCCCGTGCGAGCGGCAAGCGCTGCGTGCGCATCATCCACGGGAAGGGTTTGAGTTCACACGGGAAGCTGCCGATACTGAAGGGAAAGGTCAATTCCTGGCTTCGCCAGAAGGACGAAGTGCTGGCCTTCTGCTCAGCGCCACCGAGGGACGGCGGTACCGGGGCAGTGTACGTGCTCCTCAAGCGTGGTTAGCATACCCTCCCCCTTTTTCCGGCAGGATCATTGATCCAAACGCCTGAGCAGGCGGGCGAATTGCATCGAGGGGAAAACGGATCGTCTGTAGTCGTCGTACGTCCTTATGCCCGCCGCAGATCTAACGGGATTCAATCAGCTTGGCTTCGGCGATTCCGCGGGCCCAATACCCACGAGCAGCACCAGGGCGTGCGCCGCGATCCCTTCCTCGCGGCCGGCGAACCCCAGTTTCTCCGTGGTGGTGGCCTTGATATTGACCTGCCCGATGCTGATTTCAAGATCCATCGCAATATTCTCGCGCATGGCGGAAACATGTGGCGCAAGTCTCGGGGCCTGGGCTACCACTGTACTGTCGAGGTTCCCCACACGCCAACCGTGCTGCCTGAGGATCGCGCATACCCTGCGTAACAGCTCGCGACTGTCTATGCCGCGATAGCGCGGATCGGAATCCGGGAAATGATGGCCAATGTCGCCCAGACCGGCGGCACCCAGGCAGGCGTCACAGATCGCGTGGATCAGTACGTCGGCGTCAGAATGGCCATCCAGGCCCTTGGGATGCGGGATTTTTACCCCGCCCAGAATCAGGTCGCGCCCCGCTTTGAGCGGATGGACGTCGTAACCATGTCCGATGCGCATCAGTCCGCCTCCGCCGCCTGGCGCTGCAGGTAAAGCTCGGCCAGCGCGAGATCACCCGGCATCGTGATTTTGATGTTATCTGCGTGCCCCGCGACAATACGCGGTCGACCTCCGGCATGTTCCACAGCCGAGGCTTCATCGGTCACCTCGACACCTTCGGCGAGCGCGCGTTGCAGCGCGGCGCGCAGGACGCCGATCGGAAAAATCTGCGGTGTCAGCGCCCGCCACAGTCCGTGGCGAGGCACAGTGGCCATGATGCGGCCGTCTACATCGGTTCGCTTTACCGTATCTGCGAGCGGCAACCCAAGCAGCCCCCCATCCGGATCATTGCCTGCGGCATCCACGAGCTTGTGCATATCGGCATGACGCACACACGGGCGCACCGCATCATGCACCAGCACCCAATCGTGGTCCGGGGCGATCGCGGCAAGAGCCTGCAGGCCATTAAGCACAGTATGCGCCCGCTCCGCGCCACCAAGAAAACTGCCGAGCAGCTTGGGTATTTGCCTAGGGAGGGTCGGCCAGTACGGATCGTCGGGTGCAATGCCGACAAGAATACCGCTGAGTGGTGCGAAGCCGTCCAGGCGCTCGAGAGTATGCTGCAGCACGGCGCGGTCGATGAGCCGCAAGTACTGCTTGGGACACTCAGCCCCCATACGCCTGCCTAGACCCGCAGCCGGAACCAGAGCCCACAGGCCACGGATCAGCATCGAACGTGCGCCCTCACGCGGGGCTCGATATCAGCAACGCACTATGATGCCCGCTGCGGTGTCAGGCCACCGCGCCGGCATCCAGGCCGATTTGTTGCTGAATCCTGTCAAATGCGTCGTCCGATGAAATGCCCTCCACGGCCGCGATCTCCTGGCACAGATACTTGGAGGCCGTCTCAAGCAACCTCAATTCGTCGAACGAAAGCCCGGTTTCCGACTTCCAGTGGGTCAGGTCCCGAACTACCACGCCCAAGTCGAACGGTGAACCGCCCTGCACCTTCTGCCCCAGTTCCCGGCAACGCTCGATCAGATTGCCGCTGGCGCGACGCTGACACCGGCCTGCCAAAATCTTGAACAATTCCTTGAGCTCCTTGTTCGCCAACAGCGGCCGGATGCCGTTGCGCGCCATGTTCACCTGGGGAACCTTGATCGTCACGTTGCTTTCATGGATGCGAATCACAAAACAGCGTTCGCGCTGCCCGGTCAGGAACAGATCTTCGACTGCTTCGATCACGCCCACGCCAGCAGCCGGGTAAAACACCGTATCGCCAACCTTGAAGCGGGGATTTTGGTTCATCAGTCTGCGCGGGGGCCCCGGTATTCACTCCGGGGAGGGATAGCGCGTCCCTCTTCCCACACCTCCATTGCGCTATGGTTAATTTTTTTCGCTGCTGGTCTTTCCTGGATGCCAATCCCGCACCGACCCGGCAACACACAGCCTTGCTGTGCGTTCGCCGCTGCCGATATCGGATGCTTTCCCCGGATCCTTCCGTAAACGCAAACCAGGACAGAACCTAGCAACGAGCCGAGCGCCAACCGCATCTCCAGCTAGGGGAAATGCCAGCCCGCACCCTCGAGCCTCCGTACGACACAGAGTTTTCCCTACCGACGTTCCGTCGCCTTGCCAGACCTGCCGACCCCGGGGACTTAACCGATCCCGAAAATCTCCTGACTCGGACGGTCGCCAGCCCATGCAAGCCTTTTTTGCTGTAGAAAGACAACGTAACATATTGAGCAATATTATTTTCTATTTGTCAAATATGCCAGATAACTTTTTTGGCCGTGACCGCACAGACGTTTCAGCTGGTCAGCCTTGGAGTACAATGCGCGCCGGAATGAACCCAAAAGCATTTCCCGGAATCCTACCTCGATGAGCGAGACCCAGGGCAGCAATAGCGGCGGGCTGCTGCACCCTGCGTTGCCGCAAAGCCCCAGGGAATGCCTCGGGTGGACGCAGATCCACGGCAGCGCCCTAGGGCTAGCGATCGCCGAAAGTGCCGACCGGCACGACGGCCCACTGCTAGTGGTCACCCACGACACACGTGCAGCACAGCGTCTCGAGGAAGAAATTCGCTTCTATGCGGAGGAATCCCTGCCGGTACTGCCGTTTCCGGATTGGGAAAGCCTGCCGTACGACGCGTTCTCACCGCACCCGGACATCATTTCCCAGCGCCTGCTGACGCTGTCTTTGCTGCCCGACCTGCGCCGGGGCGTCGTGCTTCTATCGGCATCGACCCTGATGCACCGCCTGCCCCCGCGCGGCTACATCCAGTCGCATAGTCTGGTACTCGATGTGGGCGAGCGGCTGGAGCCGGAGATATTCCGCGCACGCCTGTTGCACAGTGCCTACCAGGCAGTCACCCAGGTGATGGACCCGGGGGAATATGCAGTGCGTGGAGGTCTGATCGACATCTTTCCCATGGGCAGCGACAGCCCCTACCGCATCGACCTGTTCGGCGATCGGATCGACTCGATCCGCCGATTCGACCCGGAGACCCAACGTTCAGGGGACAGGCTCACCGAGGTCCGCCTGCTGCCTGCGCGCGAATACCCGATGACCCCAGTGGCAATCCAGCGCTTCCGCCAGGAATTCCGCGCGCGCTTCGAAGGCGATCCCCAGAAAGTATCGATCTATCGTGACCTGAGCAAAGGGCTCAGTCCCGCCGGGATCGAATATTACCTCCCGCTGTTCTACGAACAGACGGCAAGCCTGTTCGAGTATCTGCCACCCTCGCCTCTGTGGCTGTTGGAAGAGGGAGTCGAAACCGCCGCAACCACGTTTCGGGCTGAGGCAGACGAGCGCTATGCACTGCTGCGTCATAACACGGAACGACCGGTCCTGCCTCCCGACCTGCTGTTTCTCGCCCCGGTCCGGCTGGCGGAGGAGCTTCAGCGCCATTCCCGTATCCGGCTTCACACCACCGCAACCACTGTCCAGGACACGGTCGCGGCAGTCACCACGGTTTTTCCCGCTGAGATTCCACCGAGACTGCCAGTTGACCACCGCGCCGAGAATCCGCACGCGGCGCTGTTCGACTGGATGCACGGCTTCAGCGGGCGCCTCCTGATGGTGGCCGAGACCGCCGGCCGGCGCGAAGTTCTGCGCGCCCTACTCGAGGACCACGGGTTTCGTCCCGACGTTTGCGCTGGCTGGCAGGCATTCCTGTCTGCAGACTTTGTCCTCGGCATCGCTGTCGCAAATCTCGAAAAAGGCCTGCTGCTGGACACACCGCGCCTGGCAGTTATCACCGAAGCCCAGCTTTACGGTGAGCGCGCCGCTCAGCGCCGTCGTCGTGCCCAGGCCGCGCGTGATCCAGAGGCGATAATCCGCAATCTCGCCGAGCTGCGCCTCGGCGACCCAGTGGTCCATGAAGATCATGGCGTGGGGCGTTATCTCGGCCTGCTGACCCTGGATGTCGGGGACGGACCGACGGAGTTCCTGGCACTTGAGTATGCCGGCGGCGACAAGCTCTATACGCCCGTAACCGACCTGCAGCGCGTCAGCCGCTATACGGGTGCCGACCCCGAGCACGCACCACTGCACAAACTCGGCAACGATGCCTGGGAGAAGGCAAAAAAGCGGGCGCGCCAGAAAGCACACGATGCCGCCGTGGAGCTGTTGGAGGTGCAGGCACTGCGCCTGAGCCGGCCTGGTCACGCGTTCCGGGCACGTGACGAACACTATGCGGCATTTGCTGCCGCCTTCCCGTTCGAAGAAACACCGGACCAGGCGCGTGCGATCGAGGAGACGATCCATGACATGGAGTCCGCCTGCCCCATGGACCGTCTGGTCTGTGGCGATGTCGGGTTCGGCAAGACCGAAGTCGCACTGCGCGCCGCCTTCCTCGCAGTGCAGGATCGACGCCAAGTCGCAGTACTGGTACCGACCACACTCCTCGCCCAGCAGCATTACCAGAATTTCTCGGACCGCTTCGCCGACGTAAAAAAGTATCCGGCGCAAAAAGCCACTGCTGTGGAGCTCCCTGGCGAGGCGCCGACGGACGGCTCTCATGGCGAGAGCGGAAAACCGATAAGGATCGAGCTGCTTTCGCGCTTCCGCACCAAAGTCGAGCAGGAAAGGTCGCTAGTACTGATCGCCGCCGGAGATGTGGACATCGTCATTGGAACGCACCGGCTGCTGCAAGACGACGTCCGCTTCAAGTGGCTCGGACTCCTGATCATCGACGAGGAGCACCGCTTTGGTGTGCGTCAGAAGGAACGTCTGAAAAAGCTGCGCAGCGAGGTTGACATTCTCACCCTGACCGCAACACCGGTGCCTCGAACCCTCAACATGGCGCTGTCAGGACTACGCGACGTAACGATGATCGCAACCGCGCCGGAGGCCCGTCTGTCGGTGAAGACCTTCGTGTCTGAATGGAACGATGCGCTTATACGCGAAGCGTGCCTGCGAGAAATCCGCCGCGGCGGGCAAGTTTACTTCCTGCACAACGACGTCAAGACCATGGACAAGGCTCTACGCCAGCTCCAGGCTCTGGTGCCGGAAGCCGAGATCCGCATTGCGCACGGCCAGATGCCGGAACGGGAACTGGAACGCGTCATGGTCGATTTTTACCACCAGCGTTTCAACGTGTTGCTGTGCAGCACCATCATCGAGACTGGCATCGATGTACCGAGCGCCAACACCATCATCATCGAGCGTGCGGACAAGTTCGGCCTCGCACAGCTGCATCAGCTGCGGGGCCGTGTCGGACGCTCCCACCATCGCGCCTACGCCTACCTGCTGATCCCGCCCCGCAGCGCGATCACGGGCGACGGTCTGAAGCGACTGGAAGCCATCGCCTCTCTTGAAGACCTGGGCGCCGGTTTTACGCTAGCGTCCCACGACCTGGAGATCCGCGGCGCCGGCGAGCTGCTGGGCGAGGCGCAAAGCGGTCAGATTGACGAAGTCGGCTTCACGCTTTACTCAGAACTGCTCAACCGCGCTGTCGCCTCGCTCAAGGCCGGCCGCAAGGTCGACCTGGACGCGCCGGTCGAAGGCGGCGCCGAAATCAATCTGCACATCCCCGCGCTTCTGCCCGAGGACTATATTTCCGACGTGCACATGCGCCTGATGCTGTACAAGCGCATCGCCGGCACTACCGGGCGCCAGGAGCTCTCGGATCTGGAAGCCGAACTGATAGACCGCTTCGGTCTGCTGCCGGATGCGGCCAAAGTGCTGTTCAAGGTCATGGAGCTCAAAATGCGCGCCAACTCCATCGGCATCCGCAAGATCGAAGCCGGACCCAAGGGTGCCCGCATCGAGTTTTGCGCGACCCCGAACCTCGATCCGGGCGCGCTCATCAATTTGTTGCAGACTTCCCCGAAAGCCTACCGGCTGGACGGCCCCACCCGCCTGCGGATCATCGGCGAGCTGCCGCAGGCGGCGGACCGGATCCAAGCGCTGCAGAGGCTTTTCGACGCAATCGAACCGGCGCGGGAGACAACCGCGCAGGCGAGCGGCGCGTAAAAAAAAGGGGGGGGGAAGGAAACGGAATCCTTGACGGCGTTCGACGAATTCCTACACATCCTTCCAATCCGCACGCGGTGCCACTAGAGCGTCAGGTGCGCAATGCCGCTGTTTGGGTTGCGTCGCCAGGAAAAATGCAAAATATTGCTGTCAAGAGTTTTTTTCTGCCGTATGCTTCAACAACCGAAAAGCGTAAGACTTTGTCATTCCCATGCGCCACCGCCATCTGACGCACCAGAATTTCACTCTCGCCGCTATCGATGACATGATCGGACGCGGCAAGCGGCAGGATTGGGCTGAACTGCGCCGAGCGGCGCTGCAAGACCGACTCGTCCTTGAGAAGGTGATGCAAGTGTGCATGGCTCATGAGGCGGACCCCTACGCCCAGCGGTATCACTTCTGGAAGCGCTATGCCGAACGACACCTTGCCTGAGTGGGAACGGGTCTTATCCTCCGCTGCCCGCCTGCAGCGCCTCCTGCCGGAGGCGGTCCTCGTGGGCGGCACGGCATCAGCCGTGTACGCAGGCCACCGGTTGTCCACCGACGCGGACCACGTGCTGACCGACCTGCGGGAACGGTTCGACCAGGTCCTCGCCCAATTGGAATCCGTGGCAGGCTGGAAAACAGCCCGTGTCCAGCGC
>DAHXOO010000004.1 GCA_027364845.1 Pseudomonadota bacterium | reverse complement strand
CGGTATAGGTCAAACCCGGGTGAGTCCCCCGGCAGAGCCGGGGGCTTACCTCTGTGAGTTACGCATCATGAAAGAAGGAAGGTGCTCTTGATGGTCGCGCCGCCACGTTGCGATTGTTTGTGCCTGTCTGCTGAAAAAGGACGCAGGGGGATAGCAGCATGCGCGACGCATCCGATCAACGTTAAGACCCGGCCGGCTGTCCGTTACCAGACTCGAGGTACTGCTCGGGTTTCGGGCACGCTACCGCCATGCAGAGCATGCTCCACACGGCTTTTCGTTACCTGTTCAGCGCAAACCGGCCTTGCCGCCGGGGTTGTCCACGCCTGTTAATCGCTGTCTCTCGGCGCCAAACCCAGCACGTCTGGCACCAGCACCCGCTCGTGTTCAATAAGGCCTGCCAGGTGGTCATAAGTCATCTGCGGCGCCAGGAAATCCGTTACCATGCAGGCGTCATATGCGCCCGCCTTGGCAAACTCGCGCCATACCGGTCGATCAAGATACAGCTTGCGCTCACTGCGCGGATCGTAGAAACCGACGATACCAACCCCTCGCTCTGCGGCACGCAGGGTGGCGATCTCTGCAAGATCCGAAACTCCGCACAGCAGCAGCCGCATCCAGCCCCTGTCCCGGCAGCTGTCAAAGACGCGGACACAGGACTCACCGGCTTGGCGGTAAAACGAGAACGAGTAACTCAGATATTGGGCCGTGAGTCGGCTCTTTTCCGCAAAACCCTGGGGAGTGAGGTAATAGAGATAGCGGTTGGCCGGAGCCTCGGTAATCTTGATCAGTCCTTTGCGCACACAACGCTTCAAGTAGGAATTCGCAAGTCCCAGAGCGACGCCCAGGTGCCTCGCCAGGTGCCGTTGACTCACGTCACTCTGTTTCTGGACCACGTCCAGAATCTCCAGAGTCAAGGCATCCTCCCGGTTACGCTCTGTGTTCATTTGTTGAACACTATACTTATGTTCAAAACATCTGGTCAAGCGCTAAGCGAGAAAAAGTGTCCTAATCCTCTGCCAAGAATGGCCTGTCCGGCTCAACGATCGAACGACCATGCGTGAGGGGCGCTCTTTCATTATGGAGCGGCAGCGAAGTCGCTTTGCGAGCGACGGCACTTAATGAAAGCCCTGTTTCCATCCAACACCGTACCCGTCTGCTCTCCATATCCCCGCAGGAATCCACCGCTGTTGTTCCCGGTCCGCACGCTCGGGTGAGGTCGTCGTTCATCCGCATTTTGTGCCGGCACTGGCACCAGCATTCGCTGGGTGATTGCGGATCAGGCGCAATTTTATTGCCTTTGCGACTAAAGAAAGAAGGGTTACCACGGGAAAGATCTTACTAGAACATCGATAATCCATTGAATGGCAGAGAGTACTTCAAAGCACATCCATCTACCGTTATCGGGCACGGGCTACACGGAGAATTCAGGCTTGCCCGAAATGACTACGAAATATATACTAATATCAGAGTACAAATCGAGATACATATATGGCTACTGTTTCGTTGCGCCTGCCGGATGAACTCGTCAAGGAGGCGGACAAACGCGCGAGGGATCTCAAGATTCCACGCGCCGAATACATCCGGCGGGCGATTACCGTACTCAATGCACAGGTGCTCGCCGAGCACCGCCGCCAGCGCATGATGGAGGCCTCGCGGCGGGTACGCGGCGAAAGCATGCGGGTCAACGCCGAATTTGATGCCATTGAAGACGCACCGGATGCGTAAGCGCGGAAGCATCTGGCTTGCAAACCTCAACCCACCACGCGGCACCGAAGCGGGCAAGATACGCCCGGTGCTGATCGTGCAGAGCCAGGCGCTGCTGGACGCCAACCATCCCTCTACGCTCGTCGTTCCGCTGACTACCCACCTGGTGGAGGAAGCCGTACCGTTGCGGCTGCGTCTGTGCGCGCATGGACAGCTAAAGAATGACTCGGACCTCTTAATCGATCAGCTGCGCGCAATCGATAACCAACGTCTGATCGAGGGTCCGCTGGTGCAGTGCTCAGTAGAGTTCATGGTGCGGGTGGACAGTGCCCTGGGCGAGGTACTGGATTTGGCGCCCGCGCCGGGGTGACCAGGAGAAGTCACCGAGCCTCACTCGGTGCATTGGGGACCTGTTGTTCCAGTACGACTATTCCGCCGGATCCACCTGATCTGCCGTAAACTGCGCACGTACCGGACGTCCTAGGATATCGAGCAACACGATCACCCGCTCGCGGCTGGTACGGGCGAGGAAGATCCCCTGGTAACCAACGAACGCTCCTTCCGCGACCCGCACCGTTTGGCCGACCCTCAAAGGCGCATGGGTCCACTCATGAATCCCGGATGCAGCTTCATTCGAACGCAACAGGGCAATAAGCGCGTCCGGTACGCGCGCCGGTGCCGACCCGAAGCGCACCAATGCGGCGACCCCGACAGTCGAGCGGATCGGCGCCCAATTGTCCGACTGCACATTGAACCGGACGAAGAGGTAGCGTGGAAACAGCGGCCCCACTACTGCAACGCGCCGTCCTTCCCGCCGCCGATTTTGGACCGCGCGCGGCAGGTATACGCTGTAGCCTTGGCGCTCCAGGTTCTGTTTCGCCGTTTCCTCCTGGCGCGGCTTCGAATACACGAGAAACCAGGCATCAGTTTCGGAAATGCTCATGACACTGCAATTATGTAGTTTTCAATCGACGAACCAGTCCTGCCACTGTAAATGACCCAAGGCCTGCATCGGTGTCCATAACCGCAAGACGCATCCTGGGCACGCAGCCGGTGTGGCGATATTTTTACGGCGCGCTGATCCAGATCCAATCCGGCCGTGCTACACGTATGCGGATCTCAAAGCCGGGCATACAACTGGCTATTGATCTCTTCCAGCGCCACGACTGGATCTGGAGCCTGGGTAATGGGCCGTCCAACCACAAGGAAGTCCGCACCTTGCCGCACTGCCGCAAGCGGCGTCATCGTGCGCTGCTGATCGTCGGATGCGGCGCTGGCGGGACGGATTCCCGGGGTGACCAGGACGAAACCTGTTCCAAACCGTATACGCAGGATCCCGGCTTCCAGGGCCGAACACACGACGCCGTCCAGTCCGGCAGCCTGGACCAATCCAGCTAGCCGCAGCACCTGTGTAGCCGGGTCGGTCTGCAACCCAATTTCCTGCAGGGTCCCGGCACTGTGGCTTGTCAATACTGTCACGCCGATCAACAGCGGCCGGCGTGTTGTGCTCGTCTCCAGCGCCGCGCGCGCCGCTTCGAGCATCTCGACGCCTCCGAAGGCATGCACGTTGAGCATCCACGCGCCCAGCCGCGCTGCGGCCGCACATGCCCTCGCAACCGTAGTCGGGATATCATGAAACTTCAGGTCGAGAAATACGTCGAATCCGCGTGCCGTAAGTTCTCCGACTACGCCGGGGCCGGCGGCAGTAAACAGCTCCAGCCCCACCTTGAGGCGGCACAGGGTGGGCGTGACCCGGCCGGCAAACGCCAACGCATCCACTTTCGACGGGTAATCCAGCGCGACAATGACGCGCGGACCCTCCTGCGCCGGTCCGGTCATACTGCCTAAGCCGCTAACCATGCCGCTTCTCCGACGCCCGCTGCGGCGGCTGACCCGAGACCGGTTTTACCGTGTTCCACCGGTGGCAACCCGGACACTGCCAATGCAGCGTCTTGCCACGGAAGCCGCATTCCTGACACAGGTAGCCCTGCTGCTGCTCCAGCAGCTCTCCAATCACGCCCTGCAGCAGGTTGAGATCAGTCTGAGTCGACGCATCCGCCGCGACCAGATTCAGATCCAGCAGGCGATGCAGGCCTTGGACCGAAGGCTGCTGACGCAGCCAGGCGGTAACAAACTCCTCGGCGGCCTGCACCCCATCCCGGTTCCTGATGACGTCGGCAAGCGCCAGCATCAGCGCAACACCGCCATGCCGGCGCAGTAATGCATCGAAATACTCATACAGTCCGGCCTCGTCATTGAGCGTCTGATAGCTCGCGGCAATCAAGCTGGCCACCTCACCCAGATAAACCGAGTCCTGTTCCTCGATCCTTTTCCATGCCTTGAGCGCCTCCCGGTGCTTGCCGGCCGCCACCTCGAGACGGCCGAGCAGGATGCTTGCACGCACGCAATTGCGATCGGCACCGAATGCCTCATTCGTCAGGCGCCGCGCTGCGGCGGGATTTCCATCGGCAAAAGCCTGTTCGGCCAGTTCGCAGTAAAACTGCGCGATCACTTCGTCCTGGCTGCGGCCAGACGCCCGCGCAAGTCGGCGGCTCACCGAGATCGCCTGATCCCACTCCTTTTCTTGCTGAAATATATGCACCAGGAAGCGCAGTGCCTGCTCAGTGTGCAGCCTGATCTCCGCGAGCTCCAGAAACAGGTTCTCGGCGCGATCAAACAAACCTGCCTTAAGATAATCCTGGCCGAGCTCCAGTAGCGCCAGAGACCGCTGGTTCTTGTCCAGCGTGGGGCGCGCAATGAGGTTCTGATGAATACGGATGGCACGTTCCACTTCGCCGCGTCGCCTGAAGAGATTCCCCAAGGCAAGATGTGTTTCGACCGTATTCGAGTCGACCTCGAGCATCTGGATGAACACCTCGATCGCCTTATCAGGCTGCTCGTTCAGCAGGAAATTGAGACCTTTGAAATAAGCCGAAGGAAGACCCTGGGCCGTCCTTCCCGGCCGGCGCTTCTGATCCAGGCGCGCAGCGAGCCAGCCGGACGCCGCCGCCAGGGGCAGCAGCAGCCATAGCAGATTGGTCGCGCTGAACTGCATGCCTTACAGCACGTCCTTGATCGGCAACGCGCGCAGATTCATGACCTCTTGTTCTATTTCGCGTATCTCGCGACGAGCACGCACCAGCTGGCGTTGCATGCGCACAACCATCCCGAGACTCGCGATGAAACCGAGACCGATGCCAATCGCCAGGGTCGCCAGCAGCATCAGTGACAGCGGGCTCTTCCAATGCAGGCCAAAGTAGTAGTTCAGCGCGACCACTTCGGCGTTCTTGTAGGCGAAACTCAGACCGATGAAAACCGTCACGACCTCCAGCAGGAAATACAGCAGCCGTTTCATTCCGCCTCCGCAACTTCGCATTCAGGATCCGGCAGACACAATACAAGAAAAACCGGAAAGGATTAACCGACGCGCCCGGACATGCCCACAAAACAAAAAACGGCATTGGAAGGACCCCAATGCCGCTTTCTGTCCTGTGACCGGACCGGACCGAAGACCGTCTCAGAGATCGACGCGCTCCCGCAATTCCTTGCCGGGTTTGAAGTGTGGTACATGCTTATCAGGAACCCGGACCGAATCGCCGGTCTTGGGGTTGCGTCCCAACCGCGGTGGGCGGTAATGCAGCGAAAAGCTCCCAAAGCCCCGCACCTCGATGCGCTCTCCCGCCGCCAGCGCCGCGGACATCTGCTCGAGCAGCTCCTTCACAGCAAGTTCCACGTCCCGATATTCAAGCTGCGGCTGCTTGGCCGCGAGCACTGCGATCAACTCTGATTTGGTCATCTCTGGCGCCCTCAGCACTGCGAACAAAGCCTGTCCCGGACGGCCACGCGCTCCTAGCCGTCCTTATTGACCAGCTTTTCCTTCAGCTTGTCCGCAAGGGTCGATGCCCCCGTGCCGGACTTACGCGTGTACTCCTGCACCGCCTCATTTTCTTCCTCGAGGTCCTTAGCCTTCACGGACAACGAGATCTTGCGGTTCTTGCGGTCGATCGTGGTGATCTTGGCCTCTATGGCATCACCTTCCTTGAGTACCGTACGCGCATCCTCCACGCGATCACGCGAGAGTTCGGACGCCCGCAGATATCCCTCGACCTCATCAGAAAGTTTAACCACTGCGCCCTTGGCGTCAACTACGCCAATAGTGCCCTTGATGACGCTGCCCTTGCCGTGCTCCGACACGAAACTCGTAAACGGATCGCCGTCCATCTGCTTGATACCTAACGAGATGCGCTCGCGCTCCGGATCGATGGCCAGCACCACGGCCTCTAGTTCGTCGCCTTTCTTGTAGTCGCGGACCGCTTCTTCTCCGGCACGACCCCATGACAGGTCGCTCAGGTGAATCAGGCCGTCGATGCCGCCTTCCAGGCCGACAAACACGCCGAAGTCGGTAATCGACTTGATCTGGCCACGCACCTTGTCACCCTTGTTATGGCTGGTGGCGAACTCCTCCCACGGGTTCGGCTGGCACTGCTTGACGCCGAGTGAGATGCGCCGGCGCTCGGCATCGATGTCGAGCACCATCACTTCCACCTCGTCGCCCAGCTGCACGACCTTGGTGGGATGAATATTCTTGTTGGTCCAGTCCATCTCCGAGACATGCACCAAGCCCTCAACACCTTCTTCAATCTCCACGAAGGCGCCGTAGTCGGTAATGTTGGTGACTTTCCCGAACAGGCGCGTGCCTTCGGGATAGCGCCGCGCGAGATCGACCCAGGGGTCATCACCGAGCTGCTTGAGCCCGAGCGAGACGCGATTGCGTTCGCGGTCGAAGCGCAGCACCTTCGCCTCGATTTCATCACCGATCTTGAGTACCTCAGAAGGATGCTTCACGCGTTTCCAGGCGAGATCGGTGATATGCAGCAGACCGTCGATACCACCGAGGTCCACGAATGCGCCGTAATCCGTAAGGTTCTTGACCACACCCTTGACGATCTGGCCTTCTTCGAGATTGGACAGGAGTGCATCGCGCTCCACCGACATCTCCGATTCAACCACGGCGCGGCGCGACACAACGACATTGTTACGCTTGCGGTCCAGCTTGATGACCTTGAACTCCAGGTCTTTGCCTTCAAGATAGCTCGAATCGCGCACCGGACGCACATCCACCAGCGACCCTGGCAGAAAGGCGCGAATGGAGTCGATCGCGACCGTGAATCCGCCTTTGACCTTGTCGGTGATGACACCGGTAACCACGGACTGGATCTCGAACGCCTTCTCCAGAACGTCCCAGGCCTTGACGCGGCACGCCTTCTCGCGCGACAGGCGGGTTTCGCCATACCCGTCCTCGATGTTCTCGACGACGACCTCGACCATGTCGCCGACCTTCACGTTCAGCTCGCCGTGGCTGTCCCGGAACTGCTCAGCCGGAATCATACCTTCCGACTTGAGGCCGGCATCTACGACGACCACTTCGTTATCGATACGCATGACTTCGCCCGTAACCAACCCGCCGGCACGGACTGGGACCTTGCTCAGGCTCTGTTCGAACAGCTCGGCAAAACTTTCACTCATGATTGATGGTTAACCCGTTGCAATTCGGGGCAGCCGCGGCGCGAGCCGTGACGTTCCCGTGCGCTGTCCATAGCATCACGGCACACCCTCCACATGCGGAAGGCTGCGTGGCACCATGGGATAGACGTTAAGTTCCGGAGTTTCGTGCCAACCGCCCGCCGGCCCTGCCGTCACAATCTCTGCTGCAGGCGTCGAAAGATGGTCTCTACCACCTCCGCAATGCTCAAGCTGGAAGTGTCGAGGATCACGGCGTCTGAAGCAGGTTTTAACGGTGAAGCCTGGCGCGCAGCATCACGCGCATCGCGCTCACGAATCTCCCCCAATAGCCCTAAAAGGGTAACATCTAACCCCTTTTCCTTCAACTGTTTATAACGTCTTTCGGCGCGCACTTCCGGACTGGCGGTCAGAAACACCTTAAGAATCGCCTCTGGGAACACCGTAGTGCCCATATCGCGCCCGTCCGCGACTAGGCCCGGCGGGCGGCGGAAATCCCGCTGCTTGTCGAGCAGCGCCTCACGCACGGCGGCGAGCACCGCGACCTCGGAAGCAAGCCGCCCCGTCTCCTCGGTGCGCAGCACATCACTCACGTCCAGGGCTTCGAGCCAAACCTGCGCCGGCCGCCCATCGGACTGCGGTTCAAATCGGATGTCCACCGCCCGCGCCAGACGCGCCAGGGCCGGGGCATCATCCAGCCTGACCCCTTTTTCGCGTGCTGCCAGGCCGACTGCCCGGTACAGTGCGCCGCTATCCAGGTAATGCCAGGCCAGGCGCGCTGCCAGAAGCTGGCTTATCGTGCCCTTACCGGATCCGCCGGGGCCATCGATGGCCAGGACCGGTGCTGTCTCCATGGCACCCATTCAGTCCGGCCCGGCTGTGCGTATCGAAAGCCCGGCGCGGCGAGCAAGCGCCACGAAGCCCGGAAACGAGGTCGCGACGTTGCGGCAGTCCCGCACCCGTATGGATCCCCCGGCTCGCAGTGCCGCCATCGCGAACGCCATGGCCACGCGATGATCCCCATGACTGGCTACTTCCACTCCATCCCGACTAGCCGCCAAACTCCCGCCCTGGATGATGATCCCATCCGGCGTTTCGTGCGCGGCCACGCCCAGGCGCTTGAGCCCTTCGGCCATGACCGCTATACGGTCGCTTTCCTTCACCCGCAGCTCCCCTGCCCCGGCCAGCCGCGTTTGCCCTTCCGCGCAGGCGGCCGCAATGAACAGCGCCGGAAATTCGTCGATCGCCAGCGGTACCTGGTCCTGCGCAATGGTGATGCCGCGCAGGCGGCTTCCGGTCACGCGCAGGTCGGCAACCGGCTCACCGCCGATCGTGCGTTCGTTGACCACCTCGATCGTCGCCCCCATGGCGCGCAGAATATTCAGCACACCGGTGCGCGTCGGGTTGACGCCCACATGCTCGAGCACCAGATCGGAACCGGGGGTCATAGCCGCGCCCACCAAAAAGAACGCGGCTGACGAAATGTCCGCCGGCACGTCGATGGCGGAGGCGGTCAGCACACCGCCACCACGCAGGCTGATGGTGCCGCCATCGACCTCGACCGCATAGCCGAAACCTTGCAGCATGCGCTCGGTGTGGTCGCGCGTGGGCGCGGGCTCGCTCACCCGCGTCACGCCGTCGGCGTACAGGCCAGCCAGCAGCAGCGCCGACTTCCCCTGGGCGCTCGGTACCGGCAGGTGGTAGTCAATGCCGCGCAGCTGCTGCCCGCCCCGGATACGAAGCGGCGGCTTGCCGCCGGCGGCAGTCTCGATGTGGGCACCCATCGCGGACAACGGTTCG
Organism: Pseudomonadota bacterium; assembly: GCA_027364845.1. Classification (GTDB taxonomy): domain Bacteria; phylum Pseudomonadota; class Gammaproteobacteria; order Acidiferrobacterales; family UBA6901; genus JAJYCY01. The sequence goes on along the minus strand of DAHXOO010000004.1, from coordinate 106,816 downwards.
GCAACCCGTCCCATAGGCCTATTACATAACGATTCATCGCCGGTGAGCACCGAATCGAACGCCTGCCCGGAGAGAATTCCGGCCATGAGGCGCATCGCAGTGCCGGAGTTGCCCATGTCGAGTGCCACGGCGGGCGGGCGCAAGCCATGCAGACCCGCGCCGTGGATCACCAGACGCCCATCCCGCGGGCCTTCGACTTGCACGCCCATAGCGCGGAAGGCGGCGAGCGTAGCGAGCACGTCCTCGCCTTCCAGCAGACCGCTCACCCGAGTCTGTCCGCGGGCGAGCGCCCCGAGCATGACACTGCGGTGAGAAATAGACTTGTCGCCGGGAACGCGCAGCTGGCCGGTCAATCTCCCCCCAGGCTCAATCAGGTAGTCAAGCGAAGCATCGGGCTTTTCAGAACTTGCAGTCATTGGGGTTTATCGCAGTACCTGGGTTGGCGCGCGCATGGCGCAGCGTTGGGCATGTACGACGTCCTACTTGCGTTCGCCGTTGAGCGCATCGCGCTCGCGCTTGGCGCGTGCAAACAGTTCCTGCAGCCAGACGCCGTCATCCCGCCCTATCGCGGCCATCAGTGCGTCCAGGTCGCTTCGGTATTGTCCGAGCGCGTCCAGGATCGCAGTGCGATTGGCCAGGCAGATATCGCGCCACATCACCGGATCGCTTGCCGCGATCCGAGTAAAATCGCGGAACCCGCCGGCGGCAAAATCGAAGATCACGCGGCTGTCATCCATGCGCGCCAGGGTGTCGACCAGGCAATAGGCCAGCAGGTGCGGCAGATGGCTCGTTGCCGCCAGGATCTCATCATGATGGCCGATATCCATCACGACGGTTTCCGCCCCGGTCGCGCGCCACATCGATCGCACTCGCTCAAGGGCATCGGGCTCGGTCTCGGCAACCGGAGTCAGCACCACACGCCGGCCACGGAACAGCTCAGCGAACGATGCCTCGACGCCTGACTTCTCCGTACCCGCAATCGGATGTCCCGGCACGAACCGGGGAAAGTGCTCGCCCAGCGCCGTGTGCGCCGCGCTCACAATGCTGCTCTTCACGCTGCCGACGTCAGTCACTACGGTCTGCATGCCGAGCTGCGGGGCGATCTGGCGCAGCGTAGTGGCCATCGATCCGACCGGAAGCGCAAGCACGACCATGTCCGCACCGCTTACCGCGCGCGCGGCCGAGCTCTCTACGCGATCGATCACGCCGAGAGCCACCGCCCGTTCGAGATTGGCGAGCCCGCGGCCAAAGCCGACAACTTCCTCGACCGCACCCGCCGCACGTAGAGCGCGCGCCAGCGACCCACCGATGAGACCGACGCCAAGGATCGCCAGCCGTCTGATCACAGGCTACCGCTCGAAATGCAGACACGCTGTCCGCGGCCCTGCCACCGCGGGAATTCGGTCCGCGTCACAGGTCCCTCCCGAGCACCGCGGCAATCCCGCGCAGTTCGCCCATCAAGGTGTTGAGCTCCTGCGGCGTGAGCGCCTGGTCGGCGTCGCACCACGCCTCGTTCGGGCAGGGATGCATCTCCACGAGCAGCCCATCGGCACCGGCTGCCACCGCGGCGCGGGCCAAGGAAGGGACCATCCACGCCTTACCGCCGGCATGCGACGGGTCAATGATCACCGGCAGATGCGTCTCGCGCTTGAGCACTGCCACTGCGGTCACGTCCAGCATGTTGCGGTAAGCAGTTTCGAAACTGCGCACGCCGCGCTCGCAGAAGATGATCTTGTGGTTACCGCCGGCGGCGATGTACTCCGCTGACATGAGCCACTCGCTGATGGTCGCCGCCATCCCGCGCTTCAGGATCACCGGCCGGTCCACACGACCGACCTCCTTCAGCAGATCAAAATTCTGCATGTTACGCGTGCCGATCTGAATAACGTCCACTCCGTACCGCATGAAGGTGTCGAGCTGGCGCACATCCATAAGCTCGGTGACGACAGGCAGCCCATGCTGGCGCGCGGCGTTCACAAGGTATTCGAGTCCTTTCTCGCCCAGGCCCTGGAACGTGTAGGGGCTGGTGCGGGGCTTGAACGCCCCGCCGCGCATGAGCCGGCAGCCGGCGGCACGTACCGCAGCGGCCGAAACATCCATCTGCTCTGGGGTCTCGACCGAACACGGGCCGGCGATCACCTGCACAGTGCGGCCGCCCAGCGGAACGCCGCCTATCTGAATGACACTGTCATCCCGGTGCCATTCGCGTGCGACGATCTTATAAGGCTTGAGGATGCGAATGACGCGCTCCACGCCCGCCATCGCCTCGAGGGTCTCGGTCTGTACCTTGCGATCGTCGCCGATCGCGCCGATCACGGTACGCTCGCGCCCACGCGAGATGTTGGATGCGAGCTCCAGCGCGCGCAGTCTCTCGTCCACCGCCATGACCTGCTCCTCGGTGGCCTCCGAGCGCATGACAATAATCATAATATCTCCGCCCTGTCAGCCACCCCAGGGGGCAGCAACGATAGCCTGCGTTGGGAGCACCAGCTCCATGAACCCGCGCCGGCCGAAGCTCCTTGGCAAAACGCGGAAACCAACCTGGGGCGCAAGCACTTCCTGGCGTGCGTTCCCCGAACCCATCTGCTGCGCTTGTTCTGCGGGCCCGGAGCCCGGCGGACAACCCCTGCAGCAGATGAATCTGTGCACGTGACCCGGCCTACCGGCTTCGAAAGCATATCACACATCCGCTTACCGGCCTGTGCGTACGTTTATGTGATTAACCCAATGGCACTTGGAATGCACCCTGAAATATTTTTTATGCGGACACGACGAGGCGAGGGTTCCATGTGCACCGGTCTCCGGCCGCCACTGTTCCGTTCTCATGGAGACATCGGCGTATATTCAGTCAGATTGATAGCGAACAGTTCGATCCTTTCTTGGTCAGTCTGGAGACAACCTTCGCCCGGTTTGTTTCCTGCTGCGCGATGAGGATTCTCGGCGCATCGAAGCACCTTCAACGATTCGCGAAGCGCGCTCCAGAGCAGTCCTGGCCGCAGGGTTCACTCTGGCGATATCCAAATCAAGCACACTTTGCATGGCATGCGCGGCGATTTCCTTGAGCCTGTCGACCATCTGCCATGCGTCTTCCGATACCCGAGCCATTTTGGCCAAGCGATCAAGACTCGAATCGCTCAACCATTCCAGCCCGCTATCACCAGATTTTATCCGCAGAGCCGGAAGGTCGTTCTTGATCCAGACCTGCGTGGTAAGCACATTGTACACAGGAGACAGCTTGGGCCGGGACAAGTCATCGTAGACAAGGCCGAAGTTCTTGAGGTGCGCATCGCCGTTGCGCAGCACGTCGTTCAAAAGGAGCCTCGAAAACATGTCGCGCCGCGCGACATGTCGTTCGTCCGATGGAACAAAATGCTCGATCATGCGGAAAAGATCCTCCACCGTGCCCCGGTATTTCCCGGTGCGCTTCAAGCCGGACAACGCACAGGCATCTTCGAATCCCAGCCTTCGTCTGCCGGGAGCCACGTCGAACCGCGGGATCATGAAACGGTGGTGCAGGACAATGTCGTTAGGGCACCCCGCAGCGCAACCATGGCGAAGCTGGTGTGCGCTTCCCTGACATGTCGGTCGCCTGTCCCGTTCTTGCCCTGTTCGGGGTTAAATCCGATTTTTCGTGTTATCCGATTTGTCGGAATCTTTCGCTCTGCCGTCATCCTTGTGTATCGTTTCAAAGTCTTGTTCTGCCTTGATTTGGACGAGTGCTTTGATGGCAGGCTTGAACCCTGAATAGGCTGACAGCCCGTATAGCAGTTTCGCATGTTCGATGTCTTTGTTTACGCCGAAGCCATGCTGGTACATGTAGCCCATCCAAAATTGACCAGGCGCCCAGCCCAGGTCGGAGGATTTCTTGAACCAGGCGGCAGCTTTGACATCATCCTGTGGTACGCCGACGCCGCGTAAATACATCCAACCCAGATTCATCATGGCTGCTGGGCCGTGGTGTGCCGCAGCCTTTTCGAACCAATACTTGGCTTTGGCGTAGTCCTGTTCGACACCGCGACCTCGCAGATAGCTGAGACCAAGCAGATCTGCCGCGGGCGCGTTTCCTGCCTCCGCCCGCCTCTCCAGATTGGAAAGGCCTGGGGTTTCGGCTAACGCTGGGCCGGCCACTGCAATCATGCAGAAGATTGCCAAGACCAACTGTATCGTCGTTATTTTCATAGTCGCTGCACCTTTCTCTGGGTCGACGAATTTACGCGACCTAATAAAATAATATAGCAAACAGCGCGATGGTGAGACGATTGCTCGAGCCCATGCAGGTCCGATCGCATCGGATTGAATCCTTCCCCCGGCATCTGTCGAGACTCCTTTTCTCGAAAGGATGAAATGATGGACAAAACGACGACCTATTCCCCGGAGATCCGTAGACGATACCGGCAGGCGGTGCCGGACCTGATTGCCGGAAACCTAGTCCGGCGAAAGGCTCTGGCTGATGCGAGTCACAGATCGCGACCCATCCTCAGACAAACATGCGATGCAGCAACAACTAACCAATCGATCGCCGGCGGTGGCGACGTTGGCGCGCCACATTCGACAACGCCGTGCCGGAAACTGGGCGGCCGCGTGGCGCTGAAACATCCGCCCAGGGTCGTCCCGCAATACTTTGCTTAGCGACCAGATCATGCAGGGAAAAGGCAAGGACCGCCAAGGCGAGCCGCGCTTCACGTATGGATGTATCAGGCTTCATGCTGATCTGTACTGCACCCCAATCCCCGGGCTCGGCAACTACCTCCAATCGTTCGCCGTGCACAATACTGATAGGGCGCTGGGTCCAGGCGCCCGAAGCCTTGCAGCAAATGCCTGCGGCAGCACACACCGTCTCCAGGGTCCGAGGACACTGCGGCCGAAGTCGCGCCACATAAGTCGGTGGCGGAATGAAAAACGGGATTGACATATTCGTTACTATAACGCAAAATCATTCATCGTGACAACCAAGGACGATAATACAGAGTTCGAGGAACTGCTTCGCGCCTGTCACGATATCGCGGAAATGTTTCCCAACGGGGTCGTGTTTATTGGCGGGATAGCCGTTTATCTCCATGCCGTAAACAATGAAGCGGCAAAGCCATTCGCCGAGTTTACGCACGACGCCGACTTCTACATCTCGCTCGCCGACATGGCTGATTTGCGGGACATAGAGGACGTCACACCGAACCGCCGGCTCAACAAACACCAGTTAATCAAACGTGGATTCGAATTCGATATCTACACCGAACGGCATTCGGCGCTGATCGTACCGTTCGACAGCGTCGTTGCGTATGCGGTGTCATATGGCGAGTACCGTGTCGCCTGTCTTGAACATCTTTTTGCACTCAAACTGGAAGCCTACCGTGATCGACGCGATAGTGCGAAAGGACAAAAGGATGCCAAGGACCTGGTACGTATCGCGTTGATCGCTGGTACCGGAAATACACGTTTCGATGCAGAGCTGGCCGCGCCATATCTGGGTGATCAACACGTCGCATTACTGCAGCGAATCGCCAAAGGGCCAGAGATTACGGCGATGGCCAGAGGAAACGCCAAGACAGCAAAGCAACTGAGACGGTATTTCGAGGAGATTGTCACCGAACAGGTCCGTCTTCAGAAAGAGTCAGGTTGAGTCTGGTTGCTACGCGCGCACCTAGCCGCCCGGGATGCGGTTTGCCAAGCACAGTGGCCTTGTCTCAAGGCATTGCAATCCAGCCCTTGCGATATTTGCCCGTAGTTCCAGAAACGGTGATCCGCCCTGCCGGGCCGGCGCAGCGGATTTCAACCGTGCGCATCGGGATGATTTTGCATCGCTAGCCGCTGGCGGCGATCGCCTTCGCGAGCGCCTCGAGGAAGCGCTGGTTCTCCTGAGGCAGTCCGACCGTGACGCGCAGGTGGCGCGGCATGCCGTAGTTGTCCAACGGCCGCACAATCACGCCCTGCCGCAAGAGACGTTCATACACCTCGCGGCCCGGTAGCGGCAGCTCCACACTGACGAAGTTGCCGACCGACGGGATAAAGCTGAGGCCGAGTCGGCGGAAGCCTTCAGTAAGCTGGCGCATGCCTTCACGGTTCATCCGGCACGCGCGCTCCAGATGATCGCTGTCCTCGAGCGCGGCCAGGGCGGCGACCTGCGCAAGACTGTTGACGTTGAACGGCTGGCGCACCCGGTTCAGCAGGTCCGCCAGTGCCGCACTCGACGCCCCAAACCCGACGCGCAGACCGGCGAGTCCATAGGCTTTGGAGAACGTGCGCGTCACCAGGAGATTCGGGTGCTCGCCGATCCATTTGATGCCGTTCGGATAACTCGACTCATCGACATATTCGAAATACGCTTCGTCCAGCACCACGATCACCCGGTCCGGAACTTCCTCAAGAAAGCGTTTGAGCGTCACCCGTTCCAGCCATGTCCCGGTCGGGTTGTTGGGATTGGCGATGAAAACAAGCTTGGTGCGCGCCGTGACCGCGCGTTGCATGGCATCGAGGTCGTGACCCCAGTGCCGTGCCGCAACCACCACGGCGCGCGCACCCACAGCCTGGGTGACGATTGGGTAGATCGCGAAGGCGTGTTCGGAAAACACCACCTCGTCTCCGACGCCGGCGAAACTGCGCGCGGCCAACTCCAGGATATCGTTGGAGCCGTTGCCAAGCGTGACACATTCCGGATCCACCCCGTAGTGTCGGGCGATCGCGTTCTTGAGCGCAAATCCCCCGCCGTCCGGATAACGGGCGATGGCCGGCGCAGCACGTTCCAGCGCCGCCAGCACGCGCGGGCTCGGGCCCAGGGGATTCTCATTCGACGCGAGCTTGATGGCGCCTTGCACCCCGTATTCGCGCTCCAGCTCCTCGATCGGTTTGCCCGGCGGATAGGGCTGGAGGCCGCGAACACCGGGCACTGCCAGGTCGATCAATCCGCCCGTCGCGCTCATAACACAGCCTTCGGATACGAACCAAGGAATTTGACAAAGGCGGCTTCGCGCTCGAGCTCCCCGATCGCCTGTCGCACATTCTCCTCGCATACGTGGCCGACGATGTCTATGAAAAAGACGTACTCCCACAGCCCTTTGCGCGAGGGCCGTGATTCGATGCGCGTCATGTTGATGCCGTGGCGCGCGAGCGGTGCCAACAGACTCGCCAGCGCGCCTGACCGATTTTGGCCCGACAGCAGGAGGCTGGTCTTGTCATCGCCACTTGGCTGCGTCTCGAGCTTACCGATGACCAGGAAGCGAGTGGTATTGTCCGGTTCGTCCTCGATGTTCGATGCCAGCACTTCGAGGCCGTATATCTCCGCAGTCGATCCGCCCGCGATAGCTATCAGAGTCCGGTCCTGGGCGGCGAGGCGCGCCGCCTCGGCGTTGCTCGCCACGCTCATGCGCTCCACACCCGGCAGATTCGCGTCCAGCCATTCGCGGCACTGCGCCAGAGACTGGTGATGGGAAACAATCTTTTTTCTTCCCTCCAGGCCCTGTCCCAGACCAAGCAGGTAGTGGTGAATGCGCAGTTCCACTTCCCCGCAAATCTTGAGGCTTGAGCTCATGAACATGTCGAGCGTATGGTTGATCACGCCCTCGGTCGAGTTCTCAATCGGCACCACCCCGAAATCTGCCGCTCCGGATTCGACCTCGCGAAATATCTCGTCGATGGCATTGAGCGGCAGGGTATGTACCGAATGCCCGAAATGCTTGAGCGCCGCCGCCTGGGTAAAGGTTCCCTCGGGACCGAGAAAAACGACTTTCATGGGCGATTCAAGCGCAAGGCAGGCTGACATGATCTCGCGAAACAGGCGCGCCATTTCCTCGTCCGGCAGGGGCCCACGATTGCGCTCAAGCACCCGGCGCAGCACGTCAACCTCGCGCTCCGGCCGGTAGAAGTTCTGCGAGCCAGCCGCGTGCTTGATCGCAGCGATTTCCTGGGCGCAGTGCGCGCGCTGCGTGATCAGATCCTGAATGCGTTCGTCCAGGCCGTCTATCCGGTTGCGCAGGTCCTGAAGGCGCTGCGGGTCGTCGCTCATGGGTCCACTCACGTTCAGACAATGCGCGCCATCATCACGCCCTGGATCGCGGCGATTTGGCTGCGCACCGACTCCGGCACCGGGCTGTCGACATCCACAAGCGTGTAGGCCCGTTCACCGCGCGAGCGGTTCACCATGTCGTGGATATTGAGGCCGGCCTCGGCCATAAGGGTGGAGATCTGCCCGAGCATGTTCGGCACATTGGCGTTGGCCACGACCAGCCGGTGCTCAGACTCGCGCGGAACTACGACATCCGGAAAGTTCACGGCATTGAGGATGTTTCCGTTCTCCAGGAAATCGCGTACCTGCTCGGCGACCATCACCGCGCAGTTGTCCTCGGCCTCGGCCGTTGAGGCACCGAGGTGCGGAAGCGTGATCACACGTTCGTGGTTCTTGAGCAGGTTTGACGGAAAGTCACAGATGTAGGAGTAGACCTTACCAGCTTTGATCGCCGCGCTTACCGCGACATCATCGACGATGCCGTCGCGCGCAAAATTGAGGATCACCACCCCGTCCTTCATAAGCTTGAGGCGCGTGGCATTGATCATGTGGCGGGTCGCTTCGACCAGAGGCACGTGAAAACTGACGAAGTCGGCGACGCGCAGCAGCTCCTCAACACTCGCGGCCTTTTTCACTTCAGCCGAAAGTTGCCAGGCACCCTCCACTGTCAGCCCCGGATCATAGCCGACGACATTCATGCCCAGAGATACGCCGGCGTTGGCTACATAGCGCCCGATCGCCCCGAGGCCGATTACCCCGAAGGTGCGCCCAGGTAACTCGAACCCGGCGAATTTCTTTTTGCCAGCCTCGACCGCCTTGCCGATCTCCGCATCCGTTCCCTGCAGATTGCGCGCAAAATCCCAGGCCTCGCACACGTGGCGGTAGGCAAGAATCAGCCCCGCCACCACGAGTTCCTTCACCGCGTTGGCATTGGCCCCCGGGGCGTTGAATACCGGGATGCCCAGGCGGCTGAGCTTGTCGACCGGTATGTTGTTGACCCCGGTGCCAGCCCGTCCTACCGCCTTCAGGCTCGGTGGAATAGCCATGTCGTGCATCTTGTAAGAACGCAACAGGATCGCGTCGGGCTCACCGACATCGTCGCCAATCTGGTAGCGCCCGGGTGGAAGCCGCTCCAGCCCGGACACAGAAATATTATTCAAAATCAATATCTTGAACATTTCTGTTAACCTTGTTTATTACGGAACTCCTGCATGTAGTGGACAAGCGCGTCGATGCCCGCTTCGGGCATGGCATTATAAATGCTCGCACGCATGCCGCCGACGGAACGGTGCCCTTTGAGCTGCAGCAGCCCAGCAGCCTTGGCACCCTTCAAGAACGCATCATCGAGGGCCGGGTCGAGCAGCGTAAACGGCACATTCATCCACGAGCGGTAACTACGGACGACCGGGTTGCGGTAGAACCCGTCGCTACTATCGATATAGGTGTAGAGCTTCTCGGCCTTGCGCAAGTTGATCTCGGCGATGGCGCGCAGGCCACCCAGTTCCTTCAGCCACTCGAACACCAGCCCGGCGACGTACCAAGCGTAGACCGGCGGCGTGTTGTACATGGACTCGTTGTCGACCTGAACCTTATAGTCGAACATGGTCGGCGTACCTGCCAGCGGCTGCCCGATGAGATCCTCACGCACGATCACAATGGTGAGCCCCGCGGGACCGATGTTCTTCTGCGCGCCGGCATAAATGAGGCCGAAGCGGCGCACGTCGATGGGCCGGGACAGGATGGTCGAAGACATGTCGGCCACCAGGGTCACCCCGCCGACATCGGGGATATCGTGGAATTCGACCCCGCCGATGGTCTCGTTGGGGGTATAGTGGACATAAGCGGCATCCGGATCGAGTTGCCACTCGCTGCGCGCCGGCACGGTAGTGAACTTCGACGCCTCGGAGCTCGCCGCCACGTTCACCCGGCAGAACTTGCCCGCTTCCTTGATCGCCTTCTTCGACCATTCCCCGGTATTGATGTAGTCGGCCGTGCGCTTTCCACGCAGCAGATTCATGGGGACCATGGCGAACTGCGCACTTGCCCCACCCTGCAGGAACAACACCTTGTACTCGGCCGGGATCGCAAGCAGCTCGCGCAGATCGTGCTCCGCCTTCTCCGCAATGCCCATGAACTCCTTGCCGCGATGGCTCATCTCCATCACTGACATGCCTGATCCGTGCCAGTCCGTGAGTTCATCACGCGCGCGCTCAAGTACCGCCAGCGGCAGCACCGCTGGCCCAGCACCGAAATTGAATACTCTCGTCATTACGGTTTCACCTTAAAAAGTTTTAGCTACAAGTCTTTTGCGCCTTCGTCGCCTTCGGACTCGGCCACTTTCTCGACACCGGCCAGCTTCTCGCCATCGCCAAGCTCGATCAGGCGTACACCCAGGGTGTTGCGTCCGACAACGGAAATCTCACTGACGCGCGTGCGAATCAGCGTACCGCCATCGGTAATGAGCATCACCTCGTCATCGCCGTGCACCAGGGTCGCGCCCACCACCGGGCCATTGCGTTCGCTCACCTGGATGGAGATCACACCCTGACCGCCGCGACCATGCCGGGGATACTCGGCCAGCGGCGTGCGCTTGCCGTAACCGCGGACCGTCGCTGTCAGGACCGCGGCCTCGGCTTCAGTAGCACCCGCGATGATCAACGACACAACCGCCTGCCCTTCCGATAGCCCGATGCCGCGCACGCCACGAGCCGCACGCCCCATGGTCCGCACATCCGCTTCACCGAAGCGTATGACCTTGCCAGCGGTGCTGAACAGCAGGATGTCGCAGCTGCCGTCCGTCAGGCCAACCCCGATCAGGCAGTTGTCGTTGACCAGCTCGACCGCGATGATGCCGCTCGCGCGCGGTCGGGAGAATTCAGCAAGCGCCGTCTTTTTCACGGTCCCGTCGGATGTGGCCATGAACACCGTCTTGCCTTCCTCGAAGGTCCGCACCGGAAGAATGGCATTGATGCGTTCGCCATCCTCCAGCGGCAGCAGGTTGACGATAGGCTTGCCCCGCGCACCGCGTCCGGCCTGCGGAATCTCGTATACCTTCAGCCAATAGACCTTGCCGCGGTTGGAAAAGCACAAAATTGTGTCGTGAGTATTGGCGATGAAGAGCTTGTCGACGAAATCCTCTTCTTTCATCGCGGTTGCGGACTTGCCACGTCCGCCGCGGCGCTGGGCGCGGTAATCGTCAAGCGGCTGCGCCTTCACGTAACCCGCGTGCGACAACGTAACCACGACATCCTCTTCGGCAATCAAATCCTCGAGACTCAGATCCACCTGGCTTTGCTGAATCTCGGTACGTCGCTTGTCTCCATATTCGGCACGCACGGCGTTGAGTTCATCTCGGATGACGCGCATCAGCCGCTCGTGACTCTGCAGAATATCCAACAGATCCCGGATCTTTTCGAGAATCTCCTGGTATTCGCTGCGAATCTTTTCTTGTTCGAGGCCGGTCAGGCGGTGCAGGCGCAGATCCAGGATCGCCTGCGCCTGGGTGTCTGTCAGGCGGTAGCCGTCCGGGCGCAACCCGTAGTCCGCATCGAGCCCGGCTGGACGCGACAAGGCTGTGTCCGTGCGCTCCAGCATGCTGCCAACCATCTTTGCCGGCCACGTCCGCTGCATGAGCCCGAGCTTGGCGGCGGCCGGATCACCGGCCGCCCTGATGACCGCGATCACGGCATCGATGTTCTCCAGAGCGACCGCCAGGCCTTCCAGAATATGAGCGCGGTCGCGCGACTTGCGCAGATCAAAAAGGGTGCGACGGGTGACCACCTCGCGGCGGTGGCGAACAAAAGCCTCGATGATCTCCTTGAGGTTGAGCACGCGCGGTTGTCCGCCGTCGAGCGCGACCATGTTGATGCCGAACACGCTTTGCAGCGCCGTGTGCTGGTAGAGGTTGTTCAGCACGACATCGGCCACCTCGCCACGCTTGAGCTCGATGACCATCCGCATTCCGGACTTGTCTGATTCGTCGCGCAGCTCCGAGATCCCTTCAAGCTTGCCCTCCTTCACCAGCTCGGCGATCTTTTCCAGAAGCCGGGCCTTGTTCACCTGGTAAGGAAGCTCGGTGACGATGATCGACTGGCGGCCGCCGCGCTTCTCGTCCGTCTCGAACGATACGCGCGCACGCACGTAGATCTTGCCGCGTCCGGTGCGGTAGGCTTCGCGTATGCCAGCGCTGCCGTTGATGATCGCGGCCGTTGGGAAATCCGGTCCCGGCACATGCTTCATCAACCCGTCCACGCTGATGCTCTCGTCGTCGATCAGCGCGATGCAGGCATTGACGATCTCGGTGAGATTGTGCGGAGGTATGTTCGTGGCCATACCCACAGCGATGCCGGAAGAGCCGTTCACCAGCAAGTTGGGCAACCGCGTGGGCAGCACGACCGGCTCGAACTCCTTGCCGTCGTAGTTCGGCACGAAGTCCACGGTCTCCATCTCGATGTCGGCCAGCATTTCCGAGGCAAGCTTGGTCATGCGGCATTCGGTGTAGCGGTAGGCGGCAGGCGGATCGCCGTCGACCGACCCGAAGTTTCCCTGGCCGTCGGTCAGCAGATAGCGCATCGAAAAATCCTGCGCCATACGCACCAATGCGTCGTAGGTAGCCGTATCTCCGTGCGGGTGGAACTTGCCGAGCACTTCACCGACGATGCGTGCGCACTTGACGTACGACCGGTTCCAGACGTTGTTGGCCTGGTGCTGCGCATAGAGAATGCGGCGATGCACCGGCTTGAGTCCGTCGCGGACATCGGGAAGAGCGCGCCCGACGATTACGCTCATTGCGTAATCGAGATAGGACTGGCGCATCTCCTGTTCAATATTTACAGGGATCGTCTCTTTGGCGAATTGTTCCATTTTCGATGCCGCTAAGGGGGCGTTAACTCAGCTAGGACCCATAGGCAGAGCGCTGTTTTGTCGCTTTTCTTGTGCATCAGCTCAACCTGCGAGACCCGGTTCGGCACTCCGGGAAAACAGGAATTTTAACACGGAAACCCCCGCCGCTACACCCGCGACTTCGTGCATACGTATCGCAACGTGAATCCATGAGGCTGGGATGCTCCAAGAACAACCAGATTCGATCAGCGACCTTCGCTGCCGCGGCCGGCATGACACACAGGCGATTACCGGATGTTCCCGAAGGTGCAATACATCACGGACAATCGAGCGTGCGGATCTGGTGTGGCAAGCGCCGCGGCAAACCGTGGCATACAGTCATTTCCAGTAATCCCGGTCTGCGCCGATCGGCAAAGATCGACGGGTTCAGGGCATGCGGCTTCCCGGCCCGGGACTTTGCCACCCCGGATACCTGCCGGCCCGCGGCACCCCAGCCCACACCCTACAACGGCAGTCCGGATGACAGAATGTCATATTAAATCAATGTATTACGTACAACGCCACGGGTAATGAAAGGCGCGTTACTGAGCGGCAGTGACCCGCTGACAAGCGCCAACCCCACCTACTTTCGACACACTTGATTCAGGCTTGCTGTCCTTTCCGTGTGCAGACTAACGTTTTCGATATCCGGCCCTTGATGGTGCAGGAAAATTTCAGGCTCACCTCGGCTGCAGCCGACGTGTTAGTTTTGCATACCTTATCAAGGTGATACGACGAAAATATGCACGTCACGTGCGGCGAGTACGACAACCCCAAATAGCGAATGAAATTTCTAAGGGAAAAGGACTTTGTATCCTACGCTGTATGACAAATCCTTGCCGTAACGAAAATGGTACCGTAACAGCATACCAAAGCAGCGGCAGTCCTCAAGCGATATCGCGTGATTACTAGGGAAGAACCGCACAAATGACGCGGCGGCTGAAAGCCGGATCCGAGATGCATATATGTAAGGAGCTCACGAGGAGACCGATTCGGAAAATATCCTACGATCATCTTGCACTTCTGATTTTAAAGATGTTCTTCACTGCTTCGACGTTCAGTTCCAGCTTGGCCATTGATCTTGATGCGGAGAGGTTGTCAATAATGACAACATATAAAATTGCCCTGGCCGTCCTAATCCGGCGACATGGCCATGGGTAACCTAAGTGCGGCCCAGCAGAAGTGGATAGCTGAGCGTATGAAACAAATGGCGACCATGACGGACGAGATGTCGGGTATGGCCGGTAAGGGCATGATGATGGACGCCGATATGCAGAAGCGTATGGACCGGATGCGCAAGCAGATGGATGAGATGATGAAGGGCTCGTCCGCGCCGGCGCAGCGCCGGGGCTGGACTCAGGCAAGCTTCGCCCTGTCTTGCTCTTCAGGACTCAAACTCGCTGCGGAGCAGTTCGCTTTGCCGGATGATGGAAAGCAATGTACCGATTTTGAGCTCAGCGTGATCCGGCACGGGAACGGTGGTGGTGCCAGCGTCGGTCTGGCGTTGCATGACGATATGGCTGCCGCGCCGGCGGACCTCAACAAACCCGTGTTTACCCAGGATACGGCAGACCTCGCGCCCCGATAGGACGCGCAGTTTACCCACGCGCCGCTTCGAAAGTGGTCACCAGTATCTGGTCGTGCAGGCGGGTTTTGATTTCGGCGGGATCGGCGGTTTCCAGGAACAGTTCCACCGCCTCTTTCAGGTTGGCTGTGGCCTCTTCCACGGTTTTTCCCTGGCTGGCGATATCCAGCTCTGGGCACAAGGCGACGTATAAATCGCCTTCACGTTCTAAAATCGCTGTGTACAGATTCTTAGCCATTTAAAAGTTCTCCTGTATCGAAGGGAGAATAGCACGTGGGGCAATTCCGGGCGACTCGCGCAGGCTCTCCAACATAGTATGAGTCTGAACCGGCGTGCGACAGCAGTGCGAAGCGGCGCTTTGGCAGTCCGGGGTGAAACGCGTTAGCCGCTCAACCTACAAGCCATATTCGCCGACCCATTTTCCCTTGGCATAGTCGATTTGAACCCACTTAGGTATGAAATTCCGCAATGTGATTCTTGTTGTAGTCTTGGTTTCGACCCTCTCGCAGGTATCTGGAATGATTGTTGTAATTAGCAATGCCAGTTTTTCATTCACGTCGATTACGTTATCTCCACCTGGTGTGTTATGAAAAAATACCTGCTTTCGGGCAAAACATGCAAAGGCCAGTTCTATTTCTACCGCCAGGGAGCAATCGCGTTGAACCAGCGCTTTATCAGCACTTGCCGAACAGATTACCTCGATTTCCTTGCCAGCTATTTTAATTGTCGTGGTTGATCCCCTGTTGCCCGTTAGTCGTGACAGCCAATCCATCATTGCATCCTCCTGAATACCTGACGTGGGAATATCCATTGATTCGCCTAGGCTCACGCCAATAAATATTCCCGTATCAGTTGCCGCGCCCGGCGCAATCGGCTTTTCGTAGCAGAAGTGGTAAGTCGTATCTGTGCCGCGACCTCGCGAATGGTCATTTCGTGAAAATTCCTCAACAGAATAATCTCACGGTAATGTTCCGGCAGTGATTCCAGGGCGCTGATCAGATCAAGTGGTACCGTTTCATCTGAGCATGTCGTCAGCCAACACTCCATCTTTTCTTCATCGTAGGGATCGAGGTTGAACAGGCGACGCTCCAGGCGGCGGCATTCACGCCGTACAACCTGGAGCAGCCAACCAGAGAACGCCGCCGCCCGCAGTGACCGCAGCCGGCGTGTAATGATCAGCAACGTTTCCTGGACAGCATCGTCCACGTCGCTGGCCAAACAATGCCGGTATACATAGCGACGAACATCCGGTTGGCATACTTGCAACAAACGATCGAGCGCGGATGTATCGCCCAGCCGGGCCGCTTCCAGCAAAGGATAATGGTTCTCCGTGATACTCATTGAGTCATCTGCATTTACTCTTGCTGGGTACGCTTTTCCAAACGGCGTCCGGCCAGTGCACAGGCGGGGCAAAAACCGAATATGCCAGTCAATGCGGCGTGGGCGCCGCCTGCCACGATTGCCCAGCCCAACACACCGCCAATATTCAGAACCGCGTAAGCCGCTGTTGCCGTTCCCAAACCGATACGCAATGACCGTTCCCACATCGGTAAATTCTTAACGTAAAGCATTTCATGCTCCTTTCGCACGTTATCGAGGATATTCCACACCAATTAAGAGGCATGAAAACCCGGTTTGGATTCGCGGCGCTAAAAAAAATAGTACGGCAACCCGAAATCTGTACGCTACGTACGGAGAAGGGTTGCTGTCCGTTCCGTGTGCAGACTAACGTTTTCGATATCCGGCCCTTGATGGTGCAGGAGAATTTCAGGCTCACCTCGGCTGCAGCCGACGTGTTAGTTTTGCATACCCTATCAAGGTGATACGACGAAAATATGCACGTCACGTGCGGCGAGTACGACAACCCCGATTCGTGCCTAACGACCTGAAACCTCAGGCAACGTACAGTTCCGCATGCCTACCCGGCACGGCATGCGCCCGCTCACGTCAGCCTACGTTCAGGGGGGGGGGTGAAGAGGTCCAACATGCGGCGCGGTTCAACCCGTCTGCGTCAAAAACGTCTCATAGGCCCATCAGAGCGTGCATCGCGGTAGTCGTAGGCGCCCGGACGACACCCGCTTCCGTCACGATGGCATCGATGAGCTCCGCGGGGGTTACGTCGAAAGCGGGATTCCAGGCATGCGCGCCGTCGGCGGCCGTACGGGTTCCGGCGTAGCTGAGCACCTCCGCGGGATCGCGACTTTCGATGGGAATGTCGGCGCCGGACGCGACCGCCATGTCTATGCTGCTGCGCGGCGCTACGACCATGAATTTCACACCGTGGTACCGCGCGCTCACCGCAAGCCCGTAAGTGCCGATCTTGTTCGCCGTGTCACCGTTGGCCGCGATGCGGTCGGCGCCCACGATGACCCAGCGAACGCGGCCCTGCCGCATAAGCTGCGCCGCCGCGCCGTCGACGATCAGCGTAACGGCGATGCCTTCCTGCACCAGCTCCCAAGCCGTCAGGCGCGCGCCCTGCAACCACGGCCGGGTCTCGTCCGCGAACACCTGTCCGATGCGCCCGGCGGCAACCCCGGCGCGCACTACGCCAAGTGCGGTACCGTAGCCGCCAGTGGCAAGCGCGCCGGTATTGCAATGCGTCAGTACACCGCTGCCGGGTTCAATCAGCGCCATCCCCAGGCCACCCATGCGATGGTTGGCGGCGATGTCGGCAGCGTGGATGTGGCGCGCCTCAGCCAGCAGGCGCGCCACCGGATCGGCGTCGGTTGCCGATTCGACGATGTGCCGCATGCGGTCCACCGCCCAGCGCAGATTCACCGCGGTTGGGCGCGCGGCGGCCAGCTGTTCGAGGTCAGGAAGAAGCGCCCGACGCCAACCTGCAGGGTCGGCGCGATGGCGGTCGCGCGCTGCCAGGACCACAGCATAGGCTGCAGTGATACCGATCGCCGGCGCGCCGCGTACAACCATGTCCCGGATCGCGCGGATGCATTCCGGCAAATGCTCAAACGCCACGGTCACGGTCTGCGACGGTAGCAAGCGCTGATCAATCAGGCTAAGCCGGTCGTCCTCCCACTGCACCGCACGCACGCGGTCATAAGGTATGTTCTCAGCAGTTTTCAGATTGATCATCGGAAAATCATCACCTCGCGGCAGAACCTAATAACGACACCCTCACTTGCCAGAACGGCTGGGCTACCGACCCCGACCCGGATATATCCGGAACCAGCGCACGCGATAAGCTGCAGGCGACCAGACGTGCGACCGATTGCCGCAATCGCGGTCAGACGCAAAATTCATTGGCACAATTACTTAGAAATCGCCGCGACTGGCTTTTTGGAACGGACTGTAGTTGTACCATCAGGCTCAATGGCACCTCACTCAGCGAATAGGTCGTCTTGAGCCAATCAACCATCTTGATCCAGAGTCGTGCAGTCGTGGTCGCATCTGCGAGCGCTCGATGATACGTACCGCCTTGTTCGACACCGGCATAGCGCGCCACGGTCTCAAGACTGTGGCCGGGCGCATCCGGGAATATGCGTCGCGCAAGCCGCATAGAACATATGAATTCCTGTTGACGGGTGCGCCGAATTCGCGACAGTTCTGCATCGAAAAACTTCCTGTCGAATGAAGCGTTGTGGGCAATGACAGGGCACGATTTCACAAACCGAACCAAACTCTCCATGACGCGACCTGCAGGGGGCGCCTTCTGAATCATTTTGTTTGTAATACCGGTGAATTCTTCCACAAAAGCGGGAATGCGGACACCGGCGTTCATAAGACTCTGAAACCGATCCACGATACAGCCACCCTCAATCATGACTGCCGCAACCTCCGTGGCCCGATCGCCCATATCAGGAGAAAGCCCCGTGGTCTCGAAGTCGAGCACAATGATTTTGCCATTGGTGCCGACCGGCAGTTTCATGCGCGGACCAGAGCGACTTCGCGTTCCTCGGCTCGCCACGCGCCACCGCAAAGTGTCTGCTGGATGTCCTCGCACTCCCGGCAGGGATAGTCAGCGAGGATTTTCCCGATACTGCGGCCCACATCGATCCGGCCGACGATAATGCCCACCGCAACCCGCATGCCCCGGATGCACGCTTTATCGCTCATCACTTCGGGCTGTCGGGTCACGCGATCAGTCCGCCCCATGCATCTCTCCTTATCAAAACTCGTCGAAATGCTGGATGATTGAGAATAACATTTCAAGAGCCTTTTTGAGTAAAGTGCAAGCCGTGATTCGGTATACTGCGCACAACGCAAAAATGACCTTATATCACTGCTGTCCAAAACAGCTGACCGCATGGACCTGACACCTTAGTTTCTCCGCGGTTTTGGATAGGGAGAATCGCCTTTTCATGTTCCTGCCCCCTCGATGCTGTCCAAGATCAGGCGAACGCCAAGGCAGACTGCAGCGGAACGTCCACCGGATCCGGCGGCACGGCGAACGGCTCATCGAGCCAGGCCCGCAAATCGCGGTGCGTGAACAGATTCATACGAAGCAGCGCCACCAGATTGGACATCGACCAGCCAAAGCGCGACAGCAGCTGCAGGTAGCGCAACAGCAGAATCGCGATGAGCGCGCACCAGGGCTGGGTTTTGACCGCATTGGGTGGGGTGCCGACAAACGTCTTGACCTTCAGGTTCTGCTTGATCGCCTTGAAAAAGAGCTCCACCGCCCAGCGGTCCTTGTAGATTGCGGCAATGGTGGAGGCCCCGAGGGTCAGAGGGTTGGTGAGGAAGACCAAGGTTTGGCCGGTCTCGGGATGCACGGTCTCCACCCGGCGCAGCGGATACAGACAGCGTTCCTCGGCCTGGACGCCGGTCAACTCGATCACCTGATCGCTGAGGATCCCGCGGTGTGCAGGGGCCGTTTTCTCTTCGGTGATGACGTAGCGGGTGTTGTCCTTGACGCGGGTGACGAAATACACCCCCGCCTCGGTCCACTCGCCAAAGAGCCGGTAGTCGATGTAGCCGCGGTCGTAGACCACCACGGTCCCGGCCGGGAAAGCGAGGGTTTTGGCGACCCTGACGTCGTGCACCTTGCCGTCGGTGATGACCGCAAGCCAGGGCAGGTAGCCGTCGTGATCGAGCAGCAGATGCAGTTTCACCGCCCCCTTGGTGCGACGGAACTTCGCCCAGTCGAAGACCGACAGGCACAGATCGATGGTGCTCGCATCGAGACTGACCAGCTTGTTCTTGAAGCGGAACTTGCGCGGGGTGCGCACGTGGGCGCGGACGTGGGTGTAGAGTTGACCGAACACCTTCTCATAGAGCTGCCACGGCCGGTGGGCGTTGGCGTAGGCGAGCGAGGAGCGTTTGGGGGCTTCGATGCCGAGATGCTGGAGCTTGCCCTCGCAGCTTTTTAGCCCCCCTTCGATCTCGCGCAGGCTGTGGGCGCGCCCGAGCTGGCAGACCAGCATCGCCACGAACTGGCTCCAGGAGCTTAATCCCTTGGCGGCACGCTCGGCACCGGTTTCCTTCACCAGGCGCTGGAAGTCGGCACGCGGGATGAGCTTGAGTATCTGGCTAAACATGCTGCATGATGCCTTCACGTTGGACCTCCGGTTGAGGATGAGTGGTGTGGATCGCAAACTCATCTTACTCAACTTCTCCGGAGGGCCCCAACGTCATGAGTTATTTTGGACAAGAGTGACCTTATATCTCTGTGACTGAAGTCGAACTGCTGATCAATGCGCGCTGGGTGATTCCGGTGGATCCGGATGGCTGTCTCGACCACCACAGCGTCGCCATCGACCAGGGGCGTATCCTGGAAATTCTGCCGGCGTCCGCGGCGGCCGTGCGTTACCGGGCGCGCCGGACCGGCGAGCTCGCGACCCATGCCCTGATCCCGGGCCTGGTCAATGCCCATACCCATGCGGCTATGGCACTGTTTCGCGGCCTGGCAGACGACCTGCCACTCATGGACTGGCTGCAGAACCACATCTGGCCGGCTGAGGGCCGCTGGGTTTCACCGGAGTTCGTACGCGACGGAGCACAGCTGGCGGTCGCCGAGATGATCAAGGGCGGCACCACCTGCTTTAGCGACATGTACTTCTTCCCTGAAGACTGCGCGCAGGTGGTGCGCAAAGCGGGCATCCGCGCCTGCATGGGGCTGATCGTTATCGATTTTCCGACGGTCTACGCCGACTCGTCCAACGCCTATCTCGACAAGGGCCTCAGACTGCATGACGAACTGCGCAGCAGTGAGCTGATCACGACCGCGTTTGCGCCGCATGCACCCTACTCCGTATCCGACGAGCCACTCACCCGGATCCGAACCCTCAACAACGAGCTGGATCTTCCGGTGCACATGCATGTGCACGAGACCGCCCACGAGGTGCAAGAGGCTCTCGCCAAGACCGGGCGGCGGCCGATCGAGCGGCTGCACGACCTGGACCTGCTCACTCCGAATCTGGTTGCGGTGCATATGACGCAGTTACTGCCTGAGGAGATCGCGCTTCTGGCCCAAGCGGGAGTCAGCATCGTCCACTGCCCGGAGTCGAACCTCAAGCTCGCCAGCGGTTTCTGTCCGGTGTTCGAGCTGCTGCGCGCCGGGGTCAATGTCGCGCTCGGCACCGATGGTGCGGCCAGCAACAATGACCTCGACATGCTGGACGAGATGCGCGTCGCGGCGCTGCTGGCCAAAGCAGTGAGCGGAGACGCCACCGCTCTGCCCGCCCGCCAGGCGCTGCGCATGGCCACACTCCATGGTGCGCGCGCGCTCGGGCTCGACCAGGTCACGGGATCTATCAGCACCGGCAAGTACGCGGATCTCGCGGCGATCGACCTCGCCCGCATTTCGAGTCAGCCGGTCTACGACCCACTGTCACAGATCGTCTACACCGCCGGCCGCGACCAGGTCACCGACGTCTGGGTGGCCGGGCGTCAATTGCTCGAAGGCGGGCGACTGACCACGCTGGACGAAGCCGAAATTCTGCACCGTGCCAACCGCTGGAGTGATAGAATACGGCATCAGCGGGGCCTTTGACCCGCGCCAGCGGAACAGGGTGCACGGCCACCTGGACACAGGTCCGGCGGCACGCCAGCGACCGCCACATTCATCCCCGGCAGCGGGTCAGCACACGATGACAACGACCACTCAAAACGTCGACCAAGCCGAGATCGCCAAATTCGAGAAGCTGGCCGAACGCTGGTGGGATCCAACAAGCGAGTTCAAGCCGCTGCACGATATCAATCCGCTGCGGCTGCGGTTCATCGATGAGCGTGCAGGCCTGCGTGGCAAGACCGTGCTCGATGTCGGTTGCGGTGGCGGCATTCTCGCCGAGAGCATGGCCGCCCTCGGAGCACAGGTGACCGGGATCGATCTGGGGGATGCACCGCTGGCAGTGGCACGCCTGCACCTGAAGGAGACCGGCCACTCAGTCGACTACCGCAGGATCTCGGCCGAGGACCTGGCGCAGCAGCAGCCGCAGGCATTTGACGTGGTCACCTGCCTGGAGATGCTGGAGCATGTCCCCGAACCGGCCTCGGTGGTCGCGGCCTGCGCGCGCCTGGTCAAGCCGGGCGGACAAGTGTTCTTCTCCACGATCAACCGCAATCCAAAGTCCTGGCTGCTGGCGATCGTGGGTGCGGAATATGTGCTGCGTCTGCTGCCGCGCGGCACCCATGATTACATGAGATTCATCAAACCGTCCGAGCTGCAGGACATGTGCCGTCATTCCGACCTCGATCTGCGCCAGTTTACCGGTATGCACTACAACCCCCTGACTGCCCAGTACACGCTCGGGCCGGGCGTCGATGTCAATTATCTTGCCTGGTGCCGACGCGCGGATGACTGACATTCACACCGTCCTGTTCGATCTCGACGGGACACTCGCGGACACCGCCCCCGATCTGGGTTTCGCTCTCAACGAGCTGTTGCGCGAACACGGCCAGCAACCTTTATCCCATGACCAGATCCGCCCGCGAGCCTCGTACGGAGCGCGTGCGCTCCTGCAGCTCGGCTTTGGAATCACACCGGACGACACCGGCTACGATGCGCTGCGCCGCCGTTTTCTCGATCTGTACGCCGCGAACCTGTGCCGCGAGACGCAGCTATTTCCCGGTGTGGGCGAACTACTTTCGGCGCTACCCCAGCGCGGGCTCAACTGGGGCATCGTTACGAACAAGCCGGCGTTTCTGACCGAGCCCCTGGTACGTGCCCTCGGACTGGCCGCCACGGCCGCATGCGTGGTGAGCGGCGATACCACGGCCAACACCAAGCCGCACCCTGCCCCGCTGCTTTACGCCTGTGCACAGTGCGGCACCGCACCCGCCAACTGCCTGTACGTCGGAGATGCCGCACGCGACATTGAGGCCGGACGCGTCGCCGGCATGCACACCCTCGTGGCGATGTTCGGCTACATCGGCGAAACCGACGATCCGCCGAGCTGGGGCGCCGACGCCCTCGTGCACTCGCCCGGCGATGTCCTGGAATGGATCGATGCCCGCCGCTGACCCCGCAACCCTGGCTCTGCTGGCGGCGGTAGCGGCCATAGCCGGCACGCTCGGCTGGTTGCTCGCGCGCGCCCGCGGCCAGAAGCGTATCGCCGAACTCTCGGTCACCCTGGACCTGGAGCGACGCAAAGCGGCCGACCAGCTGCAGGGGCTGGAACGGCCCTTCAACGCGCTTTCACGTGACGCGCTGCAGCACAATAACGAGGCATTCCTGCAGCTCGCCCAGGAGACCCTCAAACGCTTCCATGTCCAGGCGGCGGCCGATCTCGAGCAAAAGGAAAAGGCGGTGGAGAACCTGGTCACGCCGATCAAGGAGGCCCTGCACAAGGCCGAGCATCAGATTCAACAGATGGAAAATGCACGCAAAGAAGCCTACGGTGCCCTTACCAAGCATCTGGAGACGATGGCACAGGCGCAGGACCAGCTGAAGACCGAGACTCAGAATCTGGTCAAATCCCTGCGCCGCCCCGAAGTCCGCGGCAAGTGGGGCGAGCTCACGCTGAAACGCCTGACCGAGATCGCCGGCATGGTCGAGTACTGCGACTTCACCCAGCAGGAGTCGGTGAGCACCGACGAGGGCATGCTGCGCCCGGACATGGTGGTGCGCATGCCAGACGGCCGCGAGATCGTGGTGGATGTCAAAACCCCGCTCGATGCCTATCTCAACGCCATGGAGGCGACCGACGACGCCGAGCGCGCGCGTCACCTCGAACACCACGCACGCAAGGTCCGGGAGCGCGTGACCGAACTCTCGCGCAAAGCGTACTGGAGCCAGTTCAAAAATGCGCCGGACTTTGTTGTTCTTTTCATCCCCGGCGAACAGTTCTTGAGCGCGGCGCTCGACATCGATCGCAACCTTCTGGAGGACGCGCTGCGCCAGAAGGTGATCCTGGCCACTCCCACAAGCTTCGTCGCGCTGCTGCGCGCCGTGGCCTATGGCTGGCGCCAGGAGGCGCTGGCGTCCAATGCCGTGGAAATCCGCGACGCCGGCGAGGAGCTTTATGCCCGCTTGGCGACGTTCTCGGAGCACCTCGCACGCCTCGGCACGAGCCTCGACAGCAGCGTCGGGCATTACAACCGTGCCATCGGCTCGTTCGACAGCAAGCTCCTTCCGGGGGCACGCAAGTTCACCGAGATGGGAGTGAGCGCCAGGAAAGACATCGAGCCCCTGACGCAGATAGAGAAAGGCGTGCGCGAAATATCCCGGCCGGAAAGCGACGACCGGGGTTGATAACCCGCGCGCTGGCGCTTCCCCACTGCCCGCGGCCGCGCGCGTGGTGCTATAGTACTAATTGCGTATTTGCAGTATCGTTCCCAGCTCCCGTGATCCGGACAAAAACGTGACACGCCAGCGACAACCCATGGTGCACGACAACCCAGCCGGTACCGACTCCCGGCCTCGCATCCTGCTTGCCGAGGATTCCCAGACCTCGAAGGCGATGCTGACCAAGTATCTCTCGGAAAACTACCGGCTCATCGAGGCCAAGGACGGCGAAGAGGCGTGGCAGATCCTGACGGCGGATGAGCACATCGACGTGGTCATCACCGATGTCAACATGCCACGCATGACTGGACAGCAGTTGCTGGTCAAGATTCGCAAGAGCCCGATTTCGCGCATCGCGAGCATACCGGTGATCGTAATGACCACGGCCAATGACAGTGTCGACAAGAACCTCGCGTTTCTCAACGGCGCCAACGACTTTCTCACCAAGCCGATTGACGTCATGGAGCTCCAGGCACGGGTCAACGTCCACTATAAGCTCTCCAGAACGATCCGCGAGCTCGAGGAGAGCCGCCATGCCCTGGTGGAACAGGCCAGCACCGATCCCCTGACCCGACTGCGCAACCGGCGCAGCTTCTACGATCAAGGCGCGCAGCAGATCGCTAGCGTGAAGCGTTACCTGGGAGAGCTGTCGGTGCTGCTGACCGACATCGACCACTTCAAGCAGGTCAATGATCGCTACGGCCACCAGGCAGGTGACGAGGTGCTGGTGAAGGTCTCGAACCTGCTCGGCGGCATCGTTCGTAACGGCGATGTCGTCGGACGTATTGGCGGCGAGGAGTTCGCGGTGCTGCTGCCCGAAACCAACCGCCTCGGTGCCGCGGTGCTGGCCGAGCGCATACGTGCACGCATTGAAAAAGGAGAAATCGTGACCGCCGATGCGCGCATCCGGGTCACTGTCAGCATCGGGATGGCGACATTCAGCGCCGAGAGCGTCGACACCTTTGATGAACTGCTTGCTGTTGCCGACCGACGCCTTTATCTCGCCAAGAATAGTGGCCGTAATCGTATCTGCGTAAGCGACGAGGGAAAATCGAGCTTTGCCTGATCAACAGACCTGCGCAGTGGTGCGCAGTCCGGTCGTATTCCGCCTTCGGCAGATCAGCGGCCAGACACTCCGACACCGGGCCTGTGCGACGGGGCGGTCGCCTTGTGGATTGCAGCTTTGGTGGATTCAAGCAACTCGTTAGCCTTTCTCTTCACCTCCGCTGGAAATTCTGACCGCTTGGCGAGGGGGTTGGTCAGCAATGGCACACCCCGCCCGAAATTGTACCCAAGCACAAAAGCCGCCAGCGCCCCGATGATCACTCCGAACAAAAACCTGCCCACGATCGTCCCCGTGTCTGACTTGGCGCGATGATAACCTGTCATCGCCTCGGCTTGCCACTCCGACCGATTCACACACGCACACGGTGGGACAGAAGCAGGGAACGGGAGGAACCGCAGTCACATATGGCTGGCTTGATGTGGCACCTCTGTGTGCCATATCAGCCCTGCCGTGAGCGCACCGGCGGCAACTGTGATTGCAGTTTTTCGGGGAGTAGCGGCACCCGGCAATGCTCGAAGCGGCTGTACGGAGTGCGGTACAATGCGCGGTTTCAACCTGACCCCCTTGAAATCCATGCCACAATCCATGACTGCACCGACTCCTTATCACCCTGTTCCTGATCTGCTCGCCGGCCGCATTGTGCTAGTCACCGGCGCGGGCGACGGCCTCGGGCGGGCGGCCGCTCGCGCTTATGCAAAGCATGGTGCCAGCGTGATCCTCCTGGGACGCACGGTTTCTAAACTGGAACAGGTCTACGACGAGATTCTTGCCGATGGCGGTCCTCCGCCGGCGATCACCCCCATGGACTTGGCACGGGCCACTTCCAAGGAATACGAAAATATCGCGGCCGCTATTGACAAGGAATTTGGCAGGCTGGACGGCATTCTACACAGCGCTGCCGAGCTCGGGACCCTCACTCCGCTTGAACTCTACGAGCCCGAGCTGTGGACCCGGGTCATGCAGGTCAACTTCAACGCCGCATATATCATCACGCGCCTGTGCCTCGATCTGCTCAAGCGCTCGGACGATGCGTCAGTGATATTCAGCTCCTCGGAGGTAGCACGCAAGGGTCGTGCCTACTGGGGCGCTTACGCGGCCGCCGGCGGTGCGCTCGAGCGTCTCATGGAGATCTGGGCCGATGAACTCGAGCGCAACACCTGCATCCGGTTCAACAGCCTTGACCCGGGCGCGGTGGCAACCGGGCTGCGCGCCCGCGCCTACCCGGGCGAAATTCCGGACCAGCATCCACGCCCCGAGGAGGTCATGGCACCGTACCTGTATCTGATGGGGCCGGACAGCCGCGGTACCACCGGCAAGGCTTTCAATGTGCGCTGAGAAAACCTCGATCAGCGGAAATAGTAGACACCGCGAATTCCATAGATGTCGCGGTGACTCTCCGGCTGCACGAAATAACCCACTGGAACGCCGCCATTGGTCAGCAGCTTGGGGGAGGACTGGCTGAAGCGATAGGTGTCGTAGCTCAGAATCAGGCCAAAATGACTTTGCGTACTGGGCCCGAATTCGAAGCTGACCCTGGCGAATCCGGACAGGTCCCGTCCCGGCGCAAGATTGAGGCCATCGCCGAGGTTCGCATGCTCGAAGGTATATATGGGATACTTACCGCCCGCCTTGATGCGGTACGACCATGACCCGAACTCCTGGAAGTATCCGGCACCAAATCGTGTATACAGGATATAGTACTGTTCGCGGTAGCCGTAGGCCGGTGAGCCGTCGGCAGCCAATGTATTCTGGAGGGAACGGTTCCAATATTCCCATCCACCACCGCCAAACAGATCGATCCCGCGAAGCCACCGGGCAAAGCGATAGCCGCCGAGAACTTCGAACTGCAGCCCACTGTAATTCGATTTGGTCGTCAGCGGGATGCCAGCCTGGGTCTGGCCGTCGTAGTCCAGGGTACCGAGGTACAACCGGCCCCCAGTCCGAAAGATCGGCCCGCTGTCGACACGCCGGAAATCACTCACACCCGCACCGACCGTGAACATAGGGCCGGATTCCTTGTCTAGAGGCCCGCCATTGGTGCTGAATTCCTTCCAATCGTATTGCTGCACCCCCGCCTGCACGTAAGTCTGCTGCGGACCAAAATTCCAGAAGTCACGCGCCAGCGCGGCACGACCGGCGCCGGCGATGAACACCACCAAACCCAAGGTCCGCATTACTGCCTTGTTCATTAGCCCCCCGTTTTTATAATGACTCAGCAGAAGGTAGCCGCTTGCGTCGCCGCATGCAACGTTGCATGCACCGGCCATTACGCACCTGCACACGGCCGTTCGAGCACTGCGCTCCAATGGCCCGATTCCGAGGAGGGGCAGTACCCCCCACCTTAGTCATATGGACCCGGCAAGGCAGATGTGCAAACATTTCCGTGCCATGCAAACCGCATTAATCGATTCGTTCAACCGCCGCATCGAGTACCTGCGGATCTCGGTGACCGATCGCTGTGAGCTGCGTTGTTCATACTGCATCCCGAAAGGCTTCACGGGTTTCGAAGAGCCCGAGCACTGGCTCACCTTTGATGAGATAGAGCGTGTCGTGGGCGCTTTCACGCAACTGGGTGTCATGCGCGTGCGCCTGACTGGCGGCGAACCACTGTCGCGCGGCAAGCTGCCGGATCTTGCTGGCCGACTGGTACGGATCCCCGGGCTGCGCGACCTGTCGCTCAGCACCAACGGCACGCGCCTGCGCAAACTGGCGCTGCCGCTGCGGCGCGCCGGCGTTACCCGCCTCAATGTCAGCCTCGATTCCCTGAATCCCGAACGCTTCGCCGAAATCACCGGCGGCGGCCGGCTAGAGCAGGTGCTGGACGGGCTGATGGCAGCCAAGGAAGCGGGTTTTGATCCGGTCAAGATCAATATGGTGGCAATGAAGGGCGTGAACGACGGCGAGATCGTCGACATGGTCGACTTCTGCATCCGCTACGATTTTACCCTGCGGCTGATTGAAACGATGCCCATGGGCGCCACCGGGCGCGAGGCTACCGAACACTACCTGGACCTGCAGGAGGTGAAACGCACGCTGCAGTCCCGATATGAGCTGATCCCTACTGTGATGACAGGTGGCGGCCCTGCGCGTTATGTCCGGGTGGGCGGGACCAACCTCAGGATCGGCTTCATCACGCCCATCTCCCAGCACTTCTGCGCTACCTGTAACCGGGTGCGACTGACGGTGGATGGGACGATCTACACCTGCCTTGGACAAGAGAACAACCTGGAACTGCGCCCGCTGCTGCGGGCGGGCGTGACCGACGAAGGACTCAAGGAAGCCATCTGCCTGGCAATCTCGCTCAAACCTGAAAGACACGAATTCACCACCCGGCCAGACAAAATAGTCCGCTTCATGTCAGTGACGGGGGGCTAGCACCAACGTCACTTCTGCAAGGCAACCGTTTTGCCGATTCATCAATAATAAAGGTTGATTTCTCCTCGGTGATCATATTGGTTCTCAACGCCGCATCACGATAGCCGATAACGAGGATCAGCCCGGAGGCGTGGTAACAAAGAGAAACGGCTGTTGGCACAGCTCGGCCGGTTTCGCGCCCGATTTGTACAAGCCGAGTTCAAACGCCTGGCGGGACATCTCGCGATGCGAAACGCAGCGGTCGCGACGCCTGGGCGGCGCAACCGACCGGTGCAACGGTTGCGATAGCACTTGCGCTAAATCGCGCTGATTGGCTCGCTGAATTGGGCTGCACGTTAGCCGGGCTGATTGATTTCACCGGCGGAGAGCGAATCAAACTCGTGCCACTGGTCTCGCGCACGCTTGTTGATGAAACAATCCATAACTTCCGCCCTGGACAATGACAAATCTGGCCCCGACCCGCACACACCACTTCAGTTCTTCGTTCCAGCCGGCACAGCCGTTCCCACCGGCACAGCCGCCGTTGGCGCAGCGGCCGTGTGCACGGATGCTGCTTGAATCGACGTCTTCAGTGACACAAAAAATTCATCATAGAAATGCGACGAATGGATCGTGTCGCGAGCCACCACCACGGTGGTGTATTCGGTGCCTGTCGGGAAGATAGGTATCAACCACAGCAGGTGCCACCAGGTGTGCTCCTTGTAATGCATCTCGGTCTTACGATTGGCCGCCATGACCACTTCGGTCTTATTCGCCGCGGCGGACACCAAGGTGAATGAAGTCGTGATATCGTAGGAGGTATCGGGATTGTTGGCATCGGCTATCTCCCGATGCGCGGTAATCACATGGTTCTTGTCGTCAATACTTTGCACGATAAATCCGTCTTGCGGCAGAATGAGCAGCACGTGCGGCCACGTAGTATCCAGCGGTGCAGGTATGACAGCAGTATTCGCCTTTACCGCATCGGACAAGTTGAGTGCATTTTCATAAGTAGGTGGAACCGAACTGCAACCCGAAACCATGGCCGCCACGGTTGCGAAAACTACCAAGAAAAGCCGCGAAGCGCCTGACGAACGAACGTAGCATTTCATGTTACTTTCTCTCTTGTTATTGTGAGCGATCCTTATCCATCGACAATAATGCCACGCTCGTTGCGAATCGTGGCATAGCGATTCTCTCCTCTATCCTCTATGCGATCTCACCACTTCCCATTATAGCATGCGATGCAACAAAGTCGGGGTCAAACTCGGATTCCACGGACCAGGGAACGCCTGGCCCGTGGAGCCAAGCGCCGATTACTGAGAGCCCACCACCACCGTTGCGACCACAACGGTTGACGCGGTGCCATTATTGGCCGCGGCGGTCGGACTGGAACCACTGGACGATGAAGACGATGATGGGGTGGACCCGCCCCCGCCGCCGCCCCCGCACGCGGCGAGCGCCAGGAACATGCCCAGCAACGGACCCCACAGCAGTTTTTTAATGCGTTTCATGACGTTGTTTCCCCCTGCTGGATGCCTCGGAGTCCTATCTAGAGTGCCTGGCAGACGCCCACCAGCGCAGAGGCGCCGGAAGCAGTTCCCTGAACCAGTATCGTGTTGCCCGAATTCACGGGCAGAAGGTTGAGATTGATCGCGGTGGACGACGGCGGCGTGAAGGTGATCGTGTATGAATTCGGCAGCGGTCCCGCCACGGTCGTAAACGGGGTTGAGGCCTCCGATGTTCCGTAGGAGTTGGGGTTGCCGATGGTGACCTGCGTGACGTTGAAGCTGATGGTGCTGGTGTTGAAATCGAGCACCGCAAGCACGTTCACCCCTTTTGTCGATCCGGGGGTGGCAAGCTGGAAGTTGCCACTATAAGCGCCGGTGCCCGTGTTCATGGTTCCCGACATGCTGCCGAGGACGTAGTTATGAGGCAGCGATACCACCATTCCGCAGCTTCCGCTCAATGCGGCGGATGCGACAGGAATGAAGCCCGCAAGGGCGCCAACAACGGCAAAGCTCCCCAGAAGGGTACGGAAGAGTGTTCGTTTCAGCATATATTCTCCGATCAGATTGATAGATTGTAATTAGGGACAGCTCGCGTCGTTCTGCGACGCAGACCATTTCTTCTATTAAGAAAGATAACGACGCCGTCTGATTTGGCTAGAACGTTATTGCTGTCTCGTGTTCATTCGTTGGAGACAGGCATCGTGCGTGCAGCAGGATTCCATTTCCTTTGAGCATATCGACAGGCTCGATGTGCCGACTCGATTGCACGTCTCCCAAATGAGATTTAATGCAAAAAAATCACATGCAGGCATGCCAGGGCTTGGTCACTCGTCTGCGGCATGACCAAATCAAACGAGGAATGAGAAGGGCGACTGCTCCGTCTTGCAGGGCAGATCGACGTGGCGGCCTTGGACTCCATGCCATGCAACAACTGCCGTCGGTTGTGGCAAGTCATTTTTCCAGCGGGAGCCACCTCTTTTTCTTCAATTACAGGCCTTCATCTGAAGGCATTCCGCGTCTACCCGAGAATGCACACCTGCCAATTGGCAGCATAAATTCAGGTCATAAGGCTTGTACGACCTACGATGAGTACTACCGCGAGCGCAAGGGAATCGAGACTGACGTTAGGGCGGGTAACACCAATGCGCCGCAGCGGCAACGCCAGTTTGCGCAGGCGCGTGCCGTAAGTACGAAATTTCCGATTTCCGGAAGCTTGAGGGAGGAGTGTATAAATGAAAGCAGATTCTATGCTGCCCGATGGCGGGCTATCCGACCGAGCAGACAGCCGGCACACCGGCGCTTGTACATTCGCAAACGCCTTTGTTGCAGGTTTCTCACGAAACCATCGACACTGCGGTCTACGCCATGGCGCGTGGCGAGTTGCACACGGAGGTATTTGACTGGATGCACTTGGGCCATGCCAAGCGCCGTCCCCGTGTGCGCGACCAAGACCGGCAGGGACAAATTCCAGACAGGGGTCAGCACCCACGACCGTGCGCCTAACCTGCAGCGCCGCTTGCACGTGGACATTGAAGCCGCCGTCATACCTGGGGGTCCGGAATAACGGGGCAAGATCGTATTTTCATACGCATTTTCCTCATTATCCTGGCGTATTCTCCTGGCGTGATTGACATGACACGCCTGAAGTGTCGGGTGAAATGACTCTGGTCCGCAAAGCCGACTGTTGAGCCCACCTGCGATGATGGAACACCAGAGCGCAGCAGAGTGGCAGCACGCGCGATGCGAACGTGAATCTGGTAGGCGTGCGGCGGCAGGCCGACATGGTGCGCGAAGATGCGCATCAGGTGATACCGACTCAGACCCGCGACCGCGGAAAGCGCGTCGAGGCTGACCGGTTTATCGAAGCGTTCCAGAAGATAGGCCTTGGCACGCTTGACGGCGCGATGCGCATTCGCGCTTCGCAACGTCGGCAGTGCCCGCTCGGTGTGATGGCTGAGCAGTAAATGGATGCAGGCGGCAAATCGTGATTGCTGCTCGAGTGCGGTTTCTTGGTTATCGATGGCAGCGTAGAAACGTTCTAGTCCCACAAACAATGGATCATCGGCGACTTGGGCGACGCGGAAATGTGGCGTATGGGGTTGCCCCAATTCCCGGGCGGCCTCTTCGATCAGCGATGGCGCGATTTGCATGACCCGATGGTCAGCCGGTTTGTGCACCACGGTATTGATATGGGTTTCGCCCGGCTCCATGAGCATGTGGGTACGATCGCTTACAAATAGCGCTTTTCCACGGTATTTCCAGCCGGCCGCAGCGGA
Source organism: Pseudomonadota bacterium (assembly GCA_027364845.1). Classification (GTDB taxonomy): domain Bacteria; phylum Pseudomonadota; class Gammaproteobacteria; order Acidiferrobacterales; family UBA6901; genus JAJYCY01. The sequence continues at coordinate 74,465 of DAHXOO010000004.1, read as the reverse complement.
TGTACAGCTGCAGATTACGTATCGATCATGGTAAACATGCCAGCACTTGGTGTCGGACTTTACGGTCCAGATTTCGGTGTCGGGTAACGCGATGGGTCGCAAAAAGGCGATGGCGGTCCTGGACGTGTCATGCACTGTATGAATCTCCCAAGATTACGTGGGGGCCCTCCGATCATGTGGGTTATGTTGGAGGCAACATTACTCACTTCCACACCGAGCCACAACGAAGCGGGCAAGTCATAAATGAGTTTAGCAAGTATTTCAGGCTGGATGTGCCCAAGGAATCGATGCCGTCGCTGTAGCCGCGTCCGGAGGCGATGGCAAAGCTTGTGAAGAAGCTGAGCCCGGCTGGCGAGGTGCTGTCGTTCTGCTATGAGGCAAGGCCGAGTAGGTACGGAACCACCCGTCGGCTGACCGGGTGGGGCCAGGACTGTGTGCTGTGGTGGTACCTTCGCTGATCCCGCACAGGGCCGGCAAGCGGGCCAAGACCGGCCAGCACGATGCGCTGATGCTCGCCCGACTACATCAGGCCCACGAACTCACGGTGGCCTAGGTGCCGGACACGGCGCAGGAGGCGGCGAAATCTCACGCGGGCACAAAACGCCGACCTCAAGGAGATGACGCGGGTCGCGGCGTCATCGTCTCCTCGGGTTCCTGCCCTGCCATGGCCGACCCAATGCCGGAAGGCCCAGTGGAAGCCGGCGTTCTTCTGCTGGCTGGAGACAGTGCGTTTCGACCATCCAGTCCCGCAGATCGTGTTCCAGAAATAGTGAACCTAGTGCAAAAAATGGTGCGACGCGTGCTGATGCCCGAAGCCGAGATGCGCCGGGCACTTTCTGATGTAACGGTCGACGCGAAGCTGGGCGACCTCCGCCATTTCGACACGCCCCGTCAGCACATGGCATATCCGAGGCTCGTGCTGCGTGCGCATTCGAGCGGCGGCAATCAACGTCAAGGCAGCATCATGAAGACCGGTAACAGTTATGACACGGCGGGTGTGAGTCTAGGTGGTGTGGTGCCATCGCTTCCCGGCGCGCAAGACAGCGAAACTGCACGGCGCGCCAAGCACACTCCACCGGCGTCGCCTGGACCGCCCAGAAGCAGCTGTGCCAGCGTTATCGTGATCTCATCGGGCGCAGCAAACTCCCGGTGCAGACCTGCCGAGACGCTACCCTGCTGAACTGGCTAACGCGGCAATCAGCTGGTCTTCCAGTTCGATGCGCACCGCAATCTGCTCGCCCAGCAGCGACAGCTCCTGTGGCAGGTTTTCTAGCATTGGACGGTGATCGTCGCGATCGTACTTGTCGTTGAACTCGAGTGCCGCATCCGTGGTCCGGGCGATGCCCGGATAAAGCTTCGCGGCGAGGCTGGAAACTTCGCGCCGGCGTTCGGTGCCATCGATGATGCGTTCGTACAGGGCAAAATGCCCGGCGGCGATGTAGTCGACCAGGATCTGGCAGAACTCCTCAAGCAATTCCTTCACCGGTCTGTTTTCCGGGGTATAGGATTCGATACCTGCCAAGCGGCAGAACAGGACCAGCATCCCGGTTCTTTCCACAACAAGTTTCTGCGTCAGCTGGTGGCTACGCTCGCGACGCTCATCCGACTTTTGCTTTGATGTCGTCTCCTTCACGATACTCATGCGCTCGCCTCCCTCCGTTACCCGCGATTCCTGACGAAAAGCGGTCGTGCGTAATTGTTTGACGTTATCTAAATACCGGATAGTCCGTATATATCAGTTCCCTTCAATCAATTCAACCTGCTGCGCGCGCTGGCACCGATTCAACATAAGCAGGTGCCTTCCCCCCGCAACAAACTGACATTCCGGGGTTCGCTTGCCTGCGCCCGCCGTCCAATAGCGGCGGATGGCACCGTGGACCCGCTGCCTGGGTTACGAGAATCGGCTGTCTGCAAACCGGTTGTCACGCGCTGCCAGCCAGTCCCCGGGGTTGTACATAAATCGATTTCATCGCAGACGGGACCCATCGGGTTCCGCTTCGCCTGGCACGGACCGTATTTCCGGGTCCGCAATGGCAGAAGCTGCACTGTACGACAACAGCACCGTGCGCCCCGGCGTGTGGTAGGCGCACTGCGGCCGCTCAGAACGGAAGCCCCGGCATCTTGCCCTTCATGCCCCGCATCATCTTGCCGAGGCCCCCTTTTCCCAGACGTTTCATCATCTTCTGCATTTCGCCGAACTGCTTCAGCATTCGGTTTATTTCCTGGACCTGCGTGCCCGACCCCGCGGAAATCCGGCGCTTGCGTGAACCGCGTATGATGTCGGGAAAGCTCCGTTCCTGGGGCGTCATCGAATTTATGATCGCGATGATGCGCCGCGTCTGTCTGTCGTCCATCTGCGCCTTGGCAGCCTCGGGGATGCTGGCTGCTCCCGGAAGCTTGTCCATGAGGCTCGCGATCCCGCCCATTTTTTCCATTTGCTGCAACTGGTCGCGGAAATCCCCCAGATCGAAGCCCTTGCCCTTGGTGATCTTCTGCGCCAGCTTGCGCGCCTGGTCCTGGTCCACCGTATGCTGCGCATGCTCGACGAGACTCAGCACATCGCCCATACCCAGGATGCGCGAAGCCATGCGGTCTGGGTAAAACGGCTCGAGCGCATCAGTTTTTTCCCCGACCCCGAGAAACTTGATGGGCTTGCCGGTGACACGACGCACGGACAGTGCCGCACCGCCGCGCGCGTCGCCGTCAGCCTTGGTCAGTATCACGCCGGTCAGGGGCAACGCCTCGTTGAAGCTCTTGGCAGTGTTCACGGCATCCTGTCCGGTCATGCTGTCGACGACGAACAGCGTCTCGACTGGATCGACTGCAGCGTGGATTGCGCGGATCTCGTCCATCATCTCGCGATCGACATGCAATCGCCCAGCGCTGTCGATGATGACCACATCCGTAGCTGATCTGCGTGCCTGCTCGACCGCCGCAAGCGCGATGTCGACCGGCTTCTGCTGCGCCGTGCTCGGAAAGAAAGTGGCCCCGACCGTCCCGGCCAGGATCCTGAGCTGCTCGATTGCCGCCGGCCTGTACACGTCGGCGCTCGCGACCATCACCGACTTGTGCTCGCGTTCGCGCAGGAAACGCGCGAGCTTCGCAACGGTCGTGGTCTTGCCGGATCCCTGCAGGCCCGCGATCAGGATCACTGCCGGCGGCCGCGTCGCAAGATGCAGGCTGTCGTTCGCCTCCCCCATGAGCACTACTAGTGCGTCGTACACGACTTTGATCACGGCCTGACCGGGAGTGAGGCTGGAGAGAACCTCCTTGCCGACCGCGCGCGAGCGCACGTCGTCGATGAAGGACTTTACTACCGGCAGCGCCACATCCGCCTCGAGCAAAGCCATACGTACTTCGCGCAAGGCATCGGTGATGTTCTCTTCGGTCAGCCGACCTTCGCCGCGCAGCTTCTTCAGGACCTGCTGCAGTCGCTGGCTCAGATTATCGAACATGGGCTGTTTCCTGTTTGTCCATGAATTCCTCCGTTGCTGCCACTTGATCCGCAATCCCTAGCGCCACATCTGCGGCGACTTTGCCCGGATCTAAGCGCAAAGCATGCGCGAGGGCCCCACGGAGGGCGCCGTCACTGAGACAGCGCGCCGTGCTTGAGCCCACCCGATACGTTAAACCACGAGCCCATGGTCCGCCCATGGGAACTTCACGCCGAAGGCGGCCAGAACCGCACCACACCCTAACCCGCCATCGACACTGCGCGCGAGCAGCTCGTGCCACCACGGCGAGCATCTCTCACGAACAAGGCAGGCACCGTCGGCAAACGGCTTTTTGGGTCAACAGGCGCAACCCGCGCCGGCAACACCAAGCAGTGCACGGAAGGGTGCACGCCGTGACACAATCCGCTCACGCCCTATCCGCTGCCGCGCACCCGGGCAAGGCACAGGCTGTTCGTGTTCCGTATCGTCCTCTTCAACGGCGGCATAAGCTGTGCCATGATGCGGCTTAAATAATTACATTATGATCAATTCTGCGATGAATTTGCTAGCCGCTGTCCTGTACCTGTGCGTCGGCGCCCTGCTGTGGCTCGGCCTAAGCCGTCCAGGGTCTGCCCGCGGCGCGGCACGCATGGGTATCTACGCGCTGGCGGTGGGGGCGGTCGCGGCGCATGCTGCAGTCCTGTACTCCGGCCTGATACACGAGGGTGGCCTGAACCTGGGCCTGACTAACGCCATCTCGCTGATCGCTTGGGCGGTCGCGGTGCTGTTCCTGATCGCCACCGTCACCCTCCCCATCGAGAGCCTCGGCATCTTCATCATGCCGGTGGCGGCAGCGACCGTCCTGCTCGACTGGCTGTCACCGCGCGGACAGCTCCTGGTCGTCACGGCTACACCCATGCAGTCGACGCATATCGTGATTTCACTGCTCGCCTACAGCCTCCTCAGCATCGCCGTGGTCCAGAGCCTGATGCTTGCCCTGGTCGAGCGCCACCTTCGCCGTCGCCGCCAGCCGAGCCGCTTCCTGCGCGCCCTGCCACCGCTTGAGACCATGGAAAACCTCATGTTCCAGATCATCACGCTCGGCTTTGTGCTGCTTACGCTAACCGTAATCAGTGGCGTGTTCTTCTCGGAACAGGTGTTCAACAAGCCGCTGGAATTCACTGATCATATCGTATTATCGATAATTGCGTGGGTGGTGTTCGCGGTGCTGCTCACCGGGCGCTGGCGTTTCGGGTGGCGTGGCCGCACCGCGATCCGCTGGACACTGGGTGGGTTCACGCTGCTCGCCTTCGCCTATTTCGGCAGCAAATTGGCGCTGGAAATTCTCCTGCGCCGCTGAGCGCACGTCGCAACCGCATCATGGATTGCCGTTGCGTTCGGGTCCGAAGGCGAATGTACTAGGTTCCCCGGGCCGCAAAAATCCGAGACCACAATTTGAACGATTCGCATATTGGTGAACTTCTTGCGGTCCTGGTGTTCCTGATTCTCCTTGCGGCGTTTTTCTCCGCCGCGGAGATCGGGATGATGACCCTGAACCGCTACCGTCTGCGCCACCTCGCCAACTCCGGGCATCGCGCGGCACGCATCGCGTCGCACCTGCTCGAACGCCCCGACCGACTGCTGGGCGTGATCCTGCTCGGAAACAATTTTGCCAACATCGCGGCAGCTTCCGTGGCCACACTGCTGGCACTGCGCCTATACGGCGCACCGGCCATCGGCATCGCCACCCTACTGCTGACGCTGCTGGTGCTAATCTTTGCCGAGGTGGCCCCTAAGACACTTGCTGCACTTTACCCGGAGCGCGTCGCGTTTCCGGTCGCATATGTGCTCAGTCCACTGCTGATACTACTGTCACCGCTGGTGTGGCTGGTGAATACAATCGCCAACGGACTGCTGCGGCTTCTCGGCTTTTCGATCCATCGCAGGACCGCAGACCAAATGAGCACTGAGGAGTTGCGCACGGTAGTGCGGGAGGCAGGCGCATTCATGCCGCAAAGCCACCAGCAGATGCTGCTCGCCATTCTTGAACTGGAGGACATGACGGTCGAGGACGTGATGGTGCCACGCGGCGAAATAGAGACCATCGATCTCGATTCCGACTGGGATCACATCGCGACGCGCATCATCGCCAGTCACTATTCACGCCTGCCGGTCTGCCACGGCAGCCTGGACAACATCGTCGGATTCGTGCATGTACGGAAGGTGTTGCTCCTGATGCGCGCCGGCGAATTCCAGCGCGACAACCTAGAGAAAATCCTGGAAGCACCGTATTTTGTGCCTGAGGGAACCCCGCTCGGAAGGCAGCTGCTGAACTTCCGCGAAGCGAAGCGCCGCATCGCGCTGGTGGTGAACGAGTACGGGGATCTCGTGGGACTCGTGTCGCTGCGGGAGATTTTGGAAGAGATCGTCGGCGAGTTCACTGCCCCGCTCCCGGGCATCACCGATGAAGTCCAGCTCCAGGACGACGGCAGCTATCTGGTCAGCGGCGGCATCACATTGCGCGACCTCAACCGGCGGCTCAAGTGGAACCTCCCTACAACCGGCCCCAAAACACTCAATGGTCTCATCACCGAGTATCTCGAGGACATTCCTGAGTCAGGAACCAGTCTGGCGCTGGAGGGTTACCAGATCGAAATCGTGCGCACACGCGGCACTGCCGTACAGCTGGCGCGCGTGCGTCCTAAGTTGGCAAAGACTGGCTCCGACACAGAAGCCAACCCTTGATACAGACCTCTGAGTAATCGTATTGAAAAGTTTTGCTCACACGAAAAGCTGACCCTTGCCGGCACGCAAATACCGGATTGCGACCCTTGCAATGTTATTAAGGCGTAAGTGTTTTACTTAACCCGCTGCCGTACGATCTGCTCGAGGACGTGCAGCCAGCAATCGTCGTTAAGTCTGACGTGTGTCGGGAAGTCACAACCGAGGTGAACTGCGTTGCATGCGAGGGCCAGCGGCTTTGTTCAGTATAGATCAGGGCGTGCCTGCTCCGGCATACCGCGAGCCATCGGCCACGCCAATCGCTTCACGGGTCCTGCCAAGACCAGCCGACTGATCTTTTTGAAACCGGAGGCTTTCCGTGCACCCTGCCCCAAGAAACACTTGAAATTTTCGTGCCGGCAACTTAGCATCCGTCGCGCTGGTCGGCATCATTTTCCGGGACACACCAGCGGGCCTGATGCTAGGTAGCAGGACCCAAATCGCGGAAAAACGAGGCAGCCACGGTTTCTCCTGATCAACATTTGCAAACAGCCCGGTCGTTGTTGAGGACGGGCTAAGTTGTCGCCCCTCACTCTTGCGTATGCAGCCGTAGCGGGTGCGCTGCTGTCGGGCGTGGTGTCCTTGGCGGCAGACCGTTTCCCCGCAGCATTGCGCTTTGGCTCATTCAGCATTCTGGGTGCTGCCGGCGTCGCCGCAGTGGCGGCCGGCGTTGAGGAACTGCTGTCGGGCACGCGGATTACCTCTCAGTTACCCTTCGGCCTGCCGTGGCTCAACTGGCACCTGCGCTTGGACCCGCTCTCCGGGTTCTTCATGGCAATAGTTGGCATCGCCGTGATTGCGGTCAGCCTGTACGGACCGGGCTACGTGCGCGAGTTCGAGCGCCCCACACGTACCGCCGATCCCGCGCACAGCGACGGCGAATCGCACACGCACCAGTCGCTGGCAGCGTTAGGGTTGTTTACCGGCATATTTGTGGCCGGCATGCTGGCAGTACTGCTGGCCGACGATGCCTTTGTCTTTATGATCTCGTGGGAACTGATGTCGGTATCGAGTTACCTGCTCGTCGCCTACCAGCACCACAATCCGGCCAACCGTCACGCCGCCTTCCTGTACCTCTTGCTCGCCGAAGTCGGTGCACTCGTGATCCTACTTGCCTTTGGCGTGCTCGCCGGATTTGGCGGCAATTTCACTTTCAGCGCGATGCGCGCCGCGCACCTCTCCCCGATTTGGGCGTCGGTCGCGTTCACGCTGGCACTGTTCGGATTCGGCATGAAGGCGGGCATGGTGCCACTGCACGTATGGCTGCCAGAGGCGCATCCAGCGGCGCCGTCCCACATCTCGGCGCTGATGAGCGGGGTAATGATCAAGGTGGCAATCTACGGGCTCATCCGCTTCGTTTTTGATCTGCTTGGCCAACCCCAATGGTCCTGGGGTCTGGCGACTTTGGCGATCGGCACCGCCACCGCCCTGCTCGGGGTACTGTATGCACTCACGCAGAATGACCTCAAGCGGCTGCTCGCCTACTCTTCCGTGGAAAACATCGGGATCATCCTGATGGGACTTGGCCTAGGCATGATCTTCATCGGCACCGGCCATCCGGCTCTCGCTGTCGTGGCGCTGCTTGCCGCCTTGTATCACAGTCTCAATCATGCCGTGTTCAAGACCCTGCTTTTCCTTGGTGCCGGGGCAGTACTCTACCGTACCCACGAACGCGATCTCGACCGCCTCGGCGGTCTGATCCGGCGTATGCCGGTAACCGCGTTCTTCGTCCTCATCGGTTGTCTCAGCATCGCCGCCCTGCCGCCCTTCAACGGCTTTGTCTCGGAATGGCTCACACTGCAGGCGGCACTGCAGGTGCCGGTTCTCGCCAGCGGCGTACTACGCTCCATTATTCCCATCGCGGCGGCGCTGCTGGCACTCACCACTGCTCTGGCGGCTGCCACATTCGTCAAGGTCTATGGCGTGGCATTCCTCGGCCAGGCGCGTACGCGCCACGTGGCGCACGCGCGTGAGGTCAGTCTGGGGATGCGCGCCGGCATGGGTCTGCTGGCGCTGCTGTGCATAGTACTGGGCGTGGTACCCACGCTGGTGATCCGCCTGATCGACCCGATCACGCAGCAGCTGCTGCAGCTCAGCCCGGCGGCCGCTACGGCCCGCGGGTGGCTATGGCTGACACCGGTCTCGCCGCACGTCGCCTCGTATTCCGCACCACTGGTGGTCGCCGCCATTGCAATCACCTTCGTCGTTGGCTACCTGCTGCTGCACCGCCGCGCCAGGAGCGCGCGCCGCAGCGATCCTTGGGACTGCGGCTTCGGGGGATTGAATGCGCGCATGCAATACACTTCCACCGCATTTGCGCAACCGATCCGCCGGGTGTTCGCTCCGGTGTGGCGGATCGACGAGCGCATCGAAAAGGTCCAGGCTTCTCCGACCCGCATTACCAGCGTGCGCCACCAGCTGCGCATCGGCGACTGGTCGTGGCTCGCGGCCTACCTGCCGATCGGCAATCTGGTTCTCGCGGCGGCCCGACGCGTCGGCCGCATTCAGACCGGCAGCATACGCATCTACCTCGCCTATTCCTTTTTCACTCTGCTGCTACTGCTATGGCTGATAACCTGAACGGCTGGCTGTTTGCCGCACTGCAGACACTGCTGTTCATCGGCGGCGCACCGCTGCTGGCCGGGTGGATCAAACGTTTGAAATGCCACTTGCAGAACCGCGCCGCTCCCTCGCTCTTTCAGCCCTATCGTGATCTCGCCAAGCTGTTCACCAAGGATCTGGTGCTGGCACAGAATGCGTCCTGGATCTTTCGGACGACACCGTACGTGGTGTTCGGTGCCATGCTGCTGGCGGCGTCAACAGTACCACTGGTGGCGATACCGCTTCCGACCTCCGCCATCGCCGATGTCATCGTCCTGGTGGGGTTTTTCTCGCTGGCGCGCTTCTTCCAGGCACTGGCGGGTATGGACATTGGAACGGCCTTTGGCGGCATGGGTGCGTCACGCGAGATGACAGTGGCATCGCTCGCCGAACCCGCGACGTTGATGGCGGTATTCACGCTCACCATGACCGCCTCCACGACCAATCTCTCAGTGGCGATGCAGCATATTCTGAATGCCGGCCTGGTGCTGCGCCCATCTTTTCTGTTCGCGCTGCTCAGTCTGGCCATGGTCGCAGTCGCGGAAACCGGCCGCATTCCGATCGACAATCCGGCGACCCATCTCGAGCTCACCATGCTCCATGAGGCGATGGTCCTGGAATACGGCGCCCGCCATCTGGCACTGATAGACTGGGCCGGCATGATCAAGCTCACGATCTATGCGGTCCTGATCAGCAATATATTCTTTCCGTGGGGGATCTCCCGGCAGCTTACGCTTTCCGGCCTGGTGCTCGGCACCGTGGCTGTGACCGCAAAGCTTGCACTCCTTGCAGTGCTGCTGGCGCTGTGGGAGACCGTGCTCGCCAAGATGCGTCTGTTCCGGGTTCCGCAGTTTCTGGGGTTTGCATTCCTATTGAGCCTGCTGGGAATTTTGATGCACGTGATCCTCGAGACTTCAGTGTGATTTCTGTCGACCACAGGAAACCAAAGAAACATGAATCTGCAGCCCGTTACCATGCATCTGACTGACCTAAGCCTTTTCAGCCAGGGCATCCTGGTGTCGGCCGCGCTGGTGCTGTTCACCTCGTTCGTGATGCTCGCCCAGGCACGCATCCAGCCGCTTATTTACACCTTCGCGTGGCAGGGCGTACTGCTGTCGGTCACAACGGCGCTCGTAGCACTGGTATCAGGCCATACGCACCTTTATATATCGGCACTGCTCACGTTCGTACTCAAGGCGCTGCTGATCCCGTGGATGCTTTACCGCCTGGTGCAGCGACTCCATATCCAACAGGATGTTGAAATCGTCTCCCATCCCTCACTCACGCTGCTGGGTGGCGCAGTGCTGGTGGTATTCTGCTACTACGTGGCACTACCAGTCGCCCAGCTTTCGACGCTGGTGACCCGCAACACGATCGCGGTAAGCATGGCAATCGTCCTGCTCGGTATGCTCCTTATGATCACCCGCCGAACCGCAGTAGCGCAGGTGATCGGATTCATGTCGATCGAGAACGGTCTGTTCTTCGCGGCGGTAGCCTCGACCTACGGCATGCCCATGATCGTTGAACTCGGTATCGCCTTCGACGTTCTGGTGGCGGCCGTGCTGTTCGGCGTGTTCTTCTTCCAGATCCGCACCAGCATCGACTCGCTCGATGTCGATCGCCTGAACCGCCTCTCGGAGCGTGAGGAATGAATCCCCTGTACCTGGTGCTGGGGCTGCCGCTCGGCGGCGGTCTGGTGCTCGCCTTGGTGAGGAGCCACCGCATCGCGGGCCTCATCAACGTAGCGGTCTCGACGGCAACCTGTGGCGCCTCCGTGTGGCTCGCCTTGAACGTGCTGGGCACCGGGCCCGAGCTGTCTCCCGACAAGCTGTTCTACATCGACGCCTTCAACGTCTATCTCGTGGCATTGACCGCGTTCGTCGGCATGACCACAGCGATCTTCTCGCGTCCCTACATGCAGCACGAGGTCGAGCGTGGCCGCGTCGGATCCCAGCGCATGCGGCTTTACCACTCCATGTACCAGGGCTTTCTGTTCGCGATGCTGCTCGCGCTCACGACCAATAACATGGGCGTGCTGTGGGTGGCCATGGAGGCCGCGACACTTACCACGGTGCTGCTGGTGAGCCTGTACCGCACCCCGGAGTCGGTGGAGGCCGCCTGGAAATATTTCATCCTGTGCGGAGTCGGCATCGCCCAGGCGCTTTTCGGAACGGTGCTGCTGTACTTCGCAGCTGAGCGGCGCCTCGGCGCCAAGCGCAACGATTCACTGCTATGGAGTGTTCTGCACACCCATGCTGCCCAGCTCGATCCTGCCGTGCTTGCAATCGCCTTTGTGTTCCTGCTGGTGGGCTACGGAACCAAGGTCGGACTGGTGCCGCTGCACAACTGGCTGCCGGATGCGCATTCCGAGGGCCCCACCCCCATGTCGGCGGTGCTATCGGGGCTGCTGCTCAATGTCGCGCTGTACGCGCTCGTACGCGTCAAGATGCTGGTGGACGGCTCGCTGCACACCGCGCTTGCGGGACACCTCATGATGGGGTTCGGCCTGCTGTCCTTCCTGGTGGCCGGTCTGTTTCTGCACCGCCAGCACGACATCAAGCGCATGTACAGCTATTCCTCGATCGAACACATGGGGCTGACGACCTTCGCTTTCGGCATTGGCGGCGCGCTCGCCACGTTCGCCGCTCTGCTGCACATGACCGTGCATTCGCTCACCAAATCGGCGATCTTCGTCACTGTCGGCCATGCGGCACAGCTCGCCGGCACCCAACGCATTGAGCATATACGTGGACTTATCCGTACTCAGCCGGCGGTCGGCTGGGGACTGCTGGCCGGCTCTCTCGCGATCGCCGGCTTCCCGCCTTTCGGCGTGTTCATGAGCGAGTTTCTGGTACTTAACGCGACCATGAAATCCTGGCCATGGTTGACCGTACCACTGCTGCTGGGTCTCGCGATCGCGTTTGCCGGTCTGTTTCGCCACCTGCATCCCATGATCTACGGCACCCCGCCTGTGGGCCAGACCCGGGTTAAGGCCAACATGCTGCCGGTCATGGTCCATCTCGCGCTGGTGCTGTGGCTCGGTCTGTCGATACCGTTGTTCCTCGCGCACTGGTTCGAGCAGGCCACCCAACTCATCTCCGGGAGCCTGCCAGTGTGAAGCGCTTCGCCTGGCTCGACGCTTTCCTCGGCCGGCTCGTCGCCGAGGATGTGATGGTGCGGGAACAGCCGGCGGTTCCCGCCCTTGCTCCTGCCCGCACCATCAGCGTCGATGCAGATCACTGGGGAAAGCTCGGACAGGCCGCCAAGAACTGGGGTTGTCGCTGGGTCGCCTGCTGGGGCGAGGACCGCGGAGAGCACTTTCAGGTCCATACCTGTTTCGAAAAGGACCGCGGTTACCTGCTGGCGCGCACCGACGTGCGCCGCCTCACGCCCATATTACCCTCGCATGCGCCGTATTTTGCGGCGGCCGACCGCGCCGAGCGTCATCTTCAGGATCTCTTCGGTATCGTCTTCGGCGATCATCCCGACCCGCGTCGCTGGATCCGTCATCAGGCCTGGAAAGACAGCGAATACCCGCTGCGCAAGGATTTTCCGCTGGCCGGACACCCCCAGCCGCAGACACCGGCGGATAACGATTACAAATTCCTGTTCGCCCAGGGCAGCGGCGTCTACGAGATTCCGGTGGGGCCGGTGCATGCTAGCATCATCGAGCCCGGACATTTCCGTTTCCAGGCGGTCGGGGAGACCGTGCTTCATCTGGAGGAGCGGCTGGGTTACGTCCACAAGGGTACGGAAAAGCTGGCTGAAGGGCGTGACGCCGCGGGGCTGGCGCGCCTGGCGGCGCGCGTTTCCGGGGATTCCACCGTGACCCATGGCTGGGCTGCCTGCATGGCGATGGAAAAGGCGGCAGGGCTCGAGGTTCCGACGCGCGCGCTCGTTTTGCGGGCGATCATGGCGGAGCGCGAGCGCATTGCTAACCATCTGGGCGACATCGGCGCCATCTGCAACGATGTGAGCTTCAGCTTTGCCTTCTACCAGTTCAGCCGTCTGCGCGAGCTCTGGCAACGCATCAACCTGGAGATCTTCGGTCACAGGCTGCTGATGGACCGCGTCATACCCGGGGGCGTCACGGTGGACCTCGTGCCCGAAGCGATCGCCGCCCAGCGTGCGCAGATTCGTGCCGTTCGACCGCAGCTGGATCGCCTTATGGACATCATCAACACCAGCCCCACGGTCGAAGACCGCCTGATTGGCACTGGCAAACTCAGCCACGAGGTGGCTGCCGAGTTCGGCGCTCTCGGCTACGTCGGGCGGGCAAGTGGAGTCGACCTGGATGTGCGCCGCGATTCACCCTATGCCCCGTACGACATCCTGACGGTCTCAGTACCGATCCTTCATGGCGGCGACGTCGCGGCGCGCGTGCGGGTACGGGCCGATGAGATCCGCAACTCGTTTGTGCTGATCGAGACACTGTTCGACAAGCTCATGCCGGGACCGACGTGTGCGCCCTGGGTGCCGCCTGCGCCCGACTCCCACGGACTGGGTCTGATCGAAGGATGGCGCGGCGAAACGCTCGCCTTCGTGCGCTTCGCCGATGACGGGCGCATCGCGCGCTATTACCCGCGCGATCCGAGCCTGATCAACTGGCCGCTGCTCGAACATCTGATTCAGGAGAACATCGTGCCGGACTTTCCGGTATGCAACAAATCGGTAAATGGCTCGTATTCAGGCAATGATCTGTGATGGACGCATCGCTCCCGTGCGCCGCTTGGGCATGAAGATGGTGACAAAATCCGCAACAGCGGAACGCGAGGTTTCGGATCCATGCTGAGAATTCTCGGAAAAGTGCAGCGTATCGGCATTATCACCGAGCGCCTGTCGCCGTGGGACGATCCGGCACTGAGCCAGGTTGGCGACCGGCTGAAGGCGGCGGTAGGCGAACGCTTCCGTGGAAGTCTGGCGATCCGCCAGGTGGATGCAGGCTCGTGCAACGGCTGTGAACTTGAGATCCAGGCGCTCAACAATCCATACTACGGCATCGAACGCTTCGGCGTGCATTTCGTCGCCAGCCCGCGTCATGCCGACATGCTGCTGGTAACCGGGCCGGTATCGCGACACATGGAAGAAGCCTTGCGCCGGGTGCACGCAGCCACCCCCGACCCCAAGCTGGTGATCGCTATCGGCGACTGCGGCGCCAACGGCGGCGAATTCGGCGTCAGCTATGCCTGCGCCGGTCCCGTGTCGAAGGTGGTTCCGGTGGACGCGGTCATCACCGGCTGTCCGCCCACGCCGCTTGATCTCATGCGTGGGATACTCGAAGCCATCGGTGCACGCAAGGATTGTAGATCGTTCGTCCAGGTTTGACCAAAGCAACTCATCACTAGCCGTGTGCTGGATTCCCGCTTCATTTGAAAAGCGGGTTTCGTTCCGGTCCGGTGACCAGCTCCTTCCTCGTCACAGGCATGACGCCATGCAGTCCGTATCCGCAGACAGCGTTCCGGCATGACAGGCAGCGAGGCGCAACCACGGGCCGAAGGATGCCCCCGGTTATCCACTGTCCTGCGGCGTCGCCATGCGGCGCAGGTATGCCTGCGCGCGTTCCACAACTTCCTGCGGCAGCCCGTTTTTCCTGGCGATGACAAGCCCCAGAGAGCGTCCGGTCGTGCCGATCTGCAATTGATAGGTGGGTTGCAGCCGTGCTTCGTCGAACGCCATCGACGCATTGGTCAACCAGTCATGGTGCGCGGCGAACGCCTTGAGCGGCGCGAGATGGGTTGTCACGATGCCCTGAACATGCCGTGCGGCAAGTTCATCCAGTACCGCCATGGCCAGAGCCGCGCCCTCCTCCGGGTCGGTGCCGGTGCCAAGTTCATCGAGCAGCACCAGCGTGCCACGGCCGGCATCGCGCAGGATGCGCTTGAGCGCTTCCACATGGCCGGCAAAGGTGGACAGATGGTGATAAAAGCTCTGCGGGTCGCCGATGTCGACGATCACTCGGCTGAAATCGCCGATGATGCAATCGCCGTCAGCCGGAATGTGCAGCCCGCAATGTGCCATGGTCACCAGCAAACCGACGGTCTTGAGAACCACAGTCTTGCCACCGGTATTCGGGCCGGTAATGATCAGCATGGGCTGGTGCGCATCGAGCGTCACGCTCAGGGGCACCGGGCGAGGTCCTTGGCCGCCGGCGAATTGCAGCAGCAGTGCCGGATGATAGGCCCGATCGAGCTGTATTCGCGGAACATCGACCATCTGCGGCGCATGTGCATTGAACTGCGCACTCAGCTTCCCCGCGGCCAGGGCCAGATCGATCCAGGTCAGAGCGTCGAGCATCCGGCCGAGGACGGCGAGATGACCCCGCAGAAACTCGGTCACCTCGCGCAGCAGCGCCTGGATCTCGACCTCCTGTTGTCCGGAAAGCGCCTCGGCGCGGTTCTTCACGCACACGTCCCGAGGCGAGAATGGTGCGGTCCAGCCGTTGCACCACCGGCGGTGGCGGATCCAGATGCTCTATGGGGCCGGGATAAAGACCAGGATGCGCCGCTACCGCCGATCGCAGGCCACTGATCGTCGCAAGCACCTGCCGCAGGTTGCGCAGTGCCGTGCCTGACAGAGCCGTTCCGGACTGGGATGCCTGCCGTAGCGCTGCGCGTACGTCCGGAACTTCCGTGAGCACTGGCGCTTCGCCCGCATCGAGCGCGACACGCGCCGCCGTGACCGCCGCAAGCATGGCACGCGCTACGCTTAGCTCGGGAGCCGGCTCGATGTGCCGCGCGGCCTCCGCGCCATAGGGTGTGGACGTCAGCTTCTCCAGCAGCCGTCGCACTGCCTCGAACTCAAGGGCCTTCAGGTCGCTTTGCATGGTTCCGTCCCCCCGCGGCGGCGCACGGGCTGCCAACCCGATCAGCAGATTCAGCGGTCAGCGGATTTTCTTTTCGCCACGTCGTCGCGCACATAAACCGGCAGCGCACGCTCAGCCGGTAGTGCTTCGCCTGCGACAAACCCGGCCGCGCCGAGAATGGCGACATCGCGCGCATGCGGAAAGCACTGCGGTGTCCAGCCGATCACCTGATCCGGCCAGCGCGCCAGCAGCCGCTCAGCGTACAGATCCCAGCCACTGCCTGCACCCCACCATCCCGACCCCTGAGGATCGGGGAAGTCCGCCGGTGCGGCGACGAGCTCGTCGCCCACGAGACGCGGACGCAACTGCGCGTCACGCACATAAATCCCCCAGTACACCTGGTTCATGCGCGCATCCATCGCCACCAGCACACGCTCCTGCGTCGTGCCCTGAGCAAGCGCCGCCAGAGACGAAACCGGAACGACAGGCAGGTCCGCGGCGAACCCCAGGCCCTGCGCAACTGCAGCGCTTATGCGCAAACCGGTGAAGGATCCGGGACCGCGTCCGAAAGCCAGAGCATCGAGACCCGCCAGCCGCAGGCCGGCATCGCCCAGCAATGCGTCGATCATGGGCAGGATGCGATGTGAGTGCTGTTCGCCAAGCTCGAAGCGTTCGTGCACCCGCCCATCGTCCCAGAGGGCGACAGAACAGGCTGTCGTGGAGGTATCCAGAGCCAGAATCTTCAAGAGCGGTTGTCGCTGGTGGTGCGGTCCATGATATCACGCACACTTGCCGCAGGCAGCGGCTACCCTCACGATTTGCGGGCAAGCTCCCTGCGGTCGTTCAGGTAGAGCCACCCCTTGACGACGCGGTAGATCACCCATACGCAGGTGCCGAGAAGAATGAAATAGCCGACGACAAAGAGGAAGCTGGCGATGCCCAGCACCATCAGCACCACCGCTACCCAGAACGTGCGTATTTGCCAGCGGAAATGGGACTCGATCCAAGTGCCGGCAGTATCGGGCAGTTTGACGTAATCAATGATCACCGCGACGACCAGGCAGACCGGCAACACCAGGCCCAGCGCCTGCAAAACGTAGACGGCCGTGGCCAACCTGACCAGGCGCTTCATCTCGCCGTTATCACCAGCGTCCTTCGGCACATCCTCGGTCACCACCGGCCCCCTTTTAGCGTCATCACGAGTAAAGCCTCATCCCGGTAGCGCTGCCTGCCACGTGACCACACCCGGCCTTACAGCGCCGCTCCTTCACCCGGGAACCGCCGGCGGAATATGGTATCCCGGACGCTACCGGTATTCACGGTCGCGCGTCAACAGATCGACGCGTCTGCCGAAATAATACCGAATCCCGACCATGAAGGTGTTGTTCGTGACGGTCTGGTGCCGCCTCGTGTAGGTGAACCACAGACCCGAGGAGTTATCGAAGAATTGCGGCTGATATTCGACCCCAAGACTGTAGGTGTTTTTCAAATCCTGCCCATAGGACGACAAATCGACGCGTAGGATGTTCGTGGGATACCAGCTGCCTGTCAGGCTGTCGCTGTTGAACCGGTCCACTGAGCTGAACCGAGTCTGGTTCCACGAAAACCCGATCGTGAACCGGGACAGATAGTACTCGGTGGCGGCGACTAGATTCTTCGCGTCAAGCTTTTCGCTGCCGCTGTTGAGAAAAGTCGACTCGCAATGTGCCATGGCCTTCCCCTCGCCGTAGCCAGCGCTAATCCGGCCGACGGACGGATCGCGTACAAACAGGTCCGCGTTCAACCCTTTGTCGATCATGGTGCAATTAGGCAGGGAACTCGCTAAGGTCAGGCCACTGCCCTGGGACGCGAAGTTCGCCGCAAGACTGTAGCGGGCATAGGACCCGGAGACCGAGGCCCCGAGATAGCCGGCCAGCGGGAACGTAATACTGCCGTCGACGGCGTTGACGCGGCTATCGCTGCCGCCAACCGTATTGATGTCCCCGGACTCATAACCGAGCTGATAATTCGTTGCTTTCACGGCCGGCGGATCGGCGAGCGCGCTGCCGCCATACACCAGGAGCAGGCCGGCGAGAAAAAGGCGTTTCATGGGTTGTCTCGTTATGGGCACTGTAACTGGGACGGCGACGGCTCAATCACGATCTGGCTGCTGCCCGCGATAAACAACGTGCCGCCATCGGGGCTGATGGCCATCTTGATCATTCCACCGGTACCGGGGCTGCTGGTCAGCGTCAGCCCCGTCCCGACCTGGGAAAATGCGCCACCACCGGGGCTCGTGGCCAGATTGAAAGTCAGTATCTGTCCGCCGTTGCTCGAATCGAATGTGTAGGCGCAGCTTGCATCAGGGTTGACGACCACGGCGAGCGTCGTGCTGGGCAGAGTGCCAAGAAAATTGAAGCCGTTACCGTAGACGTTTGTCCCGTTGAGCACGATATGGGTCGCAGACCGGTCAAGCGCCGGAGCGATCGAATTCTGAATGGTCGAATTGTACGCATTGATCGCCGCACTGGTGGCGGCAAAAGTTTCGGAGGCGGCAGTGTACTGGTAGGCGTCGGGTACCGTGGCAGCGGAAGCGTCTCCCTGTTCCAACGCAATGATTGATCCGTCGGCAGAGGCACCAGGGGTCGCGTTATCGAGACTGGGCGTGGTCGATGACTGAGTAAACGCCGGGCTGCGCGCGGCATACAGATAAAGTGGCGTCGCAGTGCTGACCAAAAGCCCGTTCCCGGTCGTGATGATGGCATTGCCATCGTTGGCCACCGCCAAGTTCTTGAAGTTGACTCCCGCGGGCGCCAGGGTGGGGTTGGGCGTGGGCGTGGTCAGCGGTGAAAGTAAAGCCGGATCGAGCTGGATCAGCTGCTGCTGGGACAGTGCCAGCAGCTTATTGCCGTCCGTCGACAGCGCGATGTCGGAGAGGCTCGTGATGGGCTCAGGCGTATTGGAAGTCCAGCTCCCCGACCCTGGCACGTAGGCGTAGCGCAGCACCTCAGGGCCCGAGGGTGTGTTGTTCACGGCCAGCAGCAGTGCCTGCCTCTGCGCATCGTACAGCAGCTGTTCCACCTCCACCCCGGTGGTGCCGGTCGGATAGGGGAGCGTCGTGGCAGCATAGCTCGGCCCCTTGACGACTACCAGGTTGGCCTCGGACTTGATAGTGGTTCCCGGGCTACTCGGGGCAACGATCTCAACCGAGTAGGTGCCGGCCGGCAGCGCCGAATAGCTCGCCTGGATCTCGGTGTCACTCGTGACGCTGAACGAGCTGGCCGAACTACCGTTGAACGTGACATTCTGCACCGGAAACTGCTCGAAGCCCTGGCCACGAATGATTACCGTACCACTAGCAGTGGTGTTCGGCGCAACGAACGTTCCGACATAAGGCGCGACATAGCGCACGATCGGCGGGATACCATAGGTGGCAGTGATAACCTGCGAATTGCCCGAAACCAGCTGGCTACAGCTGGGATTCCCGCAGCTGTAGCCGGTTACGGTGATCGTACCGTGGAATACCCCGGCGCCGAGGGAGCTGGGTGATGCAGGATCGACGACGATCTGCGCCGTGTTGCCCGACAGGGTGTAGGTGGCGTCGGCGATGGCGCTTCCGCCATGCAGAATCGCGATCGACACGGTGCCGGGGCTGACACTGGCACTGACGGTCTGAGAGGCTGGCGTCGGATCGTCCGGGCTGGCGGCGAAAAAGTTGATGCTGTTGGTGGAAACGCTGGCAACCGGTTGCTGGTTACCGGTACCGCATGCCGACAGTGCGGCAACGATCCAGAGAAGCGCGACGGCACGGATGAAACGGACGGCGAAACGCACACTCTCCCCCTTGCATGATGAGGCATGACTGCAATTCAACCTGGATCGCAGCCAGCAGGCCCGCGGCATCCGCTATCGCAGGTCCCGGCAAACCGTGCGCCCGCTGTTTTCCGGAACGCGGCGGAAGCAATGGACCTTGCCTTCCGCCATCGATGGCTGCACCGCGCATCCGCGCACGCGGGGAAGCGCTACCCCGACTCGCCCGACGGCGCGGGTCCGGCTCGGCACCTCCGTGTTCGCCACGGTTGGTCTACGATCCATCGACCCACCGGCAATTTTGCGGAGCCGCATTGTACCTAAGGCCGCAAGGAAAGTCATAAGGTTCAAAAACTCCCGGTTCAAGACGGGCGCCGGTTTGACGGCACATGGCGGCAGGTCTCATGGGGGATACCACCCGCCCAGGAGCTTGCTGACCGAGCGACGGCGAAGTCGGCTCCGTAGCAGCGGCTGAGGCCAACCCAGAGTCCGCCTGATCATCCGTCTTTGCGTTCCTGTGGGTCTTTGGTGGGGAACCAATGTTCCAGCATTTTTGCAGCCCACTGCTGTCCACCGAGTCCGAAGGCCAACGCCGCTGCGAGCACGACCCCGGTGAGCAGAATAAGGAAGCTTTGATGAACCAGCTGCGTTTCGACCTGTACCTGTTCGAGCGCCATCAGCACGACAAATACCAGAACCGCATAGCGCGCCAGCTGCCCCAGCAGCTCAGCGTCGGCGACGCCGACGTTCTTCCCGTAGGCAGTGATGGTCCGGTCGACGAATCGGGCGAAATAGCCGCCGAAGGCAAGGATCAGCACTGCCAGGATCACGTCCGGAATGAACAGCGCGACGCGCCCCACGACTTCCGTCACGTGCGTGAGGCCAAGGCTGTTGAACGCGATCATAAGCGCTGCCAGAATCACCAGCCAGTACAGCAGCAGCACCAGTACTCCACTGGTATCGGTTGCTATGCCGCCCTGCCGCAGGAAACCGTCGATCCCGGCACGCTCCGTGAGGATATGAAAGTTGATCGCGCGAAGCCCCTTGGCCACCGCGAGGCGCAGCAACTTCGCCAATAGCCAACCGACCAGCAGGATGACGATTGCAAGTACCAGCTTCGGCAGCAACGCCCCGGCCTGAGCCAGGAACGTGCGCACCGGTTCCAATGATATGCCTACTGTTACCATGACACCCTCCTATCGCTTCAGCGTCGTCGTTTACAAAGTGATTCGTGCGTGATATGTGCTTTGCACATCCTGCTCTTCCAAAGGTCCGCAGCATCAAAGCGAAATGGGATGCACCACGCGCGGTCAGCCCGGCGAATCAATCCTGGCGGAATCTTTACTTCAAGACGGCGGGAACGCCTGGGCTATTTTGGCGGACCCAGGAGATCCGAGATTCCGCCCAAGGCAAAGGATATCCGTTCCGGCCGTTGATCCAGATCCCTGCGCAACCCATACAGGGCCTGTTCAAGCTCGAACATGTCCAACAGTCCCGGCATACCGCTCTGATCTCCCAGCAGTCCGGTGTCGCGGGTCGTCTCAGTATAGGCTTGAAGAAAAGTGCGCCGCGCCCCCTGCTCCCAAGTCCGAAGCAGCGGTTCAAGCGAACGCGCATCTTCGGGACGTCCAGGCGTTCCGGCCAGAAGCGCCGCGGGGCACACTTCGGACAACGAGCGCAACATGCTCGCCACATCCCACAGCGGCGAATGCTTTCCGCGATACTCTGCACGCATCCGCGCCGCACCGCCTTCGAACCCAATAATAAAAAAGTCATTCTGCGCCAGCAGAACCTTGGCCAGGCGGAGGTCACCGTGGAGTCGCGTCTTCAGACCGTTCGACGGCGTGTGGCCAGCGGCGTCAATGCGCTGCAGCAGCTCGGCGCGCCGGTCCAGGATGGTTCGCGCCTGTTCACGGACCTCAGGGGCCAGCGCCATTTGTTGTTGCGCCAGCTCTTCGAGCGCAGCCGTTAACGCGGCACGCGCATCCACCACCCAGTCCTCCGGATCCTGGCGTCTTATGGGTTCGGCGGCAAACGCCGGGTCGTCGCCATGCGCGGCCAGCGCCAGATGCAGCTCGCCGGTGCGGCGCCCAAGCACGCTTATGAGGGAGTAATAGGCGCCATGCGTCTCTGTCTCCATCGCCGCGGCCCTTGCCAAACCGCGTGTGCGCTCCTGCTCAAGAAAGCGTTCCAGGTAGGAAAGCGTATAACTCCAGCCATCCCCCTGGTTCTCAACGAAACCCTGGATCACGGCGAGCGTCGCGACCACGCCATCATCACCGGTATACACGACGTGGCCGGCAAGCGGCACGCTATGCGTGAAATGCGCCACTTCCCCGAGAAAGCGGCAGAACTCGATCTCCGGGTGCAGTCCGGCCCGCAGGCGGCGATAGGCCCTGAGAAACAGTCGGCTGCCGAAACGCACCGCGGTGTGGCTACCTCTCGTGCCTAGTGCCGACACCGGCAATTCCTCCAGTGCTACCGTGCCCTTGGTTTTCTCGAAAGCAGCCGCCGGCACAAACCGGATGGTGCCCGCGGTGCAGCGAAGCTGCTCGCGCCGGCCGGTCGCGGCCACCACGGCGCGGCAGAAGCTGTCGTCGGAAAAAGCATCAGTGAGCACACCAGTACTCGCCTGCTGGCGCACGCGCGCCAGCGTCACGGATGACAGACTGCGGTCGCGCATCTCGTCGCTGTCCCAGAGCAGCGCAAACGGGGCAAAATACGTCTCGACCAGGCCGCCACCCGCCTCGATCCGCAGCATCGTCACCAGCCATTTCGCCGGATCCCCGCCCCATTCGGCATTGTCGGCGAGCAACACGCGCTCGGGCGTCTGCTCTTTCAATCCGAACCAGCGTTGGGTTGCGACAAACTTCGGGAACACTTCGATCTCGAGTTGGGTGCGCAGCTTTTCGGCCATGCGTATGCGCCAGGGTACGACCCGGTCGCGGAACAGGCTGTGCAAGCCGTCGAACAGCACCAGCACCGGAAGCTCTTCGATCGCGAGCCGTTGCTCGTGCCATGCGGGCACTTCCGCATCCTTTACCAGCTGAAACCAGTAGAACCCGTGTCCCGGAAGCGTCAGCAGATAGGGCAAACTGCCGACCGGAGGAAATGCGGTGCGCCCCATGAGCTCCAGCGGAACGCGTCCGCGATATTGCGCCAAGTCGAGCTCCACTGGCTGGGCTGAGCGTGCGAGGTTCGCGACACACAAAATGGTCTCGTCGCCATATTCGCGCAGGTACGCGAGGATCTTGCGGTTTCCGGGCCGCAAAAACTGAAAACGCCCACGCCCGAACGCCCGGTAGTTCCGGCGGACGCCGAGAGTGCGGCGCATCCAGTTGAGCAACGATGAAGGATCACGCGACTGTGCTTCGACGTTGACTGCCTCGTACCCATACACCGGGTCCATGATCGGCGGCAGAAACAGGCGCTGCGGGTCGGCGTGCGAAAAACCGGCGTTGCGGTCCGGACTCCACTGCATGGGGGTACGCACACCGTTGCGATCGCCGAGATAGATGTTGTCACCCATGCCAATCTCATCGCCGTAATAGATAATCGGCGAGCCCGGCATCGATAGCAGCAGGCTGTTCATCAGCTTGATCCGGTCAATGTCGTTGTCCATGAGCGGCGCCAGCCGGCGGCGGATGCCCAGGTTGAGGCGCGCACGCGGATCGGCCGCGTACATCTGGTACATATAGTCACGTTCCCGGCTCGTCACGGTGGCCAGCGTGAGTTCATCGTGGTTGCGCAGAAAAACTGCCCACTGGCAATTTTCCGGGATGTCCGGGGTCTGCTTGAGAATTTCCACGATTGGATGACGGTCCTCCTGCGCGATCGCCATGTACATACGCGGCATTAGCGGAAAATGATAGGCCATTTGGCACTCGTCGCCATCGCCGAAATAATCGCGCACATCCTCCGGCCACTGGTTGGCCTCCGCGAGCAGCATGCGTTCGCGGTAGCGTGCGTCGATCTCGGCGCGCATCTGCCGGATTACGGCATGCGTTTCCGGGAGGTTCTCGTTGCTCGTCCCCTCGCGCACGCACAGGTAGGGCACCGCATCGAGCCGCAATCCGTCCACCTCCTGGTCCAGCCAGAAGCGCATCACCCGTGTCATCGCCTTCACCACGTGCGGGTTATTGTGATTAAGGTCCGGCTGATGGGAAAAAAACCGATGCCAATAATAGGCCTGCGCCACCTCATCCCACGCCCAGTTGGATTTTTCCGTGTCGCTGAAAATGATGGGCGTTCCAGAAAACTTCTCATCGCTGTCGCTCCAGACATAGAAATTGCGCTTGGGCGAGTCCGGTGGCGCGCGGCGCGCGGCCTGAAACCAGGGATGCTGGTCAGAAGTGTGATTGATCACGAGCTCGGTGATGATGCGAAGCCCGCGCTCGTGCGCCGCCCGCACGAAATTGCGGAAATCGCGGCGCGTACCATAGGATGGATGAACGTTGTGATAGTCGGATATGTCGTAGCCGTCATCGCGCATCGGAGACGGATAGAAAGGCAGCAGCCACAGCGTGTTCACACCCAGGTCGCGAAGGTAATCGAGTCTGCACGTTAACCCCGGGAAGTCACCGATACCGTCGCCGTTGCTGTCAAAGAACGCCTTGACGTGCAGTTCGTAGATAACCGCATCCTTGTACCAAAGTGGGTCATCGACCGTCACTATCTCGGGCGCTGTGCGCTGCTGTTCCACGGCGAGTCTCCGCCAACGTCGTTACCGGTCTTGCCCCAGCCAGTATCGCTACATGCACTGCTGCGGCCCAATCGGTGGATGAAAGGCAACCGGTTTGCCCGGACTGCACGCGGCGCCTCATGCCATCGGTAACCGAATGGCCGCGTACGGCGGCTTTGCAGCCGGAAGTTCTCTGGTTCGACTCTGGCTGGTCCGACAGCGTTAATGATCCACGCTTCGAAACCTGCGGCCCGTCTTGCGCTGTAAAGTTAAACAGCGCGAGCGCCCACTGTCAGCGCAATCGTCGGTGCGCTGGCGGGCCACCACCCGGGATCTGCGCACCTGCCAATCTAGCCTACTCCGACACATCGATCAAACCCGCTGCGCGCGTAGTGCCAACCTCGGAATGCACGCGCACCAGCAGCGCCACTGGAAAGCGTGCGAATATTCGCGCAGCACGCAGCCACCACCCGCCGCGTCGCTGCTCGGCGGTAAGAATATCACCGGTGAACACGTTCTCGTAATCGCCGGGCGCAGGCGCTTCGATGTCGGTATCGAGCCATACTTCCGCGCCGAGCGGCAGCCGCTCGCGCTCCCCTGTGAGCCTCGCAATCCAGCGCGGCGCCACCGTGACCGTGGTCGCTGTTTTGCCGCTGCGCGCAAATGCGCAAATATGCTCCGCCCGCGCGCCGCGCGGCAAAAGCGCCAAGTAGTCGCCCGCCTGGAACACGTCCGGGTGGCGATTCCTCACCTCCAGAGCACGCCAGATAACATACAATTTCGCGCGCCCGTCCTCCCAGGTATTGAGCAGCAGACGAGCGCGTGCCGCAAGCACATTGCCGCTTCCCGCCGCAAGCGACTTGAGCTGCTCCAGCAGCCGGCGGCGGCGATCATAATCGACCGGCCGCCGGTTATCCGGGTCGACAAGATTCAAGTTCCAGATCTCGTTGCCCTGGTAGATGTCGGGCACGCCCGGCGCAGTGAGTTTGATCAGCGACTGCGACAACCCGTTCAGCATGCCAAACAGTGCAACGTGCTTGGAGAACTGCGCAATGTCAGAGCGGAAGGCGCTTTTTCCTGCGGGGTCAAAAAGTGCCCGCACGAACGCGAGCACGGACCCTTCGTATGCCGCATCGGGATTGATCCAGCTTGTGTGAACCTTGGCCTCGCGCACCGCCTTGAGCATGTAGCTTTCGATGCGATCCTGAAATTCCGAGAAGCCCGGTATGCCCGGCACCTCAACCGGCCAAACGCCGACCAGCGTCTGGTACAGCAGATATTCGTCTTCACGCGCAGGCGCGCTGCGGTCGTCAAGCGTGCGCCTGGCAGCGGCGTTGAGGCGGCTCCACCGGCTGATATGGGTACGCCACGTCGCCGGCAGCTCGGACAACACGTCGATGCGGGCGCGTACATCCTCACTGCGCTTACTGTCGTGGGTGGACGTGGACAACAGCGCGTGCGGCCAGTTCAGACGCCGCTCGCGATTGGCCTGATGAAATGCCGCCATCGAAAAGCCGAAGCGGCGTGGATCATCCCCGACCTCATTGAGCGCAATGAAACGGCTGTAGGCGTAGAAACTCGTGTCCTCCACGCCCTTAGCCATGACCGGCGCCGTGTACTGCTGAAATTTCATCACGAAGTGCAACTGCGCGTCGCGCCGTTCCGCCGCTCGCGACCCGACCTTCTCCAGCAGCAGGATCTGGCGCAGGAAAGTGAAGATACTGATGTCGGCTGCAGGACTGCGTTTCGTCGCCTCGGCAGTGGCCTGTTCGACACAGCGCCGGTCCTCCGCCGAGACGCCGGCAGCCGAAATATAGGTACGGTACACGGGGAAACAGGCGATTACTTCCATGAGTGCGTAGCGCAACGCGTGCAACGTGTAGTCGCGCGTGTGCCGGTCACCCTCTGATATCTGGTCTAGAAGGTTGGCCAGCACCAACAATTCGCCCGACATTAGCGTGCGCATAACGAGTTTCTTGTTTTCGTGCAGCAGCTCGGTGAAATCGTCAGCACGGCCAGTGAACCGTTCGTAAAGTCCGGTCAGCATGGGGCCGGCATCCGGGTAGACAAATAGGCCGTTCATCTGCGCGGAAAATTCGTAGCCAGTGGTGCCATGCACCGGCCAACCGGAACGCAGCCGCTCACCCGCTGCCAGGATCTTTTCCGCGACGGTATAGACCGACGGACCCTCGCTGCCGTCGTCGGCCACGGTCGCTCCACGTAGCGTCTGGAAGTAATTTTGTGGGTCGAACAGGCCGTCTGGATGGTCGATGCGAAGCCCTTGCAGTTTGCCGGTACTGAGTAGTTCTGCGATGAACCGGTGTGTCGCATCGAACACCTCTGGACGTTCCATGCGCAATCCGGCAAGGGTATTGATGTCGAAGAAGCGCCGGTAATTAATCTCATCCGACGCAACCAGCCAATGCGCAAGGCGGTACGCCTGCTGCTCAAGAAGCTGGTGCAATGCATTCAAACTGGCGGGCTGAAGCGGATCGCCGTTGACCGTAGCCACCGCCACGGCGATCTGCTCGGCGATCTCCGGCCACTCCAGGCACAATGCTGCGAGTGTGCGCTTGTGCGCAGTGATTGCTTGCGACCTTGCGCTGCTGCGCTGCGCCGCCGTCTCCCCGCGCGCCGGGAGCTCCTCGAACGCGGTGATCACCGCCTGCAGCGGCTTGCGTCCAGCGGACCCATCCGGCAGAGAATTCGCCACAGCCTGCAGAACCAGCGGATAGGTCTTTGGATCAACCGGAAAGTAATGCTCGTGATAAGCGATGCCGAACCGCCCCAGCCCAGCGTCAAAACGAAGCGTGAGCAGTCCCTTCTCGAGAACCGTGCCGTAATGGTCCTCTAGGAACGGCAGCAGCAGCTTACCCCGCAGTTCAAGTTTGGCCGGGCGCCAGTCGATGTCAAAATACGACGCGAATACCGAGGCCTCCCCGTTTTCCAGCACGTCGAGCCACCACAGGTTGTCCGCACCACCCACCCCCATGTGATTCGGAACAATGTCGACAATCAGTCCCATATCATGCTCCTGCAACACCGCCACGAAGCGCTCAAAGTCCTCGCGCGTGCCAAGTTCCGGATTGAGATCGTTATGGTCGACTACGTCGTAGCAGTGGCTGCTTCCGGAGCGTGCCCGCAAGATGGGCGAGACGTAGCAGTGACTTATGCCCAGGTCGCGCAGATACGGAACCACTTGAGCGGCCTGAGCAAACGTGAAGTCACGATTAAGCTGCAACCGGTAGGTGGCAAGTGGAATACGTGGCACGCTCATGCCAGCGTCTCCGCATCCGCGGCGTCAAGAAACCAGACGACCGACCAAGGGGGCAGCGTGCGGGCACCGGCCACCACATCACCAACGGAAAAGATCACCCGCCCCGACGGCCATTCCCCGCTCGGCACGGGCTCAGCGCTGAGATTCACGATGCACGCGAGCACACTGCCGTCGGTAAGCATCCAGCGCAGGTTCAACGCTCCAGCGCCCAGAAGCCAGAATCGCCCGCAACCGCCGCGAAGCCGCGCGATGCGTGGGACGATCTCGCATCGCCGAAGCATGAGCAGCTCTTTGTGCCACTGCAACCACCGGCGGCCGGCGCCGCTGTCAGGTGCGCGCCAGTCGAGTTTCGCCCTTTCAAAAGTGTGTGCATCGTTCGGATCGGGAATGAGCGCGCGCGCCTCCGGATTTCGAAACGCCGGAATATGCGCGAACTCCTCGCGCCGGCCGCGCGTCACCGCAGCCGCCAGCTCGTCAGAAAAATCGCAGAAAAACGGAAATGGCTCGGCCGCCCCCCATTCCTGCCCCATGAACAGCAGCGGTGGCGACGGCGCGAGCAGAAGCACTGCCGTGGCCGCGCGCACGGCGGCTTCGGGTGCGAGCCGCGTGATGCGTTCGCCGAATGCCCGATTGCCGACCTGATCGTGAGTCTGAAGCGCCGAGACAAATGCAGTGAGCGGGACTCCGGCCGACGGTTCGCCGCGGCGCACACCGCCGCGATGAAGCGACGGCTCGCCCTGGTAGGAAAACCCTTCAGTCAGACAGAGGCCCAGATGACGCGCTGGCGAATCGGCATAATCCTCGTAGTATCCGGTGTGCTCGCCGGTGATGAGCACGTGCAAGGCATGATGAATGTCATCATTCCACTGCGCGGCATACCCGCCTTCGCCGCAAGCGGAGTCGCGCGAAAGGTACCGCACCTCGTTTCGATCGTTCTCGAGCATCAGATAAATGCTACGTGATACACCTGGACCACCTGCCACCATCCGCGCAAGCTCCTGCAGAAAACTCGGATGCGAGGCATCCAGAATTGTGTGCGCTGCGTCGATCCGCAAGCCATCGAAGTGAAATTCCTCGAGCCAGTAAAGCGCGTTGTGAATGAAGTACTGACGCACGCCGGATGAATCCTCGCCGTCGAAGTTGATCGCGGCACCCCACGGCGTGTGGCGCCGCGAGTCCAGAAAAGCCGGTGCGTAGCGCGGCAGGTAGTTGCCGTCTGGCCCGAAATGGTTGTAAACGACGTCAAGAAAAACCATGAGCCCGCGCGCGTGTGCCGCCTGTACAAGTACCTTGAGTGCCTCCGGCCGGCCGTAACTCGAATCCGGCGCGAACGGCAGCACACCGTCGTAGCCCCAGTTGCGCGCGCCAGGAAAGTCGGCGACCGGCATGATTTGGATCGCCGTTACCCCGAGCTCCGCGAGACGATCCAGCCGGCTTTGCACGCCGGAAAATCCACCCTGACGCGAGGATGCGCCGACGTGTAGTTCGTACAGCACGGTCTGCGACCACGCGCGTCCACGCCATTCGCCATCGGACCACTCAAAAGCGAGTGGGTCAATGACTTCGCTCGGACCATGCACATCCTGCGGCTGATAGCGCGAGGCCGGATCTGGGACCTCGATGTCACGGTCGATCCGGAAGCGATAGCGCGTGCCGGGACCTGCCGCACTCGTTGTCAGTTCGAACCACCCTGCGGCCAGCGTATCCATCGGCAGGATGCGGGACGCCGGACCGCTTTGGAGACAGAGCGCGACGTCGTGCGCCGCCGGGGCCCACAACCGGAAACGCACCCCGCCGGTGGCTAGCACCTCCGCCCCGAACGGCATAAGGTGGTGACGCCGCACCACATTGCCGGTTTGCGATGCGGGTAATCGGCTCATTCTGGCTCTCCATGTTGGTGCTGCTGCCGTCGGGTCGCGACTGGCTACAGCAAAGTCGTCATATAAATATGACGCAGCGACATTTCCCGGTTGCGAGGCAGCAGCCAGAGCCGGGTGGAACAAAGAACGTTCGAGGCGCCATTTGGAAACGAGAGTTTCAGTGACGCACTCGGGTATCCGGGTACAGCGAGAGCGAGGTGACCGTCACACCACCGCTTGCAGCGGCTCTCATCGCCGCGCCTGACAGAACACCGCAGACCCGCGATCGTCTTCGCCGAGCACTAAGAGTGGGAGACAAATCCCGACGCGGTTCTGTTATCTCCGGAACCAAACCGATCAAGCCCGCAAGGCGCTCAAACTGTCGTGGACTGGGACACAAAACCCGCCATCACTGCCGAATCCGCACCGGCAACGCGCGGGAACAGGCGATGCCGGCAGCACCGGGGCGGTCGACTTACTGCAACTTGCCCAACTGATAGAGCATGGTCTCGGCATCGCTTACTTCGAATTTGCCCGGTTCCTCGACGTTGAGCATTCTGACCACGCCATCATCGACCAGCATCGAGAACCGCTTCGAGCGCAAGCCCATACCATTACCGCTCAGGTCCTGCTCCAGGCCGATGGCACGGGTGAGGTCGGCACTACCGTCCGCCAACATGCGAATCTTTCCCGCGGTGCGTTGGTCCTTTTCCCAGGCACCCATCACGTACGCATCGTTCACTGCCACGCAGGCGATGACGTCGACACGGTGTTCCTTGAACTTGTCCGCCAGGGCAAGATAGCCGGGCACGTGACGCGCCGAGCACGTCGGAGTAAACGCCCCAGGCAACCCGAACAGCACGACACGTCGGCCGCGGACCAGGCTGTCGATCGGAATCTCTTTGGGGCCGTCCGCGGTCATCTCACGCAATGTCGCCGCAGGAAGTGAATCACCAATACTGATCGTCATAGACTTCGCTCCTTCGATTCCAGCGATTGTGTCAAAATTGTACCGGGGGTGGCACTCACTGCACTCCCCGATGGCCCTTGGAATTCACCACAACCCCTTGGCCGGGATATTCTTCGCTGCGGCTGCGTCCGCTCCATTATCCGCCAGCACATTGCGCGCCCGCAAACACCACTGAGAGTGGGAGGCCGAGGTGAACCTCAGCCAGCGCACCGGATCCTGAACTACACGGGTAGTGCCACGCCTATTCCTGGTCGAGCGGCTCCAGTGTCGGCGCCTGGCGTTCTGTCTGGAAGAACCGTTGCACGTCCTCCAGCAGCCGGGTTCGCGGCATCGGCGGTAGGCTCGAAAGAAATACTTTTCCGTAGCCCTTGCCGAGCAACCGTGGATCGCACAGCATCAACACCCCGCGGTCATTGGTATCCCGGATCAGCCGTCCCGCCCCCTGCTTGAGCGCGATCACGGCGTCGGGTAACTGCGATTCCATGAACGGGCTGCGTCCGGCGCGCGCCAAGGCCTCGCCGCGCGCCTGCATCACCGGATCGTCGGGTGCTGCGAACGGCAGTTTGTCGATGATCACCGTCGACAACGCCTCGCCACGCACGTCGACCCCTTCCCAGAAGCTTCCGGTACCGAGCAACACCGCGTTACCTACCTGCCGGAATCGCTCCAACAGCCGCGCGCGCGGGGCGCTGCCCTGAACAAGCAGCGGGAAGCAACAACGCGACGCCATATAGCCGGCCGCAAACTTCAAGGCACGGTGGCTGGTGAACAGGATGAACGCCCGCCCGCGGCTTGCCTCGATCACCGGTAATGCTGCTTCAAGAACGCACTCGGTATAGTCGGGCGCCGCCGGTGGCGGCAGACCCGTCGGAATATAAAGCAGCGTCTGATGCGCATAGTCGAACGGGCTTTCCCACTGTTCCGCGATGGCCTCCTGCAGCCCAAGTTCATCGCGGAAATGCGCGAAGCTGTGATCGACCGCCAGCGTTGCGGACGTGAAGATCCAGGCCTTCCGGTCATCCTCCAGGTAGCGGCGAAACAGCGGCGCAATGGCCATGGGAGTCAGATGCAGCACGAAACTGCGCGCTGCAGTCTCGAACCACGGCACAAAATCCGGCGGAGGAGTTTCGATCAGCAGCGCCAGTCGCTCGAGCAGGTCCAGCGCGCGGCGCAGACAGTTCGCGAGCCCAGGTCCGCGCACCGCTGCGGCTTCCAATAGGTTGGACAGATCGCCGAGGCAGACACGGGTCGCATCAAGTGCCGCATGCAGTTCCGGTTGCTGAACCACGGCACTCCAGTGGCCGCGGCGCACCTCGACACCGAAAGCGAGGCGGGTGTCGGCCACGGACTTCTCGAGCCGCCGCGCCGCGTCCTGCAGACCAATGACCTGGCTCTTCTCCTTGAGTTCTTCGGCGATGGCATCCCGACCCAGAGCATTCAGCTGCTGGCTGCCTAATGTGATGCCGAAGAATCCGCTGGCGATTTCCGGCAGCTGGTGCGCCTCATCGAAGATCAGCGCCTCCACACCCGGCAACAGCTGCCCGAAGCCCTCCTCGCGCAGCGCGAGATCTGCGAAGAACAGGTGATGATTGACCACAAGAATATCGGCGGCCAGTGCCTCACGCCGCGCGTGGTTCACGTGGCACTGGCCATAATGACCGCACTGGCTGCCGAGACAGTTGTCGGACGTCGACGTGACCAGAGGCCAGAGCTCGGAGTTCTCAGGGACGTCGCTCAGTTCCGCGATATCTCCACTGATGGTGACGCCGGCCCATTCGCGGATGCGCGCCAGCGCTGCATCGTGGCGCTGGCCGCCGAATCGGCCCTCAAGCTCGGCGCGTTCCAGGCGTGCGAGGCACAGATAATTTGCACGTCCTTTGAGCAGGGCCGTGCTAACTGCCCTGCCCAGGGCATCGCGCACCAGCGGTAGGTCGCGACGGTACAGCTGATCCTGCAGATTCCGGGTGCCGGTGGAAACCAGTACCTTTTTGCCCGAAAGCAGTGCCGGCACCAGATAGGCGAAGGTCTTTCCGGTCCCGGTCCCGGATTCGATAATAAAGGTCGAGCGTTCGGCCAGAGCGGTCTCTATGCGTGCCGCGATCTGCTGCTGCGCCGGCCGCACCACGAACCCGTCGAGGTAGGAAGCCAGGGGGCCGTCCAGCCCAAGACACTGCGCGCTAGGCGAGTCCACGAGCATGCGCCAGGCATTGTCCCAGGGCGACCTCCCAGTGCGGCAACCAGATGCCGAAACTGCGCGCGAGCTTATCGCAGGACAAAACCGAGTATGCCGGACGACGTGCCGGCGTCGGGTACTGGGCCGTGCTGATGGGTGTTACGCGTACCCGCCCAGCGTGACCGGACATTTCGATGATGCTCTGCGCAAAACCGCGCCAGCTGACCGCGCCCTGGCAGGTCATGTGATAGACGCCGCTGCGTTCCGTACGGAAACTCTCGCCGTCGATCATGACGGCAAGCATCTGCACACTGGCTTCAGCTACCAGCCGTGCATAGGTGGGACTGCCGATCTGATCGTCGACCACACGCAGCTCGTCACGCTCGCCCGCCAAGCGCAGCATGGTTTTCAGGAAATTGCGCCCATGGTTCGAGTACAGCCAGGCAGTGCGAAGGATCAAGTGCGGACCGCCGGCGGCGCGCACCTCGTCCTCGCCAGCAAGCTTGCTTCTCCCGTATACGCCAAGCGGTGCAGTAGGTGAGTCCTCGGTATATGGCTCGCGCGCCGTCCCGTCGAACACATAGTCCGTGGAATAGTGGATCAGCAACGCACCCAGCTCACGCGCCACGTGCGCCATAATCGCGGGAGCTTCACTGTTGATGCGCTTGACCATGGCGGCATCCGACTCCGCCTGGTCCACTGCGGTGTACGCGGCAGCATTGATAATGACGCGCGGCTCCTGCCTCAGCAAAGTCTCACGCAATCGCGCGCGGTCCGAGAGATCGAGCTCGTCCCTGCCGTAGGCGCGCACCTCCATACCGGCGCCAAGTATCGCGCTTAAGCTCAAACCGAGCTGCCCGGTGCGGCCGAACAGCACGACTTTCATTCCGGAATCAACGCGTCGCGCAGGCACACGCCCTTCGCGTCCTTGTCCGAAATCACCGGCTGCGCGACAGGCCAAGCGATGCCGATCGCTGGATCGTTCCACAGTATGGTGTGCTCGCTTTCCGGGCTGTAAAAGTCCGTGCACTTGTACATGACGCGCGCGTGGTCGCTGGTCACGCAGAACCCGTGCGCGAAACCAGGTGGCACGTAGATTTGCAGGTGGTTCTGCTCCGACAATGTGATCCCGAACCACTTTCCAAACGTCCGGGAATCCTTGCGAATGTCCACCACTGCGTCATAGATCTCTCCCTGGATGACCGCGACGAGCTTTCCCTGGGCGTGCGGGTGCTGGTAGTGCAGGCCACGCAACACACCACGCGTCGATCTGGACAGATTGTCCTGGACAAATGCCTCGCGAACCGCACCCATGCCGAACTTTTGCAGGTGATAGGTCTCCAGAAAATAGCCGCGTCCATCCTCGAATACCCGCGGCTTGATGAGCTTCAGCCCAGCGAGCGGCAGATCCGAAATCACCAGATTGTTCACGCTCGGTCGTCCTCTGCCACCACGGCGCGCAGATAAGCTCCATATTCATGCCCCATCTTGCTCGCCAGCCGCTCAAGCTGTGCCCGGTCGATAAAGCCCATTTGATACGCTACCTCCTCGATACACGCAACCTTGAGGCCCTGACGCATCTCGATGGTCTGAATGTAATTCGCGGCCTGGTGCAAAGCCTCGTGCGTGCCGGTGTCGAGCCACGCCGTGCCGCGGCCGAGCTTCTCAACATGCAACGCCTTTTCCTCGAGGTATCGCCGGTTGACATCCGTGATCTCGATCTCGCCGCGGGCCGACGGTCTGAGGTCGGCGGCGATATCGCACACACACGCGTCGTAGAAATAGAGCCCGGTCACTGCGTAGCGCGACTTCGGCTGGGTCGGCTTTTCGACAATATCGATCACCCTGCCCTCGCTGTCGAATTCGGCGACACCGTAGCGCTGTGGATCCTTCACGCGGTAAACGAAAACAGTCGCGCCCACGCGGCGCGACGACGCTGCGCGCATCTGTTCGGCGAGCCCGTGGCCATAGAAGATGTTGTCGCCCAGTATCAAGGCCACCTGCCCGCCGTCAACGAACTGACGTCCGAGGATGAAGGCCTGGGCAATGCCTTCAGGGCGTGGCTGCTCGACGTAGTTAAACTTTAATCCGAGATGCGCGCCATCGCGAAACAGATCCTGGAAGCGCGGGAGATCCTGCGGCGTCGAAATAACAAGAAACTCGCGGATTCCCGCGAGCATCAGTGTCGACAGTGGATAATAGATCATCGGCTTGTCGTACACGGGCAGCAACTGCTTGCTGATTACCTGCGTGAGTGGCGCCAAGCGCGTACCCGCGCCGCCGGCCAGGATGATACCCTTCACTTGCCGCCTCCATTCACTGCTGTCGAACCGCGGTTGTCGTAGTTCGTCTCGATCCAGCGCTCATGCGCCCCGGCGCTGACCGCGGCGACCCAATCGGCATGCTCTGCGTACCACCGCAAGGTGTATGCGAGACCTTCATCAAACGTGGTACGAGGCTGCCAGCCCAGCTCCCGATGCATCTTCGATGCGTCGATTGCATAGCGGCGGTCGTGTCCCAGCCGGTCGGCGACATGGGTGACGAGTCGTGCGTGCGGCGCACCTTGCGGATACGCGTTATCGAGCAGGCGGCACAGGGCATGGACTATGTCCAGATTGGCGCGTTCACAGTCTCCGCCAATATTATAGGTCTCGCCTGCACGCCCCCGCTCTAGCACCAGGCGCAGGGCATCACAGTGATCCTGCACATAAAGCCAGTCACGGACCTGCAGGCCGTCGCCATAGACAGGCAGTGGCCGGTCGGACCTTCCGTTCCCAATCATCAACGGGATGAGTTTTTCCGGGTGCTGGTAGGGGCCGTAATTGTTGGAGCAGTTGGTTGTCAGCGTCGGCAACCCGAAAGTCTCGTGATACGCCCGCACCAGGTGGTCTGCCGCAGCTTTGCTTGCTGCATATGGAGAGTTA
Organism: Pseudomonadota bacterium; assembly: GCA_027364845.1. Taxonomy (GTDB): domain Bacteria; phylum Pseudomonadota; class Gammaproteobacteria; order Acidiferrobacterales; family UBA6901; genus JAJYCY01. Next base: position 39,174 of record DAHXOO010000004.1, on the reverse strand, counting down.
GGACGGTACTGGTTGCCCTCCGTAAACGGGTGATCGTGCGGACCGAGACTGCCGTAGACTTCGTCGGTAGATACCTGCAGAAACCTGAAATCTGAAGCGCGACCATGCTCCAGGCTCTTCCAATAGCGCAGAGCACATTGCAACAGCGTGTGGGTACCAACAACGTTGGTCTGGATGAATTCCTGCGGCCCCATGATCGAGCGGTCGACGTGCGACTCCGCAGCAAAATTGACAATCGCCGACGGCTGGTGGTCGCGCAACAACGAATCGACCAGGGATGCATCACCGATGTCGCCGTGAACGAACACATACCCGCGATCGTCCACAAGATCCTCGAGGTTTTCACGATGGCCGGCGTAGGTGAGCTTGTCGAGATTGACGACGCGCGCGTACCCTTCGCGGCGCACGCTGTGCACGAAGTTCGATCCAATAAACCCTGCACCACCCGTGACTAGCCAACTCGGCACCTGCATCCGCCAACCTCCCTCAGAATATATCCGTTATAGATTAAATGGTTATACTACACACTGAAGACAAAATCTTAACAGATTTCTGCACCTGCAGACAAAAGTATGCTATGTACCAGCGCCTGTCGGCGGTCTCACCCTTCGATCCGGCAGACCGTCAAGGGCAGACCTGTCAGCCTCGCTGGTCCGGACATCGAACGGATCAACGCACTTGTGCTCCATCCGCGTCGTTTCATGCCAGCCCCACCACGCACCATCGCCGCCGCAGAAACTTTTAGTGGCGGGCATCTTGGGGACATCACCGTAACTGTGTCAACCCGCCGGCCTGTCCGGCATTATTATTTGGTGCGTAGTCACTAATTTCATGATAAACCTATTCGAAAACCACCTGTAGGGAGACATCCATGCTTAAGCTTGCGATCCTAGCGTTTGGTACCATTCTGACTATCTCAGCTTTCCCGCTAGCGCACGCGGCCCCGCGCTTTGCCCACCCTGAGCGGCACGATATCAGGCGGGATAATCGTGACATCCACCACAGCAATCGCGATATTCGCCACGACCGGCGTGACCGCAACCAGGACCGACGCGCACTCCATCGGGACCGGCACAACGGCAATTTGGCTGCAGCCCGCAGGGAACGCCGCGATCTGCGCTCCGATCATCGCGACCTCCGTCACAATCGCCGCGACGTCCGCAAAGACCGGCGCGACCGTAATCTAGACCGCCGTGATCGTCGCCATGACATACACCAGGATCAACGTTAGTATCTCAAGCGACCGGCGTGTTGTGTACAGCCTGCCAAACGCGCGCCGCAACTGACGGTTCGTACCTGAAATCCGTGCGATAGGGACTTGTCGCTCACTCAAACCCGAGGTTCCTGCCGATACTCGCGTATCGGCCAATGCACGGGCACTGCACGCACTCAACCGGCTGGACTTCGAGCCCGCGCCCGAGGAGACCCGGATGACAAAACGCGACTATCCCAGACTCGCTGCAGCAGACAAGTGACTCATTTCTTGGTGCGGCGCTTGCCTGCCGACGCGCGGGTTCGTGTCGCAGGCTTAAACGGGTTATTGCCTTCAGCCACTTCCATGCGCGCGATCAACTCTTTGTCGTGCTCGTCCCGATACGGTTTCAGATCCAGATCACCCGGTACTTTCGTCAGGCGCTCATCACCAATGTCTTTGACGTACAGCTGCATGAAGCGGTCATAGGCGCTCCAGAGTATCCGGTCAGCCCGCACTGCGGCCTCCTCCGCACGCGTGGCGATCTGATGGGCATGCAGATAGTGCAGATTGAGCTCATCGATCAGCGTCTTTTCGACGGCCTCGTGCAGAATCAGGTAGCGGTCTACGGCAACCTTCCTTCCACGGTGGCTGAACGTCTCTGGCAGGTGCCGATCTATATAGATGGTCCCGCCGTCCTGGCTGTAGCCGGCCAGATAAGGGATGTCATGACGGCGGTCAAGCTTGATGCGCCGCAAGATCGCATCCAAGGCGCGATCCAGCATAAGACCGGACACGTACCAGTCTGGCCGCTTCAGTTTGCGGTGCACTGAGATCGGATAGCAGCTGTTTTTTGGCACTAGGACCTCCTGGTTTTAGCAGATTTGGACTACTTTTAAGTTACGGGTCACGAAAATCATTGCCACGGGGCCTTCTTACAACATCAACATATCAATCGATGTGTCGGATACAAGATTTTGATTTAAATTGCTTTTTATCCATTGTCCTCCCAATGATCCGCCCAATGGAAAAGGCGGGCCATCGGGCATCTGAATATGGTATCAAACTTGCATTAGCCTCTCGGAGGTATCTTCATCTGAGGAAAGGACCTTCATGGAAATGATGAGGGCACTGCGATCTCTGAGTCTGCGCACATACCTGCTGCTCCTGGTCCTGTCGATCCTACTGCCGACTGCGGGGCTACTGGTCCATACTGCCATCGTCCAACGCACGCTGGCAGCAGCCGATGCCAAGCGCGCTGCGCTCCGGACCGCCCGTATCGCAGATCTCAGACAGTCTCAGCTGGTCACGGCTACCCGCGAGCTGCTGGTTGCCACGTCGCAGCTTCTGGTGCCACGCGCTGCGGCAATGCACCGCTGCTCCTCGTTGCTTGCCAATCTCCTTAAGACCCAGCCCTATTACATCAATCTGGGCGTTGCCAGCCTGAACGGTCGCGTATTGTGCAGCGCGGTTCCATTAGCGCACCCGGTAACGATCGCTGATCGCGCCTATTTCCGCCGCGCCCTGAAGACCGGCAGCTTCGCAGTCGGCAACTATCAGATCGGGCGGATCACCCACAAAGGTTCGGTGATCTTTGCTATCCCGGTACCAGATCGGCAGGGCAAACCCCGATGGGTCTTGTTCGCCGCTATGGATCTCTCATGGATCCATCGGCTGATTGCCGGCATGCCTCGACCACGCGGCTCAACGGTCACTGTCGTGGACGCCCGCGGCACGGTTCTGGCCCGCCAACCGGATTCGGGAACGCGGGTGGGGCAGTCCATCGCCGGCTCCCTGCTGATGCGAATAATAGAGCAAGCCGGCAGCGAAGGCACCGTTGAACTCGTCGGACTCGACCGGGTATCCAACCTCTATGGGTTCGCCCCGCTCTACATCGGCGCGCACAGTGACCTGTACCTCATTGCGTCCATCCCCAAAACGGTTGCCTTCGCCGCCGCCAACCGCTCTTTCTACCGGGACCTGATACTGTTCGTCATAGTCGCTCTTGCCGCTCTGTCCGCTGCGTGGATCGGCGCCGAGCTGCTCATCCTGCGCCGGGCCAGAACGATCAGCAAGGCGGCCGAACGTCTGGGTCAGGGTGACATGACTGCACGTACCGGCCTCAAGCATGATCACAGCGATTTCGGCCAGATGGCATTGGCCCTGGACAATTCGGCAGAAAAGCTGCAGCGCCATCAGGACGAACTCGATTCAGCCAACAAGGAACTGGTGCAGATCAACCGCGCGCTGCTGACTCTCGGTTCCGCAAACCGCACGCTGGTACGTGCCGTCGATGAGCAATCCTTGTTGGAAGGAATGTGCCGGGTCATCGTCGAGACTGGAGGCTACCGCCTGGCCTGGGTCGGCTATGCTCACCAGGACGCCAGCAAGAGTATCCGCCCGGCGGCCCAGGCTGGATTCGACCACGGTTATCTCGACAGCCTCAACCTCACCTGGGCAGATACCGAACGTGGCCGCGGGCCTACCGGCACTGCAATACGTACCGGCGCCGCCTGCCTCATACATGATGTGCTCACCGACGCGCGCTTCGGCCCATGGCGGCAGGATGCCCTGAAACGCGGCTATCGCTCCAGCATCGCCTTGCCGCTCAAGGTGCACGGACAGGTCATCGGCGTGCTGATGATCTACGCGGCCGATGCCGATGCATTTGTCCGCAAAGAAGTGGGCCTGCTCACAGAAATGGCGGATGATCTCGCCTTCGGCATCGAAACACTGCGCACACGCACACAGAGCGAGAAAGCGCATGAGACCATCTGGCGCATGGCCTTTTACGACGAGGTGACAGGACTTCCTAATCACGCGCGGCTCACTGAGTTCCTGCAGCAGATGCTGGCCGACGCTTCCGGAAACACCATATCATTCTCCCTGCTCATAGTAGACATCGACCGCTTTCGGGAGATCAACGACGCAGTGGGAATCGAGCACGCCAACGCGCTGCTCCGGGAAATAGGACTGCGTATACGGAGCGCCCTACCCGAACACGAGATGGTTGCGCGCATGCGCGGCGATGAGTTCGCCGCGCTACTGCCGGAAGAGGACTTGGACCACGCGATACAGACTGCCCATCACATTCTGGAGGTCATGCTGCAGCCATTTGCCACTGGCGAACTGTCACTCGATATACGGGTGAGTATCGGCATCACCCAGTTCCCGCAGCATGGCGACCAGATTGACCAGCTGCTGCGGCGCGCGGACCTGGCGGTGCGTCGCGCCAAGCGTTCCGACAGCGGCTATGCGATTTTCGGGCCGGAGCTGGACGACGACAGCCCACGGCGCCTGGCACTCACCTCCGAACTGAGGCGAGCGATAGACACAGACCTGCTGCTGCAGTATTACCAGCCAAAGATCGACATGAAGACCGGACAGCTGTGCGGCGTCGAAGCCCTGGCACGCTGGAACAATCCGCAATACGGCGCCATTGGACCCGACGAATTTATACCCTTGGCCGAGCACACCGGACTGATCCGTCCCCTCACCTACAAGGCGATCGAGACAGCCATGCGGCAGCAGTGCGCATGGACGGAAGCCCGCTTGAACATCCCGGTCGCTGTCAATCTCTCGGCGCGCAATCTGCGCGACCCGGGCCTGGTGAACCAGATCAGGGACCTGATCCGTGCATACCGCATCGATTGCGGTCAGCTGGAGCTGGAGATCACCGAAACCGCCATCATGGAAGATCCTTCCGGGGCACTCGATGTGTTGACGCGACTGAGTGACATGGGTGTGACGCTGTCCATCGACGACTTTGGTACCGGTTATTCATCATTGAGCTATCTGAACAAGCTGCCCGTGAAAACCATCAAGATCGACAAATCCTTTGTGATCGACATGGTGTCCAACGATGATGCCGCAATGATAGTACGATCAACGATCGTGCTTGCGCACGACCTGGGTCTGCGTGTTATCGCCGAAGGCATCGAAAACGACACCAGCTGGGAACGCCTCGCGGAGCTTGGATGCGATGTCGCCCAGGGCTATCACGTAGCACGTCCAATGCCTGCATGCGATCTCGAGCGTTGGATACGCGAGCATTGCCGGACAGGCATCTGGAACGGCCGTGACTACGCTGCCTAATCGGCATCGCACGTCCGCTCCCTGCACCGCATCGCTGGTCAGCGCCTGGACACGGAATCATTCGCCGCCGCATAGGCCTGCCTGCGGCCAGCCTCGGGCCCCCTGCTGCTTCCCTCTTGCACCACACGACAGTGATTCCGCACAGCAACCGTCTGTGAATCCGGAAAGCGGGGAATCACTGGACCCACGCGCGCCCGCGCTCTGACCATGACACATTCCCCGCCAGAATTGTTACGAGCCGTTTGCGGCTTCGCTGACTTCGGCCTCCTTACTGCCCAGGGCCAGCTGTCATTTCCCGGCAGCAGCACCGCTGACCCGGCAGGGCGTGCGCTCACAGAAGTACTCACGACACAAAGTCGCGACTTTCTGCGTGCCTATCTGCGCCAGCCTGACATGCCAGGCTGGAGGCTCGCCTTGATCCACGAGTCGCCGAATCCAGGGCCCTGGGATCCGATTACCCTTTGCTTTGAAACGGACGTAATCCGCCAGCTTTACCGGGTTACCGATCGCGTTACCGGGAACCTGACCGGCTTCCAGCAGAAGAACCGCCACAAAGACGTCTGCCACGGCATCGCACTGCTGCTGTCGCAGCATCCGGACATCGCACCGGAGGCACCCTTGTACTGTCCGATCCTGTTCGACCGCCACACCACCCTCGGGCACTACTCCGAAATGCTCGGACAGACGGTTTCGGCAGAAAATGTCGATACACCTGTCCTCGAAGTTCTAAACCTTGCGGCACCGCTGGCGATCAATCAACGCGAAGATCCGGCAATCCTCGCCTTGCGGAAAAGACTTGAGCGCTCTTTGCCTGCGCAAGACGCGCACAGCGCACCAGACTTTTCCATTCTAGAGAGCCTGCTGCAGTCACAATCTCCGGAATCGGCCGGTAACGCTGAATACTACGGCGTAGACAAGCGCTCGGATCGCGACGTGACCCTGTCGGCGATGGACATACGGCAGATCCACCTCACCCACCACCACGAACCCGTCGAACGCTGGCTGGAGTTTCCACACAAAACCGTCAGCGCCGCTCGACTACAGGAGTTCAGCCACTTCCGCGACTTAGATCCGGCGAGACTCGGGGTGCTGGTAGCGCACTCGTTCGTTTATACTGCCGCCCCCGGCAGCACGCTGCTCGAATGTGGAATGACCGACCCGTGGAACATGTATCTACTCGAGGGAAACGTGTTGCTGACTGCCGATGACGGCGCCGGGTTCGTCGTGGAGGGTGGTGGCGCCAAAGCGAGCAGTCCAATCGCCTTCCTCAAGCCGCGCAAATACGCTGTCGCCGCGCTCACCAAGGTAAGCTTCCTGTGGATTCACGACGTGCTGCTTCGCGTACTGTGCGACGGCACACGTCCAAACGCAAACCCGGCGGCAGCCGTGCACACCGGGACTGGCAGCAAACCGGGTTCTGGCGGGCCGACCGATGTCTCTGGCAAACACTAGCGGTGCTGCCAGACACTCGCCGATGCACTCGCTGCGTGTCTTATTGGATCCCTATCTCGGCCTCTCGGCAAATAGCTGGCAGCGCGATCCTGCTGCGGATTGTTGAGAATGACCGGCGCTACGCGCAGACACCAGTTACCCGCGAAGGAAACTATCCGGATAGTTAGGCTTTCCGCAATACCCAGCGCGCGAAAATGACGTCGCGCCGTCAATCCCGCACCCAATGGCCCATCAGCGTCCATGCGCAGCTGCCGGCAATAGCTCGGCCACGATAAGCCGGTTCTGCACAGAGCCTGAGAACGCACCCGCAAGCACCGGGCCTGACATAAAATGACTGCGCGAGCACAGCGGATCGTCACTCAAGCGACCACTCACGCCACCCGCCGAGCAAAGGAAAATAGAGCCCCAGGCGGATTGGCCGGGTGTCCATCTCCCCCATCAATGATGCATAACGCTCCAGCTGTGGCGCGTAGCGTTCGCGTTCACGGTCGAGAAAATCTTGCAGTCCTCCGCCTTCGTGGGAGCTCACCTTGTAATCGATGATCCAGCGCACGCCGTGATCGTCGACGAATGTCCGGTCAAGAATCACGTTCACAAATTCTCCATTGATAAAACCACTCACAGCATATTCACCATGTGCATCCGTATGCCGTTGATCCAAAATCCAGCGTCCACGCGAATCTGAAAGCGTACGTGATAAAGCTGCCTCGGCACGCGCCATCGCCGCCTTGAGCTGCACCGGCGGCACGCCTTCTTCCGCAAAGCGTCCTGCCAGCACTTGCTGCAGTTTCTTTGCATGATCGCGCTCCCAAATTTCAAGCCCATTGCGCCCGATGTATTGAAGGATCCAATGGACCACGGTTCCCACATGGCGGATGACTTCCCGTGCCCATTCGAATTCAACGCGCGGCGCGGCGTCCACCGCCTCGATCAACGCTTTGCCTTGATCCCACATAACCGGCGCCGGAATCGCAGGCAACCGCCAACTTATTGGCAGTCTATTGAGCAGTGCCCGCGGCGGATCAGGCATAACATCAGCAGCACTTCCCGGTTCATCCGCCGGAAGTTCACTCAGAACTTGCTCAAAGTCCGTCTGCACTTCGTTCCAAAGATGGTAAAGCAGCGAACTCCGCGGTGGCGACGTCATCTCGCGCACTCCGTTCTTGTCACTCACAGCCACGTGCCCCAGAAGATGAAGCCGATCGATCGCACGTGTCGCAGCTACATACAACACGCGTCCATCTTCGTAATGGCCTTTTGCACCATCGAATCGCATCAGGAAATTAGAGATCGGTTCTATATCCTTGCCACTTTCTCTGATTGGCGCCAGCAAAAGATCGATTTCCTGCGTGTGCGGGCTTGGCCGCTCCGCCCAGGCAAGCAACGGAGGTTCGCTGACTCGCGGTTTCCGTCCGAGACCCGGGACGATCACCGTGTGGAATTGCAGCCCCTTGGCCTTGTGGATCGTCATGAGCTGAAGCCGCTCCGTTGCCTCGACATCGGGCAATGCGAACAACTTTTCAATCCGCTTCGACAGCACATCAAGTTCCGCCAGATCGCCACCGGCCTCAAGCTCCTCGAGCAAATCGAGATAGGCCTGCGCGTCGGCAAGATCCGTTCCATCGTCCGCGTAGGTTGGACCACCCAGAGCGATCCACGCACCTTCGACAAGCCGGCGCAACGGCCGGCGTCGTCGACGAGCAAAACAGTCCGCCATCACGGCTCGAACGCGCTCGAGCCGTGCCTGACCATCCGGACTCAGGCGCGCATAGCATCCGGCATCCTGCATCAACTCCCATACCACCGCCTTCTGATCCTCACCCGCGAGTGCCTCCAGATCCGCGAGTGTGAGCCCACCCCATGGGGCGCGCAGCACCGCCAGCCAGGAAAGCCGGTCGCCGGGATGGACAAGCGCGCGCGTAAGCGCCAACAGATCCTGCACGATGCTGCGGTGCCCCAACGCCTCGATCTCGACCGCACGAAAGCGCAGCCCCGCGCGCCGCAGCCGCGGTGCGATCTCGAAGAGATGCGCACGCGAGCGTACAAGAATGGCGATAGTTTTTTGCGACGAATCCGCCAGCGCCTGCTTTACCAGGGCCACTGCCTGATCGGCCTCCCACTCATCATCACGCCCCAGCATTGGATGAAACGTCACCGCCGGTGACGCACCAGCAGGGTGATGGGCCACTGCCGGAGAATACGTCACTGCTCCAGAAGCAACGTCCTCCACCGCGGGAAATACCAGCTTGAACGCCCGGTTCACCCAATCTACGATCCCTTCCTGAGAGCGGAAATTCACTGTGAGGGTGAGCCGCTCGAGCGGGATATTACCGACACCCTGGTGCCAGGCGCGCAGGAACAGACCGACCTCCGCCTGGCGGAAGCGGTAAATGGACTGCATCGGATCGCCAACCACGAACAGCGTGCGCCCATCACCAGGTGTCCAGCCGCTGGTGAGCAAATCCAAAAGCTCATATTGACTGAGCGACGTATCCTGGAACTCATCGACCAGCACATGCCGGATCCGGTAGTCCAGGGTCAGCGCAAGATCTGTCGGCTCATCGCGCGTACCCAGCGCGCGCAGCGCGCTCCAGGACACCTGGGTAAAATCCACCTCGGCGCGATTCTGAAACGCCACCCAAAGCTCGGCGACCGCGAGCGGCAGAAGCTGGTACAGGGCCTCCACCACTTCCCACTGGCTATCGTCGTACCGTGGTGGCGGAAGACCTGGCAACCCGGCCAGCTTTTCCAACAACCCACGGCAAGTGCTGAGTTTTTCGACAAGGACCTTGAACCGGTCTTTCGCGTCTTTGAAGCGCGTTTTTTCGGCGACGTTTGGTGCATCACTAGGCGCCGGAAAGCCAATTTTTGAGTTGACCGTCTTGCGCCAGTCGCTGCTGCTCGGCGCTACCAGCAGCGACCCAAGTCCACGCCACTTCGCCAGATCCGAAGTCGACGCTTCCGGAAGTTCTGTCATATCAAGACAGGCAAGAATTCCCGACGATGCGCCCGCCGCCCGCAAATTCTGTGCGGCGAAGCGCGCAAGCATGAGCAGCTCTGGCGCATCGCTCAACGGCATTGCCGAACGCAGTTCTGCGAGCGCATCTTCTATGACGTGCCCAAGTGCCGCCTCGAGTTTTTCCCGCTGAGGCCGCTCGCCGCTGCCGAGATGCCGCATCCACTGGTCGCGCCGCGCCAGCATCCCCGCGATCAAGCCCTCAACTTTAGGCAGGTCATTGTCGAGGTGTTGCAAGAGACGCTCGATCGCTGGGCTCACTTGGTCATCCGATTCGAGTCGCGCGATCAGCTCGCGGGCTGCCTGCCGGTACAGCAAATCAGCATCCTCCACAATCGCCGGGGGGGCACCAAGGCGCGAGAGCATCGGCATCTGACGCGTCAGCCCTGCACAAAAGGAATCGATGGTGCCCACTCGCAGCCTTTCGGGGCTAGCGATCACGTTCCAGCCCTTGGCCGAATCACGCGCAAGCGCTGCGCGTGCAAGCTCCCAGGTTGCCGCTTCGTTGGGATTCTCCGGGCGCGGATCCTGAGCCTTATCGACAGCATCGAGAACACGATTGCGCATTTCGTTGGCAGCCTTGCGCGTGAAGGTGATCGCCACGATCTCTTCGGGATGATCCACGCACGACAGCAGGCGCAGATAGCGCTGGGTCAGTAGTTCGGTCTTGCCGGAGCCCGCGGGTGCCTGGACGATGAATGACTCATCCGGCGTGAGCGCGCGAGCGCGCGCAAGCGCATCGTCGATGGGCTTGTCGGAGCTCATGCTTCCTCCTCAGAATCCGCCGCTGAGCCTTCCTCCAATTCCCGGATCCGGCAAAGCAGATCCAAGTCGCAGTGTTCACAGGTTTTGGACCCATTTTTCGGAGCGACGCGCGCGTCACCCGAGCGAAACTCCTCGCCCAGCGCCTCGAGCACGCGGCGCCACTCGGCGAACAGCGCTCCCCAAGATCCCAAAACCGCCGCTTCGTTTATGTCAGCGACCGGCACCACACCAGGCGCCAGCCCAGCCTCCGACGCAATGCCCAAAAAGCGTGTGTCATCTTTGCGAAGCTGTGCAAACGCTACAGCCGCGACGTTTTTCTGGGCCAGAGCGTACAGCGGGATCTGCGGTTCATCCGGGCGATCACCGAACCACTGGCTGAGCTTCGGGGTTCCTGTTTTGTAATCGATCACGACCCGCGCGCCGCCTTCAAGCTCATCGACACGATCCGGAACGATCCTGATTGTCAGTCCGCCAATGCTGGCCGTCTGATCCCTCTCGGGAAAAACCACAGTAAACGGCGCGCGCTGCTTCTCAATTTCAAGCCAGTTGAGCACCAGGCGCTCAAGCCGCTCCTGCTCGAGCACAACGAACCTCGTCAGGAACATCTGCGGTCGCTGACGCGCCATATCCGCAATGGCACCGGCCACTGCTTCGCGAACATTGAAATGCAGTGCTTTCTCCGGTAAGGCACATAGATGCGAATGAGACTTCAATCTGCGCCAAACCCGTTCCATCGCGCCGTGCAAAAGATTGCCGCGCATGGGCGCATCGAGGCCGGGAGCCGGTTCATCAAGCGCACATGCCCCAAGACGCGCATGCGCAAACGCTCGGAACGGACAGGCTGCCTGATCCTTGAAAACACCCGTTCCGCGACGTACCTCGGTTCCGGCTGCCAACAATGGGGCACGATCATCCAACATCTGTTCCAGTGGTGGCCGTAATTCATGAATCAATCTATGTAGTGTGCCGATGGCGCCTGGCGCTTCCGGTTCCCTGAGAGGCAATTGAGCGATGAGCGGGCTGGGCCGCAGGTTCTCATCGCCATTGCGCCGCGCGTGGCTGACTATGACCTTTGGTGCGCTCCCAAAGAGCCACCCCATCAGACGACGCGCGAACTCAAGTTCCCGGGCCGCCGAAGCGTGCGGTAGGTTGTGTCGGCGCTGCAGATCGATGGGAATGAAGGGATTGGGGCGTGGCGTTTCAGGCCAAACCGCATCATGCAGTCCTGTCACCCACAAACAGTCAAACTCAAGGCCCGATGCTTCGAGCAATCCCATAACCTGAACCGGAACCTCCGGCGATTTCGGCTGGAAGATGCGCTCGGCCGCCATGCGCCGAAACGCCAAGAGCGCCTCGGCGTAATCCATCCGATCGGTGACCTCATCCAGGGATGAGAGAGCGGAAAGAAGTTCGCGCCACGCGTTTACCGTCTGATACTCCTCACTGTCGAGCGGGCGATCGCCCGGCCAGCCGAGCAGCATAAGTCCACGAGCAAAGACCTCGGCCCAGACGCTGGGCAATTGCTTCTTGGGCAAGGAATCGCGCAGCCCGCTCCAGTTCTTGAGTCGCGCCGCCAGGATTGGCGCACTGTGTGCGCGCCAGCGCCCTTCCCCATCCTTGTCCTGCGCATGGCGCAGCAGGCCATGGATTCGCACCAAAACCTCACTTTGGCGACAGGCGACGTCAAGGAGTGCACGCCGCGACCATTCCTCGGTTGCCTCACCGAGAAATGGGGACCGCAACAGACTCCCAACCTCCTCGCAGGAAAGCTCGCCCTTGCCGAGCTCGAGAATCTGAAGCGCGGTGTGGATGATGGGATATTTCGAAAGCGCCTGACCCAGAGAAAGGTTGTATGGACGAACAATTTCTACCGCGGAAGGCAACACCGCCCCGGGAATAAACGTGTCATCGAGAATTCTGACCACTTGCGGACGTAATGCGCCAAAATCCGGCACGATGATCCCGATGCGGGACGCCCCGGCTTCCAGTCGCCCGCGCGCCCACTGGGCAGCAGCGGCAATTTCGTCCAGCGGTCCAAGGAATTCGTAGCGTTCGCCTGTATTCGGGAAGAGACTCGCCTCGATCAGTTCCACCGCCGTACCACCGCTGCGCAGAACTTCGAGCAGCCGCTCCTGTTGGCGCGTAAGCTCCTCGAACCCGAAAAGCAGCAGCCGCGTCGGAACCTTTAGACCGCCACTCACAAATGTCTTGCCAACCGCATCCGCAAGACGGGCCCGATCTTGCCAGCCCCGAGAGCGGCACTGCGCATCGAAGTCACGCGACCAGATCGCAAAAGCCCGGGCATCGTCGTTGGGTGCTGCGTCGGCAGATTGCGGCAAAATATCCCACTCCCAGCAAAGGCGCCATGCCTCCTCGGCCGTCCGCGCCGTAGCATCAGGCTGCAACAACCCATCGCTGAAGTTTGAGTCACCGATGATGGTTTCCCAAAGCTTGGTCTCCTGTGCTGGGCTGAGCAAGGCGCGGAAAGCCGATCCCTCATCCGCCAACGACGGTGCCGGAAACTGGTCCCAGCACCGCTCAAGCCAGGCATTCCACGTAAGGAGATCCGGACTTGGCCACGCCAGCCGTTTCTCCTCCTGCATGCGACGCGCATACTCGATTTGCAACATGCGCACCTGGCGGTGGCTCGCCGTCAGCAACGACGCTCCTGATTTCAATGCCTCAAAAACAGAATCGCGCAATGTTTCCCTCTTGTTTTCCATTCTTGCCGGCTAGCCTTACCGGCAAATAGCTGTTCGGTCCTCAGCGTGTAGTGGATTGTGCCTGTACGGTCCCTGCCAGTGGGTACTTTCCACAGAAACACATTACATTGACAGCAGTACTTGCCGCTTGCCCCAGTTGGCAACTGTTTTGCCGCGTGCTTTTATCGTAACAGGCATGTAGCTCAAAGTGAGAGCCACCCTTTCCACGTAGCGCCCGGCAACCTCATTGGTTTATTTCCGCACACGGAAGGATAGCTATTGCAAATCACCGTGCGTTACCCACCCGTAGTCTTCGCGTTTTTGTAATACCCCGCAATTGCGCCAAATCCGCTTGTTCGATCACTTGGCGAACGAAATCCACCAGTCTGAGCCCTATGTTCGATAGACAGCCCCACTATTTCTGCTATCCTAATCAATGATGGATGGTTTCCTTAGTTCATTGGGTATCTGACTTCACCAATCAGATTCTCAGCGGAAACCTCAACCACCTCGACCCTCACCACCTGGGGTGCTTACCTCAGATTCAACTTTAAACTCCTCCATCGCTGCGAGCCAGGGAAGGTGCGAAGCACCGAGGTGAGTAGTCCGCGGGACGCGTAGAGTCCGGACAGGTTGGCCGTAAGGCCACCTGCAAGGACACCCGAGACGCCGTCCAGCTGTCGCCAGGGCGAGTGGCTTGCCGCAGCAGATGCACAGGCATAAAGAGTGCGCCGTGACCGAGTACGCGAGAGAGTCTGGGACGTCCCGTCGCGTTTAGCGAGGACCAGTGCACATACGCGGGTTCAAGCCCTTCCTTAAAGAGCCCGCTGGTAGCCTCATATTGGACGATGTTTTGCGCAACTATGGCAATCACGATCAGAGAGCTCGCCGAGGCATGCGGCGCTGACATCCTAGGTAACGTCTCCCATCAAACCATCTATTCCGCCGCCAAATTCGACGAGGCTGGCGCGAATCAGCTGACCTTTCTTGGTGGACCAAGATACACGGACAAACTCAAGACCACCACGGCAAGCGCCGTGCTCGTTCAGAAGGGGATCCAACACGATGTCGCGAACGTCGGCACTTGTCTGCTGGCGGTAGACGATCCGGAGATAGCCTTCATCATCTGCCTGCATCGCCTTTATCCGCAAAAGACAATCCGCGGCACTTTGAGCGCCATGGCACACATCGATCCGGCGGCGATCATTGGCGAAGGCACACGTGTAGACGCGTTCGTGTCTATCGGCGCGCATACCAGACTCGGCAACAACTGTTGGGTAAAGTCTGGGTGCCATATCGGCGATAATGTCACGCTGGGTAATAACTGCGTAATGCACCCGAATGTGGTGCTCTACGACGGAGTGCGGCTGGAGAATAACGTCATACTTCACGCCGGCGCTGTTATCGGTTCAGACGGATTTGGTTACAAGTTTCGGAATGGCGAACACGTGAAATTCCCGCAGGTGGGCACAGTGGTAATCGAGTCCAATGTGGAGATCGGAGCCAACACCTGCATCGACCGGGCCACCCTTTCGGAGACACGCGTGGGAGAGGGCACGAAGATCGATAACCAGGTGCATATCGCACACAACGTGCAGATCGGCGCACGATCTCTGTTGTGCGGTCAGGTTGGCATCGGCGGATCGGCCGTGATCAAGGACCACGTAACGCTTGCGTCGCAGTGCGGCGTGACCGACCATGTCACGATCGGTTCGCGTGCCATCGTGTTCGCGCGCTCGGGAGTGACGAAGGACATTGAGGACAAGGACCAGGTGATGGGGTTTCCCGCTGTGAACCGCAAGGAAATGTTGCACGAAATGGCGGTACTGCGCCGGCAGGCGGGCAATCAAAAGGAGTTCAATGAACTTGTACGCCTATTGCCGAAGCTGCGGGATTCGGTATCCGATGAGTAAAGAAATTTTGACGTTCAGTCGTAATTTCAATCGGAACACTCTAAGATTTTATCCCGTTAGGCTTCGCGGTGCCGAGCAAACTCCGAATCGCCGCTGCGCGCCGCCCGGCCCGTTGCGAACCCATGAACAGCCAGTTCTTTCTGTTGTGCAAAGGTACACATAACCGGGATTCTCGATTATGTGGAGTGAAGGATCGAAATGCGCACCAAACGCTGATTGACTGCTGCAAGCGCGAATTTCAATCTTCACATAATCACAACGTCCTCAGGAAGTTGATTAGCGAATCAGGTGCCCGGTGGCGCTCGATCTTGACATCTGGTTCATGAATCCTGGCTAGCGCCCGTTCCTTGATCTTCAGGTTTGCCTCGGCGTAATGATGTGTAGTTTCCTGGATCCCATGGCCAACTGCGTTGCAGCTAACCGTGCATCTGATACCGCACGGCGCGTAATCACGAATTTCATAATGGTCACATGAAGTGGATCCACCACTTCAGACGAGCGCAGAAATTATGTCCAGCGGACAAATGTAAACCCTGTCCCCATGTACCTCCATCAACAGCGGCGGACTCATTTTTACATTTACCACATCCCGGAAAGCTTGGCGGGGAGTATGCAGCCCCGCTAGCGCTGTGTATAATCCGCCGCCGAACGCCGGCAGCGGACCGACGATAATTATTAAACATCAAACAAGAGTCATGAATACTTTACGCACACAGTTACAGCATTTCCTTGGCATCGAACGCGAAACTGTCAGTGGAGCCGAGAAGTTGGTTTCAACACTTGGCGGCGTTCTGAGTATCGTCCTTGTAGTTGCGATAGGGTATAAGGTCCTAGGCAATACGGGGGCTGTGTTGATCATACCGTCAATGGGCGCCTCTGCAGTACTGCTGTTCGCCGTGCCCCATGGCCGTCTTTCCCAGCCGTGGTCGGTATTCGGTGGCCATCTGGTGTCGGCCATCGTGGGTGTCGCCTGTTATCAACTCGTGCCCGAACCTTTCCTGGCTGCCGGTCTCGCGGTGGGTTTAGCAATCGGCGCGATGCACCTGCTGAGCTGCATTCATCCTCCGGGTGGCGCTACGGCGTTGGCTGCGGTCATCAGTGGACCTGCGATTCACGCCTTGGGTTACGGTTATGTCTTTATGCCCACCCTCTTTAACGCGACGGTCATGCTGACGGTCGCCATATTTTTCAACGGTGTGTTTCCGTGGCGGCGATATCCGGCAAGTACGATGCGCTTTACGGATATGCCCAGGGCCGGCCACAGTCGTATGGCACGGCTCTTGGACAAGCATAATATCGAGCGGGCGCTCGGGGACATGGACTTGATAGTGGATATCGCGACCGAGGACCTGCAACGCCTTTTTGCATTGACTCTGGAACACGCCGAAAAACAACATGTCACGCCGGGGCAGATTCGGCTGGGACACTATTACACAAATGGCAAACATGGTGCCGACTGGTCCGTCCGGCTAATTATCAATGAATCTATTTCTCCAGACCCCGAAAAGCACATGCTGACGTACCGGGTTGCCGAGGGCCGGGGGGTGCGCAGCACTAACAGCTGCACACGTGTTGAGTTTGCCCAATGGGCAGCGCGTCGAGTTTTCCCCAATTGGGCGCCGGTGCGGAGTGCAAGTAGCGAGCAAGCTCAATAGCTGTGAAGGCGGTAAACCCGTGTTGATATTCACGCAGAGATGACCCACCGTTTGCATTCCTACTGACCCGACCTGTTCGTAAACAGGATCGCTTGAATCAAATAATTAGAAATCTCTTTCCGGGTCACGAAAAATGAAAATCATGGGTCAAGGTAGGTCGAAATTCAACACTCTACCGGCACACTGAGATTCAGGGCCGCTTTCGCAACGGATACAAAGATTCCGCCAAAACTCCGCGGCTGCGTCCACGAAGCGCTGTCACGCCAACACCATCGATAACGACCTCACGTTCGATCAACTCTCGGACGCCGAAGCAGTGATTCATACCCATACTGTCCTCCGTGCCTAAACTTGCCCGCTGTTGCGGCAGGAAGCTCGGGCGAATCTATCGTTTTTGCAGATCGGCCCCGCCGCCTATTAGCCGCCGTGGTCGGTTTGGGAATACTTCATCGGTTCCACGATGAAATACCTTTGCCAGCCGGGCCACTAGAAATCGAACGTCTCGCCTGGTAATCGCTTCTACCTGCTGCCCGGTACTCATCGGGTGCCATATCGCATGCCGGGCAGTGCATAATAACTCCCCTGCTTTTTCACATTCATTACAACACTCTGACTATGATCTGCGTCAAAGCGCCTGTACGCGTTGTCAGCCTAGTATTTTTTATGGAGTCGCACTGGACAGTGTTTGGAGAGAGTGGTGCGGGCCTCGCGCTGTTCCTGCTTGTTATGGTCGCGTTTCCCGGACCAGCGCACGCGGACGAGCCACTCACCCTCGATCAATGCATCGCCCTTGCCCTGGAGCGCAGCCCGGTCCTCGGCGGCGAACGTGAGGCGCTGCGCGAGGCCGAAGCAAACTATCGCGTGGCGCGCGCCGGCCTGCTCCCGAAGCTGTCAGCCACCGCATACTATAACCGTCTGAATGCCGACCGGCTGAGCCCTCTGGGCACGGCCGCAGTCCCACAGTCACTCTACACCAGCGACGCCTTCGCTGGCCTGACTGCCTCACAGCTTCTCTTCGATGGCGGGCGCACACACGCGGGAGCGCGAGCGGCCGCGAGCGGCGTGGCCGCGGGCCGCGCGGGGGTCGCCTCTTCGAAGGCCGAGACCGTCTACGAGGTGACGCAAGCCTACTTCGGGCTGCTTGAAGCCAAAGCGCTCACTCAGGTTGCCAATGAAACGATTCGGCGCCAGCAAGATTTCGAACGGCTCACTACAGTGTTCTTCAAGGCCGGCAAAGTGACGCGCTTGGACGTGATCCGCGCGCAGGCCCAGACCCTGGATGCCGAGCGCACGCAGGTGAATGCCAGCGAGGTCGAGCGTCTGGCTGGAGCCATCCTCCAGCAGGCCATCGGCCTCAATGCCCGCGGGCCGATCCGCATCGCCGGCGCGCTCCCCGCCCACGTCGAGCCGCCGCTGCCCGAGACGGATCTGATGCGGGCGGCGGCCAGTCACAATCCGGACCTGCACCGCTATGCGCAGCAGGTGCGCCAGGCTCGCGAAAACATGCGTTCCGCGCGGGGCGCATACTATCCGACGCTCAGTCTGCAGGGCGGCTACGGCCGTGAGGACCGCAACGTAGGCGGGGAAGCGCCGTTGTGGACCGCTGGAGTCTTCATGAGCTGGCCGCTGTTCGAGGGTGGCGCGATCGATGCCCAGGTGGATCAGGCGCACGCGCGGCTCGCGCAGATCGAGCAGGCACGCCGGGCGACGCGGATCCAGGTGCAGGTGCAAGTCGATCAGGCCCTGGTCGCGTGGCGCACCGAAATCGCCGACGTCCGCGCCGTGCGCAAGCTGGTGGAGACCGACCATGAGGCTTCGCGCACCGCTGTGGGTCTGTACCGTGCTGGCATGGCGACGGCGCTGGACGTACTGACCGCGCAAGCGAGCCTCACTGCCGCGCAGGGGTCAGAGGTTCAGGCGCTGACTGCGTATGCCGTCGCACGCGCCGCAATGGTGCGCGTCACCGGACTCGGTGCCATCACCGGCAAGGAGTCATCGCCATGAACGTTCGTTGGAGTATCCTGCGGAAATACGCCCTGATGTTCGCCGCACCCGTGCTCTTGATCGCAGGAGCGGTGTTTCTGCTTCTGCGCCCGGCGTCGGTTTCCATCACCCCGGCGCACGAGGGCACGGTGCGCCAGATCGTCCAGGGCCCGGGCAATATCGCATCGCGCATTCCCGTCACCATCGCCAGCCGCATCACTGGTGTCGTCACCGCCCTGCGCGCGGATCAGGGCAATACGGTCAAGCGCGAGCAGTTGCTCGCGACCCTGGACGCTCGCGACCTGGTGGCCAACCTCGCCGCCGCACGCGCCAATCTGGCGCTCGCGCGCAACAACTACCGGCGCGACCTCGAAGTCTTCCGGCACGGCTACATCGCCGCAGCCGCCATGGACGCGACCCGCACCGCACTGCGCGCTGCCGAGAGCGCCGAAAGCGCCGCCGCCGTGGCACTGTCCTATACCCGCATCTACGCTCCCATGGACGGACAGATCATTGAGCGCGACGCGGAGATTGGCGACACCCTCGTGCCAGGCAGTCCGATCTTCCGTATGGTCGACCTGCACACGCTTTGGTCGGCGACCCTCGTCGACGAGACCGTAGTCGGTCACATCAAGGTTGGCGATCCGGCCCAAGTCCGCCTGCGTTCGGGTACCGAGGTGCCCGGGCACGTGGTACGCATCGGCCTTCAGGCGGATCCGGTCACACGCGAGCTGGAGGTGGACGTGGCGCCCGACACACCATTCCCGCGATTCGCGAACGGTGAGGAGACCGAGGTGAACATCGAGACCGGTTCAGGGAAAGGGCTAGTGGTGCCGGTTTCGGCGCTGGTGCGCGACCGGGGGGTGAAGGGGGTGCTGGTTGCGCGCGATGGGCGGGCACAGTTCCGTGCCGTAAGAACCGGCATCGCGAACGCCACCGAAGTGGTGGTACTGCAGGGCCTGCGCGCCGGCGATCCGGTACTGATCCAGCCGCGTGGCATCCGGCCGGGCGAGCGCGTGCGGGCTCGGCGCCAAGGCGATTGAATGGACCTTGCCATCAAGGACGTGCAACGCCATCTCGGGCGCTTCCTGGCCACCATCGCCGGGGTCAGCCTGCTGGTTGCGATCGTGCTCATCATGAATGGCATCTACGAAGGCAATATCATGGACGGCGTGTGGCTGATCGACCACACGGGCGCCGATCTGTGGGTGGTCGAGCGCCATCGCGGCGGACCGTTCAACGAGCAATCCCGCGTGCCGGAAAATGCCTACCATAGTGTCGCCGCGGTCCCGGGTGTCGTGCGGGCCAGCCCCTTCATCGCCTACACGGTGGAGCGGATGGTGGGCGGCAAGAGCCAGCAGTTCACGATCATCGGCTACGACGTGTTCGGGGGCCTGGGCGGGCCGGGGCAGCTGGCGGCCGGCCGGCCTATCGATCAGGCCCACTACGAGATGGTCGCGGACACCAAGCTGGGATTGCGACTCGGGCAGCAGGTGCACCTGGGAGTCCATGATTACACCGTGGTCGGACTTGCCCGCGGTGCTGTGGACTCGGGGGGCAATCCACTCGTCTATCTTTCGCTGCCAGATGCCCAGGAGGTGCTCTACCAGCTGGACAACGAAGCGATCCTGGCGAGCCGCGCTGCCGCGCTGCAGAGCCTGCTGCGCGCGGGTAACACCCCCGCGCAGGCCGAGCGGCTGCTGCCGCTGCTTGCGGCTCCCACCGACACCATTAGCGCGGTCCTGGTGCGTCTGGCTCCGGGCACGAACCCCACGGTGGTGGCACGTCATATCCGGCGCTGGCTGTACTACAACGTCTACACGACACCCCAAGAGCGCCAACTGATGCTCAAGGGACGTCTGCGGAAGATGACCGCCATCCTGGGTCTCTTCCGTTCCCTGCTGGTGCTGGTATCGCTCGTCATTATTGCGCTGCTCATCTACGTACTGACGATCGAGAAGATTAGGTCAATCGCAACACTCAAGCTCATGGGCGCCACGCAGTGGGTGATCGTGCGCCTGATCCTCGAGCAGTCGCTGCTGCTGACGCTTTCGAGCTTCGCGTGCGCCTACATTCTCGTCCACCTGACCGCCGGCAGGTTTCCGCGCACCCTGGTGTTCCTGCCGTCGGAGACCGCGATCACCTTTGCCGTCATGCTGGTCGGCGGCGTGATCGCAAGTGGACTCGCCATCTGGCACGCCTTGCGTACGCCCCCGTCCGTGGCGCTCGGGGGTTGAATGGAAGCGCTGCGCGTGATCGGCCTCAGAAAGGTCTACGGCAGCAGCGCTCTGGCGGTGACCGCACTTGCCGGCATCGATCTCTCGGTACAGCCCGGTGAACTCGCGGCGCTGCTCGGCCCCAGCGGTTCCGGCAAGAGCACGCTACTGCTGTGCATCAGCCTCATCCTGGAGCCATCGGCCGGGACCATCTCCGTCAACGACCAGGTCATCTACGACAACGCCTGGACCGGACTCGACGTGCGCCGCTTCCGCCGCGAGCACATCGGCTTCATCTTCCAGGGCCACAACCTCATACCATTCCTGACCGCCCGCGACAACATCGCGCTTGCGATGACCCTCAACGGCACCGGGGACCGCGACGCGCGCAAACGCGCGCTCGAGCTGCTGGAGTATCTGGAGATCGGCGCGCGCGCCGAAGCCCTGCCGGCGAGTCTCTCCGGTGGCGAGCAGCAGCGGGTGGCCATCGGCCGGGCGCTCGCCAACGAGCCGCCGCTGATTCTGGCTGACGAGCCCACCGCCTCGCTCGACACAGATCGCGGCATGAAGGTCATTGAGCTGCTGCGCCGGGTTGCCCGCGAGCGCAAATCCGCT
The DNA here is from genome assembly GCA_027364845.1 of Pseudomonadota bacterium. Lineage (GTDB taxonomy): Bacteria > Pseudomonadota > Gammaproteobacteria > Acidiferrobacterales > UBA6901 > JAJYCY01. Next base: position 17,570 of record DAHXOO010000004.1, on the reverse strand, counting down.
GTCATCGCCGTGACCCACGACGAACGGATGATCGCGGGCTTCGACTCCATTTACCGCCTGAAGGACGGGCGTCTCGAAAAGGACCCACCGCGGTGACTGCGGATTGCGCGGGCGGGGCCGAGCGATACCACTGAAAAGAGGATACTCATGGCAAGAATACTGATCATCGAGTTTCTGCTGGGCGGCATACTGGGTGCAATCGTTTTTCGGCTGGCCTGGGAATTTACGAAGAGCAAGCGGATTGCTTGGGTGGTCGTTGCGCTCGTCATTGTGGTGGTGCTCGTCCTGGGGGCCGGGAAACTGGAGTACATAGAGGGTTGGTCCAGCCCGCCGCATCTGGACCTGCACGTGATCGCGGTCGCATTCGGACTAGACCGCGCCTTCGGGTGGCTGCTGGGCAGCGGACTCGCCTCTTTCATCGTATCCAAGCGCGAAAAGACTCTGCCCCACGATGAGGACCGCTATCTCGATTGATCGGGCGCGCCCCGGCGCCGTCCCCGAGGACCTCCGAAGCGCGAGCCATCGAACCGACGGATTTCAGCAATAACCACGCACGAGGCGACTATGCCCGACCAAGCGATCGACTTCGCCGTCATCATGACCAGTGGCCCGGACACGCCGAAGCAGCTTCTCTTCGAGCGAGACGCGCTGCCTTTGCAGACCAGGAACCGGAAAATGGCCTCCGCCACTGACGGCGGAGACAATACGAACTGATGGAAAACCCAATCAACGGTCGTCCCGTAATCCAGGCGCCACCCGCCGCGCCGGTTTCCGATAAGGTGAACACGCCAGCGGCGGGCTTGACGAGCCATGAGGCCGCCGACAGGTTGCAGCAATACGGACCGAATGCGATCGCGGAAGCTCGCCCTCATATCATCCGTATTTTGCTACGCAAGTTCTGGGGCATGATTCCGGGGATGCTCGAGCTGGCCACCGTCATCGACCTGATCTTGCATCGCTGGACCGAGGCGATCGTGATCGCGGCGTTGCTCGTATTCAACGCGGTCGTCAGCTTCTTGCATGAAGGCCAGGCTCAGCACGCGCTTGCGCTCCTTCGCCAGCGCCTGACTGTCAATGCCCGCGTGCGGCGGGATGAGCACTGGCAGTTGCTTGCCGCAACCGGGATCGTGCCCGGCGATCTCCTGCGCTTGCGCGTCGGCGATATTGTCCCGGCCGACATTCGTCTCACCAATGGCGACATTTTGGTAGACCAGTCGGTGTTGACGGGCGAATCGCTTCCCGTCGAGGGTCGTGCGGGAAGCACGGCGTATTCCGGATCCCTGGTCAGCCGGGGCGAAGCCATGGGTGTCGTGACAGCGACTGGCACCCGCACCTACTTTGGCAAGACGGCCGAGCTGGTCCGGTCGGCGAACGCGCCTCCGCGGACCGAGCGCCTGATCCTGAAGATCGCCCGGTATCTCGGCTCCCTGGTGATGGCGCTTGCCCTCGGCGCGTGGGTCGCGATGGCGATGCGCGGTACGCCGCTTGCCGAAATGCTTCCATTCGGTTTGCTGCTGCTGATGTCCTCCGTTCCGGTCGCCCTGCCGGCGATGTTCAGCCTGTCCGCCGCGCTGGGTGCTCACGCACTGGCCAACGTCGGCATCCTCGTTACACGCCTTTCGGCGATCGAGGACGCGGCGTCGATGGAGGTGCTCTGTCTCGACAAGACCGGCACCATCACCGAGAACCGGCTGACGGTGGAAAGGGTGGAACCGTCCGCCCAGATCACGGCGGACGAGGTGCTGCGTTTCGCTGCCCTGGCCTCCGACGAGGCGACCCAGGACCCGATCGATCTCGCAATTCTTAAGGCCGTCACCGAGCGCGGGTTCGCCGCGGCGTCCTCGTTACGCTTGAGCTTCGTTCCGTTCGACCCGGGCACCAAGCGCTCGGAGGCGTCGGTGCGGCAGGACGATCAGTTGCTGCGCGTCGTCAAGGGCGCGCCGGCAACTGTCGCGGAACTGTCTGGGGCGCCCTGGGATAGAGTCGCGAAGCAGGTTGCTCGACTCTCAGAGAATGGGGCACGTGTGCTCGCGGTAGCAGCGGGCGTCGGGCCGGGCCTTCGTTTTGCTGGACTGATCGCGCTGGCCGATCCGCCCCGATCCGATTCGGCAGCGCTGATCGCGGAGTTGCGCCGCCACGGCGTGCGCGTGCTGCTTGTCACAGGAGACGGGGAGGCGACCGTACGGGCGATCGCTGCCAAGGTGGGCATTACCGGCGAGGTCGCACCCGCCGGAACCCTCCGCAAAGACCTTGATCCCGAAGCGATCACGCGTTTCGCGGTCTTTGCCGGCGTTTTCCCGCAGGACAAGTTCTTCCTGGTCAGCGCACTTCAGAAAGCGGGCCACGTGGTCGGAATGACCGGTGACGGCGTGAACGACGCGCCGGCGCTGAAGCAGGCGGATGTGGGGATTGCGGTGGCCAGTGCGACCGATGTCGCCAAAGCGGCGGCAAGCCTCGTGCTGACCCGTCCCGGTCTCGGCGAGATCGTCGCAGCGATAGACGGAAGCCGCCGCATTTTCGAGAGGATGCGGACCTATGTGCTCACGATGACGGCCCGGAAACTCAGCACCCCGATATTCATCTCTCTGGGAGTCGTTCTGCTGGGGGTGTTCGTGGTCACCCCCGTGCTCATCGTCGTGCTTGCCTTCACCCGGGATTTCGCGACGATGTCGATCTCGACGGCTCGAGCGCTTCCATCACTGCAGCCCGACCGGTGGGATGTGCGCTCGCTCGCCTTGTCCGGCCTGAGTCTCGGAAGCGTGCTCCTCATATCGAGCGCCGCAGTGTACTGGGTCGCAAAGGACATGCTGCAGTTGAGCGTTGCCGAAACCCAGACCGTCATCTTTCTCTGGCTGACAGCCGTGGATGGCCAAGTCACCATCTACCTGACCCGCGCGCGCGGTTTCTTCTGGACCAAACCGTATCCGGGCCATTGGGTAATGGTTGCAACTTTGCTGGTCGTCGGTGCCGCTGTTCTCATGGCGATCGAAGGCTGGCTGACGGCTCCGCTCCCGCCGTCACTGATCACCGTCCTGCTACTCCTGGCCATTGTGTTTCTTTTCATCGCCGATCTGCTTAAGGTCATGTTGATGCATTGGGGTGCAAAGCCGCAGATCAGCATCAAACCGACGACAAGCTAGTCGCTCTTGCGCGTGCGCGGGGACACTTGAGGCGGCGGCCCTGGCGTTCACTGAGATCGTGATGCCGTCCAAAGCGTTTAAGCGGACCAGATTGCAAATCTGGCGAGCATAGGGGGGATATTGATATGCGTCAAAGCCATGCAGCGGGCACGCCGTTAGACTTAAATTATCGCAATCCCTCATGGATCCTGTGGGAGATCATTGTCGTCGCGGAAGACGCCGGAACTCTTTTTTATCTCATCGACTCCCCCCAGCGGGAATAAACGGAGATACACATGGACGACCATCGTCAAGCAGAAGGGCATGAACGCTGTCCCCGGTGCGGCGGGCGAATCGAGCGCGGCAAGAAGCATCGGTGCAAAACCGCGCACAACCCAGGCGGAGACGGCGAAGAAAACGCGGGGAAGGCTTCCGCGTCTGAGGACGCCATTCGAGAACGCGCCTATGAACTCTATGTGGGGCGCGGACGGGCGCCAGGCCACGACGTTGAGGATTGGTTGCAGGCAAAACGCGAGCTGTCGGGCGGGCGGCCGGAGGCAGGCGCATTGATGCGGGGGCCGACGTCGGGAGGCGGAAGCAAAGCGCGCGCCGGCGGGTCGGCGCGGTGAACACCAAGGCGGCCGATCCCTCCCGACCGGCGGGTTCGTGGAGACGATAGGAAGCCGGCCAGCAGCGCGCCCCGTAACAAACGATGAATATCCTGCTCCACACACTCTCGGCTGAGGTGAGCGCGAACCTGCGCGAAACCCTGCCACCGAAGTGGCTGAAACCGACACTCGCCACCCTCACCGACCGGCGATTCTCGGATTTCGGCTGGCTCTTCGAACGCAAATTCGACAGCGAGCCGTGTTTGGTGTTAGGGAGCAGCGTCAATCCGCGAAAAATGGCGGAGAACGCCTGAGCGAAAGTATTAAGGAATAAAGATCGGCGTGTAAACAGCGTAATCGCTGTTTCGTCGAAAGGACAAGCAATCCGCAGCGCCCGGCGCTCCATTGAGGCAATTTTGGCCCGGGCCTAGAGTGCGGACCATTGAGCTGCCGGCTCAGCGTAGCCTATAGGTCGCATGACAGGCGACGCAGACCTGCATAACCTGCGACAGCGCCATCAGTGGTTTGCGCACGTCGCCGGTTATGGCGGCATTTTGCGCGGCCAGCGCGAACGCTTCCGCTCTCTGGTGCATCAGTGCGCCCAGCCTCTTCATGCCCGGCGGCATATATTTCGCGTCGTCGGTCTCTTGGCTTCCATGCATCGATGACATGCCCAGGTTCATCGTGGCAATCTGCGCAGCTTCATCGAAATGCCTTTCGGCCAACGCCTGTTGCACCTCACTCAACCCCTGAAGGTGCATACGCATCGTGGCGAGCGTCCGGCGTTTGACCAGCGCGGGGAAGATCACCTCCCGGCGGGTATCCTGGCCGTTAGCGTGAGACAGGCGCTGGGCAGAATAGTGATTGGTCCCGGCATGTGCACAGATCAGGACGCTGCTGGCCAGCAGGAGAGCAACGAAAGGGTGCGTTTCATAGGGGAAATCCTTTGATTGGTGCGCGCAGGCGCACTGATTTTATGGCCGAGCGAGCACGATATGTGTGCGCATCGGAAACGCGAAATGATTCTTGGTAGCGTAGGGCTGAAGTATGCCCCTCACATCGTTAACACAGTTGTCACGTCCTTTCTCGGGCAATAGTGTAAGCGCGCGATGCATATACGGGCATTGGAGGCCATCCTCCGCAGCAAGCGAATTCCAAATACTGCCACAGTTACCGCGCCCCGAGCAGTCTTGCCGGCCAACGACGGACCGGTATGGTAGCCACTGATGAAAGAGCGGTTTATTTTGATCGTCCCTCTGCTCACGACGCTGTTCAAGCGGGCTTAGCCCGGTGCGGTCACCGCTTGCCCCCGGCCTCTCAAGCAGCCGTCATTCATGCTGGAGCGAAGGCGAAAAACGTGCTCCCCGGATGACACCGTGGGATCGTCTGTTCTTCTCATAAAAAAATACCACGAATTCGATGTACGTGACACCATGGCGGTAGTCACATTACTCGCCGATGTCTCGTAGTGAGATAGCTTAATGTTTTGCAAACAGGGATGGCCCTGTAACTCGACTTTTATGTGTCGAGCACTGACCCACCCGTTGGTTCAAAACGTTATTGAAGCTTTTTTTCTGGGTCAATAACCCCTACAAACATGGAATAAAATTCCCACACAACTCAACACACTTGACCCTTGATCGCGCAAAACAGTCCATTTTCGGGGCTGGCTGATTGACTGGATTGACCTGCCGCATGCTCGACGGCGGCGCCATACCAGCGCATGAAATATGAGACATCACCCCTACGAAACGCGACTCTTCGACACTAAATTCATGCAACCGGATGTCTCTAAGTTATTGACACGTTCTGCATCGCATCGAAGCATCGCACGCCAGCATTCACACATTTGGCACACTCTGGGTTCAACTTCCTTATGCGCCAGGTGCGCTGTTGGACCTTGCCGGCTGTGGCTTCAGATAGTGGCTTTCAACCGTGCGCAGCGAAGCATCAAGCATGTAGATCAACGGAACGCCAGTCAGAATCTCGAAATCGACGGGGGGTCAGCGCTCGACACATAAAAGTCGAGTTACAGGATCATTCCTGTTTGCAAATCAACACCCCCGGTTTACATTCCGCAAGTCGAGGACGCCAATTGGCATGCATACCCGTTCACTCTTGCGGTTGAAACGCGCACTACGGCTCAGTTTAGGTATCAAAGTAGTGGTGTACGATTCAGGTTCCGGAGGGCTTGCTCGATCCCCGGGCGTTGTGTCACGAAAGTGCCATAAAATACGTGGTCACCTATTACCGTGATTGGCGCGACCCGTACGCCATACCGACTTTTCGCCTCGTCGGCCACCCCGGGGGCGGACAGGTCCCTCTCGGTATACGCGAGCGCCTGCTGCACGAGCCACTGCTTCAGTAGCCGGCAGTCCGGACAACCGGGTGTTGTGTAGATCAGGACTGTGCCGGGCTGCACAGCATCTTCACCTACGCGCATCAGGGAATGATCTCAGCGTCATATCCTTGTTCCTGCACAGCTTGCACCAGGCGGGCTGCCGGTACTGCTCCCTGGACAACCCCCTGTTTGCGCTCAAGACTGACCTCCGCCGATTGCACTCCAGGAACTGCTTGGAGTGCCTTGGTTACGGCAGCCACGCAATGACCGCAGGTCATACCCGTGATACGCAGCTTGGTCTCAGACATTGGTTTCTCCTTGTTGGCTCTGGTTCGTATTGCAATACTCGGGCTTAGCTCAGTGCGCCGGTTCAGTCACCGCAGATATAGGCCCCTGTCGTTGCGTTGCAATGGATGCAACGGGCAGCTGCGCGCCTTTGAGCCGCTTCAGACGCAGACTGTTCGTAAGCACAAAGACACTGGAAAATCCCATCGCAACACCCGCTACCATGGGATTGAGATGAATCCCGAAAAATGGATAAAAGACTCCTGCTGCCAGCGGAATCAGCAGAACATTATAAAAGAATGCCCAGAACAGGTTGCCCCGAATGGTGGACAAGGTACGGCGCGCGACTTGTACGGCGGTGACGACCGCGCTCAGGTTCCGGGTCACCGTGATATCCGCGGCCTCGATCGCAACATCGGTGCCATTACCCACAGCGATGCCCACATCCGCCTGGGCGAGCGCCGGCGCATCGTTGATGCCATCGCCCACAAAAGCCACTTTGTGTCCCCCTCGCTGGAGCCCGGAGACCACAGTCGATTTGCCTTCCGGCAGCACTTCTGCATGATAGGTCCCGATGCCGAGCGTGTGTGCGATGGCCGCAGCGGTACGCTTACTGTCTCCCGTAATGAGAACGATGCCAAGACCTAAGGCCTGCAGCGCCCGAATCAAGGCTGGCGCCTCAGGACGCAATGGATCTGCGATGGCAAGCACCGCGATCACCTGCCGATCTCGCGCCACGTAGACCGGCGTTTTGCCAACCTCCGCCAGTGCATTGGCCCGGACTGGCCAATCATGGGTATCGATCCCCTCAAGGCTCATGAGGCGCTGGGCCCCGATCAACAGCTCGTGGCCCTGCACAGTAGCCCGGATCCCATAGCCCGGGAGTGTTTCGAACTTCTCGGCAGGACTGCCTGAGATCCCTTCATCGCGAGCAGTATCGAGTATCGCCTGAGCCAATGGATGCTCGCTTCCGAATTCGGCGGCGGCCATCCAGGTCATCAGGTCCTGGTGATTTTGTTCCGGTGCGATAATATCGATCAGTTTCGGCCGGCCCAGCGTGAGTGTGCCCGTTTTGTCGAATGCCACGGTATCGACGTGACTCAATGTTTCAATGGCTTCGCCCTTACGGTAGAGCACGCCGAGTTCGGCTGCCCGACCACTGCCCACCATGATCGCAGCCGGTGTCGCGAGTCCCATCGCACAGGGGCAGGCCACGACCAGCACCGCCACAGCGTTGATGAGCGCCATCGTGATCGCGGGTGCGGGCCCGAAGGCGAGCCACACCGAAAACGTCAGGACCGCAAGCAGAAGCACGGCGGGCGTGAATATTCGGACGACACGATCGGCTACACCCTGGATGGGCAACTTCGAGCCTTGCGCGCGCTCAACCAGGCGTACGATCTGGGCGAGGACTGTGTTCTTTCCGATTTCGCGGGCCTCGATCTGCAAAGCACCGTGCTGGTTAACCGAACCGCCCACGACACGATCACCCGCACGTTTGGCCACCGGTGTTGGCTCGCCAGTGAGCATCGATTCATTGACGTAGCTCTCGCCCTCGCGGACGATCCCATCGACCGGGATCCGCTCACCCGGTTTCACTACGACGCGCTCGCCGATTACAAGTTGGCTGACCGGCACATCCTCCTCAATACTGTCACGTAGCCGCCGTACGGTTTTCGCCTGCAGCCCGATCAGAGCCCGGATCGCTGAACTGGTGCGCCCCTTGGCAACCTCTTCCAGATATTTGCCCAACAGAATGGCCGTGAGGATCACCGCGGCGGAATCGAAGTACAGGCCGCGGGCATCCGGTGGAAAGAGCTGCGGAAACAGCAGTACCACGAAACTGTAGAACCAGGCGGCGCCAGTCCCCGTCATGACCAGGCTGTTCATGTCGGGCGAGAAATGGCGGTAAGCGATCCAGCCAGGGCGAAAGAACCGGCGCCCCGGTCCGAACAGAATAGCGGTGGTTAACACCGCTTCAATCCAAGCCCATACAGTGCTGGGCGCGAGACGCAGCAATAGCCGATCCAAGACTGGAACAAAAACACTACCCATCGATAAGACCAAGACCGGGATGGTAAGGGCTACCGCCAGCCAGAGATCCCGCTTCATGGCGTTCAGTGAGGATGCCCGTGCGGCACGCATCTGGGCCTCGCCCTCGTGCTCGTCCGTGGACAGCGGGCGGGCCTCGTAGCCGGCGTCGCGCACCGCCTGTTCCATTTCGGCAGGCCCGGCGCCGCCAACAACATAGCGCACCGTCGCCCGTTCCGTGGCGAGATTGACTGTCGCGCCGACGACTCCGGGCAGAGCTTGCAGCGCCCGCTCCACGCGTCCTACGCACGAAGCGCAGGTCATACCGGACACTGCCATCTCGCGTTCCAGAACCTGAGGGGTGTAACCGGTATCCTGCACGGTGTGCATAATGGCGGGAAGCTGGATCTGGGTAGGGTCAAAGCGGATGGTGGCTTGCTCCGTGGCAAGATTGACCGTCACAGCCTCCATGCCAGGGAGGGCTTGAAGTGCGCGCTCCACACGCCCGACGCAGGAAGCGCAGGTCATGCCCTCGATACCAAATTCGGCCTCTTGCGTCACAAGGGATTCCTCGTCTGCGACCGGGGGGCTGCATCGTTCAGGGCAGCAAGAATGGGACAATCCGCGGCCGGCCCTTTGCCATGGCACTGTCCGACCAGGACTTGCAGTGCCCGCTGAATGCGCTTTAGATCGCGAATACGCTCCGCGATATCGGACAGCTTTTCCTCAGTGAGCCGCCGGACATCCGCGGCCTGTGCGCCACGTTCATGACTCAGGTTCAGCAGGAGGGCAACTTCTTCAAGTGAAAATCCCAGTTCCTGGGCGCGGCGTATAAACCGTAACCGCTGCATATCGGCGCGGTGGTAAAGGCGGTAGCCCGAGGGACTGCGTCCGGCAGGTTGGAGTAAGCCAATGCTTTCGTAATAGCGAAGAGTTCCAGGCACAAGCCCTGCCTGTTTCGCCAGCGCTCCAATCGTCACAGTCTGCATGACCTGAACCTCGCAAGTGAATTCCAAGTGTAAACTCTATAGTATACTGTAGAGTCAAGACTTTTTAGGGCATGCCTGAAGGCCCGCGGCCACACCCTCCTGCACCGATATTCATGACAAGCACCCTTATTTAGCACCAGACAGCTGGCAACCTCGCCGCTTAGCACTCGGTGCCGAGGGCCCTGCGCGTCCAGTGTTGCCAGCCGCAGGGCATCCACCGAATGGGCCTACCGCTCAGGATACATCTATAGGAACAATGCGTGCCTGAAACCCAGCCCCAGCAAGAGCGGCCACGAGGTCGACGGACTGGAAGTGTCCCTCCAGATGGGCCATGCCGGTTGCGAGATCGATCTTAACCTCAGTCACCCCGGAAACCGCCTTTATTGTCTTCCGCGCTTTCAGAAGACTACTGGCACAGCAAATGCCGCCGATCTTACATGTACATAATCACCTCTTTTAAATCGTTCGCTGCGAGCCATGAAAGGTGCGAAGCACCGAGGCAAGGTGTCCGCGGGAAGCGTAGGGTCCGGGTGGGTTGGCCGTAAGGCCACCTTGCCAAGGACACCCAAGCCGCCGTCCAGCCGTTGCCAGGGCGAGCGTTCTGCATGCGCTCGGTAAGCGCGCGCGGCTCGACCGCAGGGCGGCCGCGGCGTGCCACAGCGGATGCGCAGGCGCAAAGGGTGCGCCGAGACCGAGTACGCGATGAAGACTGGGACGTCCCGTCGCGTTTATCGATGGCCGGCGCACATACGTCCTGGGCGGCGTAGCGTACACGAGGTGTCTATGCACGAGGTGTCTATGCAAGTATCGCCGGATGTAAACCTGTTCATCATCGGTGCGATGAAGTCGGGTACAACGTCCTTGCACAACTATCTCAACGAACATCCCGCCATATTCATGTGCGAGCCGAAGGAGCCGGGATTTTTCGTCGAGGAGCTGGCATGGTCGAAAGGGATCGAGTGGTACCGCAGCCTGTTTGCGGAAGCGAATGGTGCGGTCGTGGTGGGTGAATCGAGCACCCATTACACCAAACTGCCGGTATACAAGGGGGTGCCGGAGCGGATCGCCAGATTTAACCCCAACGCACGCTTCATCTATTTGATGCGTGATCCGGTCGAGCGTGCGATCAGCCACTATTGGCATAACGTGCGCGACATGAAGTGGGGCAAGGAATGGCGCGGTATGCTGTCGGCCGTCAAGCACAATCCGCAGTACGTGGCGTTCAGCGACTATGCGATGCAGCTGAGACCCTATTTGGATATTTTCGGCCGCGAACGTGTGTTCGCGACCACGTTCGAGCGTATGGTGAAAGAGCCAGATGATGTAGTACGGGAAATATTTGAATGGCTGCAGCTGGACAGCGGGTTCCGGCCGGAAGGGATCCGCGCGCGTTGGAATGCAGCGCCCGCCGAGTCAAAGCGGGTCAGCGGCTTCGGCATTCTCAACAGGCTTCGCTATTCACGGGCGTGGGACGCGCTGGCACCGGCAGTCCCACGGAGTTGGCGGCAGATCGGGGGCCGCCTTGCAGAAAAGCGCGTGGAGCGCTCATTACAGGATGTTGCCGCCGTTGAGTGCTATTTGCGGCCGATCCTGCTCGAGCGAACCGAAGGGATAAAAGCGATACTCGAACTGGATTTCAGCGAATGGACTACGCTCTACCGCCGCTAAGCGCCTCCTGCGCCTGGGGTATCGCGCGCGGCGCCCCGGGCCAGCCGGGAATGACCAGCACGAAGCAGACACCATGCCGCCAACCACCGAAACGGGTGTCTGGAGGTGGGAGGTGGTGTCATCCTGTGGATGTCTGCGGACACAACGACAGGGCGCGAATGGGCGGACAGGGACCTGGCTTTGCATTGGCCGCGGCGGGTTTCATGCTAGGCAAAGCTATGGAGCCAAGGATGGGAGGCTGGATCCGTGTCCCGACCAGAATAGGGTGGCACAAAAGGATGGCGCAAGGACACATTCTCGGTGTAGGCAGGATGACCTCATCGGTTAGATCAGCTATGCTTATCCTTAAAGCGACAAAATTTTGTCGAGGTGGGGGAGTTCTTGGAGGCCAGATCAGTGCGGAACATGCCGCATATGCGGCAGTGCGCCGCAGGTTGCCACTGTGATTCGTCGAACAAAAAAAATTCTGAAGCAGGCTGCTATCCGCATGCTCGCGCACCCGAGGGTGTGCACCGTTTTCAGCCCAATCACCCGATGCTTGGCAACGGTCTTCATGATGCACCGCATCGAAGATCCTGCCCAGGGCATACCTGGGCACTCCATGCAATTCGTAGAATCAATGTTGCAGCGCTTGCGGCGCCAGAATTGCCGGCTGGTGTCACTCTCGGAGCTGATCACCGATCTAAACTGCGGCGCGCCTCCGAAGGGGTACAGTGTTGCGTTCACGTTTGATGATGGCACGTACGATCAGGCGGAAATCGCGGCACCGTTGTTCAGGCGCTACGACTGTCCGGCCACGATATTCTTGATCACGGGCTTTATCGACCAGACCTTGTGGCCGTGGGACGACCAAATCGCGTATGTGTTCAGATTTACAACGCGCACGTCGGTGACGATTCGGGCCGGTTCGCAGACGCTATTCTATGATCTGCGCACCAGCGCACAGCGTGTCTCCGCCGTGGAAGATCTGCGCACGCGCTGCAAGTCGATGGCGCAGCCGGAATTACTCGCTGTGCTCGACGCCCTGCCTGACGCCACAGAATTGGCGATCCCGGAACGTGCGCCGCGCGCGTACGCGCCCATGAGTTGGGAGGACGCCAGATCACTCGAGCGCACCGGACTTTTCTCCTTCGGGCCGCACTCGGTGAGCCATCAGATCCTGACCGGCATGTCCAGCGAGGATGCGCAGAGCGAAATTACGGGTTCCTGGCAGCGTATGCGGCACGAACTTGCCAAGCCTTTGCCCATTTTCAATTTTCCCAGTGGGTTTTTCGGAACACGCGAAATCGAGTTCCTGCGCGATGCTGGGTTTTCCGCGTTTGTGACTTCTGGCGCAGGCTATGTCCGTTCGTGCCAGGATCAGGAGTGCGGAGGCCTTCCGCGGCGGCTCGACCGGTTCGTCTTTCCAGAGACGCTGGAGGACTTCCTGCAGTACAGCACATGGATTGAGTGGGGCAAGGCGCGGCTGCGACCTAGGATGCGTAACTCATGAGTACAGGAATCATTCCTCCAGTCACGAAGCGATACGTAGCTGCCACCGCACCGCTTCAATCAAGGTTGAGAAAATGGCAGGAGATGATTGCACAGCGGCACGGAGGCAAGCGAGCGATGGTAACGCACTTCCGGTACCTGCTGGCGTACCGCTTAGGGTTCTGCGGGAGATTTGAGCGTATAAATTGGGCGCACGTCGAGCGCCTGGTGTTTGTGTGCATGGGAAACATCTGCCGCAGCCCGTATGCCGAGGCGGTGGCGACTGGGCGCCGGATGGGGGCTGTTTCGGCAGGGCTGGTGGCACAAGCCGGCGCGCGCGCCAATCCCGACGCCATTCGTAATGCGGATCAGCGCGGGATTGATCTCAGTGGACATATAGCCAAGCATATAGACGATCTGAAAATCGGCCCGGAGGATCTGCTCGTCGCTATGGAGCCATGGCAGGCGCGACGGCTGCGACGCATGGAGCGCGTGCGCAGTTCAATGGCCCAGATTACGCTTCTGGGAATCTGGGACAGTCCCGGGAATCCCTATATTGCCGATCCATTCGGTTGCGGTGACGCCTATTTTCAGACTTGTTATTCGCGTATAGATTCGAGCATTGCCAGAATACTGCAGCAGATCGGGGAATGAACGGTTGGGGTCTGCAGCGACGCGCATCCTAGATCCATCCGGACAGCCTCGCGAGGAACGACGTCTTGTTACCGGCGATGTCCTGGTGCACCGCGACCCGCCGGATCATATAACGGTCGGCCCGGACGCTGTGCCAACCCGGCATGGTTGAGCACGCGGCGAGATAGTGTTTCGCAACGAGCGCGCGCGCCGTCGCGGTGGCGTCGCCGTTGGGGTAGCAGAACAGTCGTACTTCGCAGCCCGCATTGCTCTCGATGACGTGTTTGGACTCGGCGATCTCGTCGTGCAACCTCTCCGCGGTCAGGTCGTCGGACAGGCGTGTGTGTCGGCGCGTATGTGACCCGATCGAGATCAGTCCACTGCGCGTCATTTCGCGAATCTGTTCCCAGTCCAAGAGCTCGATTTCCCGTGGGCACTGGGAATCACCGAGGCGCGAGGCCATGTCATCGACACGTGCGCTCAGCGTGGCGTCATCGTCGCGCTTGGCGTTGTTGATGATTCGATCCAAGCGCTCCGGATTCAGCTCCTGTACGGATGATGGCATTTGAGCGTCGAGGGTGCGGAGCCAGGCGAACTCGCCGAAAGAATAGAGCTGCGCTGCGTGGCGCGCCAGACCCTGTCGCAGAAGGGTTCCCAGGCGTTCGGGCCAGAAGAGGTGTCCTGTGCCCACCATGTCGGATACGACGAAGATGGTCGCTGGCACATTTTCCGCGGCCAGTACCGGATACGCGTGTTCAAAATTGTCCGCCCATCCGTCATCGAACGTGATGGCGAATGCACGTTCCGGCAGGGAGGTGTTGTCGAGTGCTGCCTGAATCCAGTGGTCGAGCTGGACCGGCTGAAAGTGCTGTTTCAGCGCTACCAGATGGAGGCGCAAAGTTGAGGGGTGTACATACATTCCCGGCTGTTCTAGCTCCAGGCGGGAATCGCCGGGCGGAAGCACCCGATGGTACATGAGTACGACCAGCGAACGATCGCGTGAGCGCCACAGCAGCGGTGCCGTCTTCGCCACCGCGAACTCAGCCATGTGTTTCACCACGGCCTTCGGTGTTCGGCGGCTCATGGGTGCGGGACAGGTACGACGTGCACAGCGTCCCGTTTGATTCCATGCCTACGTTTTTCCGCAGAGCCGTGCCCGACCCTGTCGGACCCGTTGGCGGAAGCCGTGTGGCCCGCGTGTCGGACCGTGCCTGGTCTGGTCAGCACGAAGCCCGCATTGGCCGCATGCAGTCCGGAACAGGGGGCGAGAAAACCGGGGTTCCTGCCAGTTTTTCTTGTCCGTGCTGCAGAAAAACTGCCGCCAAGACAGGAAGGAGGCATCCGGCCTTGTGGGGTGCCAGACGGGCAATGGCGGGTAGACATTGTATGGGTGCTAGGTCCGGGCATGACGATACAGTCGTACGGCCTGGTCAGGAGATGCGCAGGATGGGCATGGCCGGGTTTCTTCATGGTGCATCCCCGGGCGTGCTGCATGCTGCATGCGTGGGTGCTGGCAAAGCGCGGTTTCAAGCCGGTGTGGCGGGATTCCCACCTTTCCCCGTCGCCGGTCAGCCACGGTTGACGGTCATATATTCCGGGGCGGCGCGCATGGGAAGTATAGGTCGGCGCCGGGAAACAGACAACCACCGCAGTCGCCGCTGCCGGGGGTATCGGCTGCGGACGGTCATTTGGGCCTGACGCGAGGTGCAAGGAACGCATATGCCGCGATGAAGTGCCTGGCAATCCGAACCTACCGCATTGCCGTCACGCATTCCGGTGTCGGCGGTGTATTAGCGTCATTCGGCGTGTGTTCAGCTGCATCGGGATCACCATCTTGGGTTTTCGAAAATACATATGCGCAAGCCAGGTACTAACTTGTCGACGGTAGTGCACATTGCTTCCGGAGACCTTTATGCAGGCGCGGAGGTGCAGCTATATCAGTTGATCAGGCAGCTGCGCAATAGCGCAGAATGTACGATCGTGGCGATCCTTCTGAATACAGGGATCTTGGAGCAGCGTCTGCGCAGCTTAGGTATGGATGTGCATGTTTTGGATGAGTCCATGCTGGGAGGAATGCAAATATTCATCGAGGCATGGAAACTGCTTCGGAAGATCCGACCGGATGTCGTGCATACACACAGACGAAAGGAGAACGTCATCGGGGCGGTGGCCGCGAGACTCGCGGGCGTCACAGCGATTGTGCAGACCGTTCATGGGCTGCCGGAAGAGAACTCCAGACCGTGGGCTGTGGCCAAGCGCATCTACGGTATGCTCGACCGGTTGTCCGCCAGGGTATTCGCCGCGAGGGTGGTGGCGGTGTCGCCGGAACTGGGTCGTCGACTGGGTTTTCTGCCACAATCGAAGATCGTGGTTATCGAAAACGGCATCGATGCCGAGGAACTGGCCGGAGAGGGTTTGCCGTCACAGCCATTGCCGGGAGATGCGCGCTGCACAAGAATTGCGTTCGTTGGCAGGTTCGTTCCAGTAAAGCGCGTCGATGTGTTCCTCAACATCGCGCTTCATCTGGCCAGACGTTTTCCGGACCGGTTCTGCTTTTTCATTTTCGGCGACGGCCCCGGAGCGGAAGAACTAAAGGCACTTCGAGACAATCTGGGTCTGGAGCGCGAAGTCCACTTCATGGGATTCCAGGAAAGACTTGCGCCCTATCTGAGGCTCATGGATTTTCTGATTATTACGTCCGATCACGAAGGATTACCGATGACCTTGCTGGAAGCAATGGCATTGAACGTCCCCGTAATTGCGCATGCAGTCGGGGGGATTCCGCAAGTTCTGGGGAGCGGGGAATTCGGCGTGCTGGTCGAGCATCAGAACATCGCGGAGTATGCGGCGGCGGTCATTGGCAGTCAGGACGATCCAGAGGCAGCCCGCGACAGAACGGGAAGGGCACGTCTGCAGGTAGAACGCCGCTACTCGGCCGCAGCCTGTGCGGCGCGGTATATGGAGCTGTATCAGTTTCTCTGTGATAGGTAACTGTTGGTTGTGCCCGGTGAGGGACTAGAATTGGGCACGAAAGCGGTGCTTGGACGTATGGCGACCTCCGTGAGCCAGAGAACGTGAAGCACTTGCGAAAGCACCGAAATCAAACGGATATCGATGTCAGGAATCGGAGAGATATAGCCGCGTTCTTGCGAGAAGATCGCCGGAGTTTTCGGCAAGCGTCCGTCGAGGACAGGGTTTGTCCGGATCCATCGACGTGGTAACGATTGCACGGCGACCCAAGGTGACATCGCCTTCAAATGGCACAGTGGAGAACGTGTAGCGAACCGAGATCTCATGCTTTGGATTAGTTGGCATCGTTCCCGTCGAACGCGTACCCTCGCTCGTGCTCTCAATACGCGTCTGTGTGAGATCCAGATAGAAGGGGGTATCGTCGGGAGACATGGGCTTAGCGCGATGTGGACGCTGTCAATTCTACGCAAGTGGCGTCCGCGAATAATACTGCTGCAGTATTCCTTCCTGCTTATGATTATCCTCGCTCTCTACAAGAAGTTGGCACCGTATTCCGTGGTGCTGGTCAGCGACTGCCACACCAAAGCGTTGCGGCGCGAATTGAGCGGAGCAGCGGGATGGTGCTTCCGTATTTTGAAGCGCAAGAGCCTATCGACAGCAAGCCTGTTAATAATTTCCAACAAGGGGCTTCTACCAGAGGCACAGTTTTTCAATCGGCGTTGTTTCGTACTTCCAGATCATATTCCCGAGCTTTCTACTGGGACTAGAGAATTAAGAGGCCGTGAGTACTGTGTGTTCGTCATGTCGTATGCACGGGATGAGCCTTTCGAGGTACTATTTCATGCGGCAGAAATAGTCTCTGCGAAAACGACTGTCTATATTACTGGGCAGACACCCAATGTCTATCGGATGCGTTTTCACAGACATTCTGGTGTCTATTTCACCGATTTTCTGTCGGATGGTGACTACGATCAGCTTTTGGCCGGTGCTTCATGTATTGTCGCGCTGACCTGCGATCAAGATTGCCTTCAGTCTGCAGGGTATGAGGCATTGGCAGTCTGCGTCCCCTTTGTCACGTCCGATACAGCCGCACTGCGCCAGTATTTCGGCAATGCCGCGATATTCGTCGAGCATGAGCCGAGCGCAGTAGCTGTTGGGATCGAACACGCTTTGACACTTAGAGGCGAATATAAAAATAGATTAGCGCAGCTCAAGAGGACCCGTGACGACGAGAGCGAAGCGAGTCTGCAGACGCTTCGCAAAGCGATATTCGAACAGCACGAGGGAAATGGCCAACAGTGAACAGAGTCGAGTCGCTGATTCACCGGGCAATTGGCGATTATCCATGGCTGAGAGAGCCGATTGTCAACGCTTATCAACGTGTTTTGGCGTGGGTGCCGCGCGCTGAATTTCTCATCGACCGGAATCTGGTCGTCAGACCCGGGTACTTCTTCGG
>DAHXOO010000049.1 GCA_027364845.1 Pseudomonadota bacterium | reverse complement strand
CGTCCTTGGCCCGGGTTTCGAGCGAGCGGGCCTGGAGGTGGATGACGCCCAGCACCTGGGCGAGGCTGTCGTGCAGCTCGCGGGCGATGCGGTCGCGCTCGGCGTGGATCGTCCACACCGCCCCCCGCAGATCGATTTCCGCCCAGGTGGCGCCACGGACTTCCCCGCTGCGCGCGGCCGTGAGGACCGCGAACTCGAGCGCCCGGGCACCCATGCCCTGTTGCGGGCGCAAGTCCTTCATGAAGGCGCCGATTTCGGATACCGGGATCGCCGGGTGGTGCACCACCTTCGCCACCTTGGACGGCTGGGGCAACAGCTGGTCCAGATGCCCGCGCCAGCGCGCCGGGTTGTCTCCCTGGCGGTGTCCACGCACCGTGCACCAGTCGAGCACCGACTCGATGCGCCCGCGCAGACGGCTGGCCGTTTCGTTCTTGGTGGTCCAGATCGGTTCGAGAACACGCAGGACATGGCCGAGCTCCACCAGATCCACGGACAGGTTCCCCATGACTGGATAGGCGTACTGTTCCAGCGTGGAGCGCCATTGCGCGGTGTGCTTGGGGTTTTTCCAGCCGGCCGCATGAGCTGTAATGTACAGTGCCGCCGCCTGGGCAAAGGTGACTTGCCGGGCCTGGGCTGCTTGCATTTTGGCGCGGGCGGCGTGTTTCTCGGCCACCGGGTCTATGCCCCGGAACAACTTTCCCCGGGCTTCCCGAGCCCGATTCCGGGCCTGCGCGAGGGTGACCGCCGGATAGGCGCCCAAACCCATACTGCGGGATTTGGCGCCCACCCTATATCGGAGGATCCACGATTTTGTTAAACTTGGCTCAACATTGAGGCAGAGGCCAGCCACGCCTCCGACGGCATGTAGTCCGGGACGTTTCAACCGATTGACCTCGAGAGCGGAGAGTTGCCGGCTCAGTCTTCCCACACACCTTCCTACATAAAAAGGATGTGATGGGATGATAGAGCAAGAGACAGGAAGTGACAAGGCAATCCCGGCAATGACCTATTTACAAGCAGTTACAAGGCTCGTAGAGACGGCATGAGATTGCAAGAAAGCGGTCCCAACAGACGTCCACTCCGCCAGTGGCACGAAGGGCGAGTGGCGGCACTCGCCCTTTTCCTTGTTGGTGCCTCCCTAGCTTATCTCCCCAGTGGAGCGAACGTGTGGCTCTGATGTGCGCGCACGCTCTGTCAGGATCCTGATCGCATGCTTACTACCATACATGAAAAGACCCAAGGCTGGATCATGGCGGTCATCCTTGGCCTGCTCACGATACCCTTTGCCCTGTGGGGCGTGAATTCGTACTTTGAGTATTCCGGTGGGACCAATGTTGCAAAGGTGGACGGGCGGGGTGTCAGCGTTGCGGCCTATCGGAGTGCCCTGGAGCGCCAACGCGCATCACTGGAGCAGGCCATCGGTCATGCGATTGATCCACGGATCTTCGAAACGCCAAAATTCAAACAGCATGTTCTGAACGGCCTCATTGACCGCATACTGCTTGATCGCGCCATGACATCGCAGGGCTACCGTGTCAGCAACACCGATCTCGCAGAACTCATCCGTCATGCGCCACAGTTCCGAAACGACGGCAGATTCGATCTGCAGCTCTACCGCAGTTTCGTGCAGAATAGCGGATACGGGGTCCGGCAGTTCGAGGCGCGCGTGCGCGAGGAGCGGATGCAGCAGCAGATGGAGGCGGGATTCGTCGCCAGCACGATCATCTCGACTGATGACGTGACAGCCCTCGTCCGGCTGATGGGCGAGACGCGCGTAGCGTCATATGTAGTGCTCAAACCGCAGCAGTTTCTTGCCGGAGTGTCGGTCACGCCCGCCGAAATCAAGGCTTACTATGCCGCCCACCTTGACCAGTACCAGACGCCGGAGCAGGTCCGCGTTCAGTACATCGAGTTATCCGCGGCCAGCCTGGAAAAAGGCATCAATCTTTCGGAACAGGACCTGCAGCGAGCATATCAAGACAATATCGCCCGCTACGGCACGCCGGAACAGCGGCGCGCCAGCCATATCCTCATAGCGCTTCCCCCGAACGCCTCCCCGCAGGCGGCGAACAAGGCACTAGTTGAGGCGCAGAATATCCGCGCGCGCCTGTTGCACGGCGCGAATTTTGCGCAGCTCGCCAAAGAATACTCGGCTGATGCTGTGTCGGCCGCCAAGGGCGGAGATCTCGGGTTCGTGACGCCCGGTTCGCTAGAAAAGAGCTTCATGGTGGCGCTGTTCAGCCTAAAGAAAGCAGGGGACATCAGCGAGCCGGTGCGCACGAAGTTCGGTTATCACATCATCAAGCTGACCGCTATCCGGCCCGCAGTGACCATGCCTTTTGCCAAGGCGCGCGCGCAGGTGGCGGCCGATTTGCGCAAGCGCCGCGCCTTAGACCGTTACTACCGCGAATCCGAGCGGTTTCGCAACCTGATATTCGAGCAGTCGGATAGCCTGGCGCCAGCGGCGCAGGCCTTTGGACTCAAGGTCGTGGAAAGCGGCTGGTTCTCGCGTACGGGTGGTGCCGGTATTGCCGCGAACCAGAAAGTCGTCGCGGCAGCGTTTGATTCCAGCGTTCTGACCCAAGGGCACAACAGTCATGCCATAAGGCTAGGCCCCCATACGTTGCTGGCGGTCCGCGATGTCGCGCATCAGAATGCCTCCATCAGACCGCTGGTAGCGGTAAGCACCCAGATCAAGCAGCATCTAATGATGCAGGCGGCACTGGCTCAGGCCAGGCTGGCGAGCGTATCGGCGCTCAAGTCCCTGAACCAGGGTGCATCTCTGGCTGCAGTGGCTAAGCGCCGCGGGCTCCGTGTCGTCGGGCCCGTAACTGTCATGCGCAGCCAGGCCCAGAATCTGGCTCCGGCACTTGTCGAGGCGCTGTTCAGCGCCGGTAAGCCTGTGGGTAACAAACCGGCATACGGCAGTGCCGATCTGGCAGACGACGGCTACGCTGTATTCGCTCTTTCCCGGGTGGAGGCAGGCAGCATGGCCAGTGCGACGGTGGATCTCAAGAACAAGGCGGCCAGCATGCTGGCACAACGCCGCGGCAGCGACTATTTTACGGATTACCTAAGCGGTCTGCGGCAGAAGGCGAAGATCAAGATCTATCGCAACCGCCTTTAGTTGCGGGCTGCCAGAGTCCCCGGTGGGGCACTCAGGCGAAGGCATGGCCGATTCCTACGGTGTTGAAGCCGGCGTCCACGTAGGTGATTTCGCCGGTGATGCCGGAGGCCAGGTCGGAGCACAGGAACGCGGCAGCGTTACCTACCTCATCGATGGTTACGCCGCGTCCTAGCGGTGTCGATTTCTCGTAGTAATCGAGCATCTTCTTGAAGTCACTGATTCCTGCGGCAGCGAGGGTGCGGATCGGGCCGGCAGATATTCCGTTCACTCGAATGCCCCCAGGGCCGAGGGATTGGGCAAGGTATCTCACGTTCGCTTCCAGGCTGGCCTTGGCCAGCCCCATGACATTGTAGTGGGGTATCGAGCGCACCGCGCCGATGTAAGACAGAGTGAGCAAAGCACCTGCTCGCCCCGCCATCATCGGGCGCCCAGCCTTGGCCAGAGCGGCGAAACTGTAGCAGCTGATATCGTGCGCGGTGAGGAACCCCGAACGGGTCACGGCGTCTATGTAGGAGCCACTCAGTTCTTCACGTGGGGCGTAGGCAACCGAATGCACAATGACATCCAAATGGTCCCAATTCCGGGCCAGACCGTCGAAAACGCTCTGGATCTGCGCGTCGCTGCCGACATCGCAAGGCAGGACCATCGACGAGCCGGTTTCATCAGCGAGTTTCTGGACCCGTGACAGAAGCTTGTCGTTCTGGTAGGTATACGCAAGCTCGGCGCCTTCCCGATGCATGGCCTTGGCTATGCCGCTCGCAATGGAGCGTTCGCTTGCGACGCCGACGATAAGTACCCGTTTTCCGGCGAGGAATCCCATGGCGATTTACCCGTATGTTTTAATTGTTGAAATCCAGCTGCCTGCGTCAGTGCTGCCATCGCCAGACGCGGTAATGCCGCTACACTACCGGAAATTGCCACAGGCTGGAAGGGTGAAAACCGTCTCCGCTTTGCGTTTTTTCCCGACGGTGCGCAGCAAGGGGTTTCCGGGATCGGATCGCGTGGTGATGTTGCGTACCGGTGAGCAGTGTGGACGCATGAGGTTGATGCTGCCGCCGGTTGGAAGGTCTCGTGATGCGATGCTGCTGCGCCGCCGGTGCGGTGGTGGACACGGTGCGTTGGAGGCAGTCAGGACATGAGCGTTGCAGTCGCGCGTACCGTCCGGATCGCTGCGCTCCTAGGCTTGTTTGCATTTCTTCTGGCCCGTCCGGCACCGCTCCGGGCACAGTTGAACGATCCCTATCCCGCCGCAGACGCGAACAAGAACATCCTGTACACGGCGTTCATGGAGCGCCCCAAACGTCTAGATCCGGCCCAGGCCTACAGCGCCGACGAGTATGCATTCATTTCCCAGATCTACGAACCGCCGTTCGAGTACCATTACCTGCTGCGGCCTTACACGCTGGTGCCGCTGACGGCGCGTGCGCTGCCCAAGCCGGTCTATCTGGACCGCCAGGGCCGGCAGCTGCCCGCCACCGCGCCTTCCGACCGCATTGCCTACAGTGTCTACACGATACGCATTCGCCGCGGAATCATGTACCAGCCGCATCCGTGCTTTGCGCGCGATGCTTCCGGCAGATACTTATACCAGTCACTCACACGCGCACAGCTCAAGAGCGTCAGGACGCTGGCAGCATTTACACACACGGGTACCCGCGAGCTGGTAGCGGCCGACTACGTCTACGAGATCAAGCGGCTTGCAAGTCCCTGGGTCCACTCGCCGCTGTTCAGCGTGCTTAGCCACTATATTGTCGGATTCAAGCGCTTCGCGCGTACGGTTGCGCACCTGCGTTCGACCTCGCCGCCAGTGGACGGCAAGCCACCCTATATAGATCTTGCGCGTATTCCCATGGCCGGAGTGAAAGTGCTTGGGCGCTACACCTACCGCATCACGGTCCGCGGCAAGTACCCTCAGTTTCTCTACTGGATGGCAATGCCGTTTTTCGCGCCCATGCCACCCGAGGCCGATCACTTCTTTTCGCAGCCGGGCATGGCGCGACGCGACATGACGCTCAATTGGTACCCGGTCGGCACCGGACCTTACATGCTGACGGTCAATGACCCTAACCGTGAGATGGTGCTGCAGCGCAATCCCAACTACCACCCGGATTTCTATCCGCGGCGGGGCGAGCCTTCGGACGCCAGGCGCGGACTGCTGAAGGATGCCGGCAAACGCTTGCCGTTCATAAGGCAGGTCGTGTTCAGCCTGGAACGGGAGGGCATACCGTACTGGGACAAGTTTCTGCAGGGCTATTACGATCAGTCTGCCATCAGCGCCGAAAGCTTCAATCAGGTCGTCAATTTCACTCCCGGGGGGCAGGCGCAGCTCACGCCGTCGATGCGTGCCAAGGGGATGCATCTGGTGACCGGTGTAGCGCCATCGATATCCTATTACGGTTTCAACATGCTCGATCCGGTCGTGGGTGGCTATTCACAGCGCAGTCGCAGGCTGCGTCGGTCGATATCGATCGTGATCAACACCGAGCAATTCATCTCGATATTCCGCAACGGGCGCGGGTTGCCCGCGCAGGGACCTGTGCCGCCGGGGATATTTGGCTACAAGCCTGGCTGCAGTGGGCGCGACCCGTACGTTTACGATTGCGTCGACGGCCACATCCAGCGCAAGCCGATCGCCGTGGCCCGCCGGCTGCTGGCCGAGGCGGGTTATCCCGATGGACGCGACCAGCGCACCGGCAAGCCGTTGCTGCTGTACTACGATACGGCGGAGACCGGTCCCGAGGCTAAGGCGCGCCTTGACTGGATGCGTAAGCAATTTCGCAAGTTGGACATCCAGCTGGTCGTCCGGGCGACGGACTACAACCGGTTCCAGGACAAGATGCGTCGCGGCGAAGAGCAGATTTTCGCGTGGGGATGGAATGCCGATTACCCGGACCCGGAGAATTTCCTGTTCCTGCTTTATGGCCCAAACAGCCAGGTGGGAGGCAACGGAGAAAATTCCGCCAACTACAACAATCCCCGGTTCAATCGTCTGTTTCAGCGCATGCGGAACATGGAAAACGGTCCAGCGCGCGAGGCTATAATCAGGCGCATGGTCAGCATGGTCCAGCGCGATGCTCCGTGGGCATGGGGGTTTAATCCGATGGAGTTCCGTCTTAATCAGGCATGGATTTATAACGTCAAGCCCAACTACATGGCTACCAACAACCTGAAGTACCTGCGCATCGATCCGGTGCTGCGCGAGCGTGACCGGGACGCCTGGAACCGCCCAGTGATCTGGCCACTGTGGGTCATTCTGGGTCTGCTGGCCATGCTTGTCCTGCCAGCGGTGCTCGTCTACTGGCAAAAAGAACGCAGGTCTCCCTTGTGATTGCCTATATCTTCCGGCGCATCCTGTACGCGATCCCGATTCTGATTGGTGTCAATCTGCTGACGTTCGCGCTGTTTTTCTTCGTTAACAGCCCGGATGACATGGCCAGATTCCATCTCGGCCTCAAGCGGGTGACACCGCAAGCCATCGCCGTGTGGAAGGCGGAACATGGTTACGACAGACCTCTGTTTTACAATGCCGTGGCACCCGGAGTGGAGAAACTCACACAGACCATATTTTATCAGCGCTCGGTGAAGCTCTTCGTGTTCGACTTCGGACGCTCGGACGACGGGCGCGACATCGGCTACGATATCAGCCAGAGAATGTGGCCTAGCCTTGCCATTGCACTGCCGACCTTCGTCGTGGGGCTAGCCGTCTACATTTCCATTTCGCTCATGATGGTCTTCTTTCGCGCCACCTACCTTGACACGGGTGGGGTCGTTCTGGCAGTGGTCATGATGTCCGTTTCCATGCTCTTTTACGTCATCGGTGGACAGTATCTGTTCAGCAAGGTATTGCGCCTGGTTCCGATATCGGGCTACGACACGGGGCTTTCCGCGATCAAGTTTGTCATCCTTCCGATCGCGGTCGGTGTGATCAGTGGAATAGGCTCCGGGGTGCGGCTGTATCGGACGTTCTTTCTGGAAGAATCCAGTAAGGAATATGTGCGCACTGCACGCGCCAAGGGTTTGTCCGAGATACGCGTGCTGTTCAGCCACGTGCTCAAGAATGCGATGATTCCTATTCTTACTGGCGTGGTAGTAGTGATCCCGTCGTTGTTCATCGGCAGCCTGATCCTGGAATCATTCTTCGGCATTCCGGGGCTCGGCAGCTATACGATCGATGCGATCCGGTCGCAGGATTTCGGCATCGTGCACGCCATGGTCTTCCTCGGTTCCGTACTGTACATCGTTGGGCTGATATTGACGGATATCAGTTACACCCTTGTCGATCCGCGTGTGCGGCTGGGATGACATGCGCTTCCTGCCCGCACTGACGGCAACGGTCGTCTGGTCCGCAAATCGAGGGCGAGCATAGCCATGCCGTTCAAGCCGGTTATCCTGTGGACTGACGCCCTGATCTATCTGCTCCTTGCGGTTACCGTCGCCTATGGGGTCTATGCGGCCCGCCATGAGCATCTTCGCTGGCCCTGGCGGCAGGTGCGGCGCAACCCCCTGGCTATGGCCGCGCTCGTGGTGCTGGTTGCCTACGTCGTGGTGGGCCTGGCTGATTCGATTCATTTCCGCATGCGGCTGGACGGCTCCCAGACTGGTGTCCACGGCACCATTTACTCGCCGCAGGTGCTGAGTGCACTGGACCTGTTGTGCACGCCGCTGCGTACTCATGTGGAGCAGACGTATTCCGCCCCGTTTGCCCTGCATGCCTTCACGCCCCAGCTGGTCCGGCGCCCGGACGGCAGCCATGTACTGGAGTATCCGCGTCTACGTTTCGCGGGCGCGGGCCTCGAGACGCCGGCTGATCGTGCCCGCGATATCGCGGTTCGCAGCCTGCAGGCAGCGGTAGAAAGCCTGATGCTGTGGGCGGCTGTCGTCGGAGCGATCGCTTATTGGCAAGTGCGCCAGCCGGGGGAATCCGCGCGTGCCGTGTTTGCCCGCATGAGGCGGGGTCAGACCGACACACCGTGGCGGGCGATGCTCGCCAGTCTGGGTGTTGTCATCCTGATTATTGCCGCAGTGGCGAACCTTGGTGCGGAATATCATATCCTGGGCACCGATCAGGTTGGCCAGGACGTGCTGTTCGAGGCAATCAAAAGCATTCGCACCGGGCTGCTGATCGGCACCCTGACCACGCTGGTGATGCTGCCTTTTGCGCTGGTGATGGGCGTGATGGCCGGCTACTTCGGCGGCCGGGTCGACGACGTCATCCAGTACATCTATACGACACTGAGCTCGATTCCCAGTGTGCTGCTGATAGTGGCCGGTATCCTGAGCCTTGACCTGTACATGGCCAATCACGCCACATCGTTCGATAACATCGCGCAGCGCCAGGATGTGCGGCTACTGTCCCTGTGCATCATACTCGGTGTTACGACCTGGACCGGCCTGTGCCGGTTGCTGCGTGGCGAGACGATGAAATTGCGCGATATGGATTACATTCAGGCTGCCATCGCTCTCGGGGTGCGGTCCCGCCGGATCATGACCCGTCATATCATCCCCAACGTGATGCATATCGTTCTGATCAACGTGGTGCTCAACTTCAGCGGCTTGGTGCTGGCCGAGGCAGTCTTATCCTACATTGGGGTCGGCGTGGATCCCAGCATGAACAGCTGGGGGAACATGATCAATGGCGCGAGGATGGAGATGGCACGCGACCCAGTGGTGTGGTGGGCGCTGGCGGCGGCATTCTTGTTCATGTTCACGCTGGTGCTTGCGGCCAATCTTTTCGCCGACGCGGTGCGCGACGCGTTCGACCCGCGCATGAGGAAGTGATGTTTCCAAATCTCCCGGTACGAATGCAATGCGTACGCTACTGAGGATCGACGACCTCAAGGTGTCGTTCGCCACTGCTGGCGGCACGGTGCGCGCGGTCGACGGTGTGTCGCTCGACATCGCGCCGGGAGAGGCGGTAGCGCTGCTAGGCGAATCCGGCAGCGGCAAGTCGGTGGCGGCTCTGGCGTTGCTGCACCTTTTGCCGCAGCCTGCGGGGCGTATTGTCGCGGGCAGAGTCCTGCTCGACGATCGCGACCTCCTGCGGATGTCGGAACGGGACATGCGCGCAGTGCGCGGCAGGCGCATCGCAATGATCTTCCAGGAGCCTCAGACCTCGCTCAACCCGGTGATGACCCTGGGTGAACAGATCGCGGAAATCCTGCCGGCGTCCTTGTCGCGCAGCAAGCGGCGCGAGCGTGTCGTCTACTGGCTGGATGCCGTCGGGATCGCCGACCCTGGGCGCCGCTACCGTGAATATCCGCATCAGCTTTCCGGCGGAATGAAGCAGCGTGCCATGATCGCTATGGCGCTGGCAGCCGAGCCGCAGCTGCTCATCGCCGATGAACCCACTACCGCCCTGGATGTGACCATTCAGGCCCAGGTCCTGGATCTGCTGAAGGAGCTTCAGCGCCGCACCGGGATGGCCATGCTTTTCATCACCCACGACCTTGCGGTTGCATACCAGGTCGCGGACCGCGTGGCCGTGATGTATGCGGGAGAGATTGTCGAGTCGGCCGACCGGCAGGCGTTCTTCGGGGGTGCGCGCCATCCGTATGCGCAGAAGCTGTTCCGCGCGGTGCCTGGCCGCGGCAAGCGAGATGAGATGCTAGAGGTCATCTCTGGCGGAGTCCCGTCGCTAATGCAGGAATTCCGGGGCTGCCGCTTCGCTGACCGCTGTGATCGTGCCTGGGATCTGTGCCGGACCAGCGCGCCGGCCTGGCAGGTTGATTCCGGCCACGGGGTGCGCTGCCATCTTTACCGGACTGTGAAGGGCGTGCAACCGGCGGCGGCAACGGTGCCCAGGACCGCTGCCGCGGGCGCGCGGGACGCCAGCGATGGCCAGGTGCTGTTGCAGGTCAGGGACCTGGCGGTTCATTTTCCCATCCACAGCGGCGTCATGCGGCGAATTGTCGGGCACGTGCGCGCCGTGGACGGGGTCTCACTGACCATCAGGGCCGGCCGTACACTCGCCCTGGTGGGGGAGTCAGGATGCGGCAAGACCACAGTTGGCAAAGCGATCCTGCAACTCGTCGTACCCACGGCGGGCGAGGTGCTGTTCGATGACGCGCGCCTCGATCGCATGTCTCCGTCAGCCCTTCGGCCTCTGCGCCGGCACTTGCAGGTCATCTTCCAGGACCCTTATGCATCGCTCGACCCACGCATGCAGGTCAGCGAGATTCTGGAGGAGGGTATGCGTGCCCAGGGGATCGGAGCCGGAGCAGCCGAGCGCCGGAGCAGGGCGCATGACCTTCTGGGGCAGGTCGGTCTGGGCACCGAGGCGCTTGCCCGCTACCCCCATGAGTTTTCCGGGGGGCAGCGGCAGCGGCTTTGCATTGCGCGTGCGCTGTCAGTAGAACCGCGTCTTATCGTCTGCGACGAGCCGACCAGTGCCCTCGATGTGTCGGTGCAGGCGCAGATCTTGAACCTGCTCCGGCGCCTGCAGCGTGAGTTGTCACTCAGCTATCTGTTTATTACGCATAACCTGGGAGTCGTAGAGTATCTGGCCCACGAGGTGGCGGTCATGTATCTGGGACGCCTGGTAGAGACGGGGCTGGCGCATGAGGTGTTGGAGGCACCCAAGCATCCGTATACCCGAGCACTACTGGCGGCTGTTCCATCGATCGAAGGCAGCGGGGCAAAGGTTGCCGCAGTGCGGGCTGCCGGTGTGCCGCAGGGGGAAGCGCCGTCGCCCGTGAATCCACCAACGGGGTGCCATTATCATCCGCGCTGTCCGCAGGCGATGCCGCAGTGTCGCACCGATTATCCTGGGACTACTCGGATCAGTGCCACCCACTGGGTGCGCTGTCATCTCTATCCGGCTGGCACGGACCCGTCATGAGATTTCCCTATCAGGCTGCAGACTGATGGGTAGCACGGCCATGCCGTGTTTGCCGGGATGGGAACGGACTACAGCGGGGAAAACGAATTATCCTAGATTCGGCAGTTGAAGTCACTGCTGCATGGGCAAGCGCATGATTCATAACTATTTGTGCCACAATGCGTTTTCACCGATTTGGTGAACTGCGGAGCAGTTGAAATTCCAAAGAAATCCACTGCATATGGCTCGTTTCTGACGCCAACTGCCGAATCTAGGATTATCCGCGGCCTGGGCCAACGTCGGCCAGCGCCGCGGCGGGAGCGGACCGCACCCAGATTCTCAGTCTCTGACCAAGATGCACTACGTTGCTGGCATTGATCAGGTTCCACCGACGCAGCTGTTGGACGTAGACGTTGTATCTGCGCGCGATGCTCCAGAGCGTTTCGCCGGCCTGAACCCGGTGAACTACACGTACGACACGACCGCGCCACACCGGATGGTAGCGGTGCACCGGGCGATATTGGCGATAAACTGCGTGATAAACGCGTGGCTGATGCCAGTGCATTTGGCGACGCGCAAGATGGTCCATGGACACCGGGATCAGCAGACTCTGGCCGATACGCAGGAAACTGCCGCGCAGGTGGTTGGACATCCTGATGGCTTCAATGCTGACCCTGTACCAGCGGGCGATCTCGCTGAGCGTATCGCCACGGTGCACGACGTGGTGCCACCAGTGCACCCGCTCGTCCAGAGGCAGATTGCGGAGTCCTTCGAGAACCGCCTCTTTCTTAGCTGCCGGGACCAGCAGGTTACTCGGCCCGTTTGGGTTGGTCACCCAGTGCACATAGGCCGGATTGATGCGGTACAGGGTTGCGACCGGCATGTCGGTGAGCTTGGCCACGACGCTGAGATCCACCTGGGTCCGGGTCTTGATCTGGGCGAAGTAGGGGCGGTTGGGTATCGGAGGGAGGGTCAGACCGAATTTCGCGGGGTCGGATACGATATGCACCATTGCCATCAGCTTGGGCACGTAGTCCTCGGTTTCCCGCGGAAGACGGAGGTGCGAGTAATCGGTCGGCAGACCATGCCGCCGGTTGTAGTTGATGGCATACTGGACCTCGCCTTCGCCGCAGTTATAGGCCGCGAGAGCAAGCTGCCAGTTGCCATTGAAATCGTTCTTGAGCTTCTCGAGGTAGTCGAGTGCGGCATCGGTGGACGCAACGATGTCGCTGCGCCCGTCGTACCACCAATCAGTTTTAAGCCCGTAGCGGCGTCCGGTCGAGGCGATGAACTGCCATAAGCCGGCCGCGCGGGCGCGGGAATAGGCGTGTGGCTGGTAGGCGCTTTCGATTGCCGGCAGCAGGGCGATCTCGGTGGGCATGCCGCGCTTCTGCACTTCCTTCACGATGTAGTACAGGTAGTAGTGTGCCCGGTAGATCATTTTCTGCATGTATACCGGATTGTCCGCGAACCATTGTTCCTGCCGCTTCACCCGCGGACCATCAAGCAGCGGCAGCGCAAACCCGGCGCGTACGCGTTGCCAGAGATTGGGGTAGCTCTGGGGCGAAGGTTTAGGTGCAGGCGCCGGCGCCGGATTCGCTGCCGGGTTGGCGGCAGCGATGGTCAGGCTGCCCGGCGTTCCGGCAGCAGCTGGGGTGGCTGGTGTCGCAGCACCAGGCTGACCGCTTGCCTGGCCCGCGGAGGCGGAAGCGACGGCCACGCTGCCCGAAAGCTGGGGAGCGGATTTTGCGTTGGCTGATGTTGTATCGGGACGCGTAAGCGAAGCACACCCCCCCAGCCCGGCGAGGGTGGAAAGGATGCTTAGGGTTGCAATGAAATTGCGCAGGGCCTCATTATTGCTTTTAGCTCGGTCCATGTCAGTAAATAGTAGGGTGTGGCGTCAGGTGCGTCAACCCTTAATTCGCGATCGAAACCGTTCACGACCGCTTATCCAATGAAGCTATCCTTCCATCGGCGCACTGCGGCGAATACCTCGCAGTCCGTAGTCAGTTGCCGATGCGCGAACGCTTCGGCTGCCGCGCGCACCCGAGGCGCGCGGCAGCGCAGGAATGGATTGACGGACTTCTCCCGTGCGATGGTCGACGGCAGACTGGGTAAATTGCGCCGGCGCAGGTCGATGACTGCTTCGCGGTATTTCTGTGCGTCGGCATTGTCCGGTTCCACAGTCAGGGCGAATCGCAGGTTCGCATCGGTGTACTCGTGTCCGCAATAGACCTGAGTATCGTCAGGCAGCGCTGCAAGGCGCTGCAAAGAGTGACACATCTGCTCCGCTGTGCCCTCGAACAGACGGCCGCAGCCGGCAGAAAAGAGGGTATCCCCACAAAACAGCATACCGGCGCCATAGTAGGCAATATGCCCGGCCGTATGGCCTGGTATGTCGATAACCCGCAGCCGCAGTTCCAGTGCGTGCAGAACCACCACGTCGCCTTCGCCCACCGGATGTGTGACTGTCGATATGGTTTCGCGTGCAGGTCCATACACCGGCACTGGGTTGTCATCCACGAGCTCTGCCACGGCGCCCACGTGATCACCGTGGTGATGGGTACACAGGATTGCGACAGGCGTCAGTCGCAGGCGCGCCAGTGCCTCGTGTACCGGTGCAGCTTCGCCTGGATCGACGATCACCACACCGTTGCCGGTACTGGCGCGGATCAGCCAGATGTAGTTGTCCTTGAAGGCCGGGACGTGTAAAACAGCGGTCATGAAACCAGTGTGGAATCCCACAGGGCTCGCGTCAACCGATGAGTGATTTGATGAGCGGATGTGAAACCGGCCCAGATCTGCGCCGACACTTGTGCGAATGGTTCGATGAGCCCCTGGGGCGGTCTTTGCAGGCGATCGAGAGCCATCGTCTGCGGGAGGTGTGGCCGCATCTGTACGGGACGACGGCGCTGCAGCTGGGATGCATCGGCGCTATGGATCTGCTCGATTGCTGTGTTGCACCAACGCGCATCATTCTCGATCCGCCCGGCGCTGCTGCCGTGCGGTCGCGGGCCATGGTCGTGGGTACGCCCGAGGCGCTGCCTTTTGACACCCGCAGCATTGATCTCGTGCTGCTGCCCCATACTCTGGAGTTCTGCGCGGATCCGCACCAGGTGCTGCGGGAGGTCGAGCGTGTGCTCACGCCCGAGGGTTGCGCGGTAATTCTGGGATTCAACCCTTTCAGCTTGTGGGGGGCGTGGCGCCTGCTTTCCCGTCGCAGCAAGCGTATCCCCTGGTGCGGACACTTCATACAGCTGCCTCGCATCAAGGACTGGCTTAAGCTGCTCGATTTTGAGTTGACCCGCGGGCACATGCTGTATTACCGGCCGCCGCTGCGCAACGAGGCAGTGATGGACAGGCTCTTCTTTCTCGATAAGATTGGCGACCGCTGGTGGCCCATGGCGGGAGCGGTCTATCTTCTGGTGGCGCGCAAGCGGGTGGCCGGCATGATGCCGCTGCGGCCTGTGTGGAAGACACAACGGGCACTTGTCGATTCCGTGACGCGACAGCTCCCCAGGGGTAAACGCCCCGCGCCAGCTGGACGGGTAGCACGCCAGAGCTTCGCGGGCGACTATGAGTAAGGTGGCCATCCATACGGACGGGGCCTGCCGCGGCAATCCCGGGCCGGGCGGCTGGGGTGCAATTCTCAGCTACGGCGATCACGAAAAGGAGCTGCACGGGGCGGAGCGGGATACCACCAACAACCGTATGGAGCTGATGGCGGCCATCCAGGCGCTGGAAGCGCTCAAACGACCGTGCGAGGTGACGCTGACGACCGATTCCGAGTATGTGCGCAAAGGTATTACAGAGTGGCTTGCCAGCTGGAAGCGTCGCGGCTGGAAGACGGCGGACAAGAAGCCGGTGAAGAACCAGGACTTGTGGCAGCGCCTTGAGACAGCGTCCCACATGCACAAGATCCAATGGAAATGGATCAAAGGACACAGCGGGCACCCAGAAAACGAACGCGCTGACCAGTTGGCCAATCGCGCGATCGATGAGATGCGGGATAACGGCCGCAGTGGTCCGGGGTGAGGCCGTTGTCCGGAAGTGGGTCGCATTGTGGTAACTCCGGATGCCGGGACCGGATTTCCGGCAGATATGCAGATATAATGTTCACGCCGGATCGTGCGCCAGGGTTTGCTCATAACGGAGCCATTGAGATTGCGTCAAATCATCCTTGACACTGAAACGACCGGCCTTGAGCCCTCCCAGGGTCACCGCATCATAGAAATCGGTGCGGTGGAGCTGGTCAATCGCCGCCTCAGTGAAAACCGATTTCATCAGTATCTGAACCCGGACCGGGAAATCGAGGCCGGGGCAATGGCGGTGCATGGCATCACCAATGAGATGCTTGCTGACAAGCCGCGGTTCGCTGACATCGCCGGAGATTTTCTTGCGTTCGTACGCGACAGCGAACTTGTCATCCACAATGCCCCATTCGACGTAGGATTCATCAACAACGAGCTGGCGTTGATGCGGGCAGCCGATGCGCGCATCGAGGACCTGTGTCGCATACTCGATACGCTCAAGCTGGCGCGTAGCCGGCACCCAGGCCAGAAAAACGACCTTGATTCGCTGTGCAAGCGCTACCACATCGATAATTCGCAGCGCACGCTGCATGGCGCACTGCTCGACGCGGAGATACTGGCAGATGTCTATCTCGCCATGACCGGGGGACAGACTGCGCTGTTCCAGGACGTGGCGCAGCCAGCGACGCCGGGCATGACCCTTGCCGGGCAATACCTGGTTGACCGTGACCGTTCGCCACTGCCGGTCATCCGGGCAAACGCACAGGAGATGGAGGCGCATGCCGCGTGGATGGAGGAAATCGACAAGAAGAGCGGCGGTAAATGTGTGTGGAAGAAATTTGAAAATCCGGGCGGGGCATGAGATAGGCCGGGCCGTTGTCCGGACCCACACCGTATTTTGCCTCTCTACGCCCGTGCAGCAGGTCCCGGTCCAAAGGCGTTGGTCTGTGGCGGCAGCTCGCCTGTCAGGCAACGCATATTAGCCTGCCGCTGGTCGCGCCGGCTACGCGTGCCATGCCCGGACGCTTGGCACATTGCGGCGGACTGTATCCATCAATACCATTACGCCCCCGGCTCTCCATCTGCAAGCCGGTTTAGAGCCCAAGAGGACATTCAGTGACCACAGATTCCTTGCCCAGTAAGCCCGCGAAACGGGTGAACGCCATTTCTCCGACGCGCATGGAGGACTACGCCGAGTGGTATCAGCAGGTCATCAAAGAGGCTGACCTCGCGGAAAACTCGCCGGTTCGCGGCTGCATGGTGATCCGGCCCTGGGGCTATGGACTGTGGGAGAATATCCAACAGAGCCTGGACCGAATGTTCAAGGACACTGGCCACCAGAATGCATACTTTCCGCTGTTCATCCCGCTGTCGTTCTTCGAGAAGGAAGCCGAGCATGTAGAAGGTTTCGCTAAGGAGTGTGCCGTTGTTACCCACCGGCGGCTGGAGGCCAAGCCCGGCGGCGGACTCATGCCGGCAGCCGAGCTCGAGGAGCCGCTCGTTGTCCGTCCCACCAGCGAAACCATCATCGGCGCCAGCTTCGCCAAGTGGATCCAGAGTTACCGCGACTTGCCGGTGCTTATCAACCAGTGGGCGAACGTGGTGCGCTGGGAAATGCGCACGCGGTTGTTTCTGCGTACCACCGAGTTCCTCTGGCAGGAGGGCCACACGGCGCACGCGAATGCCGATGAAGCGCGCGAAGAGACGATGCGCATGCTCGACATTTATGAGCACTTTGCCCACGAATATATGGCCATCCCTGTGATCAAAGGGGAGAAGTGTTCTTGGGAGCGCTTCCCGGGGGCGGTCAATACCTATTCCATCGAAGCCATGATGCAGGACCGGCGCGCGCTGCAAGCGGGTACGTCGCATTTTCTCGGACAGAACTTCGCACGCGCTTCCGCTATCCGGTTCCAGACGAAGGAAGGCGGGGAAGATTATGCGTGGACCACGTCCTGGGGGGTGTCTACGCGCCTCATCGGAGCATTGATCATGAGCCACAGCGACGACAACGGTTTTGTGTTGCCGCCGCGCCTTGCACCGCGGCACGTGGTGATTCTGCCGATTTACCGCAATGATGCCGATCGCGAACGCGTGCTGCAGTACTGTCGTACGCTGGCGGTGGAACTGCGTGACCGGCCATATGGCGACGGCCGGGTGCAGGTCGAGATCGACGATCGCGATATCCGCGGAGGTGAGAAGACTTGGTACCACATCAAGCGCGGCGTACCCATCCGTCTGGAGATCGGTCCGCGCGACCTCGATGCCGGCGTCGTCTCGGTTGCGCGGCGCGACCGGCCAGCGGGGGAGCGTAGCGCTGTGCCGCGTGCCGAGCTCGTGGGGCGCGTGGGAGAGATGCTGGCGGAATTCCAGCGCGGTCTCTTTAATCGCGCACTCGCGTTTCGCAGCGCCAATACGCGTGAAATCGTCGACCGCGCGGCTTTCGAGGAATGGTTCCGGCCGCCCGGCGATGAGCAGCAGCCCCACGGCGGATTTGCTCTCTGTCCGTTCGCCGATGATCCCGCCATTGTCGAGGCTTTGGCCCCACTCAAAGTTACCGTGCGTTGCCTGCCGATTGATCAGCAGTCGCGTCCCGCGAAGTGCTTGTTCAGCGGCAAGCCCACCGACCGCTGGGCGATTTTCGCCAAAGCGTACTGAAACTCCGTTTTGACGTGAAGCGGCACGCAGGTCGCGAGCTGCCGCGCCAATAGGTTTTTTTGCGAAATCCCATTCCGCGCAGGTCATGGCGCTGCAGCTCATCGCTGCGTGCGCTTCACGCGCCAGACCCAGTCCATGCCAGCGGATGCGTCCGGATTCCCGCCCAGCCTTCATCTTGGTGAGACTACATCCCCGTCAAAGCAGTCAGAGCAAGGATACGGTGCACTGTCAATGTGACCGGCCAGTGACGCCCGTTGGCGTGGCCGGTCCTGATCCTGCGGGATTACGCCAGGGTGTCGTGCCGGCGAAATTTCCCTTCTTGTGGCGGCGGGTCCTGTCTTCAGCCGCGATCGCTCGGGTCGGCGCCAAGCTCACATCTTGTCTAGCCCATAGGCGGTGGCAGGAACCAAGTGGGGCTTGTTGATGTCGCTAAC
>DAHXOO010000048.1 GCA_027364845.1 Pseudomonadota bacterium | reverse complement strand
ACATGAGGATGTGCGTGAGCATACGGTCGCGATGCTTGCGCGCCGGTTCCACGCCGACGACGCCCAGGCTGAACGTGTGTTACGCACCGCCAAGGTGGGTTTCAATCAGGTGGCACGTGCCTGGGGATTGACCGAGGAAGATGGGCGTCTACTGAACTGGGCGGCTCGCCTGCATGAAATCGGGCTGGTTGTCGCGCACAACCAATATCACAAACACGGTGCCTACTTAGTGGAAAAATCCGACCTTCCCGGATTTTCCTGGCAGGAACAGCAGCAGCTTGCGGCCATTATCCGCGGACACCGACGAAAGTTACCGGTTGATGTGTTCGAGGCGTTAGCGTCGCCGCGGCGCTTTGCGGCCCGCCAGCTTTGCATCTTGCTGCGGCTTGCGGTTGTGCTGCACCGTTCGCGCAGTGGCAACGCGCCCCGCGGACTGCGTCTGCATGCGGGAAAGCGCTTATTGCAGGTGAAGTTTGTGCGTGGCTGGCTGCGCGGTCATCCGCTGACCCAGGCAGATCTGGCGCAGGAGGCGTTGTGGCTTAAGGCGGCCGGCATGACTCTCGAGTTCAGCTAGGCCAGCACTACAGCGATGACTGCTGACAGACGTTTCCTCCGCGTCGATCCAAGTGCCCTTTTTCCACGCCTAGCTCGCTTCACACAACTCCTGGACGAGCTTTGCCTGGGCCGACCAGGGCTCAGTGCCGTCCGGGGCGAGTCGGTGATAGTTGCCGTCGGCGTCCAAAATCCAGGCGTGGGTATTGTCGCGCAGATAGTAGTTGAGTGATTCGCGCACTACGCGCTCATGCAATTTGCGGTTCTCCACCGGGAAGGCGACTTCTACGCGCCGGAAAAAATTGCGGTCCATCCAGTCGGCGCTCGCGCAGAAGACCTCTCCGCTGCCCGGCACGATCTCTGCGTCCGGCATCTTGCTGTCGCCCACGGGTCCCCGCCCCCCGTTGAGGAACCAATACACACGGGTATGCTCCAGGAACCGCCCAATCACCGACCGGACCCGGATGTTCTCAGAGATGCCTGACAGACCCGGACGCAGGCAGCAGATGCCGCGCACAATCAAATCAATACGCACCCCCGCAGACGAGGCGTCGTACAGGGCCTGGATGATCTGGGGTTCCGTGAGCGCGTTCATCTTCGCAA
This sequence comes from Pseudomonadota bacterium, assembly GCA_027364845.1. Taxonomy (GTDB): domain Bacteria; phylum Pseudomonadota; class Gammaproteobacteria; order Acidiferrobacterales; family UBA6901; genus JAJYCY01. Next base: position 16,914 of record DAHXOO010000048.1, on the reverse strand, counting down.
CGATGTGCGCCGGCCGGCCCTGACGGGCGTGTTCAGCTTCACGCCCGACGCGGCGCAGCAGCTCCGCGTGAAGTGTAAATGGCGACTGCAGGAGTTTGGTAAGCTTGGGCACGCGGCCGAGGCTCGTCAGCTGGCGGAACAGCTTGTTCACGTCCTCGCCGATGGCATCAGCGCAGGTGAACAGGCCGAAGTCGGTATACAGGCGAGCGGTGCGGTCATGGTAGTTACCCGTTCCGAGGTGCACATAATGGCGCAGGCGTCCGCGTTCGCGCCGTACGACCAGAATCATCTTGGCATGGGTCTTGTAGCCGACCACGCCATAAACAACGTGCGCGCCTGCCTCCTGAAGGACGGTGGCGAGGCCAATATTTGCCTCCTCATCGAAGCGCGCCCGCAGCTCTATGATCACCGTGATTTCCTTTCCGGCGCGCGCGGCATTCACCAGCGTATCAACCAGCGCAGACTCTGAATCGGTGCGGTAGAGCGTCTGCTTGATGGCGAGCACCCTGGGGTCGGCCGCTGCCTGGCGCACGAAATCAATCACCGGCGCGAACGAGTCGAATGGATGATGCAATAGGATATCGTCCTGCCGGATGGCATCAAACAGACTTTTGGCCCGCATCAGACGACGTGGCAGGCCGGGTGTGAAAGACGGATACTTGAGGTCGGGGCGCTCTACCGTGTCGGCGACGGCCATAAGCCGATTGAGGTTCACCGGTCCGTTCACCTGATACAGGTCCTGCGGCTGCAATTCAAACTGGTGCAGCAGATAGCCTGCCATCTCGGGGGGGCAGTTGTCGGCGATCTCAAGGCGTACCGAATCGCCATAGCGGCGTGCCGCCAGTTCGCCCTCCAGGGCGCGCAGCAGGTCCTGTGTCTCCTCCTCGTCCACAAACAGTTCGGAATTGCGGGTGACGCGGAACTGGTAACATCCGCTGACGTCCATCCCCGGAAACAGATCCCCAACATGAGCATGGATGATGGACGTCAGGAAAACGAATGCGTGCGGTCCGTTGGTGCACTCTTTCGGCAGCCTGATCACGCGCGGCAGGGCGCGTGGAGCCTGCACGATGGCCACGCCGCCACGCCGACCGAAGGCATCATTTCCCTGTAGAGTCACCAGGAAGTTCAGGCTCTTATTCAGGATGCGCGGAAACGGGTGGGCCGGATCGAGACCCATGGGTGTGAGCATGGGTAACAGCTCGTTCTCGAAGTGGCGCTTTACCCATTCAGTCGCTGCGGGGCCCCATTCGGCGCGCCGCAGAAAGTGTATGTTTTCGCGCTCGAGCGCGGGAATCAGTTCGTCGTTGAGCACGCGGTACTGTTCGTTCACCAGGTGGTGCGCTTCGATGCTGATTTGCTTCAGCAGCTCCTGGGGGCTGCGGTTGTCCGGGCCGGCGTCCACCGAGCCCGAAGCCACCTGCTCTTGCAGACGCGCCTTGCGGATTTCGAAAAATTCATCGAGGTTGGTGCTGGAAATGCACAGAAAACGCAACCGTTCCAGCAAGGGTGCGTTCGTATCCCTGGCTTGTTCCAGGACCCTGCCATTGAATGCCAGCAGGCTTAGTTCCCGGTTGATCAGGAGGGTGGATTGTTGAGCCGGGGCAACGGCAGATTCAGCGATACTCATCGTTATGGACTTCTCAAGGCACATTAAATGCCATTTAATTCTATCCTGCCAAATTGACAGCAATATTGCAGTATTTTCCGTCCTGACCAGCCATGTCGGTGCACTATTGCCGATCCTGCGGTGGAGATTCCACGAGCGGTATCATGCCTGCCAACTGCGATGCAGCCCGGCGTTCAGCAACTTCAATGTCTGATCTTGCTTCAATTGCGGCCAAAACCTCCAGTGATATCTGAGAATTTTGATCTTTGTCTTTATTAACGCATAAGATTTTGTCCGCTGCACGGATTTCTTTAGTTGGAGGCATTCCAGCTGTCGCAGAAACGCAACACTTGTCCGGCGTGACTGGGGTAGAATCTCGTGCAGGGCGGTTTTGGGCTGCTACCGGAAATCAATAAGGAGGCGCTATGCCAAACGAACTCTACCGGAACGAGAAGGAGCGCGCGGTTCATCAGGATCTGATTCACACGATTTCCCTTGAAAGCGGTATGCCTGAGGGTAAAGTGGAGGCGCTTTACGAATCAGAATTCGAGAAGCTCAAGGCAAGCGCGAAGGTCATGGAGTATTTGCCGGTGCTCATTCGGCGCCGCGTCAGGGAGACACTCAAAAGTGAGGGTCACCTGGACGCTCACGTCTGAGCCTGCTCTGTCGGCGGTGTCGCGCTAGGTGTTCTTTCCTCCCAGGACTTCTTTCTCAATCTGTTCGAGGCTGATGTGGCGCACGTCTTTGCCCTTGACCAGATAAATGACATATTCGCATATGTTGGTCGCGTGATCGCCGATACGCTCCAGCGCCCGCGCGGCCCAGATGACATTCAGCATGCGGGAGATGGTTCGCGGATCTTCCATCATGAAGGTGATCATTTGGCGCATGACGCCATCGTAGTCCTGGTCCACCTTAATGTCCTCCTGGGCGGAATGGACTGCCGCGGTGGCATCCAGCCGTGCGAACGCGTTCAAGGCGTCGCGTAGCATCTGTTGCACGCGGTTGCCCAGCGCCTGGATTTCCATGTAGTTGTTTTTCGGCCGTTCTTCCTGGGCCAGGCGTACCGCCATGCGCGCGATTTTCTCGGCTTCGTCGCCAATGCGTTCAAGATCCGTTATCGTCTTGATCACTGCAACGACCAGACGCAGGTCGCTCGCCGCCGGCTGGCGCTTGGCAATGATCTGGTTGCATTCTTCGTCGATCGACACCTCCATGCCATTCACCTTGGTGTCGTCCATGATCACTACTTCGCCCAGGGTTATATCCCCTTTCACCAGAGACTCGATGGCGCGCTCGATCTGCCTCTCTACCAGGCCGCCCATCTGCAGAACCCGGGTGCGGATGTCCTCGAGCTCTGCGTTGAATTGGCGGGAAATGTGGGTATGAATTGGTTCCATGGCCTGCGCTCCTCGAATCAGCCGTAACGGCCGGTAATGTAGTCTTCAGTCTGCTTCTGGCTCGGATTGGTGAAAATCGCATTTGTGTCGCCGAACTCCACCATCTCCCCGAGGTACATGAATGCCGTGTAATCGGACACGCGCGCGGCCTGCTGCATATTGTGGGTGACAATTACGATCGTGTAATTCTGCCTTAGTTCATAAATCAGTTCTTCGATCTTGAGCGTCGAAATCGGATCCAGTGCGGATGCCGGCTCGTCCAGCAGCAATACCTCCGGTTTGACCGCAATGGCGCGCGCGATGCACAGCCGCTGCTGCTGGCCTCCGGAAAGGCTCATCCCGCTCTGCCTGAGTTTGTCCTTGACCTCGTCCCACAGTGCAGCCTGCCGCAGCGCTGCTTCGATCCGGTCGTCCATAGCCCCCTTGTTCATGCGTTCGTGCAGGCGCACGCCGAAGGCGATGTTTTCGTATATCGTCATAGGAAACGGCGTGGGCTTCTGGAAGACCATGCCGACCCGGGAGCGCAGGCGGCGTAGATCCTGACGTCGATCGAGGATGTTTTCCTTGTCGAGCAGGACTTCCCCAGTCGCCACCTGGCCCGGGTAGAGAGCGTACATGCGGTTGAAGACCCGCAGCAGTGTCGACTTACCGCAACCGGAGGGGCCGATAAAGGCCGTGACCTCGCGCGTAGCGATGTCGAGGTTGATGTTCTTCAGTGCATGGAACTTGCCGTAATGAAAGTTCAAATTGCGGACGCTTATCTTCGGTTCCAGTGAAGCTGCACCGCTCATTTAGTTGTTCCTTTGCCTGATGAGGAAACGGGAAAAAATGCTCAACCCGAGTACTGCAAGGGTGGCGACAAGAGCCCCGGCCCAAGCCAAGCGTTGCCATCCTTGGTAGGGGCTCATGGCGAACTGGAAGATGGTGACCGGGACGTTGGCCATGGGTCTGGCAAGGTTCGTGCTCCAGAACTGGTTGTTGAGTGCCGTGAACAGCAACGGCGCCGTTTCACCGCTGATACGGGCTACCCCGAGCAGTACCCCGGTCAGGATTCCCGATCGTGCCGCCCGGTAGGTGATCTGGAGCACTACCCGCCAGTACGGGGCTCCCAAGGCCATGGCTGCCTCGCGCATGGTCGATGGTACCAGGCGCAGCATTTCGTCAGTGGTGCGCACAACGACCGGAAGCAGCACGATGGCCAGCGACAGCCCGCCGGCGAGGCCGGAGAAATTACCCATGGGCGCAACCACCACGGAATAGACAAACAGCCCGATAACGATGGAAGGCGCGCTTAGGAGAATGTCGTTGAAAAAGCGCACAATCTCGCCGATACGCTTGCGTCCGGCGAATTCGGCCAGATAGGTGCCCGCCAGAATGCCGGCAGGTGTGCCGGCCACGATGCCGACGCCGATCATCATTAGGCTCCCCACGAACGCGTTTCGCAGCCCCCCGGCGGCGCCGGGGGGCGGCGTGTCCAGGGTAAAGAGCCGCAGGTTGAGGCTGTGGTAGCCATAGCGAGCGGTGGTAAAAAGAATCCAGAAGAGCCAGAAAAGTCCGAGCAAGGTGGTCAGGACGGCCATGCCCAGGTTGAACACGTTGGTAGCACGGCGTCTGAGATAGCGCAGATCCACGGTGCGGACGTTTCCTATGCGGTCTCACCCTGTGCACGTTCAAGCTTCAGCAGGAGCAGCTTGGCCAGAACCAGGATGATGAAGGTGATGACAAACAGGATGAAACCGAGCGCAATCAGGGATGATTTGTACAGGGGCGAAAAGGCCTCGGTGAACTCATTGGCCAGCGCTGCGGCGATGGAATAGCCGGGATTCAGGAGCGAGGCGCTGACGCTGTGTGCGTTGCCAATTACAAAGGTTACTGCCATCGTCTCGCCCAAGGCGCGGCCCAGTCCGAGAAATATGCCGCCGGCCACGGCTGTACGCGTATAGGGCAAAACGACGTTGCGGACCACTTCCCATGTAGTCGCCCCGACGCCGTAGGCGGACTCCCTGAGCAACGGTGGTGTGAGCAGAAAAACTTCGCGCATGATGGCTGCAATGAAGGGGATGATCATGATGGCGAGGATGATTCCAGCCGTCAGCATGCCAATCCCGAACGGTGGACCGCGGAACAGGACGCCGATGCCCGGAATGGAGCCAAAATGATCGCTGATCCAGGGTTCGTAATTGGAGAACCACGGGGCGAACGCGAACAGCCCCCACATGCCGAAAATGATACTGGGGATCGCGGCGAGAAGCTCGATGGCGGCGGCGACCGGCTGGCGCAGCCAGCGCGGTGCGAGTTCAGTGATGAACACGGCGATTCCGAGGCTTACGGGGACCGCTATGACGACCGCGATCAGCGAGCTGATGAGAGTTCCATAAATCGGGATCAATGCGCCGAACTTGTTGTTGGCCGGGTCCCAAGCCTTGCTGACCAGGAAGTGCCAGCCGAAGGTTTTGAAGGCGTCCCATCCCTCACGCAGCAGGGACAGGCAGATTGCCACCAGGAGCGCCAGGACCAGGTAAGCCAGAACGGCCGTTGTTCCCTTGAAAAGGGGATCCCAAAGACGGGTTAACCTGGACGGCGTTTGCGGCTTTTCCACGGGATCTCCTGGGCGACGGCCTGGCGAACGGTAATGGTTGGGGGGCACTTATATCAAAGCGGACGAAGCAAGAAAAGAACGGGGCCGTTTCGGCCCCGTGTCAGACAAAGCGCAGCTGATGTCTCCGCTGGACTGAACTAGATGCCCAGGTACCTTTTCCAGTATGCATTGATCGCGTTGACCGTGGGTGGCGGCAGCGGGCCGAAGGCGATGGACCGCGCCATGCTCTGGCCGTGTTCGAAACCCCAGCGGAAGAATTTGACCACCTGTTCGTTGGAGGCTCTGGGTGCGCTAGTGCGCAAAATCTGCCAGGTGCAGCCGGAGATCGGCCAGGTGGTCGGACCGGGTTGATCCGTCAGGATCACATAGAAATCATGGGCTTTGGTGAAGTCCACATGGGATGCGGCCGCTTGAAAGCCGGCGAGGCTGGGGCTCACGAGCTGGTGTGCGCGGTTGTACATCCGCGCGTAGGTCATGTGGTTTTCCAGAATGTAGGCATACTCGACGTAACCGATTGCACCGCGGATACGCTGCACGTAGGCGGCTACGCCCTGGTTGCCCTTGCCACCGAGGCCGGTGGGCCAGGCAACGACGGTATTGGCGCCGATCCTGCTTTTCCACTCGGGGCTGACCTTGGAAAGGTAGTTGGTAAACGTGAACGTGGTGCCGGACCCGTCCGAACGGTGGACGACAGCGATATCCAAATCAGGCAGCTTGAGCTGCGGGTTCAGGGCCTGGATGCGGGGGTCGTTCCATTTCGTGATTTCGTGAAGGTAGATCTTGGCGACAACCTGACCGCTCAGGATTAGTTCGCCCGGTTTGATGCCGGGAACATTCATCACCAGGTCCTCGCCGGCAATTGCAGTCGGGAACTGGATGAGGTGGTGCTTGCGCAGAACCTCAGGAGTCAGCGGCATGTCGCTCGCGCCGAACGCGACCGTGCCGGCCTCGATCTGGGCAATGCCGCCGCCGGATCCGATGCCCTGGTAATTAACCTGGGTACCCGTTTCCTGCTGGTAGGCGGCGGCCCACTTGACGACCAGGGGGTACACCCACGTGCTGCCTGCACCGGTGATCTCGCCCGCCCGGGCAGTGGCCAGCCCCAGTGTCAGGGCTACGGTACCGATGGCGACCGCGAGTTTGCCTGCTGACAAGCGACCTTTCAGTTGTACAGAATTTGACATGTTGCTCTCCAGGAATTTTGGATAAATTTGTAGCGTGCCGTATGATCCAGCCATTACATGACAGTTTGATGAACAAATATGACAGGCATGTGAATATCTATTTTCATGCAGATTCAATCCCTTAGTTTTTCCGCATGGGAAAATCAGAACGCGTCTTTGGGCCCGATTCCCTCAATCTCGCCAAAATGCCCCTCCCGACCGGTATCACCGGGCCGTGCGGCGAAGTCGTGATGTGACCTTCATCTTCTTAACTGCGCAGAAGGGTGCTCAGCTGGCCAGTTGCGGGAGGTTTGGAAGGCTGCATGGATTGTGCACTCCGGGCCCCGTGCAGCCCGCATAGGGGCATCTAGACTCCTTCCGAATCGACCCGCTCCAGCATTTTCATGCCGCCGATCATTCCCTCGATGCGGCTTCGGATGGCGTCGCGCGTCGCGCGCATGGCCTGCATGATTTGTGGTTCATCTCGACCGGTCTGGGCGGGATGATCGAGTGGCCAGCACTTTTTCTGTACGCCGGCCGGAAGGGCTGGACAATGCTCATCTGCGTAATTGCAGACCGTGACCACCAGGTCCGCCCAAGCCAGCATTGCGGGCAGCAGACGGGTCGAGGGCTGGCACGAGATGTCAATTCCGACCTCGCGCATGACCGCGACGGCGTGAGGATCCATGCCGTAAGCCGCGATGCCTGCCGAGCGTGCCACGAGCCACCCACTGCCGAGACGGTTCGTCCAGCCCTCGGCCATCTGTGATCGGCAAGAGTTGCCCGTGCCTACGAACAGCACATGTGCGCTGCGCTTGTACATCGCCTACCTCCGGCCAAGTTTCCCGAATCTCGAGAAGGTGTGTGCGCGGCCGGGTGTGCCGTGTGCCGCTCAAGCCCCAGGCTCGCACGATCGGTCCGGGAGGAAAACTGGCGCGAAGCCGCCGCCGGGGGTGCGAAAATTGGTCGTCTGGCCCCGGTACAAGCGGGCCGACAGAAGTTGCACGGAACCGTCATAGACGTAGTTGCGCATATCAAGTTTCAGGTTGATCTCCTCGCCGCCTACGCGCAACCGTCGTTCGCTCGGCGGCACTGTCTCCTGGGCTACGTATTTTCCGGAGACGATTTCGGACCAGGCGCGTTTAGTGAGCTTGTCGCCGCGGTACGCCGCCTTGCTGCCATAACCGGATACTGGTTTGAAGAACAGCCGGCGGCGGTCTGTCCACAGGTCATCGCGGTGGTTCGGCTCGATCAGTGTGGTATGCGGGATACCGGCGCCCAAGATCCGCTGTACAGCTTCGGTCACGCCCCAAGCGCTCAAGCGACTCGCATCCGTGAACACAGCCAGATTGCGTTTGTCCGCGTACAGCGCGTGGGCGCGGGGATGTGGCGTCAGCACCACTGCGCCATCGACATAGGCAGCGCGCAGCAGCTCGTGTGCTGGCTGTTCTAGAGAGAAGTCCGTCAGGCGGTTGTACACCAGATCGATGCGCAGTCCCTGATGCCACAGTGCTCCGTTGCGGTAGACGAGTTCCTTGGGGTCGGCGATGACGCAGTTCAGCCCATGCCGCGCAAACAGTTGGCGGAACAGGACAAACTCAGGGTACAGATACTGCTGTGGCGGATTGTCATCGACGATGGCTACGGTAGCGAGGCGGCTGTCGCCACGCTGCAGTTTCCACTCAGCGAGGAACATGTCGAAGAAGACCTGCTCCAGCAATTTGAGGTCCAGCGGGCCGGTAGCCAGCTGCCGGACCTGGTCGCAACATGCCCGCTGCGCCCGGGCGAGTACGGTGTTGAGCAGTGCACCGCCGGCATTGGTATTGATCTCAATAAGTTGCGGGCTTTCCGGTCCTAGATGGAAGTCATACCCCAGAAATACCGCGCGTGGCCCATGGTCGACCCGAGCGATGGCCGGTGCCCAGCCCAAAACGGTCTCGCGATAGCCCGGCAGTGCCACAACGCTCTCCACGGCGCGGATTATCGCCGCCATGCGCTCCACGTCTGGGCGCGATATGAATACCGCCGAGGCGCTGAACAGGTGTGGACGGGATTCGATGATGGAGCGATAAAGGTCGCGGTTCTCCGCGTCCCGCTCGAGCTCGCGCCGCAGCGCGTCTGAATCGATGCTGATGCAGTGGCAGTCGCGATTGAGAACCCGCGCCAGCTCCTCGCTGTTATCGCCGGGCACCCCGGATCCAGCCGGAATCATGGAGTGGCGTTACGCAGGTTGTATTGGCTGGGGCCATTAATGACGCCCGGCACGCGAGGATGTAGCTCATGGACAATCGGCGGTGCGGTACACCCGTCCGTGACGGCGATCAGGTTCGGCACTGTGGTGTGGCGTAGGGAATCGCGGTGTCGGGAATCTATGGGTCGGGGGAGGCCGGTGAATTCGCCCACGCGAAGCCAGTTTCCGGTACGCAGCATGCTTAACGAGTGCATGTACTTCGCCTCTGTCCGGGCGGAAACCCGCCCTACTACATCGATAAGCATATCAATTACCCGCCGCCTCCAGGCAGCAGCCCAGTAGCTGGGGGTTAGATTCTGGTTTCCAGCGCAATTCCATGTGCCTGTGCCGGCGCACGGCTTTGGCTTCAGCATCAGAACTTTCCGGGGCCTATGTCGAAAAAAATATATGCGCAAACCCCTGTACCGTCAATCGTTGATGTGGAATCCGCGGCGTGTATCGGCAGTTGGCCCCGTCGTATCCGGTGTCCACCAGTCCGTAATGAGCGCGCAATCCGCGTCATGACGATGACGCGGCGAACCGGCAATTCAGGTGGGGTACTCAAGCCGCGAAGGACCGAAGCAGTGCCCTGTACGTGTGACACACGCACACGAAGCGATGTTTCTCTTCCGCAGTGGTGACGCCTCCCGCGCTATGAGCCGCCTCGTGACCGGTGCCTGCATTATGCACCACAGTCTCCTGAGACAGTCATGGCACACGACAGGAACAATAGCAGCGGCAATTGACCGGCGCTTTTCGGGAAGGCGAAGCCGTTGTCATGTGATGTCAGGCGCCTTCCCGTGCTGTGTGCGCGATTGCGGAAACTGGCACGTGAATGTGCTGCCGTGCCGGAGCTCACTTTCGATGAGCAGCTTCGCATCGTGGCGCAAAAGGACGTGCTTGACGATCGAAAGTCCCAGCCCCGTGCCTCCGGTCGCACGCGAGCGTGCGCTGTCCACACGATAGAAACGCTCTGTCAGGTGCTGCAAATGCTGCGGCGCGATTCCCTCGCCGGTATCGGTGACTGCGAACCTTGCCCCCTCGGGCGTGGCGGTCCACCGCAGAAAAATGGACTGGCCAGCAGGAGTGTACTGGACCGCGTTGTTGACCAGGTTGGAGAACGCGCTGCGCAGCTCCTCCTCATTGCCCAGAAGTTTCAGCTCCGGATCGGCATCGAGAGTGATTCGGTGGCGGCGCTGGCCACTAAGTATCTCGGCCATCTCCTTCAGCCCGGGCAGCATCACCGGCACATCGACCACCGACTGATGCACAAGTGGTGGCTCTGTCTCGAGCCTGGAAAGCGTCAGCAGGTCGTTCACCAGCCGTTGCATCCGCACCGCCTGTTCGTGCATGGTCGCCAGATGCCGCCTGAGCTCTTCGATCCGCGGCGTATCCATGTCCTGCAGGGTTTCAAGGAATCCGGAGATGACAGTGAGCGGTGTTCGCAGCTCATGGGAAATGTTGGCGACGAAGTCGCGCCGCATTGCCTCCAGGCGCTCGAGCCGGGTGATATCGCGGCCCATCAGCAGTTTCTGGCTGCTGCCGAAGGGAATCACTTGCAGCGATAGAGTCTTCTCCGGGCGTTCCGGCGATGGGATAGCGATGGTGTCGGTAAAGTCGCCCTTTTTCAGGTAGTTCGCGAAATCGGGATCACGCAGCAGATTGGTCACGCGCAGGCCGTGGTCGCGCGGAAACGCGACGCCCAGCAGACGCTCGGCAGCAGGGTTGGCCCATTCGATCGCGTCGTTGTGCGTCAGCACCATCATTGCATCGGGCGTGGCAGCACTGGTGCTTTGGAAGCGGGAGAGCGTCTGCGTGAGCTGGTCTTCACGCCGTTCCGTTTCCTTCATCAGGACGCGTATGCTGTCGAAAACGTCCCCCCACAGGCCGGACGCCTCGGGGATGTCTTCGCGGCGGCGGCGCTGCAGCCAGCGGTGCAGTAGGAAAAGATGCCGCAGGGTCAGCACCAGGTAGACGCCTAGGCCCAGCAGCACGGCCGTCAGCGGATGACCCAGGACCAGTCCAAGCGCGAAAAAGGCGGCGAGAACGCCGATCAGTACCCAAAGCTCGCGTACCCAACTCTCGCGCACCCTGGTCAGTCCTGCGCCGACATCCGATAGCCTGTACCGCGTACTGTCTGGATGAGCGAATCATGACCGCTGGCCTCGAGTGTCTTGCGCAGGCGGCGAATGTGAACATCTACTGTGCGTTCTTCGACATACACGTTGCCGCCCCAGACGCTGTCGAGTATCCGTTCGCGGGTGTGCACGCGTTCTGGATGGGTCATGAAGAAATGCAGCAATCTAAACTCCATCGGACCGAGCGCAAGCTTGGCGCCGTTTGCCCGCACCCGGTGGGTAACAGGGTCGAGATGCAGCCCGCCGATTTCCACGGCGGTATCGGCCGTCTGCGGCGCGCTGCGGCGCAGCAGTGCCTTGATACGCGCCAGCAGTTCACGCGTTGAAAATGGCTTAGTGACATAGTCATCGGCGCCGGTCTCGAGCCCCTTGAGCTTGTCCTCTTCCTGGGTGCGCGCCGTCAACATAATGATCGGGATGTGACGGGTGAGCTTGTCCTGGCGCAGGCGGCGGGCATAGTCGACGCCGCTGGTGCCGGGCAACATCCAGTCGAGTAGCACCATATCCGGTATTGCAGCCAGGATCCTGATCTGAGCCTGGTTTGCGTCAGCCGCCTCCTGGCACTCGAAACCTGCATGGCGCAGAGTGACGCAGATCATTTCGCGGATCGCCTGTTCGTCTTCTACTATGAGTATCGTTGCTGGCATGAATCGACAGTTGGCCCCACAAGTCCCGGTGCTGCTCGTTTTTTTGGCGCATATTTCATACCATAAGTATGACAGTTTGGTTACCGAGCGCGTATCCCTCGACAAAACCGGTATAATTCCACGGTTCCCGGATGGGATGGCCCCGGGGCACGCGATGGCCCCGCGCTGGAAAGGCGCAGGGCTGGATGGATCGGGTCCATGCGGTCGATCCGGCGGAATCCGGCACTATCCCCGTTCACTATGCCAAGCACAAGGGCTTAACAGGCAGACAATGCGCAAGAACGCCACCAGACCAACCGACATCAAATTGCACCAGAAGTCACATGTGCTGGAAATCAGCTTCGACGATGGCAGCCAATTCAGATATCCCTGCGAGTATCTGCGCGCCTATTCGCCGTCTGCGGAAGTCCGTGGCCACGGTCCCGGCCAGGAGGTACTGCAGATCGGCAAGGAGAACGTCAACATCACCAACATCGAGCCGGTCGGTACCTATGCCGTATGCCTGTACTTCGATGATGGGCACAATACCGGGATCTACTCCTGGGATTTGCTGCACAGCCTCGGGGTCAATCAGCAGCAGCTGTGGGACCAATACCTCGAGCGTCTGGAAAAAGCCGGATATAAACGCAACCCACAGCCGTTCAATGGAGCATGAAGCTTTGAAACAGCACCCGGATTCAGGATCTGACGACAACCTGACGCATTTCGGGTTCCGCGAGGTACCGGTGGGTGAAAAGGCCGGCCTCGTGGCTCGGGTGTTCGATTCCGTTGCTGACAAGTACGACCTGATGAACGATGCGATGTCCTGCGGCGTCCATCGTCTGTGGAAGCGTTTTGCCGTAGGTCAGAGCGGGGTGCGCACGGGCCAACGCGTGCTCGACGTCGCGGGCGGCACCGGTGACCTGGCAGCCAGATTTGTCGGGCGGGTCGGGCCCAGCGGAAGCGTGGTCATCGCCGATATCAACGCGGCCATGCTGGACGTGGGACGCCGCCGGCTTGCTGACCGAGGCATCGTGGGAAACGTCGAGTTTGTGCAGGCCGACGCTGAGCGCCTGCCATTCACGGACGACCATTTCGACTGCATCAGCATCGCCTTCGGCCTGCGCAATGTCACCCACAAGGAGGCAGCGCTGGCTTCCATGTTTCGCGTGCTGAAGCCGGGTGGCCGTTTGCTGGTGCTGGAGTTTTCGCAGCCAGTATTGCCCGGTCTGGGCACCCTGTACGACGTATACTCGTTCTCGCTGCTGCCGCTGATGGGCCGGCTCATCGCCAACGATGAGGACAGTTACCGTTACCTGGTGGAATCGATCCGCAGGCATCCGGATCAGGGAACCCTCAAGTCCATGATGGAGGCCGCGGGGTTCGAGCGGGTGCACTTTTTTAACCTGAGCGGCGGAATCGTTGCCATGCACAGGGGTTACAAGCTCTGACCCCCTGCCGGATCCTTGCCCCCTATCGATGGCCGACTTGCTGCAGATATTGATCGGAGTGCTTGAGGATGCAGCCAACCGTCTGCTGCGGCTCGATCCGGACAGTTTGCACGAACTGGGCGGACTTTCCGGACGCGTCATCCGGCTCGAACTGCTCGATCTGGGTAGGTCACTTTATCTGTTCCCGTCCGAGGCTGGGGTGCGCGTGCGCACGGAACATGCCGGTGTTCCCGATACGACTTTGCGTGCACGCATGTCCGGGTTTTTGAGTCTGGCGCGCGGGCAGCGGACCCGGGCTTTTTCCTCCGGCGAGGTAGAGATCGGCGGCGATATCGAGCTCGGCCAACGTTTCCAGAAAATACTGTGGCAGGTGGACATCGATTGGGAAGAGCCAGCAGCGCGGCTGCTGGGAGATCCGCTTGCCCATCAGCTGGGCAATGCGATGCGCGCGGCCTGCTCTGGTGCGCGCGCATCGGGCGCAGTGATCGCGCGTGATTTTGTCGAGTACTTGCAGTGCGAGAGACGCGATTTGCCACAGCGCCACGAAGTCGATGCCTTCCTCGACGCTGTCGATGTGTTGCGCGCGGACGTCGACCGCCTGGAGCAGCGCATCACGCGCCTTGCGCGCAGTGTCGGGCCAGGGGGAGTAGGCGGATGAAACGTGTGGCGCAAGTCAGACGCTTGTTGCGGATTACGCAGATATTCGTGCGTCACGATCTGGACGAATTTGTACGGGCTCTGCACCTTTTCCGTCCCTACCGACTGCTGCTGCGTTTCATGCCGTGGCGCTGGTTTCGCTCCAGCCCGGCGCCGCGCGCCTGCCGGCTGCGCGAGGCGTTGGAAGAGCTTGGTCCGGTGTTCGTGAAGTTTGGACAGCTGCTGTCAACGCGGCCGGACCTGCTGCCCGAAGACATCGCCGAGGAGCTCAGTCGGTTGCAGGACCGCGTTCCGCCGTTTCCCGGTGAACAGGCGATCGCGGTGATCGAACATGCGTACGGTGGCAAGCTCGATAGTTTCCTGCGTGCGTTCGATCCGCGACCGGCGGCCTCGGCCTCGGTGGCACAGGTACATTTCGCCGAGCTCCTGGATGGGACAGCGGTTGCGGTCAAGGTGCTGCGCCCGGGCATAGAGTCGGTCATCGAGCGTGATCTCGCTCTGCTCTACACCCTAGCCGGCCTTGCTCAACGCTATTGGCCGGATGCCCGCCGCCTGCGCCCGATCGAAGTGGTGGACGAATACAGCAAGACGATCCACGCTGAACTGGACCTGATGCGCGAAGCCGCCAACGGGAGCCAACTACGCGCCAACTTTGCCGCGTCTGGGCTGTTGTACGTGCCCAGGATCTACTGGGAGCTGACGCGCACCGACGTGATGGTGATGGAACGCTTGAGCGGCATTCCTGTCAGCAACATCCAGGCCCTGAAGGAGGCAGGAATCGACTTGCGCCGCCTGGCCCACAACGGCGTCGAAATCTTCTTCACCCAGGCGTTCCGCGATGGCTTCTTTCATGCCGACATGCATCCCGGCAATATTTTCGTGTCCGCTTCCGGCCAGTATCTCGCCATGGACTTTGGCATCATGGGAACGCTGACAGACCGCGACAAGCGTTATCTCGCCGAGAACTTCCTGGGGTTTTTCCGGCGCGACTATCGTGCCATCGCTGAATCGCATGTGCGTGCCGGATGGGTGGCGAGCGATACCCGCCTGGACGAATTTGAGGCGGCCATTCGCGCGGTCTGCGAGCCGATCTTCGCCCGCCCTCTCAAGGACATCTCCTTCGGGCGCCTGCTGCTGCGGCTGTTCCAGACCGCAAGGCGCTTCAACATGGAAGTGCAACCGCAGCTCGTGCTGCTGCAGAAGACGCTCTTCAATATCGAGGGTTTGGGCAGGCGGCTTTATCCTGAGCTGGACCTGTGGCAGACCGCCAAGCCCTTCCTCGAGCGCTGGATGCGCGATCAGGTCGGACCGCGTGCGCTACTGCGCAATTTGGCCAAGGAGGTGCCGAAGTGGTCGCACGTTTTGCCGGAGCTTCCAGCGTTGTTCTATGACACGCTTCAGCGCTATACCAGCACCGCTGCCAGCGATGAGCGCGAGATTGACCGGCTACGCCGGGAAGTGGCGCGCAGCCAGCGGCGCATGGCGCTTGTGATGACGGGCGGGGGGTTGATGCTCGGCGCCGCTATCGTCTATTTGACCGGACAGCCGGCGCTGCCGTGGCTGGGACTGCCCATGGTCGGATGGTTGTTGGGCCTCATGGGCGCAGGGTTGCTGCTGGCAGCTTGGGTTTCCCGCCAGCCGGCGTGAATCCCGCTGGCAATCCTTCTGAGCCGAAAAATTTGATTCTACCGGAATCACTTGGGCTGCAGCACTGCCAGCAGTGCTTTGTTGAATGTTTCCGGTATTCCATCTGCCTAATATATAGGCATTAGTAAATCTCCATCGTACATACTGGTTGACTATGATCGGCAGGTCTATAAAGATTGCCATTTTTTGTCGCGAGTTGATCGTGGCCTAGAGAAGGCAGTAACGTGGTGGACCGCCCGCGGTTCCAGCTAGGAGAATGTTAAGTAGGTCTAGGGAATACATGACACAGAGCGATCTGGAGGATCCGCAGCTGCGCGCGCAACTCGAACGGCTGCGTGCGCAGCACCTTTATCGACGGCGCGAGATTGTTGAAAGCGCGCAGGGTGTGCAGATCGTGATCGGCGATCGTACATTCCTGAGCTTCTGCAGTAACGATTATCTCGGTCTGGCGAATCACCCGGAGGTAGTGAATGCGTTCCAGTCGGCAGCGGCACACTATGGCGTCGGCGCCGGCGCGTCCCATCTCATCAGCGGGCATAGCCGGCCGCACCATGCTCTCGAAGAGGAGCTCGCAGACTTCGTCGGCACCCCGCGCGCGCTGCTATTTTCTACCGGGTACATGGCCAATCTGGGCATCGTGGCTGCGCTCATGGACCGGCATGGGGTGGTATTCGAGGACAAGCTCAATCATGCCTCGTTGATCGATGCAGCCCGGTTTTGTCAGGCCTCCGTGAAGCGCTATCCGCACGCCGATCTCGATCGTCTCCAGTCCCTTCTGGTTACCGCTGACAGATCGAAGTTAGTGCTTACTGATGGTGTATTCAGCATGGATGGAGACATTGCCCCTTTGCCTAGACTGATGGATCTCGCCCGGGCACGGGGGGCACGCCTGCTTGTCGATGACGCCCACGGCATGGGCGTCATCGGAACCCATGGCGGCGGTTCGTTTGAATACTGGGGGCAGCCAGTCAGACCACCAGCAATTCTCATGGGTACACTCGGCAAGGCGCTCGGGACTTTTGGCGCATTCGTAGCAGCCGAAGAAGAAGTCATAGAAACGCTGATCCAGCGTTCCCGCACTTATGTCTACACTACGGCCATTCCGCCGGCGGTGGCTGAAGCAACACGCACCAGCTTGCATCTCGTGCGCTCTGAACCCTGGCGGCGGCAAAACCTGCGCGAGCGCATCGATCAGTTTCGGCGCGGCGCGCGCGAGCTCGGCCTGCGCATGTTGGAATCGACAACGCCGATCCAACCAGTTCTGCTGGGCGACTCAGATACCGCGCTGGCGGCGGCACTGGCGCTGCGGCAACGCGACATCCTGGTCCCGGCGATACGCCCGCCGACCGTACCACGGCATTCGGCGCGCCTGCGTGTTACTTTGTCGGCAATGC
>DAHXOO010000047.1 GCA_027364845.1 Pseudomonadota bacterium | reverse complement strand
ACCCATCGATCAATGGTTTCGACGACCTCGTAGCTCGGGTGGCGAGTAAAGTCGATCAGCCAACGGCCTTGGTCGCTCAATCCATGGGAGGTGTGATTGCCATCCTCGCAACGCTCAAACACCCGAACCTTGTGACACATTTAGTGCTTGTCGCGACTTCGGGCGGAATTGATACAAAGGGGCTGGGCGCAGAAGATTGGCGCATTGGGTTCGCTAAGGCCAATCCGCAATTGCCCGACTGGTTTGTGTCCTACGCCCACGACCTAACCTCAGATCTAAGCAAAATTACAGCGCCCGTCTTGTTGCTCTGGGGCGATGCCGACCCAATCAGCCCTGTTGCAATCGGCCAGAAATTGGCTGAGCTTTTCCCCAACGCAGATTTGCGTGTGATCGCCGGCGGTAACCACGATTTAGCGAATGTCCATGCACGGCAGATAGCACCGCTTGTCGATGCACATCTGGCCAGAAACAGATAGCAAGAAGGGCGTGAGATCATAGATTGAGGCTCCGCGCGCCATACTGAACCTGAAAATCCGGCGGGCATTCTGTTCAGAAATGGAACTGGAATGCGGGCGGAAAGCCGCCGGAAGATTGCCATTGACCCTATCCACCCTGGCTATTTCGCACTGCCCCCTCCTCCCGGGTATGGACCTTGCCCGCCGGATCCCTATCCGCAGCAGAAAAGGCTTCATCAAGAAATTCGATCCAGTGATGCACCGGCACTGGGGATGCTGCCGCGACGTGCATCAGACAGCCGATATTGGCTGTTGCAATCGCTTCCGGACGCGTTGCCATCAGCGTACCCAGCTTAAGTGCGCGCAACGATTCCGATAGCTTCCGTTGCAGGATTGAATAGGTGCCGGCTGCACCGCAGCACATAAAGGAATAGGACACTGACACCAGCTTGAATCCGGCGCGCCGCAACAGCTTTTCCGCGACAGCATTGAGCTTTTGGCTGTGCTGCAGGCTGCAGGATGACAGGAACGCGATGCGTTGCCCGCGTGGCGGAACGGGCACTGCATATGGGTCATTTTCCCATGCGTCTGTGACAACCTCCGTGATGTCTTTCGTCAATTCCGAGAGGCGCCTTGCCTTGTCACGATATTGGGGGTCATCCTTCAGCAGCTGGCCGTAATCGCGGAAGTATGCACCACAGCCGCTGGCCGTGAGAACGAGGGCCTCCGCGCCGGCTTCAATGTGTGGCCACAAGGTGTCTATATTTCGGCGCATGAATGCACGCGCTTCATCCGTCGCTGCCATATGCTGGCTCACCGCACCGCAGCAGCCGTCATCGGCCCGGATCAGTCGGATTCCCAGGCGATCCAATACACGTGCTGCCGCAGCATTGATATCTGGCGCCAGAGCCGGTTGCACGCACCCCTGCCAGACCAGCATGCTGCGGGCATGCGGACGGTCCGGCCAGTCGCCCATCGGCCGCCGCTCCGGGACCATCGACTTCAGATCGTGCGGCAAAAATCTGCGCAGAGCCTGCCCGATACGCAACAGTGCCGTGAACCGGCGGCGGTGCGGAACCACGGTACGCAATGCCAGGCGTATCAGCTTTTCCTTCAGTGGGCGAGGGGCCTCCCTCTCGACCAACTCCCGGCCGATATCGAGCAGGCGTCCGTAGCGAACCCCTTGAGGGCAACTGGCTTCGCAAGATCGGCAGGTGAGGCAGCGGTCCAGGTGTTGCTGCAGATTGGCTTCGATCGTGTCTTTTTGGAGCGTTTTCAGCGTATAGGCCGGTGGCAACGAAGAAGCGCTGGGCATCTCTCCCTCAAGCATCTGCTTGATCAGAAAGATTCGTCCGCGCGGCCCATCCCACTCATCGTCGAGCAGCCGGAAGGTAGGGCAGATGAACGTGCACTGCCCGCACTGTACACAGGGTGTCAAAAGCGTTTCCGCTTCATGGCCCAGAGCAGTACCACGGTAATTTTTAGCCAGCTCGACTTTCATTCTGGCACTCCCGGTCGACGGTTCGTACGAGCTTCGGCTGCAGGCACATGTGTGAAGTTACGCGAGACGCCTACGGAATTTGCGATCGCATTGAACTATGGGCTAGGCAAGAACCGGTGTCCAAGATGTTATATCGATTGCTTCGATAGGAATAGGTTATGTTTTGCTGAAGACGGAATTCCCCGATCGAGCTGCCACTGGCCGACGCGCAAAGCCGCCTGGCCGCCGTTCCGAGGCAGGGTGCGGTCGCTGCGGCGGGCTGTTACGCGTACATGCGAAGACCGAAGTGGCACCTGCGGATCGCCGGGTCAGACACTGATCCCGGCTTCGAGCTTCCTTAGGAGAATGTCCGCTTCGGCGACCTGATCTTCACTGAAGACGTGTATGCCGGCCTGACGCAACTGTGTGGCGGTCACGCCGGAGGCTGGCACCTTGGTGTCGGTAAAGGTCCCGTCGAAAATGACGTTCGTCCCACATGATGGGCTGCCTTCCTTCAATATGGCGATGTGTATGTTTTTCTCCTGCGCAAGGGCAAGCGCCCTCCCCGCCCCCTTAATGAAGTACGCCGAGACATCGCGCCCATCGGAATCGACGACTTTCGTGGTACCGGCAAGCACGTTCATGCCGCCGGCGCCAGCGGCAATCTCCGCGCGCAGAC
The DNA here is from genome assembly GCA_027364845.1 of Pseudomonadota bacterium. Lineage (GTDB taxonomy): Bacteria > Pseudomonadota > Gammaproteobacteria > Acidiferrobacterales > UBA6901 > JAJYCY01. Next base: position 17,030 of record DAHXOO010000047.1, on the reverse strand, counting down.
GGGGAACCGGCAAGCCACCGGCAACCTCTGGGCACACCGCCACGATGCGTCCCTCGCGAACCCATCGCTGCAGGATTGGGTGGTCGCTGCGTTTGTCCGTACCGTCGTAGCGGACCGCATCGCCCAGAAGACAAGCGCTAACGAGGACCGATTCCATGGCGCATCCTGGGGCCAGAAAAAGCGGCGACTCGCGGCGCCGATCGCATGATGCGGCGGTCGGGCGGCTCTCGCATCTCGCTCAAAGCAATTCTCCCTGCATCGTCGGAATGACCTGGCCACCGACGCGCACCTCTCTGGATCCGCTGGTCATTCGCGCATGCAGCCGGATCAGCGAAGGACGGCGAACTTCATGGCCTTGTTCGATCCGCAGTGAAAGGTCGGAACTGCCAAATAAATGATGCTCAAGCAGAAACGCCCCGAGAAATGCCGCACCATTTCCTGTGGCGGGGTCTTCGCGTACGCCGTGTGCCTCGAAGAAAAATCGAACGCACAAATCGTTCCGGGGATCATGGGTCTGGCGGCAAAAAAGATAAACTAGGGGCGGAAAACCTTGCGCTGCCAGAGGAGCGAACGCATCGAGATCGAGCATGCTGCGCTTCAGTGCGTCGAGGCTGCGAAGCGGCACGATCATGGCTGAGATGCCGGCGGTGATCTTCTGTATCGGGGCCCCGGTTTCAATGTCGTCCGGCGATATCCCGAGCGCCGTAGCAATTGGCTCACGCGCACCGATTGCCCCGAACGTCACCTGCGGCGCTAGAAACCATGCGATCTCACTTTCTTTGCCAGCGGGGTGTTCAAATGTGACGGGGATCTGTCCCACTGTGAGGTTCAGCCGTACTGCTTCCGGTCCGTCGAGCGCAACATGTCGCCGGATCACCCACGCCGTGCCCAGGATCGGATGCCCCGCAAACGCAATCTCTCGCGCAGGCGTGAAGATCCGCACCCGGTATCCGCCATCGCCCTCCGGCACAGTGCTAACAAAGGTGGTTTCCGAGTAGTTTGTCTCCGTTGCGATCTGCTGCATCGCCTCATCAGGCAGATCTTCTGCCCCGGTCACAACTGCCAGCTGATTTCCCGAGTAGGGTTGCTCTGCGAAGACATCCACTATGTAAATACGCATCATTTCTCTGCAAGTTGCCTGATCGTATAGTGTTAGACCAAAGTCTCCGGATGCTGTTTTTGGCGTTCGCAGCGAAAACTGCATTGCTGAAGCTGGGTCTGTCTGTCGAATTATGCCACTCTTAACAGCATGGCTTCCGCTTGGCCTCTAGCATGGCGTACTTTTGTGATTTAGCTGTACAAAAAATAATTTTACTGAAAAACATGCCATCCCTACTGATCAAAGATTCTCGAGGTTCGGATGACTCGGTATAGCTTGGGCCCACCATTCACTCCGCAGCAGCGAGGTCACACAGGGCGGGCAAAATAGGTGTAATAGTTGCATGCGGCGAAGAAAGTACCATTTTTCATCGCCTGGTACTGCTCATTGAGCCAGACCTCCACTCTCTGCGCTGGCAACAAGCCTGCCTTTTTGACATATGGCACGTACGTCTCCGCGAAGGACTTGAAATAGCTTCCATTCCCGATTTCCACCACGGCATCGCCCCAGGCTCCCGCCAACTTTAGTCCGATCTTAGGTAACAGCCGCGGCAAATCGCGCATGATCCGCGGGTTGTTAAAGGTGGCGCTAGCCAGGGCCGTATCCATTTGATGTCCGAAGCTGTGATCTGCGAAAGCATAAGTCAAAGAGGCGTAATCACCGTCGAAGACGACCACAGTGCCGTTTGGACGAACGACACGAGCCATCTCGCTCAGAACCAATGCCGGCTCGGTAACGTGGCTGATCAGCGTGTGAGCGATGACCACATCGAATGACGCATCCGGAAAATCCAGGCAGTGGGCATCACCGACCTGAAAAGAGAGCCGGTCTCCGACACTTTCGATATGCGAGAGTTTGCTCGCGGCATCAATGAAAGAATGACACTGATCAACGCCGAACGCCTCGCCCGTAAAGTCGCCACGGCGTGCAAGTAATCGGAGCATCGCGCCGGTGCCACAGCCAACCTCCAGTATTCGGGCGGAAGAAGACAGAGCTAGCTCAGCCACATACTTGTCGAACAACTTGGTGAAGACGGCGTCTTGGGCACGGGCTTCGAGCCGGACAATAAGGCTTTCTAGTGTGGTCTCATCCAGCTCGTTGACAAAACGGTGCGGATCACGCGCAACCATGTCTCACCTCATTTCTCGCCGTGCCGCCTGTTTGCCATGCAATTGACGACACGGACATGGTCCCCGCTCACAGCAACAGCAGTCATTCGGCGCCGACAAGTCCGAGTTGTTGCCAGGGTTGCCCATCCGCGCACATCGCGTCAAGTTGCCAGGTGAGGACAGGATTTCCTGCAGGCCATCCCACCATGGCTGACCTTACCATGACTTGTAGGGCAAAAATTTCCCGCTCAGGGTGACCAACACGCGGTCGCCTTTTGGATCTTTCTGCTTTTCTATGTTCATGGTGAAGTCGATTGCGCTCATGATGCCATCGCCGAAATTCTCGTGGATCAGTTCTTTGATGGTTGTGCCATATACATTGAGCATTTCATAAAAGCGATAAATCAACGGATCTGTGGGTACTGCGGTTGGCAGAGAACCCTTGTAAGGGACCACCTGTAGCAGCTGAATCGCCTCAGCCGGCAGGTCGAATAGCTTCCCGACAGTTGCTGCCTGTTCGGCGTTCAAAGTCATCTGGCCGAGACAGGCTGCGGTCGTCCATTCTTTGCTTTGGCCGACCGTTCGCGCCACTTCAGCCCAGCTCAAGCCCTTGCGAATCTTGGCTGCAACGATGGATTCAGTTACGTCATTGCGTGTCATCGGTTTATCTCCTTCAAATAATTATTGGTTGCTCCGTCAACCCAGAACCTATCGCGGTTGGCGGAAGACCGTATCGCGGACGAGTAACGGAAGCTCATTAGCAAGAACGTAACGTAATGTCGACTACCAATCGACACACAGACGCTGCCTCAGGAATATGTTGCACAAACTTCACGATCGGTCTGCTGGACGGTTTTCAGCTGTTTTCATAGCCTTTCAAGCGATAGACGGTGACGGACACGATCCAGCTCGTGATGAAAACTCCAATTATCAAAAGTCCCATTCCGCCTAAATGGTCATTCAAGGAATTTACTCCGTCCCAGAGAAATCCTTTAAGACCGAACTCCTGGGAAATCAGGCCTATGGTCTCGATGCCGCCGATAAGCAGCGCGACCATAGCGGATATACTTGTTACGGTGATGTTGTAATACAGTTTGCGGATTGGCTTCATGAAGGCCCAGCCATAGGCGCCCAGCATCAAGATTCCATCCGTCGTGTCCATGAGAGACATCCCAGCAGCGAATAAAACCGGAAACACCAGGATCACCCAGATAGACATGCCCTTACCGGCCGCAGCTGCCGCGATTCCCAAGAGACTGACCTCAGTGGCCGTATCAAAGCCGAAGCCAAACAGGAATCCGATAAACAGCAAATGCCAGCTTTCGGTGACCAATCTAAACAAGGGTCGGAATATGCGGGAAAGGAATCCCCGCTTATTCAGGAGCATTTCCATCTCCTCCTCGTCGTAGACGCCGCCGTTTCGGACATGCTTGAATGTCGCGTAGGCGGATCTTGCTATCGCAATATTGATCACGGCCATAATGAATAGAAACGAAGCGGACACGACGGTTCCGATGATTCCGGCGGCATCATTCAGCGAATTGAACCTGCCTTTTATGGAACTCAATGTTACACAGATCGCTACCGTAGCAATGATCAATACCAGCGAATGCCCCAGCGAGAAATAAAGGCCGGTTGTCACGGGTCGCTTGTTCTTCTGCATCAGTTTGCGTGTGACGTTGTCTATCGCAGCGATGTGGTCGGCATCAAAAGCGTGGCGTAACCCGAATGAATACGCTAGAACTGCAATGCCAAGCAGCACGGGACTGCCGTGAAACACGATTAAAGCCCACGTCCATGCTGCAACGTTGAAAGCGATGAGCAAGACAAAGACAACCTGTATCCTACCTCTTAGGCCTTTGTCGTTTCCAAGGAATCTACGGATTTGTGCAAGCATGTTTTGAGGACCTCCTAAAATCGTGGCTTGAGGCACTGTTAAGTCTCGCCATTAAGGTGGCCTGTTCTGAACCGTCGATTGAAGGGCAGCGAATCAATAGCTGGTCCTGACGCCACGCAGCAGACGTAGAAATGATTAGCCTCCAAGACGGCCTTGTCCCAGTTGTCCTTATTGATTCCTGCTTGTATACGCACGCGCAACCGTTCCGGCTTTGTATAACGTACTGCCACTTCGCGTGAGATCGCGTTGGCAGGCTCGTCTTCACTCGGACGTTGCACCATCTGCATCCGCTGACCTGCCGATCGACGCTTGATCTTCCTTGTCCCACCGGGTAGATCTAGAACAATTTGATTATTTTTCATCATCTTACAAATATTTTTTCTCAAACATCTTCACGCATGCCCAGTCCGAGTCCGAACAATTCTCAACCGCCAAACTGACATATGTCAGCGCCACGACGGACAATTGTGCATAACTATGTATCATGCGATTATGGTCTACCAAGACTAAATGCTGATCGGTGCTATAGAGAGTGGCTATGGAGCGAAACATTGTCCTACCACGTTCGATTCGCTACTTGATCGCGGTCGCGGAACACCATAGCTTCACGCGCGCGGCTGAAGTGCTTTATGTCTCGCAGCCGACGTTGTCGCAGCAAATCAAGCAATTGGAGCAGCTGTTGGGCGTTCAGCTGCTAGACCGTTCCGGTCGGTCGGTGCGCCTGACTGCGGCCGGCGAAGTCTACGTGCACCATGCCCGCCGCGCGCTGGGTGAGCTGGACACGGCAAAGCGGGCAATCCATGATTTGAGCAACCTAAGTCGCGGTTCGCTCCGACTCGGAATGACACCGATCACGGATTACCTGGCTACTCCGTTACTGGAGCAATTTAACGCCCGTTATCCCGGCATCACCCTGAGCACGCTGGAAATGCCCCAGCACGAGATAAAGGATGCTCTGGCTGAAGACCGCGTCGACATCGGCATTGCCTTCAGCAGCACACTTTCAACCGAGGAGGGCTCAGACGAAATCGACAGCCACATCCTGTTTATCGAAACGCTCGGCCTCATCGTTGGCAAGAATCATCCGCTGGCGCGACAGCGAGGACCGCTGAGCAAACATGCGTTGGAACAGGAGCCGCTGGTGATGTTTAACGCCGATTATGCGTTGCGACGCCACATCGACCAGTATTGCCTCGAACACGGTATCAATCTGGTCGTCGCGATGGAGGCTACCTCGCTCAGCGTGATCATGGAAATCGTCCGTTTCGGTCGGCTTGCCACTATACTTCCTGAAGTAATTGCCTGTGTTCAGCCAGGGCTTCATGCAATGGCTCTGCTGCCAGAATTGCCCCACCACACGATCACCCTAATCTGTCGTAAAGGTGCAAATAAGAGTCCATCCTGCAAGGCTTTTGGCGAATTGGCGGCAGAATGGACTGCGGCCAGGTGCCTAAGAAAGCCCGCTCTCAGAATCAGGCCCTGCCCCTTGCCCGACCTGTGTTCTCATGTCAAATCCACTTCCGCAGACACTGACGTTCTCGACCAGCCACTGACGAGTGCGTCCGAAGCTGCAACGGACATACCGACATAGTCCCAGATTTTCCATTGGCACAGCTTATATGCTGAATGGCAGGGGAGCACACCGCCGCCGCTTGCATGGTGTGCGCGAAAATTTTTGAAACAGCCGCAGCAGCGCCTTGCGGTTCACACGCACGTCCAAGCGGAACGGCGCTGCAGCACAGAATCGTTGGGTACGACTTCTCCCGTTGTTCGGAGCGATTGGCCCGACAACCCATGGACGGCATAAATTGCGTGACAGGCCGTAAAGGTAAGGGTCTATAGCTGCGATTATTCCAGGCTCCGATAACCCGCAGCCGTGCACCGTTGCCCAAAACCGACGCATTCAAGCATCGGTGCTATCAACCCCGCCCTACTTTTAATGGGCGTGATTTCCCTATCCCCATATCCTTAATTTCATCGAAATACCTCGATCCATAGTCAACTCCTATAGCACAGATCGGAATTTAGTCTTGGAAGGCAAAATTTGCATGTTACATAGTGTAAGCACGGTCGGGGGTTGTGGTACCTGCTGATACCGTGGCAGCCGGGGCTTTCCCGAACAACTAGCCGTCGATGTCCGGGAACCGGTTGGAAAATCGAATAGGAAATCAGCAGAAGGGTGATCGGTGTATTGGTAAATGGCAAATGAACATTACGAACAACCCGACGTGCGCGTAACTTCAATTTAGGAGATCAATGCAATGTCATCGCCTACCAGAGACGAAGTACTCCGACATCTTCAGTCTGTCGGTTACGTGCAGCCGGCCCTGCACAAGCAGACGCATGCACCATATCCCGATGCCATCGACCACACGCTCTGGCGAACCTACACGCGGTCGGTACACGATATCGGCGGCGAAGCGGATGTGCCCATTCGGTATGAGGAAAAGGAAGAAGAGCAGTGGGAGCTGAATACCTTTGCGACCTGCGAGTGCCTGGCCTGGCGTGGAGTTTGGAATGCAGAGGAGCGTCGCCGCCGGCAGAACGTTGATATCGGTCAGACAGCATATCTGGGTCTGCCCTACTACGGTCGTTGGTTGCTGAGCGCTGCGCGGATCATGGTCGACAAGCAGTACGTCACGCTTACTGAACTGGTAAACAAGATCGACGAGGTGAAAAAGCGCCATGAGCCAAAAAAATCAGCACGATAGGAATCACCACGCTTCCATCGCAACGAGCATCGGCGATCCCCAATGTTTCAAAGGCAAGGGCGGCACGCCGAAATTTAAAGAAGGCGATAGCGTACGGATCAAGGATCTGCCTGATCTATTTTATTCCCGCTGCCAGGTCTATACCCGTGGCGCAGTCGGAAGGGTAACCAAGTTGGTTTACGAGAGTCCAGCTGCAGAAGATGAGTCATGGGACAACACGGACAAGCCCGAATGGTTCTACAGCGTGGTTTTCAAGCAGAAAGATCTTTGGCCGGAATACGGCGATCTGTACGCAAATGACACGCTGGAAACTGAGTTTTCCGAACGTTGGCTTGAAAAGCCGTAACAGGGCCAGCGGACACGATTGACAGGAGGAATTACTGATGTCAGAGCATGATCATAAGCCAGCCCCGATGGTAGACGAGGTCAGTGATTTTGAGATTCTCGAGATGGCAGTTCGTGAACTCGCTATTGAGAAGGGACTTTTTTCTGCCGAAGACCATCGGATCTGGACGGAGTACGTTCATACCCTTGGTCCACTGCCCGCATCGCGCTTGGTTGCCAAGGCCTGGCTAGATCCCAAGTACAAGAAGCTTGCCGTAACCGATGGAGTCGAGGCAAGCAAGGCAGTTGGCGTCGACTGGGTGAACAGCCCGCCGACCAAATTCGGCACGCCGAGCGACTACTGCAACCTGCGCGTGCTTGAAGATACGCCCACTCTCAAGCATGTTGTGGTTTGCACCCTGTGTTCGTGTTATCCCCGACCGATTCTTGGCCAGTCGCCCGAATGGTACCGGACCCCGAACTATCGCCGCCGCCTGGTTCGTTGGCCACGTCAGGTACTAGCGGAATTTGGTCTGCAGTTGCCCCCGGAAGTGCAAATCAGAGTCGCAGACTCCAACCAGAAGACCCGCTACATGGTGATGCCAGTGCGCCCCGAAGGCACTGAAGGCTGGACTGAGGATCAGTTGGCCGAAATCGTGACGCGCGATTGTCTGATAGGTGTGGCGGTGCCCAAGCCCGGCGTCACGTCGAACGCCAAACGTCCAGTGCACAAGGCGATCCATCCAGTCCATCACCACGATCATGGTAGTTGAGTCGATCATTCTGTAAGGAGTGAATCATGCCCATATCACGCAAAAACGATCTCGGTTCTGACAAGGGAAAGCAGGAAGCGGACATAGCGTCCATCGCTTTGCTTGAAGACGTACGTAATCGTGGTAGAGCCTGGGAGGATCTGGCAGCGCAATACGGCGTTACCAACCCCGATCCACCCTGGAAGGTCACGCTGGACGCGACGTGCGATCTGCTCGCCGCCAATTCCAGCGTCGTACCGCATGGGCAGGTGGTGCCCGGTTCATGCGCCCTGCCCTTACTCGAGCGCCGCGCAGAGGAGGACGACCTATCCGCGACGATATATGCAGATGTCCCTTTCCCCGAGCGACAACTGCTGGCACTGGCACATTCGATGATCAGGCACGGTCTGGTGAATGAGGATGAGCTTGCGCGCAGGATGAAAGAAGTTGAGCGGCGCCTCAATAGCGCCACGTAGTATGGATCACTAATTGCTAGGCGCAATCGATCGGCCAGCAATCAGGTTAATGAAAATGCGGCGATGGACGCGCACAGGAGTGTGCGCCTTTGCTTGCGTCTTCGGGTGCGATCAGCACGGGTTTCGTGCCAGGTGTGATTATTAGCTAACGCAGCGGACAGAGGGGCTTGTCGATGGGGATACGCGGAGTCCAAATCAAGATAGAGGGCCTTACTCACCGCTACAGTTCGCGAGGCCCAGTAACTTTCAATCGCGTTGACCTGGAGGCCAAGCCAGGTGAAGCACTTGCGATCATTGGCCGCTCCGGTTGCGGGAAGTCCACCCTCCTGCACATCATAGCCGGGCTGTTGCGTCCCACGGAGGGAACGATTCGTCTCGATCGCGTACTGGTCGAAGGACCATCGCCACGCTGGGTTATGATGTTCCAGGCGCCCCATCTCTTTCCGTGGATGAAAGTTGCCCAGAATGTTGGCGTTGGCCTGGGTTTCGGTCGCTGGTCCAAGAATGAGATCCGCGAGCGCGTCGCAGAGGCGCTCCGTCTCGTTGAGCTCCAGGGTTTCGCCGAATCCAATGTGCAGGATCTATCGGGTGGTCAGCAGCAGCGCGTGGCACTCGCCCGCTCATTGGTGATGGAGCCCGAGCTTCTTTTGCTGGACGAGCCGTTTTCTGCGCTTGATGCGTTCACCCGGTCCTCGCTGCAACACGACGTACGCTCCATCACCAAGCGCCTCGGTATCAACCTGGTCATCGTCACCCACGATATCGACGAAGCGGTGCTGATGGCCGACCGTGCACTGATCATGGCCGGATCCCCTGGAAGCATCGTCCATGAGCTCGACGTGGATCTCCCCGATCCGCGCGAGCGCGAAGATCCAGCCGTCCAGGCATTGCGCGCGCACCTGATGGCGGCTTTTCAGGAAGCTGCCAGCGTCAAGCCGCACGCTTCTGGCGACGGTGGACAGCATGAATCTGTATCGGAAGACAAATCATTTGCAAACATGAACTAGAGGTTTTGAGCATGTACAGGTTGGGGCATCTAACCACTCAACATTAGGAGACCGAAAGTGAAAAAAAATACGATCGATGGGCGAGCCAGTCCCCGTCCCTTAGTACACGTTGATGGGTGTTCATGTGGTGGCTGCCAAAACGCAAAACAGGATGATCCGATCCGGAAATTGATGCCCGACCATCCGGACATCGCCGACGGCATGCCGGATCCGAATCTGACCCTGGATTACGATCCTCTTTTCCGCTCGGTACTCGGTACCGGTGTCAGCCGACGCAGTCTGCTCAAAGTGGCCGGGCTCGCCGCGCTGGGCGGCTTGCTACGTTCAACACCCTCCTTCGCTGCAAAAAAGAAATTCGACCCGGTGATACGCATTGGCTATCTTCCGATCACCGACGCGGCCGCACTTCTGGTTGCGCATGAAATGGGATTTTTCAAACAGCAGGGCATCGATTCGGAGCGTCCGACGCTCATCCGTGGCTGGTCGCCGCTGGTCGAAGCGTTCGCGTCCCACCGTTTCAATCTCGCGCATCTGCTTGTCCCGATTCCCATTTGGATGCGCTATAACAACAAGTACCCGATCAAGATCATGGCCTGGGACCACACCAACGGCTCTGCCATAACTGTTCACAAGGACAGCGGCATCAATTCTCCCAAGGACTTCGGCGGCAAGCAGTTGGCAGTGCCGTACTGGTACTCGATACACAACATCATCTCGCAGATGTTATTGAAAAATTCCGGGATCACGCCGGTGATTCGGCCGCAAAGCGCGAAACTTGCGCCCAACGAATGCAATTTCCTTGTTCTCGCGCCACCGGACATGCCGCCTGCCCTTGCGGCAAGGCAGATCGATGGCTATTGCGTCGCCGAGCCATTCAACGCCTTGGGCGAACTCAAGGCTGGCGGCAAGATACTGCGCTTCACCGGCGATATCTGGAAGGGGCATCCCTGCTGCGTAGTGGTTATGCATGAGGACGACGCCATGGATCCTGACCGTGCAGCCTGGGCGCAAGGCGTCATCAACGCTATTGTCGTCGCACAGATCTACCTTTCCGAGAACAGAAAAGAGATGGCCCAGATGCTTTCCAAAGACGGCAAGAAATATCTGCCGTTCCCGGCCAAAGTGGTCGAGCGGGCGATGATGTTCTACAACCCTGCCTACTATCACGACGCAATCCAGCATCCGCAATGGGGACAGAGCCGCATAAATTTCCAGGGTTGGCCATATCCGAGCGCGACTGAGCTTGTCGTAAACGACCTGAAGAAGACGGCGATTACCGGCAATGCTGCCTTTTTATCCAACCTCAATGCCGAGTTTGTGGCGAAAGACCTCGTCAATTACACCTACGTCAAGAAGGCGCTCCAGGCACATCCGAAGTGGCGGAATGATCCGAGCGTTCCACAAACAGGCGATCCATTTCATCGCATTGAAGTGCTCAAACCGTGAGCACTGCAGGTACACACGACGATGGGCCCGGGTTCCCCCGCCTAATGGGGAACCCCGTAGTGCAACGTCGTATGCTGAAAGTAAGCGGCCTTGCGATCCTGTTGGCTCTTTGGTGGATCGGGGGTTACCTGATCGCCCGCAATCCCGCGACGAAGAGCTTTGCCTCTTTTGGACTGGTCCCGACGATCAAAGTAATCCCGGCTCTTTGGGAAGCCGGGAAGATTCAAAGCGCAGTTCTTGCCAGTGGTCGTCGCCTGGGAACCGGGCTTCTCATTGCGATCGTCATCGGTGTGCCCATCGGCATTCTCGTGGGTCGCAGCAAGCGGTTTCGCAATTTCAGCAACTCGCCGTTCCAGTTTCTGCGCATGATCAGTCCGCTCTCTTGGACGCCACTTGCGGTGCTCGTGTTCACGTCGTGGGATCAGTCGATCGTCTTCTTGATTGCGATCGCTTCGGTCTGGCCAGTCATGTTTTCGACTGCCGCCGGCCTGGCCAAGGTGGATCCGGCCTGGTTCAAAGTGGCGCGCAATCTCGGCGCCAAACCCCGCCATCTTCTGACCCGGATTATCCTGCCGGCGATTACCTTCGACGTTCTGACCGGGATTCGCCTGGCATTGGGGGTCGCGTGGATCGTACTGGTTCCGGCGGAATTTCTCGGAGTGACTTCCGGCCTGGGCTACGCCATTGAGAATGCACGCGAGGGGATGGAATACGCCCATCTCATGGCCTATGTGCTTGTCATTGGCGCCGTCGGCTATGTTCTCGACGGCGTCTGCGTAATGTTGATCCGGCGTTTCAGCTGGCGCCATGGGAACTGATTCAATGAGCCGCGGGCAGCCGACGATGCGCTTTTCACCCGGACCGTATGTAGTTGCATACGTTCGATGCTGTGCGCCCCGACTGACCGCCAATCCTGGGGCGCACGAATATTGGCATGCTGCGCCACAAGACCATTCCTGCTTCAACCAGGCGGCAACAAGGGCGCGGTAGTACACGTCGGCAATTCGCGGCGCCAGAGCGGCGGTCCGACCCTGAAAGCGAGGTAAGAGCTACATGTCCCGAAAAATCCATATCGTATGCGTGTCGGGAACACGTGAAAAACTGCAGATGGCGGCAATGATCGCATCGGTTGCCGCCGCGACTGGCGACGAGGTTTCGGTGTTCTTGTCCATGAACGCCCTGCCCTACTTCGTGAAAGGTCGCGACGTCGAGGCGCCGGCCGAAGGTGAACTCGGAATGCTAATGGCACAGAAAGGCGTGCCGGCTTTCAAGAAGCTGTTCCAGCAGGCAACCGAGCTCGGCGATGCCAAGCTGTTGCCATGCTCAATGGCGCTGGACCTTATGAAAATAACAAAAAATGAACTCGATCCCGAACTTGGACCGCCGACCGGGCTGACGCGCTTTCTGGGCGACGCAGAGAACAGCCAACTGCTCACGTTTTGATCGAAGCGCAGAATCGAACTGATTTTAACAAGAGGATATGACGATGGGTGAAAAAAAGGTTATCGACGCCCGCGACACGTACTGCCCTGGACCACTCATGGAGCTCATTACCTACATGAAGCAGGCCAGTGTCGGCGATACGCTTGAGCTTCTGTCGACGGATGAAGGCTCTGCCGCTGACGTTCCGGAATGGATTCACAAAGTCGGACACGAGGTGGTCAGCAACGAAAAGGTCGAAGGCGTCTGGCACATCCAGGTTCGCAAGGCTAAATAGCATGCAATTCGCGGACTCGACGTACGCCCGTCCGCACACTGGCCGGGAACGATTTGGCAATCACTTTTTAGATAGGAGATTGAAATGAAAATCTTAGTCGTCGGTGGTGGCACGGGCGGCACGATTTTGGCCAACAACCTTGCGCGGCGACTGTCCGGAGAAATTCGTGCCCGCAAAGTTCGGATCACGCTGCTCACGGCATCAGACAGGCACATGTACCAACCTGGTTTGCTGTACGTCGCGTTCGGACAGATGGCGACGGATCAACTTTACCGAGATCAGGCAAGTCTGTTGGAATCGAGTATCGATTTTCATGTGGACCCGGTCGAACAATTCCATCTCGATAAGAATCAGGTGACAACGAAAAACGGCAAAGTGCATGAGTACGATATGCTGGTAATTGCAACCGGCTCGCGCATCGTGCCCGAACAGATTCCAGGATTGACAGAAGGAGCAGAGACTTTCTACACCGAAGCAACTGCGGTGAAGATGTTCAAGTGCCTGCGGGAATTTCAGGGCGGAAAGGTTGCGGTTGTCGTCGGGGTCCCGCACAAATGCCCGATCGCCCCGGTGGAGCTGATATTTTTGCTGCATGATTATTTCAAGGCACGCGGCATACGTGACAAGGTCACAATAAAGTACCACTACCCGATCGGCCGCATACACACCATCGAGAACGTTGCCAAGTGGGCAAAGCCCGAGTTCGAACGCATGGGTATCGAGTACGAGACGCTGTTTAACGTCAAGGAAGTGGACGTCAAAAACAAGGTCGTGAAGAGCGAGGAAGGCACAGAAACCGGCTACGATCTGCTCATCGCAATTCCCCCACACCGTGGCATGGAAGTGATCGAGGAGAATAATCTCGGCCAGGGCGGCTGGATTCCGACAGACCGTTACAAGCTCACCATGAAGGACCACGATAATGTCTACGTGCTGGGCGACACCACCAACCTGCCAGTAAGCAAGACCGGATCGGCCGCGCACTTTGAAGCCGAGGTGATCGCAGAAAACATCGCCTCGATTGTGAAGATCGGGGCACCAGTGCGCGATTATGACGGCAAGGTGTACTGCTTTATCGAAGCAGGCCATGATCGTGCGACCTATGCGATGTTTAACTACCTTAACCCACCCGACCTGAAACCGGCATCCAAGCCGATGCACTGGTTCAAGGTAGCCTACAACCAGATGTATTGGACCAGCGTGCGTGGACTGCTCTGAGGAATCCAAACCATGACCACAAAAATCGAAACACCCGTCGACGCCATCCCCGGCGACGACCTTCAGCGACTCGTCGAATTCGCACAGATCATCACCTCGGCCCGGGACGCAATGTCCGACGAAATGGTCTCGCGGCTTGCGGGCGCTATGAGCGAGGGCTTGAATTTGCTCGACCGACTGACGCGCAACGTGGGTCTGATGCGACTGATTCAGGTGCTCGATCGCGAGGAAAGCCAGCATCTGCTTATCGCTTTATCCGAAGCGATCTATGCAGCAAGCAAGGATATTGCGGCAACCGCGCCGGCAGTAGGAGGTATAGGTTGCATGCTGCGCGTGGCGCGCGATCCAGGGATGCAGGAAGGGGTGCGCTTCCTTGCGGTACTCGGAAAGCACCTGAGCCACAATCTGCGCGAGCAGCACCGGCGCGGTGGATAGTTTCTCTGGGCATTGGGACAGCGGTAGGGAAGGCAGAGGCAGCGTGCAGCGGGTGTCGGTGGAGACTTTAAGGTGCCTCCAATGAAATCTTCATGATGTGCGTACTGGAATGCAGGTTTCCCTTCGGTTTCTGTGAGCTATCGCATAGTCACGATATTAGTTGAACTATAACTTCAGACCTCCTGACATACCCCGTCGGTAATCTGTCCGCTTTTTCGCTCATTTCAGACGTCGGCGACCGCAAACCGTATCTGCAGGCGGGTGCCGGGGAAGTACGTTTTGGATTGATTGAGGGATTCGCACAACGCCGCGACAGCTTGCGAGCGATGGGCCGAACTCAGCCGGTGAAGCGTGACGCGCAGTTCGCTGTCGGTCGGCTCGAGCGTCGCGGCGGACTGCAGGGCGATTTGGACGAGCGTACGGCCTTCATCGTCGGTCCTGGCGTAGTGCGGACGGAGCAGATGGACGAGGTCGCTCTCGATCTGGTAGGCGACCAATTTGAGGACATTGGTCAGGTGCTTGCGCTCGGTCGAGAGCTTCACGAGTGCCTGGTTGGGCCAGGCCTGCGCCAAGGGGAGGCGTACGGGAAGAGACCTCTGTTGAGCACGCAGCTTCTCGACGCGATCGTTGGCCTCGTCGATCTCGCGGCGGATTGATCTTTGCGCAGCCTCAAGCATGTGCGCTGTTAACTGGCCGTCCTGCAGTTGATTGAGCATCATGGCGCCATAGGTTTCCTTGATCTTATCGACACCGGCGCGCGCTTTGCGCAGCGCTTTGTCCACCGCCTTGCGGGCAGGATTGGGGACGGACCGCTGTGGATCATCCGGTTCGACTTGATAGTCGGTTAAGGCATCGAGCAGATACTCCTGGCGCATGTACTTGAAGAAGTTCTCCTGGCGCCAGCGTTCGAACATCCGATAGGCGACCTCGATGTCGGGCAGTTCCCAACGACTCGTCAGCACCGCCGTTTGATGACCGCTCTCGGTGAGCCGCGTGACCTGACGCAGCCGTAGTTTTCCCTTGAGGAAGCGTACCGGTTGGTCGAACAGAAGGTATTCCACGGCGTGCCCGTCGAGAGTGGCCTGGCGAAGCACGAAGCGCCTCTCGGCCACGCGCGGTACGTGGCCCTTGCGGTAGGTCAGAATATCAAAATCCATCGCCAGCAGCTTCACGAAGAGTCGCGGACTCCAACCGCCGCGATCAAAGACGACGGTTGCGCGCCGGCCGGAACCGAGCAGCCGACGCGCCTCGGCGAGTATCGGCTCGAGCATCCGCGTCATGGCGGCGTTGGCTTCAGCGGTGACGACCAGGAGCGGATCGCCCGCGCCGTCGTTGACCCAGTAATCAGTCGTTGCCGGAACCGCCAAGCGGGTCCGGGTGAGATAGCCTTTCGCGATTCCGTGTTTGCCGTGATAGGCGCGAACGTGGCCGTCGATGTAGAGAAAGCCCATCACGTGGCCGCGCTCCGCGACACGACGGCGGGCGAGTTCGCGACCGAAGTCCTGGCTCACCCGGCGCTCTGCCAGTTCGGTCAGTTTACGCCGCAGCGTCTTGACCTCCAGCATGCGATCCAAGCCGACAATGCGTCCCAGTGTCGCGGGCGCATGCTCCTTCAACGCCTCAGGACGCGGGATCCTAAGCAGCGCCAGCAACAGGTACGCCACCAGCGTGGTGCGCAATCCGTAAAATGCAGGACCGATGCTCCCATAGAGCTTACGCGCGATCGGCAGCACGCCGCTTGCCACCAACGAGGGAATCGCCAACAACGCACCCGCCATCGGCAGATTCGCGGCCGGGGCAAAGACCGGTGCGGCATCTTCGATCAGTCCCATCGCCGCCAGCAGCCGATCCGTCGAGCGATCCAGCGGATCAAGATCAAGGCTAGTCAGTTCCGCTTCGAGCGCGTCCTCCGTTCGCCTCGCTCCGCCGTAGCGGCCGGCGCATTGCCGGAAATTCCCTGCGCGCTTGCACTCACCTCGACAGCAGACACCGCATCAGCAGTTACCTGCTGCTCAAAAGCCAAACAGGGTTGCGCAATCGGCCCACTCGGCTTCCATCCCAGCCGACGCAGCCGCTTGCGAATCGCTTTCTCGGACACCCCCAGCCTGCCGGCAATCGAGCGGTTGCTCAATCCTTTCGTTTTCAGATGCAGGATCGTCTGATCACGTCCCCGATCCTTCCGGCTCCCCGTTCGAGCGCCCACCGGGCGTCCCGAATCTCGCGCCAAAGCACCGATCCCTCCTGTCTCCAAACGCTCTTGGTAGCGGCGTAGGCTTCGCGCAGAGTAACCGAACGATCGGGCGATCTCGGTTTGACTCGCATATCCCGATTCACACAACGTGATCATCGCATACGCTTGCGCAGCCCGATCCTCCACATCGTAGTGGGCGAACACGACGCCATGCACGCAGATCACTCTTTGGTTTCCCTCGGTCCGAAAAGAAACGCGGTCGCTGACATAGATTGTGCCGCCGGACGCAGCGGCAAATGACTCGAGCTCTTCCTGCTGAGGACCCACGGCAGGTCATTATGTCAGACCCTGAAATCGGACAGATTTCGGTCCGCACTTTTGCACCGATCACGGACTACCTTGACCCCTCTCTGGCCTGGCTCCCCGGCGAGCGTAAAACTCTCTGTTGCAAGCGCTGACGCGCATCCGGGGCATCGTTCAATCTAAAAAAGCGGACAGGTTTTGGTCCGCACCATGTCCTTGAGTATCCCCCGTTTCCCGGGGCGTTTATGGGGGTATGTCAGGAGGTCTGACCTTCGGCGACGGAATTGGTGACGCGGTGCTTCGTATAGGCTCGCAGTCCCGCAAGATGGTGTTGAGGGTCTTGGC
>DAHXOO010000046.1 GCA_027364845.1 Pseudomonadota bacterium | reverse complement strand
GCCGTGGCGCTCGCTAACAAGAACGCGCGCACCGCCTGGGCGCTGCTCGCCCATGGACGAGACTACCGACCGGACTATACACCCACGCCGATGGCCGCGTAGTGGCACCGGCAGGATAGTGGCGAGGACCGATAACCCATAAGGAGACTCTCCCACGATTGCACAGGCAATCATGATGTGATGGCAAGACAGGTCAGACCGTGACCGGGGAACTCTGTGCGAGCCTTCGTGCCTCAAGCACGTTTCCCTGATTAGAGCCCGGTCAGCGGATTCCATCAGGGACAGAGGCGCAAGCCTCACACAAAGTCCGGATGTATGGCTGCAATCTTCACCTTCTTACCGTCATGACGTGAGGGCCTGGCAAGTTGGGGGCGACCATGTATGGCTCGCAGCGTTCGACTAGATTCACGTACCGCCGACCCGGGCACCAGAACTTTCCGGAGACTACCTTTAGCACCTTACACCGCATCTCGACCTGAGCGGCACACACGAGGATTTAATCCGCATGCAGCAGAGCGATACGCAGCTTCCTAGCGGGAAAAATATTCTCCGTCTGCGTAAACGCGGTGGTACGCAGGATTACGTGGTTACACACGTAGTACGCCGGTCTTAAACGCAGTCGATTCCCCGACTCACGCTCGACGTGAGTCGGGGATTGCCGCAACATATCACTCGGTTGTCACGACAGCGGCCGTCACGACCGACGAGGCGTTGCCTGTCACCCCACTGCTTGTCGAACCGCTCGTGCCGCTCGAGGACGGCGTGGAACCCCCTCCGCCGCACGCGGAGAGGGAAAAAAGTCCCGCTACAACGAGGACCAATCCGAACCTTGTCACGTAATTCATGGTGTGCGTCCCTCAAATTTTGTCACAAAACTACTAAAACATCTGGCAGACGCCGTGGAACCATCCTTTATCACCTTGGACGAGGATGGTGTGATCGGAGTTCACAAGCAAAAGATTGTAGCTAACAGGTGCAGGAGTGACTGTCGCACCGCTCGGGTTTGTGAACGTGGCCGGTTGAAACGTCAGGGTGTACGAGTTGCCAGGGTAACCGGTGGCAAACACGCCCGGCGATGTCGTAAACGCGACCTGGCCGCTTACCGAATATCTCTTGTTGGGAGGCACCGACTCGATGGTGACTTCCGTCAGGTTGTAGCTGATCAGATTGGTGGAGAAATCGATCACCGCGAGGACATCGAGATGATAGGTAGAGTTAACAGCACCATCCGGATCAAACGTATGCGGCATCACGGCAAGGATGCCACACTGTCCGCTAGTGGGGAGCGCGGCTGAAGCGCCCGTGACCGAGCCCACATATAGACCCAATGCCGCTAGAGTTCCGAGGATGGTACGAACAAGGTTGCGTTTCATTATTCATTCTCCAATCGATTGTGGTACGGGACAAACAAAACACAACCCCGCCGTCGCCCCGATTGCCGGCGTGTTCATAACTATTAACGCCGGCCATGGCGCGGCGTTGACTCCACAGGTCGGGGCCCCCTCATTTTTATTGCAATAAGTGCCGGTAGCCCGCTGTAACTGTTGAATCTGACGTTGGGGGAGCAACGGAACAGAAAGTCCGGTTAAGGACGCGATTTTAGATCCTCCGGAGTAGCCGCGACACCGTTGCTGGGCGGACACCGAACAGACATACCGCGCCGGCGGCGGTCTTCTTCCCCCTCTTTGCGAGCTTCGCGATTTCCTGTCGCTGTTGTGGCTTGAGCTTGGATGGCTGATGACCGATTCTGCATTCATTGCGCACCGTCTCTAAGCCTGTGCGGGTCCACTCCTTGTGCATGGCACGCTCGAACTCGGCTAACACGCCAACCATCTGAGTCAGCATACGGCCCGCCGACGTCGCGGCCGTTCTCTCGTATGTTCGGAAGCGCGCTTGATCCACGCCGTTATCGATACCGACGTCACGGTATCGGAGCTTCGCTGAGAAATATAGGGTGCATCTGCGGAAAAATGGTGTACCAGAATTAAGGGGAGGCCCAGTACCGCGCCATCAAAACAGCATGGTCACGAGCAACTGCAGGGCACTATCGAAAATTCATGCGATGTGGCGAATGTCCAGAGTCGTTACGTACGTGCAAATAGTGACGGAATCGGTGCTACAGTTGGCGGGTTCACTTGAGTCCCACCACTTTCTTCTACGGGCCAGACAACTGCAATTGCCTTTTCAAAGGCACTTCATATGAATCCAAACTCCATTGCGAGAGTGTCACTTTAGCCGTCTGAAAGATTCAGGCGGCTTTTTTGAGAGGGATGGTGTGGGTTGAGCCGGTGGATTTTCCTTGGAGGGTAGTTTGCGCCAGCTGCATCACAGTGTCGATCGGATTGAGTTTTTGCAGGTCGGCCGTGCGGAAGTGGCTGAGGAAGATGGCGTGAGTTTTTGCGCCTTCGATAGAGCGGTTTTGTTGGCTGACTTTGCGCGTGTGCACGGCGACCCGCATCTGCTGCTCGGCATGGTTGTTATAGGGGCTGACGCCGTCGTAGTCGAGGAAGGTGAGCATCTCATGGCGGTGGCGACGCAAGCGCTTAATGAGACGGCGGGCGTGAGGATCCTTCCGCGGGATAGCGATGAGTTGATCCAGGCGTCGATGCAACTTGGCCTTGCGCCGGGCATAGCACGGGGGCGCGAGGGTGTGCCGCGTCGCACCCAGGCGCACGGCATCCTTGAGCAAGCGGGCGAGTTTTTTACGGAAGTGGCGCCAGGAACGCGAAGCGGTGAGCTTGTCGACCTTGACCAATTCGGTAAACAGATGGAAGTAGCATTTTTGCTTGGCGAGTGTTTCGATCGCGTTGTAAGCACCCCAAAAATCGGTGATCAGGATGCCCGGGAAGAGCGTGCCGAGCACACGCTTGACCACCTCGGAGCTGCGATGCGGATCGATGAGGTAGTAGCAGTGCTGCGCGGTGGCAAAGGCCCACAACCAGCAGGTCACCCCGTTGATGCGCCAGCCGGTCTCATCGGCATGCAGGACGGCGCGGGTGCGGATGTTCTGCAGCAGCGCGTCATAGTCGCCTTCCAGGCGTGCGGCCAGATTCTTCCACGCGAGCGTCAAGCCGCCGGGGCTGACGGTAAATCCCAGCGAGCGGTGTGCGATTTTCACGCAGTTGCCCACGCTCACGCCGACAAAATAATGCAGCCACGCGGTATAGACCACGAAGCGCAAGCCCAGCGTGCAGCGCGGCAAGGCCGCGCTCACCGTCGCGCTCACGATCTTCTGGCACGTTCCGCACCAGTAGCCGTGGACGGTGTGGGCGCTGACGTGCGGCACAACGGGCGGGATCTCTTCGATATAGCGGGTGTGCTGCCGGATCGAGGCTCCGACTTGGCTATCACAGCGCGGGCAGTGCGTGAGGGTGTGTTCCCTGGCCTCATCAATGTGCGCGGGCACGGGCCGATGCGCCCCGAGGTGACCGGCTTTGCGCCCGGGCGTTTTAGCCCGCCGTTTGGGCGGGGACTTCAAGTACACCGGCTGCATGCCCGAGGGCGTGGTGGGGCTGATCGCCGTGTTCGTGCCCTGGGCCTGCAGAGTCTCCCAGCGTCGGGCTTTCTCGCCCAAACTGATAATCGCGCTCACCGCCTGCTCGCGGGGCAATGCAAGAATCGCCAGCGCCTGCGCACGGTTTATGGCGCGGCCTCTTCGGTCAGCTTCTGCCGCCAGTGACGTGTCAATGGATACAGATAAATGCTTTTGATAATCCCATGACGATGATAGACATGGCCGCGTTTGGCACTGCCTTGAGTCTGCCCCACGCACTGCCAGTTGGCGGCGCGATAGCAGGTGCCGGCAAAGCGCGCGCTATCGACGAACGTCTCCGCCAAATATACCGCGTGACCGTAGCGCTGTGGCCAGCACGCGGACAGCCCGCGCGCACTCAAGGCCAGCACTTTGGAGGCCAAATGCGGCAGGCGCACCCAGGGCAGAATCAGGAAACGCACGTTATTGACGATCAATGGCAAGCGCGCACGGCGCTGCGCAAGGCTCCAGCCAATATACTGATCCCGTGGGCCGAGCTTCCACGCCGCACTCGCCCAGCCCAGGCAGCCCACGACCTGCTCGCCGAGAAACACCAGTTGCTTCAGGTGCTCGCCCACCAGCGTGGGACGGCCCAGATAATGGTGGTGCGCGAGCAGATAATCCCACAGGTAGTGCTCGGCCGCGCCGTGCACTACCCGAAGCCCCAGGGCGGGATGATCGGCCAACGTGCCCCCGAGCGGGGTCTGGATAAAGAAGGGAATCTGCTCGTAGTTCTGCCGCGGCCGATTCACCTTGGTCCGTTGCGGCGCGGGCAACTCGATGAGCCCCGCACGCTCCAGGCGCAGCAACAAATCGCGCGCCGCAAAGGCTTTGTACTGCCCGTTGGCTTGCCGCCAATCCCACTGCGCGCACAGCTGCACCCCGATGTAGGTGCGCCCCCGCGCATAATGTGCGGCGATCGCTGTTTGAATGCTCGTGATATCCGCCGCCGTCAAGTCACGGCCACGGTAGCGAAACAGAATTGGATCGACGGCGTTCCCCATGGGCGGGGAACACTACACAATATGGGTCTCAGACGCCAGCGAAATCTTTCAGATGGCTAAAGTGACACTTGCGAGACTGTATTGCTCGTCTTGTTCACCTATGATTTTAAAGCGGGAAAGCGGTATATCAGGTCCCACCACCATGGAATTCCACTCCCGGCTGGTTTTCCGGCAAGTCGGCCACCATCAGGTCGTGCTTTATCTTTTGCAGGTCGTCCAGCTCTGCGCCTTGCAGCAGGGACATTGCATCGCGCAAAGCAGATTCCAGCAGCGCTGCTGCCAACGCTCCATCATCCTGACCCAAGGTCTTTGAAAGTGCCCGAAAGTCGTAGTCCGTATCTTTCTGTATCCATACATCGAAAATCCTTGTGAGTGCACGAGGCATGATTGCAAGCTTGGCTACCCCGCTCTGCGGGGATCGCAGTTTACGCACCAGTGTGGCGATATGGCTGTCCATGGATACACCGTATCCGGCTGGTTTCAGTTTGATTTTATTGATGAAGTAATTTTCAAAGTCCACTTTGGCAAGATGGACCCACTTGCCTTCTTTGAGCCAGTTGATGTTGCGCAATGGAATCTGCGGTTCCGAAAGATGCGCAGCGCCGGATTTTGTCATGTCAGTTAGCCACTTGGCACGCAGCGGCTTCGGGCTGGTCAATGCTGTTCCATTCATGGCGGCAATGATGTTACGCACAGTGGCATCGACTTCGTTCTGTATGGAATATACGGAATCCGGTGCGCCGATGGACAGGGGCGTTTTCACTATGGGTGGATGCGCACCGCACACCCCTACTGCAAAGATATTGGGATACGTCGGGTTGCGAAGATATTCGTCAGTTTTGACGAAACCGCGCTTATCGGTGAGATCCGCACTTTCACGCAAGGCATGGATGCCGCGGAACGCAGCCCAATACACGGAGTACGCGAAAGGGACTTCGCTCGTTCTGATTTCGTTGCCCTGCTCATCACATTCGGCGATATAGGCAACACCGGAATCAATTTTCCTGGTTTTAACGTTGGTACGGTAACCAATATTGCGCTCAGCAAGCGCCTCCTCCAACAAAAGGTGGGTGTCGCTCTCTGCGCCCAGGCCAAGATGCCCGACATAAGGCTCCGGGGTGATGAGTGTAATGGGTACCCGGTCGCGAAGGTTTCGGCGACGCAGATCAGCGTCCACCAAGAAGGCGAGTTCGTATACAGGACCGAGTATAGATGAGTTCTGTGCGGCGCCGATCACAATTGGCCCCGGTTTTTTAACGAACTGCTGGTAGTCCATGTAGGCTTTGACCGCGTCTTCAATTTGCACCACGGAGTGCACCGCACCTTTAGCGGGGTCGAGACCTTCGATTTCATCAAAAGCCGCTTCTGGACCTGTGGCAAGAATCAAATAGTCATAAGCCAGTTTGCTACCATCGACCAATTCCACCTGGCTCTTCGCACCATCTACTTTGTTGAGTGCTTTCGGGATGAATTCGATGCCACGGTCAGCCAGACAGGGACCGATTGGAAACGCAATATCTTCTCGATCCCGCCACCCCATGGCAACCCATGGATTAGATGGCACAAAATGGAAATAGTCTTTGTTCGATATCACGGTCACATTATCCTGCGCGCCTAGCCGGTTTTTCATGGCGTAAGCGGCAGGCACCCCCGCAATCCCTGCTCCAGCAATTATTACGTGTGTCATGACGGCCTCCTTTGGTGCGATGTTTTATAAGAATCCACTACTGCACGAGGGGCGTCTGTGCGCCTTCCAGTTCAATTCCTTGAATATTGGCTTGCCCAACCAGAATCTTCAGATATTGCTTGAGAGCGCGGGCCCGAACCTGCTCAGTCAAATATTGGGCAAGCTTTTCCCGGATCATCTCGAAAGGCAAGATGCGGCCTTCTACGCGGCGCTCGACACGCACAATATGCAACCCGAAACGGCTTTCGACCAGCTTGGGCGCGATTCGCCCCGCCTCAAGACTGAAAATAATGCGCTCGAATTCCGGTACGGTCTGCCCTCTGGTCAATTGACCAAGACTGCCGCCAACTTCCGACGAAGTGCAATTGGAATAGGTGCGCGCCAGTTCCTCAAACTGCTCGGGATGGGCCAGTGCTTGCTGAAGAATCTCCTCCGCTTTTACCCGCAGCACATCCAAAGGAACACTGGGGGTAACCTGAAACAGAATGTGGCTCGCCTCCACAAGATCGCCGTTGCGGAACCGATCGGGGTTCTTGCAATAATAGGTTTCGCATTCCTTGTCGGTCGGTACCGGCGCAGTAACCTCAAGGTCGATCAGGCGCTCAATAAGCGCGTCCTCGATTAATACATCAGTCTCTGACGCTTCCAGTGCACGCAGCGCGTCTTGCCCCTTAGCAAGCTTGCTGCGTGCAGCTTGTAACAGCACTTCCCGCAATACCAGGGCTTCAACCGCTGCCTTTACCGGGTGGGATGCGCTAGCATGGTGCGGCAATTCGCGTTCCACTGCTTCATCGGTGATTTCGACATCATTTACGCTGATCCCCACAATATCTTCTCCTCTCATCCTGAAAAAATTTCACTCTACCGAGAGCAAGAGGTGCACAGGGGAGACAAAAGACTTTGAATTTAAAAGTCTTTCACCCACTGGTGATGTAGTCAAACTTTGCAACTCACGAATCTTATCCGGTGCTTCCCGTGGTTTGATTGCCGGTTTTAGAATCAACCACGCTGCCTGACTATCTGATACCTGCGTGTCAAATACGAAACCGCTGCGAATCCGCTCCAGATATGGACCAGCCGGCTGAAGGGGAACAGCAGGAACAAAGTCATGCCGAAGAACAGGTGAATCTTAAAGATCAGCGGCACCGCCAGCAGAAATCCAGCCGCGCCCGAACGGAACGTTACGATGTGTTGAGCCCAGTCCGCCAGCAGCAGCATGTCGCTCCCATTCAGATGCTGTGCCGAAAACAGGATGGTAGTCAGGCCGAGCAGAAGGGTGACGAAAACCCACAGCAGGATAATGATGTCCATCGGCTTGCTGGTGGCACGGATGCGAGGCTCGGCAAGGCGCCGGTGCAGCAGCAGCGAAATGCCCGACAAACAGATCAACCCCGCGGTACCGCCCGAGATCATAGCCAGAAGTTGCTTGCCCTCAGTGGTCAGTCCCATGGATTCGTAAAGCCAGTGCGGGGTCAACAGACCGACCGCATGTCCAAAGAATAGGAACAGGATGCCGATGTGAAACAAATTGCTGCCCCATCTCAACTGACTCCGTTTCAATAGTTGGCTGGAGTCGCTTTTCCAGGTGTATTGTTCTCGGTCGAACCGAATCAGGCTGCCCAGGAAAAAGATGGCGAGCGCCACATAGGGGTAAATACCGAATAGCAGATTATTCAAGTAATCCATGACTCGATCTCCTTAGGATGGTTCAGATTGCACGGTCAGACGGGACTGCCGCTTTGCGGGATTCCAGTATGCGCACATAGGCCACTTGCGGCTTAGGCACCATCAGCGGCTCGGTGCCGTCGGATGACAGGCCGAACTGGATAATGGTTTCTTCCATTTCGCGAATCGGCATATCGGGCAAGGATTGCGCCGCCGATGGCGACATGCCCTCCAGCACAGTGAATACGGTGTGGTACGGGCTATTGTTGCCCTTCAGCTTGCGCCCGATCAGCGCTAGCACGTCCACCGCCTCGCCTAGCATGTTGAGCGCGTCCTGACCCGGAAGTTGGGAGAGGTACTCCAGAAATAGCGGCACATAGTCCGGCAGCTCATCCGCATCCATATCCAGCCCGTGTTTTCGGTATTCCTCAATCAAATTCACCATAGCTGAACCGCGATCGCGGGATTCTCCGTGAATATGTTCAAACAGGTGCAGCGAGTGAGAGGGATTGCGGTCAAACGTGCCCACATAATTTTGCTCCGACTCAAGCAGGGTCTCTGCACGCAGCGCTTGGAACAGATCGGCCAGTTGCGCTGGCGCCCCGCCGTTCTGCTCTTTCTCCTCCTCC
Source organism: Pseudomonadota bacterium (assembly GCA_027364845.1). Taxonomy (GTDB): domain Bacteria; phylum Pseudomonadota; class Gammaproteobacteria; order Acidiferrobacterales; family UBA6901; genus JAJYCY01. The sequence goes on along the minus strand of DAHXOO010000046.1, from coordinate 11,133 downwards.
AGCAAAGATTCCAGCAGATCCAGCTCGTCCACCCATTCAGCCTGGGGATAGCTCAACAACAGCGAAAGCACTTTGAATGTTTTCATAACTAAACTCCTTCCACCATTTTCTTCCGCGACTTCGGCATATCGACGAAGATCGTCGAGCCCTTTTTCTTGGTGCCGAATAGACTGGTTTCAGATACTCCATCCGAACACGCATTGCCAAACGAGAAGCCACAGCTACCTTTCTCATCGAAGGTGTCGACCACTTCTTCCCGATGTCCGCTCGGAATAACAAACCGGTCTTCGTAATTGGCAATGGCCATGTAGCGATACATTTCCTCGACCTGGCTCACTGTCAGACCGACCTGCTTGAGCACTGCGGTATTGGCAACCCCTTCAACCGATTTGCCGCGCATGTAGGCCCGCAGCGCCAGCATACGATCCAGCGCTGTGACGATCGGCGCTTCCTTACCAGCCGTCAGCAGATTCGCCAGATATTTGATGGGTATGCGCAAGGATTCGGTATCAGGGATGATGCCATTCATGCCCATTACGCCGCTCTCTGCCGCAGACTGGATCGGCGAAAGTGGCGGCACGTACCAAACCATCGGCAAGGTCCGGTATTCGGGGTGCAAGGGGAATGCGATTCTCCAGTCGATGGCCATTTTATAAACCGGCGACCTGCGCGCGGAATCCAGCCAAGCTTCGGGTACGCCATCGGCACGCGCTTGCTCGATGACTTTGGGGTCATTCGGGTCGAGGAACAGCTTTAACTGCGCTTCGTACAAATCCTGTTCGTCGCTGACGCTGGCCGCTTCCCCAATCTGATCTGCGTCATACAGCAGTACACCGAGATAGCGAATCCGGCCGACGCAGGTTTCCGAGCAAACAGTCGGTTGACCGGCCTCGATCCGCGGGTAGCAGAAAATGCATTTTTCTGCCTTGCCGGATTTCCAGTTATAGTAAATTTTCTTGTACGGACAACCGCTGATGCACATGCGCCAGCCGCGGCATTTGTCCTGATCGACCAGCACGATGCCGTCTTCTTCACGCTTGTAGATGGAACCGGAAGGACAAGAAGCGACGCAGGTCGGATTCAGGCAATGCTCGCACAGGCGTGGCAGGTACATCATGAAAGTATTCTCAAACGTGGAATACATTTCCTTCTGCACGTTATCGAAACACTTGTCGCGACTGCGGGAGGAGAACTCACCACCCAAGTCATCTTCCCAGTTTGGGCCCCATTCAATCTTGTCCATTTTCTGACCGGTGATCACCGATACGGGCCGCGCTGTCGGTGGCGTCTCCGATAACTTAGCATTCTGCAGATGTTCGTAGTCGTAGGTGAATGGTTCGTAGTAATCGTCAATCTCGGGTAGATTCGGATTGCCGAAGATATTGGCCAGAATGCGCCACTTGGCGCCCTGGCGCGGCTCGATCTTGCCATTGCTGTTACGCTTCCAGCCACCGTTCCAGATATCCTGGTTTTCCCACTGTTTCGGATAGCCGATACCGGGTTTTGTTTCCACGTTGTTGAACCAGACATATTCCATGCCGTCGCGCGAGGTCCATACATTCTTGCAGGTGACAGAGCAGGTATGGCAGCCAATGCATTTGTCCAGATTCAGCACCATTGCCACTTGGGCGCGAATTTTCATTTTGCATCCTCCCTGCTTTCATCCAGCGGGCCTTCCATCCAGTCCACAATTTTCATTTTGCGTATGATCACGTATTCATCCCGGTTGGAGCCCACGGTACCGTAGTAGTTGAAACCGTAGGAAAGCTGCGCGTAACCACCGATCATGTGGGTCGGCTTTGTAACTGTGCGGGTCACGCTGTTATGGATACCACCGCGATAGCCACTGGTTTCCGCACCCGGCACGTTGATGATTTTTTCTTGTGCGTGGTACATCAGTGCCATGCCGCGCGGCACGCGCTGGCTGACCACGGCACGCGCAGTCAGGGTGCCATTCACGTTGTAGACCTCGATCCAGTCGTTATCCACAATCCCGGCTTCCTTCGCCTCCGGTTCGGAAATCCAGACATGCGGCCCACCACGCGACAGTGTCAGCATACGCAGGTTGTCAGTGTAAGTGCTGTGGATACCCCATTTTTGATGCGGCGTGATCCAGTTCAGCACAAGCTGCTTGTTGCCGTTGCCCATTTTGTCGATCACCGGCTTGACGGTCTTGGTGTCGATCGGCGGCTTGTAAACGCATAGCCCTTCGCCAAAATCCAGCATCCATTTATGATCCTGGTAGAACTGCTGGCGTCCGGTAATAGTGCGCCAGGGAATCAATTCATGAACGTTGGTGTAGCAGGCGTTATAGCTCACATGCTCCGACTCCAGACCACTCCAGGTAGGCGATGAAATGATTTTGCGCGGCTGCGCCTGGATGTCGCGAAAGCGGATTTTGTCGTCTTCGCGCGGGATGGCCAGATGCGTATGGTCACGTCCGGTTATTTTGGAGAGGGCTTGCCATGCCTTTACCGCTACCTGGCCATTGGTTTCCGGGGCTAGCATCAGTATCATTTCGCACGCATCGATGGCCGATTCGATACGCGGCAGACCTTTGCTGATGCCTTCTTCCTTTACCGTATGATTCAGTTCGGCCAGCTGCTTCACTTCACTTTCCGTGTTCCAGGAAATCCCCTTTCCACCATTGCCGACTTTGCTCAGGAGCGGGCCGACGGAAGTAAATTTCCTGTACGTGTCCGCGTAATCGCGTGTGACAACCGTCATATTGGGCATGGTCTTGCCAGGAATGGCATCGCATTCACCTTTTTTCCAATCTTTTACTCCTATCGCCTGCCCCAGCTCGCTCGGGGTGTCGTGCATCAGTGGTGTCAACACCAGATCTTTCTGAGTGCCAAGGTGCGTGGCAGCCAGTTCGCTGAATTTCTTCGCGATGGCCTTGTAGATTTCCCAGTCCGACTTGCTCTGCCATAATGGCTGAACTGCTTCGGATAGCGGATGGATGAAGGGATGCATGTCCGAAGTGTTCAGATCATCCTTCTCGTACCAGGTGGCCGTCGGCAGAACGATATCGGAATACAGGCAGGTGGTGGACATGCGGAAATCCAGCGTCACCAGCAAGTCCAGTTTTCCTTCCGCACCCTTGTCGTGCCAGACCACTTCCTGAGGCTTGGCCTCGCCTAGCTCACCTACATCCGGGCCGAATACTGCGTTCTGCGTACCCAGCAGGTACTTCAGGAAGTATTCATGGCCCTTGCCGCTGGAACCCAGAATATTCGAACGCCATACAAACATGATGCGCGGAAAATTCTTCGGATTGTCCGGGTCTTCACAGGACATTTTCAGTGTGCCATTCTTGAGCTGCTCCGTAGCGTATTTGACCGGGTCAATACCCGCGGCTTCTGCTGCCTTAACAACGTCTATCGGGTTGGTTTGCAGTTGCGGTGCAGAGGGCAACCAACCCATGCGTTCGGATTTCACGTTGAAGTCAATCAGGCGGTAGTCTGCGGCGCTGGCATCGGCGATGGGAGACAAAATTTCACGGGTATCAAGTTTCTCATGCCGCCATTGGCTGGTGTGCGCGTAGAAAAACGACGTACCATTCATCTGTCGTGACGGACGATGCCAATCCAGCGCAAAAGCCAGGGGCGTCCATCCCGTCTGCGGACGTAGCTTTTCCTGTCCCACGTAGTGTGCCCAGCCGCCGCCGGACTGGCCGACACAACCGCACATCATCAGCATGTTGATGATGCCGCGGTAAATCATGTCCATGTGATACCAATGATTCAGTCCCGCCCCGACGATCACCATGGATTTTCCATGAGTCTTGTCTGCGTTGTTGGCAAATTCACGGGCCACCGTAATAATGTCAGCGCGTTTCACGCCTGTGTGCTTTTCCGCCCAGGCCGGGGTGTATGGAGCCAGCTCGTCATAACTGGTGGCTACATTGCCGCCTCCCAACCCACGATTTAGGCCGTAATTAGCGAGCATCAGGTCATAAACCGTCGCCACCTTGACTTCAGTACCGTGAACACTGATGGTCTTGACTGGCACATTGCGCGTCTGCATCTCATCGGCATCGGTGCCGCCAAAATAGGGGAAGCCGACGCCGACTACGGCATCCTTGACATCCATCAGACTGAGCCTGGATTTAATCTCCCGACCGGATCCGGCATCGCGCACTTCCAGATTCCACATGCCGCTCTGCCCCCAGCGAAATCCGATCGAACCATTGGGCGCTACAAGATAGCCCGTATTTTCATCGATCACGATGGTTTTCCAGTCGGGATTATTTTCCTGCCCGAGCTTCCCATCCAGATCGGACGCGCGCAGGAACCGGTCAGGCACTAGCGTGCCGTTGTGATCCCTCAGCATCACCAGCATTGGCATGTCGGTGAACTGGCGGCAATAGCCATCGAAATACTCGCTTTTTTTGTCCAGATGAAATTCTTTGAGGATGACGTGGCCCATCGCCATTGCCAAGGCTGCATCGGTACCCTGCGTAGGCGTCAGCCAGATGTCGCAAAATTTCACCATCTCGCCATAGTCACTGGATACAGCCACCGTTTTTGTGCCCTTGTAACGCACCTCCGTATAGAAATGCGCATCCGGCGTACGCGTCTGGGGGATGTTGGAGCCCCACACCATCAGGTAAGTGGAGTTGTACCAGTCTGCGGATTCGGGCACATCCGTCTGTTCGCCCCAGACTTGCGGCGAAGACGGTGGCAAGTCGCAGTACCAGTCATAAAAAGACAACGGCACGCCACCGATCAGCGACAAATAACGCGAACCGGCCGCATAGCTCACCATCGACATCGCCGGAATCGGCGAAAATCCGATGACTCGGTCGGGACCGTAGCTCTTTATGGTAAACACGTTGGCCGCGGCGATCATTTCCGTAGCTTCATCCCACGAGGCACGTACGAAACCGCCCTGCCCGCGCACCGATTTATATCTCTTTGCCTTATCCGGGTTCTGGCTGATGGTCTGCCAGGCTTGCACCGGTTCCATGGACTTTCGCGCCTCGCGCCACAAATCCATCAGGCGGCCGCGGATCATCGGGTATTTCACGCGCTGCGCGCTATACACATACCAGGAATAGCTGGCGCCCCGGGGGCAACCGCGCGGCTCGTGGTTGGGCAGATCCGGGCGAGTACGAGGGTAGTCGGTCTGCTGAGTTTCCCAGGTGATCAGCCCACCCTTGACGTAAATTTTCCAACTACATGAACCGGTGCAGTTCACTCCGTGGGTGGAGCGCACGATCTTGTCGTGCTGCCAACGCTGGCGATAACCTTTTTCCCACGTACGGTCTTCCCGGGTGACAACGCCGTGATCGCCAGAAAAGTTTGCAACGTTCTTCTTGAAGAAGCTCAATCTATCTATGAAATGGCTCATTTATTTACTCCTAACATTTGGTCCGGCTGCCATACTCTTGACTCGGTAAGAGACTGGCGCATTTTTTTGCGTGTGGAATACCACCAGGTGCCGAGACTCTTCGGAATGAAAAATGTGCCATAGGCTGTGATGGCGGAGCTGAACCCAAGCACTGCCGCCGAGCACATGCCGGGCTCCTTCGCCACCACCGACTCGACAGTATCGTCGCCGTAGAGCTCGACTTTCCGCAGATAAATGCTCAGATAGGGAGATGGAATCATGCGAAAGGCCGAGCCGATGCTGGCGTTGGTGCTGGGAAACAGCACCATGAACATCACCAGGAAGCCCCGGGATAAATCGAACTGGGTGCGGATATCAATAAACCGGAGAACCCCCATACCTACCGCCATGGTCGCGAACGCCCAGAGGGTCACTCGGGCGCAACCTAGCTTGTCTGATATCCGTCCACCCACGGGACGAAACAGGCCACCGATCCGGGAATCCAAAGAAACATATGGCGTCGGGTCCACATCAGGGCACTGAAACTTGATCAGTAGCGGCGACCTGGCGGAAAGGCAGATGAAAGAACCGAACGCGCCAACATACATCCAGATCATCAGCTGCATGTGCTTGCGCTTGAAAATAACCAATTGACCGAAAGCCGAAGTCGGCCCTGTCGCCAGATTATTCATGTCGAAACAAACGGCAAACGGGGAGCCAATGAGGACCAATACGGGATGGGAAGTTCCGCCGCAGACTAGTGGACGAATTACACCTGCGGCCGCGACGCTGCATGGCCGGGACAGGCCAAGCAAAGATCCTGCAGAATTAAATCCGCGAGCGCGCTTCACTTTCTTGCCAGAACCAAAGCGTGATGCACCAGCGTGTAGACAAACCCGGCGAAGGTAATGAGCCAGGCGAGCAGTGCTATATACAGGAAATAATGCGGAATGAATTCCAGAAATGGCAGATTCATTGCACGTTCCATCTGGAGCGTGCTGGCGGCATACATGCCAAGTGGAAAGACCGCCCCCCAGTATAGCGGGTCATATCTAAGTGGAAAGCGCTTGTAGACATACCGCCACACACCCAGCACCACAAGCATCGGGATCCACCATGTTCCAGTTGCCCAGTAAAACACAGTGAAGCCTTTGAGGAACGGAAGCAGCGAATTAAGGTAAGGTGCGTTAGGTGCGTTAACAACCAGCAGTGAACCAGCCAGCGTGGAGATCGCCATCGCCCCCATGTTGATCCAGTACGGCGGTGCCAGATCGCTTGGTAAAAACCTGAAGAAGGTGTAGCGGTAGAAAATGAGTGCGATCATCCAAATATAGAGCATGCCACCGAACAGCCACATGGACAGAGCTATGAAGTTGAACTCGAGCTTGTGTGGTTGCTTCCAGTGCGCCGCCAGGAGCGTGCTGAGGACAGCGATCGACTGGGGGGCAACAACGGCGAGAAGCCATGCACCAGTGATGCCCTGATCCAAAGGCGGCTTGATTTCCTTGACAGTGGAGGCTGTGAAAATGGTGTAGGTCAAACCAACCCACAGGACGGCGCCGACAAACCAGAGAATGAATGCTGCCTGGTAATTACGGGAGATCAGTATGGACTGGCTGCCAAGAACGCAGGATCCGGCAACGCTGGTAAAGAATCCGGGGCCACGCTGGTGGTCGAACATATCGTCGAAAAACTGGCGGGTGAACCAAACGACCCGCAACACGCTCAACAACCATAACACCAGGAACACGCCGATATTGAGCCAAAACAGTGCAATTGCTATCCACCGCATGCCCATCGTATATGCTGCGATGGACACGATACCGGTTGCCATCACCATGGCAAAGTAAGCGGGCGACAGTCCCTGTGCTGCGGTCCTGAGGCTCCTCAGGAAAAATGGGCCACCCAGTCCTTGGCCAATTTTGGAGTCGACATTAACGGTCATGAACGCTCCGCAAGCGTCAAGGACAAAGTTGCCATTATCAAATCCGACGCAGCTATGCCAGCCGCTTAAATCCTAAATCCCGAGCAATCACAAATGAAAGTTTGAAGGTCGCGATCGCCTTCTTCCATCGGCCATTGAGCGACAGCGGGTTTTTGAAAGCTATCGATGTCGTAGCGGCTCGATCGGCTGAACCGCTCCTGCTCCATCACGGCAGGCTCCTTTCTGTAACACCGCCTGCATGACAAACTGCTCAGCGTCACGCCAGAAAGAGTTGTAGCGTATTCGCACATCTTGCGCACCAGATTCGGTATACGACAACTGCTGAGCGCTTTAGCGGTATCCATCAAGGATTCTGTCCTATCTGAACAGATAATTTTGCGCCAGAAGACCCACATTGCGACGTCATTTTTCCACTGGCGATAGCTAACTTCGTGCTAATCAATATCAATAATATCGTCTGACGATGCATTGACTTAGATCAAATCTCCTTGAACGTAGCCCCATCCGCGCCCAAACCATGCTGGCATACGGGTTCCTGGTTGCCTTCGGAATGCCTGTCACCGATGCCGCCATACCCGATGCCGAGGCGCACGAATGGTTGAGACCGCTACTCGCGACGCAGCAGAAACAAAGCCACCCACGCACTCACATCCGGCTGGAACACGCTTGGTCGACACGATCTGTACAACGCGCTCGCTACCCTCGGAGCTCACGACACTGCCGTGGCAAGCGGTCGCTGGCCATCCTGTTGTGGACACGATGATCCTGCTCAAGAGCCTCTATGCGCGTAAGGTCGATCATCTCCGCATCGAGGGAATATTCCCAATAACTATCTCCCTACCACAACTCCGGGACTGATCGTAAACTGTCTCCTCTTCAAGAATGGCTGTTAGCCTTTTTTCAAATCATCGGCGGTGGCTGGCGCACCGCGGGATATCTTGCCAAGCCTGACATCGCCCGCATTTATCGGAAACTTAGCCGCCGAGACTGGACGTGGCACTCAGCACGGCATTTCTGCGTTCTTGCGCGCGTAGTACCACCATGTGATCGCGATGCAGGTGAGATAGAAGACGATAAACGTGTAGAGTGCACCTGCCGTGCCACCGGTAAACTCGATAGAGGTGCCATAGCTCTTGGGAATGAAGAATCCACCGTACGCAGCAACCGCCGCAGAGAATCCGAGCACGGCTGCGGCTTCCTGATTTCCCTGCTTAATGGCCTGGTCTTCGGATTCTTTGCCTTTGCCTGTGGCGTTGCGCTGACGATCAGCGACAAAGATGACCGGAATCATACGGAAAGTTGAGCCATTGCCGATTCCGGTGGTTAAAAAAAGCAGCAGAAACATGGATAGAAATCCAGCAAAGCTTCCGCTGGATAGATGTGAAGGCATGAAATGCAACACTCCCAGAACGGCCAACGCCATCACGATAAAATTCCAGAACGTGACTCGCGCCCCACCGAGCTTGTCGGCGAGCCAGCCGCCGAATGGACGCAGCAACGCTCCGACCAATGGCCCCAGCCAGGCAAATTGCAGCGCGTTCACTTGCGGAAATTCGGATTTGATCAGCAGTGGAAATCCAGCCGAATATCCGATGAACGAGCCGAAGGTTCCGAGATAAAGCCAGCACATAATCCAGGTATGCTTGCGCTTGAATATCACAGCCTGATCCGAGAATGATGCCCGGACGTCGCTGATATCATTCATTCCGACCCATGCGAAAAACGCCGCGAGCACAATAAACGGTACCCAGATGAAGGCCGCGTTCTGTATCCAAACCGTGGTCTGCTGTCCTGCGCTGTTCGCGATCGTTTGGGGTCCACCGCCGAAAACGCCGAGAATTCCAACTGTTATCAGTAGCGGCGCCAGGAATTGCACGGAAGACACGCCCAGGTTTCCCAGGCCGGCGTTGACCCCGAGCGCGGAGCCCTTGCGCTCCTTCGGGAAGAAAAAGCTGATGTTCGCCATCGACGAAGAAAAATTACCTCCGCCGAATCCGCACAGCAACGCAAGAATCAGGAATGTAGTGTAGTTCGTACTCGGATTCTGCACCGCGATGCCGACGCCGATTGCCGGAATGAGTAGCGAAGCGGTCGAAATCGCCGTCCATCTGCGCCCACCGAAGACCGGGATCATGAACGAATAGAAGACTCTTAGTGTCGCCCCAGACAGCGCCGGCGCTGCGACAAGCCAGAACAGCTGATTGGTCGTGAACTTGAACCCGATCTGCGGCAGCTTGACCGCAACCACGCTCATGATCTGCCACAATGCGAATGCCAGGAACAGCGCGGGCACTGAAATCCAGAGGTTTCTAGTGGCGATAGCCTGCCCCTCCCGCCCCCAGAACGCCTTATCCTCCGGCGTCCAGATCGTGAGCAGGTGCGGCCGGCGCTTGCCGAAAGGAGTCTCGGTAATCATGATCAGTTTCCTCGTTGGGTTGTGCCGGGGGTGTTAGTCCGTCAGCGAGCACGTTTTGGTGCGCGGTCAAATGGACTCGGTGCGACACACCTCACAATACATCCAGATCAGCGCGCAGCAGTTGATGCGCACTACGCTCAGATCGATCAGAACGCCGAGCATGATCGTCAGGACGAACCTGTCCTGCCCACCGATCACTCTGCTACTTTCTGATCACGATATCGTGAAGCGCATCCATATTCGATCCATTTTTTCCATATCTGCAACAAACCGACGTTTGTGGGTAAACCTAGACAATGTGCGCAAGCGATGCCTTGACCAAGGTCAAGTCACTTTGGGTATGGCTCCTGTTGGCGCCGCGAACCTGCTGGCACAAGCGACGGCTATGACTCATTCTCGAGGCAGCGTTGCGCGGGCATGATGCGGCAACCTATGGCGTCCACGATTGACGACCGAGCTCTAATCGAGGCAGAGTCGGAATCAGCTACCGCGTTAAATGAAATATCCTGGGCAAAGTGTGGCACATCCGCCAAAGCATCTGTGAGTTTCTACACTACGCCCATGATGGATTTTGATAGTGACTGCGTAAGCTACCCCAACAATCCGGCAGAAACCGATTAGTGCGTGCGACGGCATTACACCTTGTCGAAGCAGTCCATAGTCACGTCAAGGCCCGTGCACCCTTACCCCCGATGCCACACGTTACGTCTTCCTCGAGAATATGGGAATATCGTATAGTCGATGTGAGATCGACCTGTTGGCTCGAATAGGGTCAAACATCGACGGATGATTCGATTTTCATGGGAATGGCGCACACAAGCGGAGATATCGAATGGCTAGAGAAGCGATATGGTTAAGGGTTGCTGCAACTGCGATTATTCTGGTATCCATTAATGCGCAAGCCAGCAAACCCCTTTCTGTCACGGTGGCGCGGTCGCGGCGTGCCGCGTAAAAGGTTTCCAGGTTGCGGCAACGGTGGTGGATCGTGACGGCATAACGCAAGTCGCATTGCGGGATACACTGGCCGCGCCGCTATCGTTAGCGATCAGTTACGACAAGGCTTACACCAGCGCCATGTTTAATGCCACTGGAACCCGGTTGCAGCGCCAACCCCGGCACGCACCCTTAAGTTATGCGGGCGCGCACCTGGTTTTTGTGGGCGGATCTGTACCCATAGAGGTGGGGGGTGTCTTCTACGGCGCGTTGGGCGTATCGGGGACACCTAGCGCTAAGACAGATCAAGCCTGTGCTGCTGCAGGGCTCAAGGTAGTCCGGCTGGCACTCGACATGCAGTGGCCACGATAGCCCGCGCCCTTGGATCGGGGGACGGGGTGTCCTCAGGAACGAGCTAACGAGTACAGGATTAGCCCGGGCCGAAGGACAAGCGCCGTTTGCGACGGTTCGGTTTGTCCTAGGAGCCTGTCGGACTTAGGGGGTT
>DAHXOO010000045.1 GCA_027364845.1 Pseudomonadota bacterium | reverse complement strand
GGGTTGGTGGCGTCACGAACTTTTCGTCGGCAGGTTCGGGCATCATCAATGCGGTCGCCAATCCGATCACGACGCTTGGTGCTGCCGATGGCCTGTCATTTGGATTCATAGGGCCGCAAATCGTGCTGCCCAATGGCACCGTGACGTACGGTCTGGGAGCGCTGGCGCGCGCCTTGGAAACCGACGATAACGCCAATATCCTGTCCAGTCCGGATCTGCTCACCCTGGACAATGCCCAAGCCAAGATCGTCGTGGCCCAGAACGTGCCTTTTCTGACTGGCAGTTACGCCCAGGCGACGACGACCTCCGGTGTGGTCAATCCGTTCCAGACCATAGATCGCAAGGATGTCGGCCTGACCCTCAAAGTGAAGCCGCAGATCTCCGAGGGCGACACCGTGAAGCTGCACATCCAGGAAGAGGTGTCGAGCGTGGTCCCCTCATCGAGCCCCCTGACCGAGAGCTTCAATAAGCGCACTTTGGATACGACTGTGGTGGTCGACGACGGTAATACTGTAGTGCTGGGTGGGTTGATCCAGAATACGCTGAACATCAATGATGAGTCGGTACCGGTTCTGGGCCACATTCCCCTAATCGGCTGGCTTTTCCGTTACCGTAATCACGAGAAAATCAAGACGAACCTGATGATATTTCTACGTCCGGTAATCGTTCGCAGTCAAGCCGGTGCCCGCGGGTTTACCACCGATCGCTACTCCTATATCGCGGGACTGCGGACGCTGACGCCGTCGCAAAGAGCACTGCTGGGTGGCTTCAGTGCAAGCCACGATATTCCGCTCAAGACGAGTCCGGCCGGGAATCCGACAGTGTCCGGGAGCGGGCAGTTGCTCGGTCCGCCGGCGATGCCTCCTGACACGCCGATCGATGCGGGCGCGAAGCCGACCGCCGTACCCAAACACTGAGGCACATGGCGGAGATGAGCGCCGTTTTTGATCTTCACACGCTGGATCCGGAGCTGTGTCAGCGCCTGCCGTATCATTTTGCGAAGCGGCACGGCGTGCTGAGTGCACGCCAGGTCGACGGTGCCGTCGAGGTATGGACGCGCCCGGGCGTATCGACCGCGGTTCTGGCGGAGCTGCGCCGTGCTTTGGGACGGCCACTGCGCGTACATGAGCTGAGCGTCGAAACCTTCGACTCGGCGCTTAACCGCGCATACGAGCGTGGCATGAACCATGCCATGCAGATCGTTGACGATCTGGGCGAGGACATGGATCTGGCGGAGCTCGCGCAAAATTTGCCGCGTGCCGAGGACCTGCTCGAGAGCGAGGACGATGCTCCCATAGTGCGGCTCATCAATGCCCTGCTGACCCAGGCGGTACGTGAAGGTGCGTCTGATATTCATATTGAGCCCTTTGAGACCCGCTCGGTGGTGCGTTTTCGCCTCGACGGTGTGTTGCGCGACATCGTAGAGCCGCAACAGGTTTTGCACGGGGTAATCGTTTCGCGCATAAAGATCATGGCGCGCCTGGATATCGCCGAAAAGCGGATGCCTCAGGATGGGCGCATCACGCTGCGACTTGCGGGGCGGCCAGTGGACGTGCGCGTATCGACGCTGCCAACCGGGCACGGTGAGCGTGTCGTGTTGCGGCTGCTCGACAAGCAGGCGGGGCGCCTGCGGCTGGTCGGTCTCGGGATGTCCGATGCCACGCTTGCCATTCTTGACCGACTCATTCACCAGCCCCACGGAATCATCCTGGTCACCGGACCCACGGGTTCCGGCAAGACCACGACGCTGTATGCAGCGTTGTCGCAGCTCGACGCGAAACGCAACAATATAGTGACCGTCGAGGATCCTATCGAATATGACCTGGATGGTATCGGGCAGACCCACGTGAATTCGAAGATCGACCTGACGTTCGCGCGGGCGCTGCGTGCGATCTTGCGGCAGGACCCCGACATCATCATGATCGGAGAAATCCGTGATCTGGAAACCGCGCAGATTGCGGTACAGGCGAGTCTTACCGGCCATCTCGTACTCGCTACCCTGCATACCAATGATGCCGTGGGTGCGATCACGCGCCTGGTCGACATGGGCGTCGAGCCATTTCTGGTGGCATCGAGCCTGCTGGGTGTCCTGGCGCAGCGTCTGGTGCGCAGGCTCTGTCCTCAGTGCCGGCAGGCGCATGTACCGACGGCGGCCGAGGCGGTGCTGCTGGAAATGGCTCCGGAAGAAGCGACTCACACCACCCTTTACCGGGCGACCGGCTGCCCCGCCTGCGGGAACACAGGCTATCAGGGGCGTACTGGAATCTATGAACTGCTGCCGGTGGACGACGCGCTACGCGGCCTGATTCACGACCGTGCCTCCGAGGGCCGCATCCGGGAACACGGGCGCGCGCATGGTATGCAGGGCCTGCGCCAGGATGGGCTGCGCTGGGTGCGGACTGGCGAGACAAGCTTGGAAGAAGTATTGCGTGTGTCGCGCGAGGACTAGCGATGAGTGACGGGACACGGCGGCAACGGTCTGACAGTAGCCTCTTTCCGCTTCGGCATGAGCGTGCGCCATATGGCTGCAGCCGGCTGCTCCGTGTCCGGCACCGGATGGCGTAATGGCTGCTTTTGAATACCAGGCCCTGGACGCCAAAGGCCGAGCCGTCAAAGGTGTAATCGAGGCTGACGCCGAGCGCCAAGTGCGTGTCATTCTGCGGGAGCGCGGTCTTACTCCCATGCATGTCGAACCCATCCGTGCCGGCAAGTCCGACACGCGAGCTGGACGGGCGCAGCGCAGGATGTGGCGCCGTGGCATCTCCGGCGGTGAGCTTGCCCTGCTCACACGGCAGTTCGCTACCTTGGTGCGCGCCGGGCTCACGATCGAGGAATGTCTCAATGCGCTGGTCGAGCAGACCGAGTCCACACGCACGCGCACGGTACTGGCCGGTGTGCGCGGACGCGTGTTGGAGGGGCAGGCACTGGCGCGCAGCATGCGTGATTTCCCGGAGGCCTTTCCGGATATCTACCGCAACATGGTGGATGCCGGGGAGCAGTCCGGGCGGCTGGATGAGGTGCTGGAACGTCTTGCCGACTACACCGAGGATCGACAGGCGTTGCAGAACAAGGTGCTTCTTGCCTTCATTTATCCGGCGCTCGTTACCATCGTGGCACTGTCCGTGGTGGCGGGGCTGCTGATCTACGTGGTGCCGCAGGTGACGCGCGTTTTCACCAATACTGGACAGGCACTGCCAATGCCCACGCGCGTGTTGATCCATATCAGTGACTTTGTGCGTGCGGTGGGTGTCTGGTGGCTGGTCGGCGCGGCGGCGGCCTATTTCGGTGCGCGCGCGGCACTGCGGGTGCCAAAGCTGCGCGCGCGCTGGCACCAGGGCCTGCTGCGGGTTCCGCTGTTCGGGCGCTTGGTGCGCGGCATTAATGCCGCGCGTCTTACCAGCACGCTCGGCATCCTGACCACAAGTGGAATCCCGCTGCTCAGTGCCATGCAGTCGGCATTCCAGGTTGTAGGAAATTTGCCGATGCGTGCCGCCGTGGAGGATGCCCTGCGCCAGGTGCGCGAGGGCGGCAGCCTGGCGCGGTCCCTGGGTAAGGCGAAGCTGTTCCCGCCGCTGGTGATCCACCTGATCGCGAGCGGCGAAGCGAGCGGGAGCCTCGATATTATGCTCATGCGTGCGGCCGAGGCGCAGACGCGGGAGCTTGAGAACTGGGTCTCGGCCCTGACAGCAATGCTGGAGCCGGCGCTGATCCTGGTGATGGGGGGTATTGTCCTGTTCATCGTGCTCGCGATCATGTTGCCGATAATCGATATGAATCAGTTGATCAAGTGAGGATTGCAATGTACAGGTGCAGGAAAAATTCTGGATTTACGCTGATTGAAGTTCTGGTGGTGATGGTGATTCTCGGAATTCTGGCGGCCATCATCGTGCCGCGGATCATGGATCGTCCCGAGCAGGCACGAGTGGTGGCGGCAAGGAATGACGTGCGCGCCATCGTCAGCGCGCTCGATCTTTACCGTCTGGATAATGGTACCTATCCGAGCACGGAGCAGGGACTGGCAGCGCTGGTGCGCAAACCCGATTCCGGAAATGTCCCGGAAAACTGGAGGCCCGGCGGATATCTGGATCACATGCCCAAGGATCCATGGGGCCACGACTATCAGTATCTCAATCCGGGGCTGCATGGCGAGATCGATGTATTCAGTTATGGCCCGGACGGCCCGTCGGCGGACGGCGGTAGCAGCAGCAATGAGATCGGCAACTGGAATCTAAGCCGGTGAGTTGGCTGCGGGCGGTGCGGGGCGCATACCATGGTGTGGATGTCCTTTATGGATTGCGGTCGATGGCCACGCCGGTCCGCGTGCCGAGTGGTGCGGGCAGAAATGGCGCGCCCGTCGCTTGCTCCGGCGTGCGCTGACCAGTCCTGCAATATCTCCGTGCTCCGTGCGCCCTTGTCCAAGTTCCGGGCGCGTCTGTGCCAGAAGCTTCCGGCCTGCCCGCTTCCACGTGGACGGGGCTTTACCCTGATCGAATTGCTGGTGGTAATGCTGTTGCTCGTGATCGTGATCGGCATGGTAGGGTTGGGGATCAGCGGCAACGAGTCACGCGCTGTCCGGGAGGAGGCTGCGCGGCTGGCGCTGCTTGTGCGCACGGCGCGCCAGGAGTCGATACTGGAGGGAGAGGTGTACGCGGTGGCGTTTGCTCCTGGCGGCTACCGGTTCCTGGTCCTCGACAACCAGAAAGGGCGGTTCGAGTCCGTCAAGTCAGATCAAATCCTGCGCCCGCGCCGGTTGCCTTCAGGCATGTCCATTAGTTCGATAACCATCGATGGAGCGAATGCCGGGGATCGGCCAGAGCTGATCCTGCTGCCGACCGGCGAGCTGCCCTCGTTCGACATCGTTCTTACCCGGAACGGTACCAGCTGGCGCGTGGAAGGGACCCCGGACGGCGGGGTCCGGACGGTGCGGCTCCATGTCTAGCCGTATGCGCGGCTTCACTCTGCTGGAGGTGCTGGTGGCACTGGCAGTACTGGCCATCGCCCTGACAGCAGTCATGCGGGTCGTAACGCAATCGATTGAGACCAGCATCAGTTTGCGCAACCACCTGGAAGCGCAATGGGTGGCTGAAGACCGCATGACGAAACATCAGCTGCGCAACGACTGGCTGTCGATCGACACTACCACCGGCACTGAAGAGTTCAATGGTCGCCGATGGTACTGGCGCGAACAGGTGTCGACCACTTCAATCGCCGGGTTCCGCCGCATCCAGATCCAGGTGCGCGCACACCGTAACAAGGAAGTGCTCGGGCGCATCATCGGATTCCTGAGGCAGCCCGGATGAAGCAGGGTGTAGGGCTTAATCGCGCGCGCGGCCTGACATTGATGGAGATGCTGGTGGCGATCGCGATCTTCGCGCTGCTGGGGGTCATGGCTTACACCGTGCTCGACCAGGTGTTGCGCAGTGGTGACCGGGTGACGGTTGAACGCAGGTTCTGGAGCGGTCTTTCCATGTGCTTCGCGCGCCTGCAGGATGACCTGTCCCAGGCACGGCCGCGCACTGTGCGTGACGATGACGGAGAGGTGTTGCCGGCATTTATCATCCGGCCTGCCGACTTGCGGGCGCTCGGTGCTCCGCAGCTCGAGTTCACCCGCGGCGGTGGCCTGGTAATCGGTAGCGTCGTGCGCAGCGACCTGCAGCGCGTGGGCTACGAGCTTCAAGGCGGCGTGCTGTGGCGCCTCAGCTGGCCGGTGCTGGACCGTGCGCCGGACACTATGCCTGTGAAGTCGGCGATTTTGCGTGAGGTGACGGAGTTCAAGGTGCGCGCATTCACGCAGGACCAGCTGTGGTCCGATCTCTGGCCGCAGTTGCCGGGCGCCGCGGTGAGCAACGGCCCATCCAACCCGCTCCCGCGTGGCGTCGAGATCATGCTTGCGATCCGAGGCCGTGGCCGCTTCACTAGGCTGTTTCTCGTCCATGAATAGGTGTCTGCGGAAAGACCGTGATCCGTTCGGGCAGCGCGGCCTGGCGCTGATCACCGCCCTGCTGGTCGTCGCCATTGTCGCCGCCATCGCGGCGTATCTCAGCCTGAACCAGGAAGTGTGGATACGCCAGGTCCAGAACCTGGCAGACCGTTCGCAGGCGGACAAGGTTCGTGACGGCGCGCTGGAACTTGCGCTCAAGGTTCTTGACGAAAACACCAAGCAGAACAATCCCACCGACGATCTCACCCAGGTCTGGGCACGCACGCTTCCGCCGATGCCAGTTGCGAATGGGACTGTTGCTGTCAGGATCTACGATGCGCAGGCACGATTCAATCTCAACAATTTGTTGCAAAGCGGTGTGCCTAGCCAGCCGGACATCACCGTATTCCGGAACTTGCTGCAATATCTCGACATTGATCCTGCAATCATCGATGCCCTGCTCGACTGGATTGGCCCACCGGGCCAGGCGCGGCCAGATGGTGCCGAAGATGCCTACTATCTTGCGCTTACGCCGCCCTACCGCGACGCCAACCAACCGCTGCAGAGCGTTGAGGAGTTGCGCCTGGTGCGCGGCTTTGACGCCAAGTCCGTGGAAAAAATGCGGCCGTATGTGGTGGCTCTGCCTGTTCCCACCCCTATCAACATCAACACTACCAGCGCAGTGGTTCTGAGCGCGCTGTTCAATGCTTTGCCGCTACAGACCGCCCAGAACCTGATCAATCAACGTGACAAAGGCCCGGATCCGTTCACGGACACGTCTCAGCTTCAGGCGCGCGCTGGGCAGGCACCGGCAGGTGGGCAGACCCTCAATGTAAAGACGTCCTATTTCATAGTAGACATTCAGACCACTTTCGGCCGCATCTACCAGGACAGTCGGACCCTGGTTTACTGTCCGGGCGGCGGTCAGCCGGCGACGGTCCTGTGGCAATCAGGAGTTCTGACCGCCAACCTGCCAGAGAGCGCGAACACAGCGCTGCCGGCATTGGATCAGAACGGCACATAGCGGTTAAACTGTGACTAGCGCTGGCAGCGACCGAGACCGGACTTGACGGGAAACGCACCTAGATCTGGCAGCGCAAAGACCAAATCCGGCCCATCATTCACTTTGTCATGAACGCACCGCTGAAAAATCGCGCTTCGAGTTTTCGTACCCCGGACCAGGGAGTTCTCAGTCTGCAGCTGCCTGCCGGCTGGCCCGAGGGCAGCGTTCCGGTATCCTGGTGGTGGCACGGGGCGGACGGTGTGGTGCGCCACGGTCAGGTCGTACAACTGGCTGAACTGCCAGTCGAGCTGCGTGCCGAACGCGTCTGGGTCTGGACGCCGGCGGAGGAAACCATGCTGGCGCAGATCGTACTGCCGACGCGCTCACGCGCTCGGATCGCCCAGGCGTTGCCGTACGCGCTGGAGGATCAGCTCCTGGGGGAGCCGGAAAGCCTGCATTTCGCCTATCGTCCTCTGGGTGGCGGCAGCCTGGTCGTTGCGGTCACCGCGCGCGCGCGGCTGCAGGCTTGGGTCGACGCCATGAAAGCGGCCGGGCTTGTGCCCATGGGCTTGTGCCCGGCAACGCTGGCGCTTCCCTGGGACGGCCTGGGATGGTCGCTGACACCGGATGGCAGCGAACTGATCGTGCGCACCGGTGCGTGGTCGGGATTCACCTGTGAACTGCCGCGCGGCGCAGAGGTGCCCGAGGCGCTCGCAATCGCCTTGCGTGAGGCGCGCTCCGGCGCAAAAGTCCCGGAGTCGCTGTCATTCTACAATCCGCCTGCCGCCGTTGCTCTTGAGCACTGGTCCACCGATCTGCAGCTGCCGGTGCACGGTCTGGAAGGGGAATTCTGGGCGCAGACGCCCGATGCCGCCGGGTTCAGCCTGCTGCAGCAAGAATTCTCGCCGGCGGATCCGCTGCGCCAGGCTTTGCGGGCGCTGCGACCGGCCGGTGTAATCCTGCTGGTTTGGTTGGTGCTCGGATTCGGGTTTAATCTCGGCGCATGGTGGCACTTGAAGCACGTCGAGCTCGCCCAGCGGCGCGAGATGGTTGAGTTGTTCAAGCGCAGTTTTCCGGACGCCCACACCATCGTGGATCCGGCGCTGCAGATGGCGCGCGATCTGGATGCGCTCAGGTCGGGAGGCGGCCGACCGGTGCCCGGAGACTTCCTACCGCTGCTGGCCCGTGCTGCGCCGGCGATCCAGTCCACTGCAGCGGTGCACTTGCGCAGCCTGAGCTATTCGGACTCGAGCCTGACCTTCGATCTGCGCGTGGCGGATTATCAGACCATGGAGACGCTGCGCAACGCGCTGTCCGCGCGCGGCCTGAGTGCCAAAGTGATGGACGCCGCCAGCCATCACGGGATCGTCGATGGCCGCATACGCGTCAAGCCAGGGTCGTCCTCATGAACTGGCCCGCACTCGCGTTCCTGGAACCCCACCGCGCGCGCTGGCGGGCGCTCGAGGCGCGCGAGCGTATGGCGCTGGCCATCGCAACCGTGATACTGGGCACATTTCTATTCTATGACCTTCTTTGGGCGCCCATGGAGCACGACCTGCATGAGCTGCGCGTCGAAGTTCCACGTGACGGCGCGCGCCTGACCGTCATGCGGACCCAGGCGTTGCAGATCAGCCAGCTGCGCGCAAGCGGCAAGATTACTCCGACGTCAGGCGGCGCAATTCTGGCAACGCTGGAGCAGTCGGCGGCCGCCTACGGCCTGAAGCAGGCGCTGACGCAAATGGAACCGGATGGTGCCAGCGGGGCGCGCCTGATCCTCCAGGGGGTTGCGTTCAATACCTTGGTGACTTGGCTGCATGCGCTGCAGACGCACAATGGGGTGCGTATCGAAAGCGCAACCATCAACGCAAATCCGAAGCCGGGTGTGGTCGACGTGCACCTTGAGTTGCGGGGGCCGGGAGCATGACACGGCGCTGGCTGCTTTACGGTTTCCTGGGGTTGGCATTCTATTTGGTCTTTTTAGTCGCGACGGCGCCGGCAGCGTGGGTATCCTGGGTTCTGGTGCGTGCAAGCCGCGGCGTAGTGAGTCTGTACCGCCCGGCGGGCACGGTCTGGCGTGGGCGCGGAGATCTGGTGATCCACGTAGCTTTTACGCCGCCGCAGAGCTTGGGCGCGGCCCGCTGGTCGATCAATCCTCTTTGGCTTTTCACTGGGCAAATTCATACCCACGCCGCCGTGCATGGGCCCGGTACCGAGGCCCAGGCTGATTTCGGTGTGGGATACCGGCGGATTGTTCTGAGCGATGTCGTAGCCAGCTTCCCGGCGCAGCTTGTCGGTGTCTTCTACAGTCCGGCGGCGCTCGCCAGTCCTGCGGGGCAGGTGCATATAGGGGCCAAGCGGCTCGCACTCAACAGCGGCACGCTCAGCGGTGATGCGGTTGTTCAATGGCAGCAAGCTGCAAGCAGTCTCTCCAGTGTGCGGCCGCTCGGCGATTATCGGCTATACTTGGACGGGCATGGTCAGAGTGCCGTGCTTAGGCTGCAAACCCTTGGTGGCAGTCTTGCCATGAGCGGGCAGGGCAGCTGGCAACCGGCCACTGGGCAGCTCCGGTTCAGCGGACTGGTCAGGCCGACCGCGAATGCCGCCGCGTTGGAGCCGCTGCTACGCCTGTTCGGTGCCGACCAAGGCGGTGGCCGACGCAATCTCGAAATCAGTGCCAGGCTGACGATTCTCTAGGCTGGTCTGGCGACCAAACTAACTGCGACTGTCTCATGCACCGGTGTCCGCCACAAACACGATAATCCGAAGGTACTGGCTGTCGCTGCTGATTGTCGGTGGCTTGGTCTTCGCCGGGGTGTATTTTAGCCGCGGACTCGGAAGGATTGACCACCCGCTCCATGTATCGCCGGGGTCGCTGGTTTTCGGGCTGATGTTGCAGATGGTCTACTGGCTGCTCCTGAGCGCGCTTTGGAAACGTATCGTCGCCGACGTATCCGGGTCCCGGATTGCGCTGAAGGAAAGTTTTTATCAGCTGTGCCTCGTGAGCATCGCCAAGTACCTGCCGGGAAAGCTGTGGGGTGCCGTGGCCAGGGGTTCCCGAATGAAACGGCTCCACGGTATCTCTGAGCAGCAGATAATCACCGCAACCTGCGTAGAGCAGTACTTTGTGCTTTACTCGGCGGTCTTGGTGACTGCGGTTCTGTTGGCGGGTTGGCATCGCAGCGAATGGGCCTGGGGTTTGCTGGCCGCGGTTGTCGTCGGTACCATTGTCGGTCAGCGCTATCATGGCTTGGTCATGGCGCTGATACTGCGGCTCTATGTCCGATTTGGCGGGAAGGACCGGCAGGTGGTTGCGGTCGGAAATCTCTCGGGCCCGAAGTATTATTTCCTGCTGTGCGCGTATGCGGCCCTTTGGGTGCTCCTGGGGTTTGTGTTTGCAAGCGTTTATTTCACTTTTTTTCCCGCGCATGTCAGTAGCCGGCTACTTTACTCGATGTTGCTTGCCAACACCGTCAGCGTCACCGCGGGGTTCTTGGCGTTGTTCGCTCCAGGTGGCATCGGCGTGCGCGAAGCGGTGAGCAGTGGGATCCTGGCCTCGCAGATCCCATTGGTGGACGCGGTATTATTGAGCTTGCTGTTCCGCTTGTGGTTGATCGTCACGGAAATCGTCTTGGGTGTGATCGCCTTCTGGGGATCCGGAAAGGACGTGGTGGCGGCGCTGCGCCGGGCGCGGACGGCTACCGACGAATAGCGCAACGACCTCACCCGGAAATCCTTGCGGAGCACCTGGTCGGAGGTTTGCATCCAGTGCGTTAGCGCAACAATTCCTTGAGAATCGCATCGATCGAAATCACGCCGGCCAGATTCTGCTCATAGAAGCCACGAGCTCGGTGCGCATAGCCGATGCGGGCGGCGCCATCGTGGGCTAGGGACCGTATCGCCGCGGCTAGTGCCTGGGGATCTCCGACTGGCACCATCGCGAAAGGGGCGGGATCGGCATTCCGGGTCAGCTCGCGTGCGCAAGCAGTGTCACCCGTTATGATCGGGCGGCCGCAGGCCATGTAGCCGTAGTTCTTGAGCGGCCAGACCCGCTGGGTCTTGTCGGTAGTGCCGAATATCCCGAGGCAGATGTCGGCACGGCAGATCTCTCCGGCTAGGGCCGTGGCATCCTGCCATTCCTCCATCCAGACATAATTCCGGCAGGCCTCGTTCTCAAGTATTTCCCGTGCCGATCTAGCGGATTGCCCGTAACCGATGATGCGAAATTGGACGTCTGCCTCATCCCGCAGCAGAGACACGGCGCGGGCTATGACCTCCGCCCCTTGCAGGGGAACGAACGTCCCGATGAACAGCACTGTGCATTGCCCTGCGCGCGCATGATAAGAAGTGCAAGAATAGACCTGTTCCCCGATCGCAAGTGGGAGGGTGACCACCTTGCTCGCAGGAAGGCGGAAAAGCTGCGTCAGGTAGGCGGCATTCATCGCGGTATCGGCCACGACCAAGTCGGAAAGCCGGTAAGCCCGTTGTTCTATCCAGTGCAACAGTCTGGCCGGCAGGCCGCGGTCGGATAGCAAGGTGCGATCCGAAACCACCGTGTCGTAAAGTGAAATGAACGCGTCGGCGATGATCTTTCTCGGGCGCAGGACGCGCGGAAAAAAAGAAAGGCAGAACAGCACCAGCGGAGCGGGGTAGGGCACATACATCGATTCGGAGCGCGCATGCAGCACGCAAGCCGCTACGGCGCGCAGATGAGACAGGATCGCGTTCAATGGTGCGCTCACGATTGTCACCAGGCGTCGCCATGTGCTGCGCCCGCGGCGCGAAAACGGTCGCCAGAGGAATGTATATCGGTATTCCTGGGCTGATATCCCTTCGGAATTGAGGAGCCCGAGGACCCGGTATTTGACGTTCGGGTAGGCGTCCGAGCAATTGTGGACCCCGATAATGACGATTTTCGGAAGTGTGATGCCGGCGGCGGTTGTTACGCCCTGCGGGGTGGGATCGACAGAGCTCATTTGCGTGCCAGCACCAGATAACCGTCACCGATATCGGTCGTTTTTACCAAGTTCTGCAGCAGAAAGAATGGCCTCATTAGCGCGGAAACAGGCAGCACGCCGAGTCTGCGCGCATGCGAACGCTCGATTCCGCTGCGCTTGGTGGCCTCGGCTTTCGGCAGCGGGCGCTCGCGCAGCTGCCTGCCGTAGTAAAGCCGGTAGGGGAGCGCGAGCAGATGAGTAACGGGAAATCCATAGCACCACAGCTTGAGGATACGGAGCTGCGCGGCTTCAAGCTTGCTGCTCAGGTCGTCGCGTTCGTAGCGGCGAAAATGCCCGGCATACTCATCCGCCGCCTGCCACTTTCGCATGAATGCAGGCACCGATAACAGAAAATAGCCGCCGGGTCGAAGCATACGGCTTACTGCAGTGAACGCCGCATCATCGTCATCCAGGTGCTCAAAAACCTCGCAGGCCACGATGAGGTCGTAAGCCGGTCGTGCCTCCATTGAACGGAAATCGCCTTCAAGGACGGTCAATGCTGTGACACCTGCAGTTCGCCGTCTCAGCGTCTCGACGCTCTGTTCGGAAAACTCGATCAGATCGCCCGTGGCTCCGGGCAGGGTGGCGGCGAGGTACAAGCCGATGTCGCCCTGGCCGGGACCGATCTCGGCAAAATTCGCGATTGGTTGCGGAATGCTGCGAATGAGCTGCTCCACGAGGCTCAGCCGCATCAGGTACCGGGGACCCGGCGCTGCAACGTAGTGGAATATGGAGCTGCGCCGTGTCATCGTCCCGCCGTCACCATGAGGCTAGCCGCGCGCCTCTCGGGTTGGCGCAGGAGGATTGACAACGACCAGCGCAGCGTCTCCATGGGCAGCGCAGACGTCGAGCCAAGCCGGTGCCGATCGCAGTGTTCCGCCCGGACTGCCGCTCGACTGGGTTTGTGCCCGCACTTCTGCCTGGTGGTGATCCGAGGTCGGTTGCGATCGCTGGCACTGCGAGAGGTCCTGACCACCCCCGGACAGTGGCCGGCCGTGACAAAGTGCCCCTCCAGCCGGCGTGCACCGGTGAACGGGTCCGGCGTGCCGTCGCTGCGGATCGTGGGCGGCGGTTAGTTTCTCTCACTATCTTTGTAGTTCAGCGCACTGATTTGTTCGGAAACTAGGCCGATCAGAAAGACTACTATCGAGGTGACCAACAGCAGAGCGCTCATGTTGGTGAACCGACTTGAGGTCGTAAAAGTGTAAAGATAACGCCCCAGACCGAGAAGAAAGAATGCAACGCTTACGGGCAGGAACAGCTTGAGCGGAGAATAAAGTGTTCCAATTTTGAATATGATCAGTAGAAACCGCAATCCGTCGCGCACCAGCCGGATGTGGCTGCGTCCGCGCCGGCGCGCGGCGGTGATTGGAACATAAGCAACGAGATAACCGGCGCGAAAGAAACTCATCGTGATCGTGGTGGGATAGGAAAACCCGTTTGGCAGCAGATAAAGAAACCTGCGGAACTTGTTGGCTCGGACCGCCCGGAACCCGGAGGTAAGGTCCAGAATGTGTTGCCCGGTCATCCAGCTGGCGAGACGGTTGTAGATTCCGTTGGCGGTGGCGCGATGCAGGCCCGCGTGCGAGTTTCCCGTACGCGCGCCCACAACCATGTCATAGCCATCGGCCAATTTGGCAAGGAGCCGAGGGATATCCAATGGATCATGCTGTCCGTCGGCGTCCATGAACACCAGGACCCGGCCTCTGGCAATGCGTGCTCCGTTCTTCACCGCTGCCCCATTGCCTAGCGAATAGGGCAGGCTGATATTCCGGACCGCACAGTTGTGGCATACGCTGGCGGTCTCGTCCGTCGAGCCGTCATCAATGACTAGAATTTCCGCCTGCGGACAGACCTGTTTCAGGGCCGGAAGCAGAATCCGCAGGCTTTCGACCTCATTCTTGGACGGAATGATGATGCTTATTTCAGGCTCCACGGGTGCGCTGTCAGTTCTCTCAAACTGCGCGGTCGGGGCGATATTGGGTAGAGGCAGCATGATAAGTTGATTATAGGACAGACCTTGGCTAGTGTGGTTCACTGGACCCGTTGCCAGCGGCGTTGCCGGACGCCTGTTACTCCTTCAGCAAGGAACGCCGTCTGCTGGCTGTGGCCGAGGACAGGCGCGCTACAGGCGGTCTTAAATTCCGGTCCGGGAGCCGCGCCAGCTCCTCACGAAGCGACTTGATCTGTTCGCTGTGCGTATTAAGCGGATCCGCAGCCACGAGCGCGGCAAGTTGCGAGCGCGCGTCGCGGTAGAGGTACATGGCAATCAGCAGTTTCGTTAGATTGACCCGGTACTGCAACTGCACGGGGTCTACGCGCACCGCCTTTTCAAAAGCTACTTTTCCGTCTGGGAAATCATCCAGCTTGTTGATCAGGAAGCTCCCGTAAATCGTCAGCATATCCGCGTATTGTTGTGTGGTTCGATACAGGAGCGGATTGCGGAATGCGTCGCCGAACAGTGCCCGCATTCGGCCGTTGCTGATCCGGCACGGACCCTGTTGACAGGTCTGCAACTGCCCGATGCTGGTTATCGAACTCGGTGTGATCGGATCGAGGCGAAGCTTCTGTCCGATCGCTGTGAGCCAGTCCGGGTCGATCTTGTCACCGTGCCTGCTGGCGAAGACAATGAGGCCGATGTCAGCCATGATGCCCGCAGTGTCAAGCTGGGCCGAGCGCTCAAGATAGTGGTAGGCGCGTCCGGTGAATTGCTGCTGTCCGGCAAGTGCCAGATTGGCGAAAATCCGGCCGGCGTCGTACTGGGATCGGGGCGAGTCCGGATGGAAGCGTGCCTCGGTGGCAGCTTGCTCGACGTCGCTGTTCCAGCTTTCCGATCGCAGGTAGGTGATGGTAGACAGCATTGCGATGAACAATGCGAGCGCCGTTCTGCGTAGCGGTAGGGTTGCGGCTGCGCGGCTCGTATCCAAAAGCGCGTAGCACAGTGGCAGCAGAATACCGTAATCGGCAAGATAGTTACGGTGCTCGAACGCGATTTCCAGTGGCAGTACGGTGGACTCCAGGATCTGACAGGTGAAAAACCAGAGGATGCCGAAGCTCACCAGCGGCGCACGCCGCCGGACCATAGCGGCGGTGCTAAGAAGGGCCAGGATCAGGGCGGTCGACGCCAACGTGATGGGCGGCTGCAGCAATCCGTGGGAGATGGCGATATCGTCGTGGTAAAGCCCGAGTTGGTTCAAGGATGGAACGAAGATCAGTCGCAAATAAAACACGATCACCCGCGCCTCGGTCAGCACGCGCTGTAACGGACCGAAACTGCGGAAGACATATCCGCCGAAGAATACTTGCGGGTCGATTGCGATCCAGATGAAGCCGCCGAGGGTCGGTAGTACGAGGAACAGCAGAAAGAACCATAGAACGGTTCGATCGGTCCCACTGTCCCGGGTCCGAAACCGGAAGATGGTAGTTTCGATGACGAGCATGTACACGGGCAGCAGCGCACCACTTTCCTTGCTGAACAGTGCCAGCAGGCCAAATCCCACGACGCCGGTCAGCATCAGGCCGAGGCCCTTGCGGCCGTTCCATAACCGCCATCTGCCCCAGAGAAAAAAACACAAACCGGCGATTGTGAATAGGGTCGAGAGACTAGTCATGCGCTGCACGACGTACAGCACGGCGGTGAGATTGAGCGGGTGGAGCAACCACGCGGCGCTCGCGGACAAGGCAATCCAATATGCCTGACGTTCGGACAGCGTAGACCTGTGGATCTGACGGTAGGCGTTCAGCAGTTGGCTCCCGAGAATGAAGAGCCCCACCCCGTTTGCGAGGTGGATGACCAGGTTCACCAGCTTGAAGGAGAACGGCTTGATCCCAAAGAAATAAAAATTCAGGGCAAAAGTCAGCATGCTGACGGGCCGGTGGAGAATGCCGGCTCGCGAAGAGAGGCTTGCGTTCCACAGTGAACACCAGGTCAGTGTGTGGATATGCAGCTGAGTGTTGTTCAGGATGTTGGGAAAATCATCGAAGACGAAACCGCCCGATAGCCCCGGATAATAGGCGACGACGGTCAGCCCCAGGACGATGAGGATCAGAGCCATGCGCACTGTCCAGCTCGGTCCGATCCGCACCGGCATCCCTCCGCCATCACGAATCATGGCGGGCGGAGTCCGTCGAAAGTTGTCGAGGTTTAATGCCATGGATATGTCCGGGTGGGGTGCGTTCGAAGCTAGCTTGGCTTAGGCGGTTGCTTTTGACTAGATGGCAGCGAGCACAGCTTCTGTGCTGGGGTTTTTGTCATGATCGGCAGGTCGCCGGCAAATACTTCTGTGGGATAGTTGTCTTGCCGGTGGGATTCTGGGTTTTGCCGAACACTTGGACCGTCGAGTAACCGCACTCCCAAGCGACTTCCCCGTCGCTGCCGGTGATTGGAACGAGCGTGAGAACTGTCCCGTCGGCAGTCGGCACGCCGCCCAGCGCGTTACTGTAGGTAATGGTAATAATACCGGTCCCGGCGGCAACCGCAACCGATTGGATATATTTGCCCGAGATGTTAGCGGCTGCGGCGACGTAATAGCTGTTGTTGGTGCCCCCAGGCAGGGTGTCCGTTTCATCATACGTCTCCGCCACGGCCAGCTGGACCGGTTCGGCCAGGCTCAGACCCTCTGTTACCTTCGATCGCACAGTGTTGTCCAGATAGGCCGGGATCGCGATAGCAGCGAGGATACCGATGATCGCTACGACGATCATCAACTCGATCAAGGTAAAACCCCGCACCTGCTGTGTCATGTTATGACCCGCTCCGGACTCTCAAGTGGAAACGCCCCGCATGCGGGGCGTTTCCGAAAGCAACCTGCGTTGATCTGATGTTACGGCCGGCAGTTCGCTGGCAGGTACTTGGGGGGAATTGTGCTAGCCACGGTGGCGCCTACACCACCTATATTCCCATAGCCGCAGATCCACGCGACGCTTCCACCAGTGGTAATCGGAGTGAGGTTCAAAGTGTCACTACTCGAGAGTACCGAACCACCCACAGTGGCGGGGTTGTAGGTGATAGTGATTACACCCGTGCCACCTGTGACGCCTACGCTCACGACGTATTTCCCGGTAATGCTGGTATCCTTCGGCAAGCCGAAGCTGTTGAGATTGGAAGCCACGCCGCCAGCGTTACCTGTTGCACCCATATGGCCGAGGGACTGGAAGGTCTCTGCGACCGCTGTTTCAGCTGCGTCCGACAGGCTCAGGCCTTCCGTCACCTTCGACCGGACGATATAGTCCTGGTACGCGGGAATCGCGATGGCGGCGAGAATGCCGATGATCGCCACGACGATCATCAACTCGATCAGTGTAAAGCCCCTTTGCAATTGCAACTTTCTCATAAAACCTCCAGTTCAAGTATTTTCGTTCGGCTGTCGCTTCGGGGAAACCGGCCGAGTGCCCTCGAGCGGTGTCTGCATGTCGCCTTAGGCAGTCCTTTTGTTCCGCCCAGGGTCGATCCAGTCCCAGATCTCCAACCCACCCAGAATAACTAGCAGAGGATCAGCGATCGGTCAAAATAGGCCTGTTTCCGATGACCCAATCCCGCCGCCCTTGCCGGGTAAGGCTGCATAATCCGTACCATTGGGCACCGACTCGCCAAACCGGCGGGTTCGCCCGGGATTTTTTTTTATCAACAAGGGCTTGCCTGCTGCCATGCCGGTGTTTGCTTGCCGTATTCTGGGTTTCCTTCACGACCTGCTCGCCGTATCGCGGCAGTGAGTGACACTTTTTGGCGGTAGGGTAATGGGGGTGGTCAAAAACCGACCGACGAGCGGCAGAATGCATGGGGTAGCCGGCAGGCACCCGGTACGGTTCCCGATCAGTCGATGCCGAGCTTCTCGAGTTTGTAGCGCAGGGCGCGGAAGGTGATGCCCAGAAGCTTGGCGGCGGCGGTCTTATTCTGGTTAGCGCGATCCAGCGCATCGCGGATGGCCGATTCCTCGACGCGTGCCAGATATTCCTCAAGCGATTCGTTTCCGCCTAATTCGGCGGGCGAGCCCTCAGCATCCGGAGTAGCTGCGCTTTCCGGCAGCTGCAGGTCGATTGCCGTGATCTCGCTGCCGTCACACATTGTCAGGGCACGCTCGAGGATATTCTCGAGCTCGCGCACGTTGCCGGGAAAATCGTAGCGCGACAGCGTCCCTAGGGCTTCGGCTGAAAGCTTGGGGGATGCGTTACCCAAGCTGGCCGTGAGCTTGGCGCTGAGGTGCTCGGCCAGCACCGGGATGTCCTCAGGCCGGGTGCGCAGGCTTGGTATGGCCAGTTCAATCACGTTGAGGCGGTAATAAAGGTCCTGGCGGAATTTGCCTTCGCGCACCAAGCCGTGGAGGTCGCGGTGCGTGGCACTCAGGATGCGCACGTCCACGCGTAGCTCACTCTGGCTGCCCACGGGGCGCACAGTTCTTTCCTGGATTGCGCGCAACAGCTTGACCTGCATCGGAATTGGCAGATCGCCGACCTCGTCGAGAAACAGAGTGCCGCCGTCGGCGGCCTTGAACAGGCCCTCCTTGTCCTGCACTGCCCCGGTGAAGCTGCCCTTCTTGTGGCCGAAGAACTCGCTTTCCATCAACTGTTCCGGGATCGCGCCGCAGTTGACCGGTACGAACGGCTTATCCGCGCGCGGCCCAAGGTTGTGTATCAGGCGTGCGGCAAGTTCCTTGCCAGTACCGGATTCACCGTGGATGTAGACTGGTGCCTGACCGCGCGCGAGCTTTTCGATCAGGGTCCGCACTTTCTGGATGGCGAGCGATTCGCCCAGCAGCTGGCGGGTGCCTGTGTCCGTCCCCGTGTTTGTCCCCGTTCCAGCTACCGCCGTTGCCGGGCTGTGGCCGACGCGTAGCGCTGAACGCACGATGTTGCGAAGGTCGTTGATGTCTAGCGGCTTGGACACGAAATCGAAGGCGCCTGCCTTGAGCGCAGCGATGGCGGTCTCCATGTTACCGTGCGCGGTAATGACTGCCACTGGCACCTGCGGGTGCCGGTTCTGGATATGGCGCACGAGATCGATGCCGTTGCCGTCCGGTAGCCGCATATCCGTCAGGCACAAGTCGAAGGAAAACTGATCCAGCAGGTGGTGGGCCTCGCCCAGGTTTTCCGCTGCACGCGTCTCCAGGTTCATGCGCCCCAGCGTGAGTTCGAGCAGTTCACGGATGTCCGGCTCATCGTCGACGATCAGTACCTGCCCCTTGGCCATGGCCTTCGCACCCATTTATGCCCCCATGCCACCGCACTCCTCGGCGCGCAGGAAGGTCACGCAGAAACGACTACCGATCCCGTCTCCGGGATGGTAATCCAGACGGGCGCCGTTGCCCTCGCAAAGCTCTCGTGCAATATACAAGCCAAGCCCGGTACCCCGGGGCGTGGTTGTGAAGAACGGGTCGAAGATATTGTCGACGATTTCCGGTGGCACACCCGAGCCCCAATCGATGACATCGAGACAGGGGCGACGATCAATATCCATGCCAGCCTTCAGCGCGATCTGCGGTTGGCCGGTAAAGGGCGGGCTGTGGCGCAGTGCATTCTGGCACAGGTTGCCGATTACCTGACTGAGCTGGTCGGGATCCATGCACACCTCGATGGCACCGTGGACGACGACCGAGAACACTTCCGCCGGCTTACCGCTGGTCTCCGCAAACTGGCGCGCGAAGTCTCTCACCCAGGCGCTGAGATTCAGAACCACCGGATTCACATGGTCGCGGCGGCTGAGCTGCATCACGTTTTCGACGATGACGTTCATACGCCGGCTCTGGTCTTCGATGATGCGCACCAGCCGTTTGTCCTCACCGGACTGGCTGGACGACTCGCTCAACAGTTGGCCCGCATGGATGATGGCACCGAGCGGATTGCGGATTTCGTGGGCGATACTGGCGGTAAGCCGGGCGAGCGCCGCCATCTTGAGCTGCTGCGCCTGCTGCTTGAGAATAGCCGTGTCCTCCAGAAAGACCAGCACTCCGGAGTTTTGTGTATCGCCAATCGACAGGAAGCGCGGTAGCAGGGTGTAGCCAGCGCGGGTCGTGACGAGCTGCCGGCCGCGATTGGCTGCCAACTTACCGAGCCAGTCGAACATCTGGGTCGCCAGGCTGGCCGAAATATCCGTCAAAAGTGTTTTGCCGCTCAGCGGCTCGCGCAGGCCCAGGAAATCACGCGCGCACTTGTTCAACATGTGTACGTGTCCACTTGCGTCGCACACCAGTACGCCGGACTGCATGCGCTGGATGATCAGTTCGTTGATCTGTGACAGATTGGCGAGATCGACGCCACGACGCTGGGCCAGGGCCTCGGTGGCACGTAGCCGCGCGGCAAGCGTATGGGACAGTGCGGCGGTGGCGAACAGTCCCAGGCCCAGCAGTCCCGCCTGGGTATAGCCATCAGTCGACCAAAAACCGCCAGTGAGGAACGCCCAGTTGACCTCCACGCCGATGGCCACGGTCGCAAGTGCGGCAAAGAATACGGTGAGCCGGGTGCCGAGCATGAGGCTGCTGCCGCCGACGGAAACGACCAGCAGCAAACCGAGGCCGCTGCTCAGGCTGCCACTGGCGTGCAGCAGCATGGTGAGCAGGACGATGTCGAGGAACGACAGGAGACCAATCTGAGTTTCGTAAGCCGGCCAACGGCGCCATGCGGCCACAACGCCTGTCAGCATCAGTGCGGCGTAGAGCAGGGAAGTGCCGTAGAACAGTTGCGGGTTGGATTCGCCAAAAGGGGAAATGTGGATGCCGGATAGTGCGTAAACTGCCGCTGTGCACGCGATCAGCGCACGGTAGCCGTTGAAATAACGCAGAAGCTTCCAGTTTTCCAAAGCTACGGCTGACTCGCTTTCTGCGGCGCTCATCCCGGTTCCGAAGACACTGCTGTCCGTGGCTGTCATTCTTGTTGGATTAGCACAGATTCCGGTGGGACGCAAAGGATAGCTGGTTTATTGG
>DAHXOO010000044.1 GCA_027364845.1 Pseudomonadota bacterium | reverse complement strand
GCCCATGCCATCGCGATCGAGACGGCGAGTCAGGAGAGGGTCCAGATCCAGAAAGTCACGAGCGCCGATGGCCAAGAAGTGCACCGGCATTGCTACTCCACGTGACGCCAGGCGAAGGAGGCGGCCATCGCAAGGCGGCTGTGCGCGCGGCTCGAAACCGGTCTTCACAAATTGGCCGAGGGACTGAACACACCGCGGGGCGAGAAACGCCCCGCGAAGCTCCAGGAGCGCATCGGGCGGCTCAAAGAAAAGAGCCGGGTGGGACAGCACTACGCGATTACCCTGACGGCGGATGAAAGCGGCCAGCAAGCGCTGTCGCTCACCTGGGTGAAACAGCCGATCGAGGGCACGCTGCTCACCCACCCCGGGGTCTATTGCCTGCGCACCAATGAAACCCACTGGGACGCAGAACGTCTGTGGCGCACCTACATCCTGTTGACGGATCTGGAGGCGGTGTTTCGCTCCCTCAAATCGGAGCTGGGACTGCGGCCCATTTATCATCATAAAGAAGCGCGCACCGACGGGCATCTGTTCATCAGTGTGCTCGCCTATCAGGTGGTACAGACGCTGCGGCGTCAACTGAAGGAACAGGGCATCCACGAAAGCTGGTCTCGCCTGCGCGAGACCCTATCGGTTCAACGCCGTGTCACGGTGAGCTTTCGAAGGCGCGATGGGCACACGCTCCATGTGCGCAAGAGTACGGTGGCCGAGCCCGAACTCAAGGCCATTTACGAGGCCTTGGGGCTCGATCCCATGCCGGGAGAAACCAAAAAACTGATCGTCTGATATCCCATGGACGCGGTAGCTGTACCACCGGTCATTTTTGAAATCGTAACTGATTGAATGGGAGACGTATTTTTTGCAGCATGTTAAACATGGGTTAAAGACAGTCGGCATTCTTCCCGATCGTTTTCTGTGTTCGCTACCCCCCTGATCAAGGCCAAAAGAAAGGGCACGAACCCCGCCACGATCCGCTCCTCGACCAGTACAACAAGGTCCGGGAAACCCGCCCAGCTCTGCGGCCAGCGATCGATATCCTTACAATAGGTCAGGAGCTTCACCGGGCACTCCCAGATGCACGGAGCGAACCCTGCGGACGGTGCCGAGAAGAGGCCCCACGTTTGCCCCGGAACTCACTACATTATTGAATCGCCGTCATCGCTTCAAGCGGTTTACCTACAAACAGATGCAGTTTGCGCCCGGCAGGCCCGACACCGTCGAGGTGCAGGGTCGTTTCCCATCAGGGTTTCCGGCCCTATTGCTCAGGCTGCGGACAGCATCGCTCCGGTTACGATCGGCTGCCAGAGCGGACCTTTGGAATTTATGAATTTATTCGGTTCTGGGACTTCACGGTCTTCATTCGCTGTGCTCGCCGACGCGTTGACTGCAAACAGTGCGGGATCGTGGCCAAGCTTCTACCGTGGACCGAAGGCAACCATCATCTCACCACCACCTATATGAAGTTTCTCGCCACCTGGGCGCGCAAACTCTCGTGGCTCGAGGTCTCCCAACAGTTTCGGACCTCCTGGGACCGCGTGTATCGCTCGGTGGAATGGATCGTGCAGTGAGGGCTTACACTGAGCGCATTGGGCCCTGTCGGTGCCATCGGGGTCGATGAGATCGCCTTATAGCCGGGGGCATCAATACCTGACTCGGGTCTACCAGATCGAGGCGGGCATGGTACGCCTCCTGTGGGTGGCAAGGAACGCACTGTGCAGACCTGCGAGGGGTTCTTCTCTAGGTTGGGCCAGGAGGCCTGCGCCGGGGTCGCGTTCGTCTGCTCGGATATGTAGCGACTCTATATCCGAGCGATTCGGGAACGCTGTTCGCAGGCTGTGCATATTCTCGATCGCTTCCACATCGTCGCCAAGACGAATGATGCCTCGGATGACGTCCGCGCCGAGGAGGCCCGAGCACTCGCCCGCGATGGCAAGGAGTCCATCCTCAAGAAATCCCGTTGGTGCATTCTCAAGCGCCCGGAGCATCTTACCTTCACCCAGAAGAGGCGATTCAAAGGGCGGTTGCGTTATAACCCCATAAGCGTTCGCGCCTACCTGCTGAAGGAAGACTTCCAGCAGTTTTGGGAGCACTTCTCACCGACCCGGGGCCGGCAAGTTCCTCGATGCCTGGTGTACCGCAGCCCTCCGCTCACGCATCGCGCCCATGAAGAAGATTACCCGTATGTGCCAGCGGCACCGGCCGCTCATCTTGAACTGGTTCAGGGCCAGAGGCCGGATCTCGAACGGCGTCGTCGAGGGCATGAACAACAAGGCCAAACTGACCATCAGAAAATGTATAGTTTCCGATTCCTGGAGATCTTGAGGATGGCTTTATTGTATACCTTGGGCAAGCTTCCCGAACCAGACCTAACCCACCAATTCCGCTGAGGAGCTAGTGCCATGGATCCTAGTGCGGTTGCGGCTTTTACGGCCTTCTGCCCGGCGGCAAGCAGCGTCTTCGTTCCGGGCAGATGGGATCGGCACCAAAGGACGCAGATTGCGCCTATCTTTTGGAGGTTTTCCAAGGTAGAATCCGCCATTTTTCGTGGCCTCAGCGCCTGATTCCTTGGCGGTGGCCGGTGTTGGTCTAACCCTACGAGAGGAACCGTACAGCATGGTTACAATCCGCCTGGCGCGTCGTGGCGCCAACAAACGCCCATTTTACTCCATCATCGTATCCGACCGCCGGCGCGCGCCGAACGGTGACAGCATCGAGCACATCGGGTTTTACAACCCGCTGGCGACGCCGAACGAGGAGCGCCTGCGCGTCAATATGGAGCGCTACCAGTACTGGCTGAGCAAGGGCGCAAAGGCTTCCGACCGTGTCGCCAGCCTGGTGGGGCAGAGCAAGGTCTCTTCTTAAAAGGTTTCATGATCGACCGGGCGCCGCCTGAAGCTGCGGATAGCGACCTGGTCGTCATGGGCCGTGTTAGTGGTGTATTCGGTGTGCGCGGCTGGGTGAAAATCAGGTCGTATACACGCGAGCGTGCAAGCATTCTTGACTATGATCGTTGGATGGTGCGACTCGAGGATGGGTGGCGCGATTTCGGTCTGGCCGAGGGCCGCGTCCACGGTGCAGGTCTAGTCGCACGGCTGGAGGGGGTTGCAGAACGCGATGCGGCCGCGGCCCTGGTTGGGGCCGACATCGCTGTGCCCAAGTCGCAGCTGCCGGTCCTGGAGGGCAGTGAGTACTACTGGGCGCAGCTGGAAGGCATGAAGGTCGTCAATGCTCAGGGGATTGAGCTCGGCATGGTGAGCAATCTGTTCGAGACCGGGGCAAACGACGTGATGGTCGTAGTCGGTGAACGTGAACGTCTGATTCCCTTCGTACGCGGTGTCGTACAGAAGATTGACCTTGCCGGCGGCACGATGTGCGTCGACTGGGACGCGGATTTCTGACGGTGGTCGATGCCGGGCGGGGTGGTATGAAGATCGATGTCATCAGCATCTTCCCGCCCATGTTCGAGGCGCTTACCGCTTACGGCGTGACGGGGCGGGCGATCGAGAACGGTCTGCTGGGCGTGAGGGTGTTGAACCCGCGCGATTATGCGACGAACCGTCATCGGTCGGTGGATGACCGCCCTTACGGCGGTGGGCCGGGCATGGTTATGCGGCCGGAGCCGCTTGCGGCCGCGATCACGGCGGCACGGTCTGGGAATCTTGACGCGAGCGTCGTTTATCTCTCGCCCAAGGGACGACGTCTGGATCAGTCCGGTGTTCTGGAGCTTTCCGCGCGTAGCGGGCTGATCCTGGTGGCGGGCAGGTACGAAGGTGTGGACCAGCGCGTGCTCGATGCGGACGTGGACGAGGAGTGGTCAATCGGTGACTACGTGCTGTCGGGTGGCGAGCTCGCAGCGATGGTGCTGATCGATGCAGTCGCGCGCCAGCTGCCGGGTGTCCTCGGACATGAGCAGTCGGCGCAACAGGATTCGTTTGCGGCCGGGCTTCTTGAAAGCGGGCACTACACTCGGCCCGAGGTCTATGCCGGGCGCGCGGTGCCGCAGGTGCTGCTGTCGGGTGACCATGAACAGATCCGGCGCTGGCGCCTCAAGCAGGCCCTAGGCCAGACCTGGTTAAGGCGCCCGGATTTACTGGAGCGACTGCAGTTGGACGATGAACAGTGGCGACTGCTGGAGGAATTCCGGCGGGAGCATGGTGGCAACGCGGGTTAACAAGGCGAAGTAAATCGGGAGCGATATCATGAGCAAGATCATAGACGAGTTGGAAGCGCGGCAGCGCAGCCGCGAGTTTCCGGATTTCGTGCCGGGAGACACAGTGGTGGTGCACGTGAAGGTGGTTGAAGGCGAACGTGAGCGTCTCCAGGCCTTCGAGGGCGTGGTGATCGGTCGCCGCAACCGCGGCGCGAACTCATCATTCACCGTGCGCAAGATGTCCTACGGCGAAGGCGTAGAGCGGGTGTTCCCCCTGTACAGCCCGGCGGTTGCCAAAGTGGAAGTGAAGCGTAAAGGCGATGTGCGCCGCGCCAAGCTCTATTATCTGCGCGAACTCACGGGCAAAGCCGCACGCATTACCGAGAAAGTCTGAACCCGAGGACGCGCCCCGGCTATGCATGTCGGGTCATCAACTGATCGGGTGTCAGGCCAACGGACTGGCACCCATTTTTTTTTGCAGCAGCAATCTGACATCCGTTATCGCCCCCCCGTGAAGGTGTGCGTCGCCGCGCGCAGAATTCTACTGTGGTCGCTGATTGTGCTGGTGTGGCTCTTGCCGGCGGCTTCCGCTGCGAAACTGCAGCGCGTTGCGGCGCTTGTCAGGGGCGGTGCCATCGGCCTGGCTGTGCGCTTGATAGACCGGGATCAGCCACCGCCGCAGGATACTGCCCGGTGGATGGCGTGGGAGAAAGAGCGGTATGCGGCGTACGCCGAACGCCAGGACTGGAATGCGATGTCGCAGCGTGCCTGCAAGCTGCCCGCCGGCCTTCCGGACGATTTCGTGCAGTGGACGCTGACCGAGGCGGCCGCAGCGCAGCTTGCCGCCCATGACGGCGCCGGCGCGCGGCTGTTCCTGCGGCGCCTGCTTTGGCAGGAGCGGGGAACGACGGAGGCGCTCTCCCGGTGGCGCCGGATGGTCATCCGGTCCTACCTTGTGGACAATGATCTAGCCGACGCCGAGACCGCGGTGCTGCGTTACGAGCAGGATTTCGATGTCCATAGCGACAGCTGGAGCGTGTTGCGCGGAACGATTCTGTTGCGGCTGGGCCGCAACCGTTCAGCAACGTCGGCGCTGGCTGGCGTGCGGACGTACGAGGGGCGTCTGCTGTTGCTGTTGGCCGGACTGCGCAGCGGTGACTATGAGCCGGCGCGGGTTCTGGCGCGCGCGCTGGATCTCGTGCGCGAAACGGCCAAAAGACCGATGCTTCAACGCCAGGCATGGATTCTGGCAGCCTATGCCGCAGAGCGTGCCGGCAACGCGCCGCAGCATCTTTCCTCGCTGGAACATGCCCTTAACTTCCCGCGCAAGACCGGCGCCGATGATCCACTGTTTCGTGTCAGTTCTGACGACCTCTGGAACGGCTACGACAAAGTGGCGAACAGTATCGGCAACAAGTCGCGCCTTCTCATTGGGGACGATGCCGCGTGGCTTGGCAAGGCTGCGGTGTACGGGTGCGATTATGTGCCTTATGCGCGTGCCCTGTATGCGTTTCTTGCGTTCCACGCAAGCGACCCAAAGACGCGGCAGCTGGCGCAGGAACGGCTTGCTGTTTCGCTTTATACGGATCGAGACGACAGGGTGGTGCGGGCCCTGTTTACCCACTCGGAGCGTTTCGCATCCCTTGACCGCGTTCCGGACCAGGTTCGCTACCTCCTCGTTGACCACGCCATTGCGGACGACAACATTTCATTTGCTGGTCGGGTAATGCAAAGCCTCAAAGATCCGCCGCCCGGTGAGAATGCCGATGAGTGGGCGCTGCGGCGAGCGCGGGTGCTGATCTACGCGGGTAACTTTCAGGCCGGTCTCGGGCTGCTGAGTGGCATACTCGACAAAAAAGCGGTGCTGGACGATCATTTTGTGCGGCACTTTCTGCAGGTGATCTTCGAATTGCAGACGGCTGGCGAGAACCGGGAGGCCGGGAGTCTTCTTAAAACCCTGTTCCCGCTGGTGAAGAGCCCGGAAATCCGGCGCCAGATCCTGTTCTGGATGGCAGACTCGGATAAGGCGCGCGGGATGTACACCAGCGCCGCGGAGCTTTATCTTCGATCCGCGACCTATGATGGTAACGCTGCCGCCGGCGATATGTGGGGCCAGACTGCGCGCTATAACGCGGCCGATGCCCTGGCGAAGGCGGGGTTGATCGTGGATGCGCGCAGCGTCTACGGGCGCCTGCTGCGGTTTACACACAATCCGGACCGTCGTGCCGCAATTGAACACAGGATGCAGCAACTATGGTTGCTCGAATCAAAGGCTTCCACGCCGTGATACCAGCGCCCTTCGGTGCGCTCGGCGTCATCGTCGAGGATGCGCTGGTGTCGATCGATCTCCTTCACGGTTCGGTACCGCGTAGAACCCCGTCGAGCGCGCTTGCGCGCGAAGTTTGCGCGCAACTGCGTGCCTATTTGCGAAATTCCAGGCACGTCTTTGATCTGCCGCTGGCGTCTGCTGGCAGCTCGTATCAGCAGCGCGTGCGGCGCGCGCTGCTGCGTGTTCCTCCCGGCACCGTCGTGACCTATGGCTCGTTGGCTCACCAGCTGCAAAGTGGTGCCCGCGCCGTCGGTGCGGCGTGCCGCGCGAACCCTGTGCCGATCGTCGTTCCATGCCACCGCGTAGTGGCGCGCAACGGCATGGGCGGTTTCATGGGGAAGGGCGATGGCAGCGCGCTGGTGATAAAGCGCTGGTTGCTTACTCATGAACGGGTCTGAGACCGGCGCGCTCCACGATATTGCGGTGATCGAACGGTTCTTGGACTCACTATGGACCGAATGCGGTTTAAGCACGAACACGCTTTGCGCCTATCGCAGCGACCTGCAGGCCTACGCGTGCTGGCTTCACGGCCGTGATCTGGCGTTCGGGGCCGCGGCGCGCGTGGACCTGCAGGCCTACCTGACGCATTGCTTCAATGCCGGCGCGAAACCGCGCACGACGGCACGCCTGCTTTCCAGCATCCGGCGCTTGTACCGCTATCTGCTGCGTGAAGGCCTGGTGCAGGAAGATCCAGCAGATCTTATTGAAAGTCCGAGGCTCGGACGTCCGTTGCCCAAATCGCTGACCGAAGAACAGGTGGGGAGACTTCTGGCATCGCCGGACACAGCCACTGTTTTGGGGCTGCGTGATCGCGCGATGCTCGAAACGCTTTATGCCACAGGGTTGCGCGTGTCCGAGCTGGTGGGGCTGACCCTGTCCCAGGTGAATCTCGACGCGGGCGTCGTAAGGGTTGTCGGCAAGGGCGACAAGGAGCGGCTGGTTCCGCTCGGAGAAGAGGCGGTCGCGTGGCTGGACGGTTTTCTCGAGGACGGGCGCAGTCCGCTTGTCCGTGGGAACGATACCGACGCTGTGTTTCCCACATCGCGCGGCGCGGCCATGACGCGGCAGGCATTCTGGCACAATATAAAACGCTACGCGCACGCCGCCGGAATCGGCGGGAACCTCTCGCCCCACACTCTGCGCCATGCCTTCGCGACCCACCTGATCAATCATGGTGCGGATCTGCGCGTGGTGCAGATGTTGCTTGGCCACGCGGATCTCTCGACCACCCAAATCTATATCGAGGTTGCGCGCGAACGGCTGAAGAACCTGCACGCGCGCCATCATCCGCGCGGATGATGTTTCCAGGCGTCAGACTCGCGGCAGTGGAGTGCCGCGAAAAGCACTGTTCAGCGTCGCAGATTTTTCAGGTGACGGCGAAGGTACCAGACAACTGCGGCGAACAGGGCGAGGCCGATGAGCGCTTCGAAACGGTGGAAATAGGGGGCGAGTGTATCCCAGTGACCACCAAGCTTCATGCCTATCCACGCCAGTCCCAGGCTCCAGATGAAGGAACCGGCGAACGTGTACAGGTTGAAGCGCCATATCTCCATGCGGCTGATCCCGGCGGGCAAAGCTATGAAGGTACGGATCACCGGCAGTAACCGTCCTAGAAAGATCGTGATATCCCCATGCCGTCGGAACCAGCGGTCGGCGAGATCCAGGTCGTGGTGTGAAAACAGGACGTATCGTCCGTATCGCTCCACCAGCGGACGCCCTCCCAGCGCGCCAAGGTAGTACGCGCCGAGCGAGCCGATCTGGCAGCCGATTGCGCCAGCGAACGCGACGGCCCACAAGTTCATGGCGCCTGTACTCACGAGATAGCCGGCAAACGGCATGATGATTTCCGAGGGCAGCGGGATGCAGGCGCTTTCCAGAGCCATGAGGAGAATGATTCCGCCGTAACCCAGCTGGGATATGGTACCAATGACGAATGTCGCCAGCAGCGTTATGATTTTTGCGATCATGAAAAAATTTTCCTAAGAAATGTCAGGCCGTGAACCTGAAAAGGGGTGAACGGCGTCCGGGACGCCCGGCGCTGGAAACTGTCAGAGGTCCGATCGGGTCCTCCGCAAATGCGGCGGTGAGCGCCTCCAGCCGGGCGGTTCGATCCATTCGGCAGCCGTTCGTGGTCTAGCCGAATCGCAACGGCTGGCCGATGGCATTTTCGCGAATGCGGCCCTGATCAAATACCACGCGGCCGGCGACCACGGTGTAATCCGGCCAGCCGACCAGTTCGCGGCCTGCGTAGGGGGACCAGCCGGCGCGCGAAAACAGATCTTCGTTGCGTACCGGGCGGGCATGTTCAAGGTCCACCAGGGTGAGATCTGCATCCCAACCCTCGGCGATCTTGCCCTTGTTCGGAATTCGGTAGGCCTGCGCCGGGCCGTAGCTCATCCAGCGTTGGATCTCGGCCAGCGTGCAGCGCCCGGAGGACATTTCCGTAAGTATGAGTGGAAGCGAGGTTTCGACCCCTGGCATGCCAGAAGGTGACTGCGGGTACGGACGGCGTTTCTCCTGGAGAGTATGAGGCGCGTGGTCGGTAGCAATGAAGTCAATGACACCGTCGTGCAAGCCGGCCCACAGCGCGGCGTTATCCCGGGCGGTGCGTATCGGCGGATTCATCTGTACCAGGGTGCCCTGGCGTGCATAGTCTTCGACATTGAGGAGCAGGTGGTTGGGAATCGCCTCCGCCGTAACCCACGGGGGCTTGTCGCGGCGCAGCAGGTCGACCTCCTCATGCGTGGATAGATGCAGAATGTGCAGGCGCCGGCGGTATTTCTTGGACAGCGCCAGGGCCAGTTCAGTGGCTTGCAGCGCGCACTTATTGTCGCGAATTTCGGAATGGGCAGCCACGTCTGTGCGGCCGGCAAACTGCACTTTACGCGCGCGGATGCGCGCCTCGTCCTCCGCGTGCACTGCAATCAGGCGTTCGCCGGTGGCGAAGATGCGTTCCAGATCCCGCGGGTCGTTTACCAGCAGGGTGCCGGTGCTTGCACCCATGAAAACCTTGATGCCGCAGACCGGTGAGGCACGGTTGATCTCTTCGAGGTTATCCGGTGTTGCGCCGATGAAGAAGCCGTAGTTCACCACGCACTTGCGAGCGGCGCGCGCGAACTTGTCGTCGAGTGCCTGTTGGCTCGTGGTCGGTGGGTCGGTATTGGGCATTTCGAGGAAGCTCGTCACGCCGCCACGAGCTGCAGCGCGCGAGCCGCTCCCCAGATCTTCCTTGTGTTCGGAGCCCGGTTCGCGGAAATGGACCTGCGGATCGATGACCCCAGGCAAGAGCAGCCGGCCGGCGGCATCTATGTTCTCCCTGCCCGTGACGTCGATCGTCGCGGCGATGCGCGAAATGCGCCCATCCTCGCAGGCGAGGTCAGCGGCGATGGTGCTGCCGTCAGTCTGGGCGATGGTGGCGTTTCGGATGACGAGGTCGTACAAGCGGAGTCTCCAGCAACAAAAAAAAGGGGACGGCCGTCCCCCATTTTGCCCGGCGGCCGGATGCGCGGACGCCTCAGCCCATCTGCTTTTCGCGAATTTCGTCGAGCGTCTTGCAGTCGATGCACAGAGCCGCGGTCGGACGCGCTTCGAGGCGCTGCACTCCGATTTCGACGCCGCAGGTTTCGCAGTATCCATAGTCGCCAGTATCGATCTTGCTCAGGGCTTCCTCAATTTTTTTGATGAGCTTGCGCTCGCGGTCACGATTGCGCAATTCCAGCGACATATCCGTTTCCTGGCTAGCGCGATCATTCGGGTCCGGGTGGTTGGCGGTCTCGTCCTGCATGCTATGCACCGTGCGCGAAACCTCTTCCAGCAGCTCGTTCTTCCAGGCGTTGAGGATTGCGTGGAAGTGCTCGACCTGCTTCTTGTTCATGTACTTCTCGCCCTTTTTTTCCACATACGGTTTGATCCCGTGGATAAGGACGGCGGAAGAAAGTTCCTTTTTTTTGCGTACCGACATCGTCGCTCCTGCCAAAATCGATCTGGTGGCCAAAAATCAAGCGCGCATCTATATCAGAAAAGGGGGGTTGGGCGCAAGGATTGCGGTGCAAAAAGTGCGCCATGCCGAGGCGGTGGGGAAATAAGGTAAAATGGCTTGCATATTCTCAGTTACCAGGGCAGAAATGTGGTGTTAACCACCCTTAAATTCGACGTTGATGGGACTTTGGCGGATACTGAGCGTGACGGCCATCGGGTCGCATTCAACCAGGCCTTCGCCGAGGCCGGCCTGGACTGGCGTTGGGACAGTGACCTTTATCGGCGGCTTCTTGCGGTGAGCGGCGGAAAGGAACGCATACTCTACTACTTGGAACAGGTGCGGCCCGATAACGCCGTACCGGGCGATCCCGCCGAGTTCGTGGCGCGCCTGCACGCGGCCAAGACCCGGATCTATACGGACATGCTGGCGCAGGGCGTCATTCCGTTGCGCCCCGGGGTGCGGCGGCTTTTGAACGAAGCACGCCGTGGCGGGTTCAGACTGGCGATCGCTACGACCACTACGCCGGACAACGTGACTGCTTTGCTTGAGCATTCGCTCGGTTCGCAGGCGCCCGGCTGGTTCGAGGTGATTGCGGCCGGCGACATAGTGGCGCACAAGAAGCCGGCGCCGGACATATATCTCTACGCCATGCGCCGCATGGATGTGTCTGCGGATGAGTGCCTGGCATTCGAAGATTCCGGCAACGGCCTGCAATCGGCCCGCGCCGCTGGACTGGCCACGGTGATCACGATCAGCGACTACACGCGTGACCATGATTTTGACGGTGCTGTCCTAGTGCTGGACAGCCTGGGTGAGCCGGATCAGCCGTGTACCACCATCCGTCCGGGCCGCTTTTTGAACCCCATATCCGTGTTCGACATCGATGTCGCCCGCAGCCTGCTGCCGCATTGACGTCGGGTGCCATCGCCCTGTTCCAGCGCGGCTGGCGAGATTGGAACGATCTGCCTGCGGTCAGGAAATCCCCGATGCGGATGGCAGCGCAAGCACCTCACCTGCCACAGTGGCTGAAATCAGCCGCGGCCGTGCGGTGGAGTCGCTGAGTTCGTGAAACCACTTGCCTCACGCATGGCCCGGATCGCGCCTTTCCACGTGATGCAAGTGATGGCGCGGGCACGCGAGCTCGAGGCGGAGGGCAGGTCCATCATTCACATGGAGATCGGCGAGCCCGATTTCCCGACGGCATACGGGATCATCCGCGCCGGCATTCTCGCGCTCGAGGCCGGACACACGCATTACACGCCGGCGCTCGGCCTGCCGGCGCTGCGTGCGCGCATTGCAGCGAGCTACCCAGCTGGCGTGCGCCCCGATCCCGCGCGGATCGTGGTAACGCCCGGGGCATCGGGTGCACTGCAGCTGGTTTTCGGTGTGCTGATCGATGTTGGTGACGAAGTGCTCATGGCGGACCCAGGTTATCCGTGTAACCGCCATTTCGTGCGCCTGTTTGGCGGCGAAGCGCGACTGGTGCCGGTAGACGAGTCGACGGGATACCAGCTGACGGCGGAGCTTGTGCGGCGCCACTGGTCGACGCGTACGCGCGCGGTGCTGTTGGCTTCGCCTTCGAATCCCACAGGTACCGTCGTGCCGCCCGCCGAGATGGCGGAAATAATCGATATGACGCTGCGGCTGGGAGGCAGACCGATCGTCGATGAAATCTATCTTGATCTGACTTATGACGGGGAGGCTGTGAGTGCCCTGGCACACTCGGACGAAGTGTTCGTGATCAACAGCTTCTCGAAGTACTACGGCATGACCGGATGGCGCCTCGGCTGGCTGGCAGCTCCGCACGATTACGTCTCACAGCTCGAGCGACTGGCGCAGAACATCTTTCTTGCGGCCAGTACTCCCGCACAGTATGCGGCGCTCGCCGCATTCGAGCCTGATGTGGACGCGGAGCTGAAACGACGGCGCGATACTTTCAGACAGCGCCGCGATTATCTGCTGCCCGCTTTGCGTCGCCTCGGCTTCGTGATCGGCGCGATTCCGCAGGGTGCGTTCTATCTGTATGCCGACTGCAGCCGCTTCACCCGCGATTCCGGCGCATTTGCTTTCGAACTGCTCGAAAGCGCCGGAGTTGCCATTACCCCAGGCTTGGACTTCGGGGAGCACAGGCCGCAGCGGCATGTG
Organism: Pseudomonadota bacterium; assembly: GCA_027364845.1. Classification (GTDB taxonomy): domain Bacteria; phylum Pseudomonadota; class Gammaproteobacteria; order Acidiferrobacterales; family UBA6901; genus JAJYCY01. Next base: position 9,539 of record DAHXOO010000044.1, on the reverse strand, counting down.
CGTTTTTCATACGCCAACACCATTGAAAACCTGCGCGAGGGCTTGAGAAGGATTGGTGCCCACCTTGGTGTCGATTCCGGGTAGCGCCGGCCCCAGAACCGAGGACTGGTTGGCAGCGGCCGCATGCGCGTCTACCGGCCAGCTGTGCCGGCGCGGCCGCTGCCACGGTGGGCGCGCGCTAAATCTTCAGCACTCCCTGCAGGTGGTCAGGCAAATCTCGCTCTGCAACCTCAAGCAGATCCTTGCCGAGCGAGCCAATCACCAGCTTCGCGGTATGTGGGTCGAGCGTTGCGCGCAGCTGCCCAAGGAAACGCGGATCCGCGACCAGCACCAGATGCTCATAGCGGTTGGCGGTGCGTCCCTGCTGCAGTACATCGGCGATGTGCTGCGCGAATTCGATCGCGACCTGTTCCTTGGGATCGGGCGTTTTGCTCACCGTATGGCGGGTGTGAGAGCTGTCGAACAAACGTCCGCTTTTATCGCTGGTGATCTCCCGGTTCTTGAGTCGTCCCTCGGGATGCGGGATCTCCTGTAAACGATGCAGTTCACCGCCAGGCTGTTCCTGCCCGTACAAGCGCGCACCTGAGCGGTGCGCCAGCAAAACCCAGGTTCTGTTCATATTGCCCGCCTTTTTTCAGACTCCGAGTGAGGGTACCAATCCCTCATTTAGTGTGCCGTGCCAGGCGGGTTGCCGAGATGATCTGGGTCAAAAAAAGTCCCGGGAGCCCGCGATCGTCGCTGCTGCGGTTCGGCCTTCTGCTTGCCGCCGGACTCGCTCATGTGTGCGCCGTGATTGCCGATAACTTCATTGGGCCGGGCACCGGGCGCATCTGAAGTCCACCGCTGTGTTCCCCGCCAGGATATCGAGATTCGCCTGTTCGTGAGCCACTGGCATGGTCTTTGCTTTTCATTTACCAATGATCCTTGATCGGGACCGTCAGGCCCCCGGGGAGGTGTCCGATGAATCGCCTTCTGAATCTGAGCTCTTCGCTGGCCGTGCGGGTAAACGGATTGATCCGCCAGGCCGAGAGCGCCCACCCCGGAATGCAGGAAGCGGCAGCCATGGTATACATCGGCGATGTATATGTGATGCGCGTGCAGACGGTTCCATCGAAGGATGACGGTTGGACGGGCCATCGGTATACCAATGAGTTCCCGGCCAAACCCTAGCGCGCCGGCAATGGTCGGTGCGCGCCCAGGTGGGGTGCACGGACGCCAGGACTTGGCGTCCGCTTAGTATGCCGCAGCGTTGACTGGGCGTGCTGGCCGATCCAGGGATGGATTGCGCCCTTCTGTTTTTTCCGCACCGGCTGCTTATTCCACCGGTGTGTCGGTGCTGTTGCCCCATTCGGACCAGGATCCCGGATAACCCGCAATCCGCGTGAAGCCGAGACTCTTAAGCACAATAAAGGTGTGCGCCGAGCGATGGTGGGTCTGACAATAGGTAATGACCTCCTTGTCCTGAGTGACGCCCAGCGCGGTCAGCATACGACGCAGCTCCGCTGCTGGCTTGAGCCGCAGGTGGCTTTTCTGGTCGATGGCGTTGACCCAGTCGAAATTCACTGCACCGGGAATATGCCCGGCACGGGCGGCCAGACGTTTTTCTCCCCGGAATTCTGCCGGGCTGCGAGTGTCGAGCAGCACGACGTCGGGCGCGCCCAGGTGGCTCTTGATGTAGTCCTTGGTGACCGCCGCCGCTGCGGTGCCCGTGATGGGGTAATCGGACTTTGCGTGTGGCCGCACCTCCTGCGTAAGTGGCAGGTGCTCGGCGCTCCAGGCTTGGATTCCGCCATTCAGCAGCGAGTACTGTTTATGACCGACCGCTTCCAGCGTCCATAGCAGGCGTGCGGCGCGCCCACCACCTTCATCGTCGTAGGCAACCACGTGGTGGCCGGGAGTCATCCCGATACTGGAAAACAGTGCCGACAGCCGTGCCGCGTCCGGCATCAGACCCATGACTGGCGGGCGCGCCGCGACGATCTGTGCGTAGTCCAGGTGTACTGCCCCCGGAATATGGGCGCGAACGTAAATTTCCGGTTTGCACAGGTCTATCAGCAGAATCGCGCCGGAGGAAAGCCGCTTTTCCAGGTCTGCAGGCTCAATGATCAGGGGTACGGAAATCTCGCTCATAATTCCTTGTTCGGTATGGGTGCAATCCGGCAGGCAACGGACTGCCACGGCGGGAATTCTAACGTGAATGCGCCTGCCCGAGATAGCTGCACCGGCGCCTAGTGCCAGGGCCGGAAGATGGTCTTGCGTCGATAGTTTTGATCCCGGGCATGTTCTGTGCAATCCTTGAGGGGTCGGTAGCGGGGCTACCCGCGCTGCGGTGGGCGCCCGGCACATTTCTGGAGCAGTCGGTGGATATTTTCAAGGTCTTTACAATCGAAGCGGCGCACCGGTTACCGAACCTGCCCGAAAACCACAAGTGCCGCCGCCTTCACGGCCATTCCTTCCATGTGGAGATACACGTTTCCGGACCGCTCGCGGAACGCGAGGGCTGGGTGATGGATTTTGCCGACATTGGCCGCATGTTCAACCCGATCTACGAGCAGCTGGACCATCATTACCTGAATGAAATTCCCGGCCTGGAGAATCCAACCAGCGAGCATCTCGCGCGCTGGATTTGGCGGATGCTCAGGCCGCAGCTGCCGCAGCTGTCGAAGCTGGTCGTGCGCGAAACCTGTACCGCCGGATGCATCTACAGTGGCGAATGACGACCAGCACGAGGGCGGAATGAACGTGGGGCGAGCGGAATCCCCGATAGAACTGCAGACCGCGCCGCGGCCGGATGCGGCCGTGATCTGGTTGCACGGGCTGGGGGCGGACGGACACGACCTCGCCGCCATTGTTCCGGAGCTAGGGCTGCCACGCGCGCTGGCGGTGCATTTCGTATTTCCGCATGCGCCTTTCCGCCCGGTGACTATCAACGCCGGGCAGGTGATGCGCGCATGGTACGACATAGAATTGACCGACACCGGATTCAACCAGAAACTGAGTCATATCCGCGAATCGGAAGCGATCGTGAGGGGTTTGATCGAGGCGGAGATCGCACGCGGCATCCCACCCGAACGCGTGGTGCTGGGCGGGTTTTCCCAGGGCGGCGCGATTGCACTTTTCACGGGCCTGCGTTTTCCGAAGCGTCTGGGCGGTATTCTGGTCCTGTCCGCGCCTGTGCCCTTTGCCGGCAATCTGATGGGCCAGGCGGAACAGGTTAACCGCGAGGTTCCGATTTTCATGGCGCACGGCGCCTATGACGGTATCATCCCTTTCGCCACGGCGCAGGCGGCGCGCAACCTCCTGACAGCGGGCGGTGCGAGCATAGATTGGCACGAATATCCGATGGAGCATTCCATCTGTCCGACGGAGATCAAGGATATCAGTCGCTGGCTGGTTGAGCGTCTGCCCGGATAACGGCCGGTCGCCGCCACCGTGCCTTGCGTCTGGCGGCTGATCCCGGCCAGGTGGCAGTAGCTGCTAGGGTGGGGCTGCGTACAGCGGGCGAACACTCCGCGCAGCAAGGAATCAACGATGGAGAGCAACCGCTGCCCGTTCGAAAAGGCGATTCTCAGCACGCAATGCCAATGTGAGAAGGCCGCACACCATTACGTTGGTGAGCGAACCGCGGTGGCGTGCGAGTCTGTGGATGTCCGGCATGACTGTGTGACACTGCTGCGCCTGCTGCGTGAAGTGTCGCGCTTTGCGCTCAAAGTCACGGATACGGCGCGCGAACTGCCTTTCGGTAAGGAAATGAAAATCGTCTACGGTGGCCTCGCCGGGCTGCAAGCGTTGCTGCATGAGGCACATCCCGGCAAGATCGACAATATCTATGCTCTGATGCGCGAGGCAAAGCTGCGTTACGGAACTCTGGAAGAATTGCCCTGTCATGAAATGGTAAGGTATATCGCCGCCTCCAAATCGGGGCGGCACGGTCCGCGCGCGTGATGCAGGCCGCTTCTCCGTTTCTGTCGGAAGCGCCCCTTCAGGCGCACGGCCGCAGCCGCCATATATAGGATCATGACCCGGGAAAACAACAGTTTCGGAAAACAAGGACAACGCCAGCCGTGGCTGCGTTATCTCGTGCTGGCCCCGTTCGCGGCCGGCGCTGTGGTACTTGCTGCTTTCTTTTTCACGGCGGTCATCGTGCTGTTTCTGTTGGCGACGGTGGTTTTTGGTATGCGGATCTGGTGGCTGCGCCGCAAGCTGCGTACCGGCACAGGCGGCGCACCCGGCGGCCGCGACCAGCCGCTCGAAGGGGAATACAAGGTGATCAACGAAAACGAAGCCGAAGGCAAAGACGAAGAGCCGCGGCGCTTCCGACGCTGAGAGCCTACGGCACGCCTTGTTTTCGGGCTGCTGCTGCGCCGAATCAGTGGATCAGCACGTATTCCGGATCGAATTCCTTGTCGGGAAAATGGATTGTGCGACTTGCGCCGAATGTCGCCCTGGTAACAGCGCGGCGCGCCGGTATCAGTAGATCGATAAATTTCATCGCCGACAGCATTGCGACACCGTCATGTCGCTTGTAGCGGTACTGGACCCGGACCACAGTAATGCCGGCAGGCAGTGCGTAGACTGCACGCCGGATAAGACTCTGGCCGTCGATCCAGAGCGTCCCGGAGGCGTAGGGTGCGAAGCGCGAGATGGCGGTGATATCGAGCACGCGGCAGGCATCCCTGTCGGGTGCATCGCGCGGCCCGCAGGCTTGCGGACGTGCCCGCAGTACCCCGTTGTAGTTCCTTGCGGGGCGTATACGCGACAGGCTTGAGATCGTCGCGCTCGTTCTCGGAAAGCGTCGTCGCGTCGACGCCATTGACGCAGACGCTGCCCTCATCCGGAGAATCGAGCACGCCAAGCAGATTGATCAACGTCGGCTTTCCGCTGCGCGACGGACCCTTGAGCACGATAAAGTCCCGGCATGAATATCGAAGTCCAAGCCCTGCAGTGCCTGTACCGTCTGTGGGCCGAGTTTGTAGCAGCGCGTCAGGCCGCGGCCCGATACGATAGGCGTGTGGTTCATGGGATGCCGGAGTCTAGCCGCCACCACTGGCGCTGTCATCCGAGCTGCGGGCGCAGCGTGTTTGCGCGGGGGTTGGTTCTGGGCGGAGACCGGAACCAGGAAGCGAGATGTTGTGCATCGATGTGAAGCTGGGTTCAGCGCCGTGGCGCTATATATGCCCACAGGCTGACAATCACGATGATGATCGTGGCGGCGAATTCCTGACGGTGCGGAAGCTGGGCATAGACCACCCGAGCGGCATAATGTGCGATGAAGCCGCTATGGTACGCTCCGCTGCCTGACAAGGTGCGCAGCCATACCTCGAGGTAGGTCAGTGGACAGATCCATGAAAAACGCTGCAGTGCGATGGAAAAGACCAGGCCGCCGAGGTGTAGCCACCGAACCCAGCGCCAGCGGCGGCCAGGAATCGCGCCAAAGATGAGAAACAGGATCCATCCCAGATGCGTGACCACCACGGCATCGGCGAGGGTTTGATAAAACATGTCCGAAGTCCCTGCCTTTGGGCATGGAAGAGGTGCAGGCCCTGTATCCTACGGGACGACCTCCAGCACACCATGCATGCCCCGGGTTTCGTGGCTCTTGCCGAAGAGCGGTTTCTTGTCACAGTACATCTTGTAACTGCCGGTTTTGGTCGGAGTGAAAGTCACGCTTCCGCTTTGACCGCCGTGCAGGTTGACCTTGAAGTTCACACCTGCGGTCGGTGCCTTGATGACCAGATCGTGCGGAATCAGCCAGGCCTGGTTCTTGATCTTCAGCGTTACGGGTTGGTTAACCTCGACGGTGAGCTTGTCGGGCTTGATATAGTAGCTCCCCAATTTGATATCGATCACCCGAGGCGCAGTCGCCACCGTGGTGGTATGTGTGCCCGCCGCTAGCAGTCCGGCCGCTGCCAAGGCAAGGATACGGGGGATTCTTGTCATCGTTGGGTCTCCTTCAGACGATTACGCCGGAGCAAGCCGGTAGGTTGTGTGCTGAGGATAGGGGCGGATGGCGAAAGCTCCGGCCGTCCGCGCCAGATTTCAAGCCCCGCATGGCGGACCGCACATCGCCGGCGAACACTGGTTGTGGCATCGGCGCCTGTCAGGAGCGGCGGATGTTACGCTAGCACACCCTCCGGGGCGGTTCAAAAGGCGCCCTTGCGCCGGCGCGCATAAATGTGGAAAAGGCCCGGCCCGTCGAATCCAGCAACGCAGCCGCGGCTAATTCAGTGCCATGGACAGCTGGTTTCGGTACTGCTTGACAACATCCCCTTTGCCGCCAAGCAGAGTGAAGACTGTCAGCATCGCCTTGCGTGCCGCGTCATCGCGGAATTTGCGATCGCGCTGAACGATCTCCAGTAACAGCGCGAGGGCCGCTTCGTAATCTCCCTGCAGCACCTTGTGTGCACTGAGCTGATAGCGTGTTTCACTGTCTGCAGGCTTGGTGGCGATGAGCCGCTCGAGTTCTATTGCCGCCGGACTGCCGGCGGCAATGTGTGCGAATTCCAGCCGTGCGAACAGCGCGACCGCTTCTGGTTCCGACATGGCAGCGCGGGACAGGCTGCCTAGCAGCCGTTCGCCTTCGTCCACGCGGCCATCAGCCAGCAGCAGCTTCGCCAGCTCCACTTTGGTGTGGTCGTTGGCTGGATCGAGATCAATAGCGCGTTTCAGAGTTTCGGCCGCCTCGCGCAGCTGTCCGCTCTCGATCGCCCGTCGGGCCTCTTTCACTAGGGTATCGGACGGACGCGGCGCGTACCGGTCGATGATCCCGCGGATAACCTGCTCCGGCTGTACGCCGAGGAATTCGTCGATCGCCACACCATTCTTGAACAGTTTGACCGTCGGCAGACTGCGAATGCCGTGGCGTGTGGCAAGTTCCTGCTCGACATCGGTATTGACCTTGGCGAGGAAGAACTTTCCCTGGTATTCGTCCGCGAGCCGCGCCAGAACCGGCATGAGCATCTTGCAGGGCGCACACCATGATGCCCAGAAGTCGACCAGCACTGGGATGGTGTGCGACCTGTTCAGGACCAGGGCGTCGAAGTCGGCCCGCGTAACATCTGCGACATACGGAGAAGTGCTCATGACAAATATCCAGATGGTCTCAAGCGTACCAAATATGCGGGTCGCTAAGGCAGATATCAAGACGGTGAGATGCGGTGTGTGCGGCCCTGGAAGATTGCGATCTGGAGCAAAACTGTTGCCGCGTTTATCCGTGCCAGCGGGGTACCGTTCCACCGCCGCATCGCAGCCAGGGACAAGGGAGCAGAAGGCGGCCGCGTGCATCTTTGGCGAACGTCCCGCTCATTCAGGGAATGATTCGACGCAGACGGTACATTTCAACTATAGTAAAAGACCTACATTAGATCTGTCTATGCGCCGTTGACCGATGGAAAGAGCACGGAAACTGGTCGGCACTCGAGTTCGTGCCATCAGAAACCTGCGCGGTATTACTCTGCAGGGGATTGCCTACAAGGCCGGCATCACCTATATGAAACCGGAGAACTAGTGGCACCCACTTCGGATAGGTACAGCAAACGGACGGGACATTTTCTCAAGGGGTTTTGGCCGGCGATTCCGGAGGTGCTGAGCACAGCATCCCATTCGCCGTTGTTCAGACTGTATCGGGCCCGTTTCCTGATTTTGCGGGCCCGCGAGGTGGCGGTGCTGTTCGCGGCCCTGACGCTGATGCTGATCGGCGCGGACGTGATGGTTTTCCCGCGCGCGATTTATCTGCCGCTCGTGCTCGCACGGCTGATCGTGAGCGCTGCTTTCGCAGGTCTGGCGTTCTCCTGCCGCTGTCGACCAAGTCTCGGCAACTCCTACCGGACGATCGGCCTGCTGTATGTGATCCCGTTGGCATTCTATCTGTACTCGCAGCATGTCCTGCAGGGGGCAGAGCTCAATACTATGGGCGCGGCCATGGCTATGGGTTATCTGTTACTTCCGTTCGCGCTCGTAGCGGGCTTGGGCATTTTCCCACTTACGCTGGTGGAGATTGTCTGCCTTGCGCTGCCTCTAATCGCGGTCGTAACGATTCCGCTGCTCATGCTTCCCGGGCTGGACGGAGCCATGGTATTGTGGCTGCTGCTGCTGGTTGTCACGATAAGTGCCGTGGCGTCCATAAGTCAGCTACAGCTCATGTCCGAGTTGTTTCAGGGTTCGGCCTTCGATTCTCTCACTGGCGTATATAACCGCCGCAGTGGAGAAGAATTCGTTGCCCAGCAGTTCGATCTGGCGCGCCGCCACGGATATCCGCTGTCGCTAGTGTTCCTGGACCTCGATGACTCCAAGCGCATCAACGACATCGAGGGCCATGATGCGGGTGATGCTGTGCTGCGCGAGACGGCGCGGCTGCTGCACGCCAATACGCGTACCAGTGACATCCTGATCCGCTGGGGAGGCGAGGAGTTCCTTCTGGTGTTGCCGCATACGGATATGGACGAAGCGCAGCAGCAGTTGCTCAGGTTGTCTAGTAATGGCAGATGTCAGCTGTTCCTGCGCCCGGATGGTACGGCTCTGACCTTCAGCGCCGGCATCGCGGAGCTTCTTCGCGATGACATTGCCCGCTTTCCGGATTGGCAGGCATTGCTTTCCCTGGCCGACCGGCGCATGTATCTGGCCAAAGAGAAGGGCAAGGCACGCATCGTTGCGGGTGAGCCAGCAGCGTCGCTATCAGATGGGTCGGATTCCGGGAGCCTGAAGCATTGACATCAGCGGTGCTTTGGGCGCTCGCCTCAGAGGTCCAGCGCTCGTCCCTTTTCACGCCAAGTGTTCTTTCCCATGGCCGGAAAGGCCGACAGCTGGGAGAAGCTCAAGAAGGACATGCGCGCCGAGTTGAATGAAGTGCTGCTGGGTGAATTCCACGGCACGAATTCGCTGCCGTTCGAAGCAGGGGAGGATAAGAAGGTGGCGGTGAAGATCGCGGACGATCGGGGGATCGAATCTCTGAGGATTCTGCCGCTGACCTGACCAGGAAGGATAAATACGTGGCTCAAACCCGTCCAAAACCGGAGGTCGTCGTCTACCAGGGGCAGGATGGCGCGCTGCGAATCTAAGCCAAAGTGGCGGGCGAAAACATCTGGCTGCCGATGGCCGACATGGCGAAGTTATTCGGAGTGAAGGTTCCGGCGATCTCCAAGCATGTCAAAAACATCTACGCCACACGCGAGCTGAGTTCGCGGGCAACGGTTTCCAAAATAGAAACGGTTCGCCGGGAGGGGAAGCGGCAGGCGCACGTGCGGTGGAGCTCTACGGTCTCGATATGATCATGTCCGTCGGGTATCGGGTCAACTCCGCTAAGACAACCCGGCTTCGTATCCGGGCCACGCAGACCCTCAAGGAGCACCTGACCCGTGGCTAAACCATTAATCGCCAGCCGTTCGAGCAAAATGCCCGGGAGCTGGAAGCGGCACCGCAGCTGGTGCGCAAGATCGCCGCAGGTGAGACGCTGACCGGTGACCAGGGGAGAGGGCTGGTGGATGTCATTGCGCGCCATACCCAGACCTTCCTGCTGTTGCAGTGCTACAACGAGGGGGTGC
>DAHXOO010000043.1 GCA_027364845.1 Pseudomonadota bacterium | reverse complement strand
CGACCGCAGGGCGGCCGCGGCCGTGCCGTAGCCGGAGGCGCAGGCACAAAGAGTGCGCCGGCTCTAACCGAGTGCGCAAGGGCGACTGGGATGTCCCGTTGCGCATCACGAGGGGCCGGCGCACATACGATAGAGCTTTTCTCCTAGTGCGGCATTGCCCGGCAGCGTTGTAGTGGCATGTGCCAGCAGCGGGGCGGCGGTGAAAAGCAGTAAGACAGCGAAGGATTTGACCATGAATTGATACTCCGTTGATGTGGACTTGGGTAGTCCTCAGGATACCAGCGCCTCCAGATGCGCTATGCGTACCGGCGCCGGAGGGTGCGAGTCGTAGAATGCCGAGTAGACCGGGTCGGGGGTAAGCGTGCTGGCGTTTTCCCGATACAGCTTTACCAGAGCAGTGATCATTGCGCGCACGTCGGCCTGTTCGGCGGCATAGACGTCGGCTTCGAACTCGTGCCGCCGCGAGCTCCATGACCATATCGGCTTCAGGAAGAACGTGAATACCGGACCGGCTATGAGGAACAGCGCCAGTGCGGCGTAGGTGGATGGCTGCGATACGCCGAGCCCGTGATAGAACCACGTCTGGCGCATCAGCCACGCCAGAAGATACAGGCCGGTGAGGCTCAGGCCAAACGTCACGAGCAGACGCTTGAGGACGTGATGGCGGCGGAAATGTCCAAGTTCGTGCGCCAGCACCGCTTCGATTTCGCCTTCACCGAGCGTATCGAGCAGGGTGTCGAAGAACACGATGCGCTTGTTCTTGCCGAAGCCGGTGAAATAGGCGTTGCCGTGAGCGGAGCGGCGCGACCCATCCATGATGAAGATGCCGCGGCTGCGGAAACCGGTACGCTTGAGCAGCGACTGGATGCGCTCTTTCACGCCGGCGTCGCGAAGCGGCGAGAATTTGTTGAACAGTGGCGCAACCAGCACCGGGTAAGCCCACACCATCACCAGGGTGAAGCCGCTCCACAGCGCCCAGACATAGAGCCACCACAGCTGTCCCATTGCCTGCATCAACCACAATACCGCGATGGTCAGTGGCGCTCCGATGGCAATGAGCAGAAGCGCCTGCTTGAGCAGGTCGGCGATGAACAGGCGTGCGGTGGTCTTGTTGAAGCCGAAGCGTTGCTCGATGACAAAGGTCTGGTAAGCGGAAAATGGCAGGTTGAGTACAGCCATGATCATGAAGACGCTCAGGATGAACGCAGTGCCGGTAAAAACCGGTCCGTGCCCGAGAGTGCGCCACCCCCGATCCAGGAGTTTCAGTCCGCCGCCGAGGGTCCACAGGATCAGCAGCAGGGCGCCGGTGACGTCGTCGATCAGGCCGAGCCGGGTGCTGGCGACCGTATAGTCTGCCGCCTTTCGGTGGTCGGCGAGCGGAACGCGATCGCTGAATGCCGTTGGAACCCGGTCGCGGTGCGACCGTACGTGGCGCATGTGGCGCCAGCCGAGCCAGACCTGAGCAAGCAGCATGGCGCCCAGTGCGCCCAAAAAAAGTGTGGAAAGACCGTTCATCGGACAGGCAGTGATATCATTGAGAGCTGAAGCAGTTTAGCATCAAGTGAAACCGGGAGAAAACGCATGCCCCAGGATCCTAACGCCCTGGTCTGGATAGATTTGGAGATGACGGGTTTGAGGCCCGAGTCGGACTACATTATTGAGATCGCCACGTTGATTACTGACAGCGAACTCAACATCATTGCCCAAGGTCCGGTGCTGGCCATCCACCAGCCCGAGAACGTGCTGGCGGCCATGGACGAGTGGAATACGCGCACCCACGGGGCGAGCGGTCTGGTCGATCGTGTCCGGTCTTCGACGCTCGGCGAGTCGGACGCGGAAAAGCAGACGCTGGCTTTCATTCAGCGCCATGTTCCGAAGAATCGGTCACCGCTATGCGGCAACAGCATCTGCCAGGATCGGCGGTTCCTTGCGCGTTTCATGCCGCAGCTTGAATCGTGGCTGCATTACCGCAATCTGGACGTGAGTTCACTGAAGGAGCTGGTGAAGCGCTGGAGGCCCAGTTTGTGCAGTGGCTTCGAAAAAAAGAACAGTCATAAGGCGTTGGATGACATAATGGAGTCGGTTGCGGAGCTGCGCTACTACCGCGAGCATTTCCTGCGCCTGTCTTGACGTTTGGCTGTCTGCCGCTGCCGGGCGATGGCCCAGCGCACGTGCTCACGCACCAGTGTCGAAGGATGGTCGGCGCGCGCCTCGAGCGCCGCAGTCACGATGGCGTCTGCCGGTGCATTGCCGAGTGCGACCGCGACGTTGCGCAGCCAGCACTCGTAGCCGGAGCGCCGTATTGCCGATCCTTCGGTGCGACGCTGGAATTCCTCCTCGGTCCAGGCAAAAAGCTCCACCAGCTGCGGTGCATCCAACCCATGACGCGGTGCGAAATCGGCGATGGCGCTGGTCACCGCGAACCGGTTCCAGGGACAGACGATCTGACAGTCGTCGCATCCGTAGATGCGATTTCCGATCAGTGGCCGCAGTTCCACTGGGATGGTGCCGCGCAGCTCAATAGTGAGATAGGAGATGCAGCGACGCGCATCGATTTCATAGGGAGCTACGATAGCGCCCGTCGGGCAGGCGTCGATACAGCGGTGGCAGCTGCCGCAGTGTTCGGTCACGGCAGCATCGACGGGCAGGGGCAGGTCGGTGTACAACTCGCCCAGAAAGAACCACGAGCCGGCGTCGCGGTGTATCAGATTGGTGTGCTTGCCGATCCAGCCGAGGCCGGCTTTGCGCGCCAGAGCTTTTTCCAGCACCGGCGCGCTATCGGCGAAGGCGCGGTACCCGAATGCGCCGACGACCGACTCGATGCGGCCGGCCAGCTCCTGCAGGCGGGTGCGCACCAACCGGTGATAGTCACGTCCAAGCGCGTAACGGGCAACATAAGCGAGCGCAGGATCGGCGAGCACTTGCGACATGTCGGCCGCATGCGGCGGCAGGTAGTTCATGCGCACCGAGATTACCCGCAGGGTTCCTGGCACAAGATCTGCCGGCCGGCTGCGCCGGGTACCGTGGCGCTCCATGTAGGACATTTCCGCGTGCCGATCCTGTGCCAGCCAGTTCAGCAGGTGCAGTTCATCCTGGCCGAGTTCAGTGTCGGTGACGCCGACCTGGTCGAAGCCGAGCGTCAACCCCCACGCCCTGATGTCCTGCATCAGGCGCGCGAAATCGACTGTTTGCATTGGAGCGATCGCCATTAATCTCTATCATACCGCTATGGAGGAACTGTCCGAAGCACTGTACAGCGCCGCGCAGGCGCGCGAAATCGACCGGCGTGCCGCGCTCGACTGCGGTCCAGCTGCCGACCCGCTCATGGAACGTGCCGGTGCAGCAGCGTTCGATCTGCTGCGCCGACGCTGGCCGCGGGCGCGCCGCTTGGCTGTGGTCTGCGGGCCCGGCAACAACGGCGGTGACGGTTACGTGGTCGCGCGCCTGGCGCAGGCTGCGGGCATCACGACCTGGGTCATGTGTCCCGGCGAGCCTGGCCGTCTGCAGGGGGACGCCGAGCGCGCACGCCAGCAACTGCTTGGATGCGGTGTGCCAATATGGCCGTTATGCGCCAGCGATCTGGCGCGTGCGGATGTGGTCGTGGATACGCTTTTTGGTACCGGCCTGGAGCGTGAGGTGCAGGGTGAATGGCTGGCGGCGATTCAGGCCATCAACAGTTGCGGTGTGCCGGTGCTGTCGGTGGATCTGCCCTCGGGTCTGCACGCCGACAGCGGACGCGTTCTCGGCGGTGCGGTGCGGGCAACGGCGACCCTCGGCCTGATCGGACTGAAAGCGGGGATGTTTACCGGATACGGGCGCGAATACTGCGGCGACATTTGTCTCGACAGCCTGGGCGTGTCTCCGCAGTGCATGGCGGCGGTGGCGCCGCTCGCGCGACGCATTTTGGCTGACAGTCTGCGCTGTCTGCTGCGCCCGCGTCCGCGTTACGCGAACAAGGGTTACGCAGGCCATGTGCTGGTGGTCGGCGGAGGGCCGGGCATGGGCGGTGCCGCACATCTTGCCGCTGCGGCGGCTTACCGTGTGGGTGCGGGGCTGGTCACGGTTGCCACTCACCCCGGGCATGCGGCCTGCCTAAACAGCGTGCGGCCCGAACTCATCGTGCATGGGGTCGAAGGAGCCGCCCGCCTGCGTACCCTTCTGGCACGGGCTGATGTGATCGCGGTGGGTCCAGGCCTTGGCCAGGACGACTGGGCACGGGAATTGTGGGCGGCGGTGCAGGACAGCCGTTTGCCCCAAGTGGTCGATGCTGATGCCCTGAACCTGCTTGCTGCCAGCGCGACGGCGCGCGACAACTGGATATTGACGCCGCATCCGGGCGAGGCAGGGCGCCTGCTGAACCGTAGTGCTGGCGATGTTCAGGATGACCGGTTCGCGGCGGTGCGCGCGGTGGCCGCGCGCTTCGGCGGGGTGTGCGTGCTCAAGGGCTCGGGCAGCCTGGTAGCAGGTGGTGTGGATGAACCCATCTGGTTGTGCGATCGCGGCAATCCGGGCATGGCGAGTGGTGGCATGGGGGACGTGCTGACCGGCATCATCGCAGGGCTCGTAGCCCAGGGTCTGACGGCATTGGATGCCGCGCGGCTCGGGGTATGGTGCCATGCCGGAGCGGCTGACGCGGCCAGCGCCCATGGCGGCGAGCGCGGCCTACTGGCGCAGGATCTGTTGCCCGGTGTCCGCTCCCTGGTCAACGCGTTGGGGAAGCCGTGAGTGTTGTTCGTGTCGTGGCGGACGAACACGAAATGGAGTCGCTGGGTGCGGCACTTGCACCCCGGCTGCGGGCGGGGCAGGTAATCTTCCTGCATGGCGAACTCGGTGCGGGCAAGACCACATTGGTCCGCGGCGTGCTGCGTGCCCTGGGGTACGCGGGATCAGTGAAAAGCCCCACCTATACGCTGGTCGAGCCATATGATCTCGGGTGCGGCAGGTTTTATCATTTCGACCTCTATCGCATGGAATATCCCGAGGAACTGGAACTTCTCGGTATCCGTGATTACCTTCAGGGAAAGGGAGTGTGCATCGTGGAGTGGCCGGAACGCGGCGCGGGCATCTTGCCGCGTCCGGATGTTGACGTTTTTATAGACAGGGTTGATCATGCGCGCAGCGTGCGACTGGTTCCGAACAGCGACGATGGTGCAGCACTTCTGAGCGGTCTGGAATGAGATCGGCACGCGCTATCTTCCTGTCGGTGCTTCTGGTCTTCCCCATCTCCTGCTGGGCGCAACTCGTTGCCATTCAGAACGTTCGAATGTGGCCGGCACCGGATTACACCCGACTGGTGTTTGACCTGAGCGGCTCGCTTCAGTACCGGCTTTTCATGCTCAAGGATCCGTACCGCGTGGTGATCGACCTTCACGGCGCGCGCCTGGTCGGGCCGCTGCCACAGCTGGGCAGCGGAAGCCAGATCGTAGCCGATCTACGCAGCGGCGCACGTACAAAAGGCACGGTGCGCATCGTCGTTGATCTCAAGATTGACGCCCAACCCCGCAGCTTCCTGCTGAAGCCGGCCGGCCCGTATGGCCATCGCCTGGTTGTGGACCTTTATAATACTGCAAAGGCAGCGCAGGACCGCGCCAGGCTTGCGGCGCGCGCGACGGCGCCGCCGTCGCGGAAGTTCATTGTAGTGATTGATCCTGGGCATGGCGGCGATGATCCAGGCGCAACCGGTCATGTCTACGGCACGCGCGAGAAGAACGTGGTGCTTGCGATCGCACGCGATCTGGACCGGCTCGTAGCGGCGCAACCGGGAATGAAGGCGATCATGACGCGCACCGGCGACTACTACGTGCCGCTGGAGCAACGCAGACGCATGGCCAGAGGGGCGGATGTATTTGTTTCGATCCATGCGGATTCCATGCCGGGACGCGTGGACGACGCCCGCGGAGCCTCGGTATATGCCCTGTCCGAGAAGGGCGCTACCAGCACGCTCGCCAAGGCACTGGCCAGCGATGAAAACACGTCTGACTGGATCGGAGGAGTGAATCTGAACAGCGTTGAAAGCGGTGTCAGCGAAGTCCTGGGAGATCTGACCAAGTCGGCGACCATTGCCGATAGCCTGAGGCTCGGCGATGACATGCTTCCCTATCTGCGCAGGGTGGCGCCGATGCATTCAAACAAGGTCGAGCAGGCCGGATTCGTGGTGCTTGAGTCCCCCATTCCGTCGGTTCTGATTGAAACCGGATTCATCTCCAATCCCACGGATGAGCGCAAGCTGCGCAGCAGGCTTTTCCAGGAACACACCGCCGATGCCATATTCGACGGACTGAAACGGGCCGAACCCTGGCTGTTGGCAAGGCGCGGCGTCCCGATAAGGACTGCGCACGTGGCGCTCCCGGACGAATACGTCGTACGTCCCGGCGACACCCTGACGGCGATCGCGCACCGCCACGACGTCTCCGTGACTGTGCTGCGCGATGTCAACGATCTCAAGGACAGCACTCTCCCCGTAGGCCTGAGCCTGCGCATCCCGACGGGCGGAGGTCGCGGCTGAATAGCCGTCTGCCCGCAGCCCGGGCCTGGGCTGCGGGCGATATGAAATGCATCGAATGCCAATAAAGAGTTTTCCAGAATGAGGAGGGGGGAAGAATGAGCCTGCTTCGGACCAAGCCGATCAACGCCGACATGTATTGCGACACCGGATTGCGGCGTTGTCTGACCGCTTTCGACCTGACCCTGCTGGGCATAGGCGCCATCATCGGCGCCGGGATATTCGTGCTCACGGGTATCGCGGCGGCGACCAGGGCGGGCCCGGCAATCGTGCTGTCTTTCGTGGTCTCGGGCTTTGCCTGTGCATTCTCGGCGCTGTCCTATGCCGAACTCGCGTCCAGTATAGGCGGCTGCGGCAGTGCCTACGGCTACGCCTATGCTGGTCTGGGCGAATTAGTGGCCTGGATCATCGGCTGGGACCTGATTCTCGAGTACGGCGTGGCCGTTGCAGCGGTGGCGATCGGCTGGTCCGGTTACGCCAACAATGCGCTGACGGCGGTCGGGCTGCATCTGCCGGCGGCGCTGCTGACAACGCCGGTTGACGGTGGAATCATCAATCTGCCGGCCGCGCTTATCGTGCTGGTTCTGAGTGCACTGCTCTCAGTCGGAGTGCGCCAGAGCGCGCGCTTCAATGCCATCATGGTGCTGGTGAAGGTCGTTGCGATCGCGACTTTCGTGGCGGTGGCTGTACCCAATGTCCGTTCAGCGAACTGGCATCCGTTCATGCCTTTCGGGTGGAAGGGTGTGATGAGTGGTGCTGCACTGATATTTTTCGCCTATATCGGTTTCGATGCCGTTTCGACCGCGGCGGAGGAGGCCATCGACCCGCCGCGCGACCTGCCCATCGGCATCCTCATTTCGCTGGCGGTGTGCACGGTGATCTATATGGCCGTCGCCGGGCTGCTTACGGGGATCGTCCCCTATGGCACGCTCAATGTTCCTTCGCCGGTGGCCGAATCCATGCTGCGCCTCGGATACCGCTGGGCGGCGGCGGCGGTCGCTGCCGGTGCGATCGCCGGGCTTACCACCGTGATGTTGGTGCTGTACTACGGGCTGACCCGAATATTTCTGTCCATGTCGCGCGATGGCCTGCTGCCGCCGGTGTTTTCGGCGATCAATGCCCGTACCCGTACGCCGCTACGAGTAATCCTGGTAAGCGGCCTGCTGATCGCGGCAATTGCCGGCTTTACGCCGATCGGTGATGTGGCGGAGCTTGTTAATATCGGAACGCTGTCGGCGTTCGTTCTGGTATGTTGCGGGGTCATTATCCTGCGCCACACCAAGCCGGACCTGAAGCGCCCGTTCAGAACCCCGTGGAGCCCGGTGATTCCTCTGCTGGGGATGGTATTCTGCATTTATCTCATGGCGAGCCTGCCCCTTATTACATGGCTGCGCTTTGTGATCTGGCTGACCATCGGCCTGGCCATCTATTTTGGCTATTCCAGGAAGCACAGCGCTCTGAATAATTGATAGCGGGATCGGACCGCGTCGTGACTCAGATCTCGATGACTTCGCCGCCACGGCGAGCGCTGTCCCCGAGCGGCAGGCTTTGCGGGTCGAGACGCTCCCTGATCCCGGTATCGAGACAGGCCTGGCGCTCGCTGTCGGAAATGATCTGCCCGTCGCGGTCGACGATATAGAAGATGTCCTCGGCGCGTTCACCATAAGTCGCCACCTTTGCCGTCACCAGACGTGCACGGCAGTGCTGCAGCGCAAGCGCAACCTGGTAGAGCAGTCCCGGGCGGTCCTGGGCGATGACCTCCATCATCGTCTGCTGGCCGTTGGGGGCGGTGGCGAAACTCACCCTGGTGGCGATGGGAAAATGGCGCAACACGCGCGGCATGCGTGCACTCCTCGGATCACGGCCGGGCTGCGGCTTGAGCAGCTGTGTGCGCAGCGCTGCCTCGAGCTCTGCGAGGTGTGCAGGCTCCATAACCGGTTTGCCTGCGTGATCCAGCACAACGAAGGTGTCGAGCGCAAACCCGAACCCGGTGGTATGGATGCGCGCGTCCATGATGGAAAGGTTGAGGCGGTCGAAACCACCCGTGATTACCGCAAACAGGTCGTCGCGGTCTGGGGTGAACACCAGGAATTCCGTTCCCCCGGCACCCGGGTGGAAGCGTGCCGCAACGAGTGGCAGGTCGGCGGCCGCCGTGGTGCTGATCTTTTCGGCATGCCATGCCAGCGCGTCGGCATCATGACGCGGGAAGTAATCGCTTTCCATGCGTGCCCAGTGCCGGTGCACGAGCTCCAGATCCACGTTTTTTTCTGCCAGGACGCTCAAGGCTTCCTGCTTGAGATCGCTGATGCGCTCCTCTAGATCGATAGGCTTGGCGAAACCGCGGCGCAGCACACGCGTGGTCGCCGCATGCAGCTGCGACAACAGACGGTCTTTCCAAACATTCCACACGGTGGGGCTCGTTCCGCGCATGTCGGCGACGGTCAGCAGGTAAAGATTGTCGAGATGTTCCTGGTCGCCGACTTTTTGGGCAAACTCGAGAACGACCCCGGGGTCCATGATGTCCTGGCGCTGCGCGGTCCAGGACATTACCAAGTGATTGCGCACCAGCCAGCTCACGAAGCGGGTGTCGTATTCGCTCAGCCCGTGTCTTTCACAGAAGGTGCGCGCCTCCTTCTCCCCGAGCGTGGAATGGTCGCCGCCGCGCCCCTTGGCAATATCGTGGAACATGCCTGCCAGGTACAGGCGTTCGGGCTTCACCAGATGCTGGATCAGACGGCTGGCAAGCGGAAATTCGTGCTGGTACTCCGGCACAGTGAATCGCCGGAGGTTGCGCACCACGAACAAAGTGTGCTCGTCAACGGTATAGACATGGAACAGGTCGTGCTGCATCTGCCCGACGATGTGTCCGAATGCCGGTATGTAGGCCGCGAGCACGCCGTAGGCATTCATGCGCCGCAAGGCGTGGGTGATTCCCTGGGGCTGGCGCAGGATCTCCATGAACAGACTGCGACAGGCGATGTCCTGGCGGAAGTGGTTGTCCACGCGGTGCAGGTTTTCGCGCAGCAGGCGTATGGTCTGAGCGCGTACGCCCTTGAGTTCGGCATGCTGCTCCAGGACGAGGAACATCTCCAGTATCGCATACGGCGATTTCTCGAAAACGTTCCTGCGCGTTACTTCAAGGAAATCGTCGCGCGCCTGGAAGCGCCGATTTATCGGTCGCAGGCGCTTTCTGCCGGAGCTGAGAATGGCTTCCTGAAAGTGTTGCAGCAGAATCTCGTTTAGCAGCGCCAGCTCCTTGACGGTGCGGTAATAGTGCTTCATGAACTGCTCGACCGCGAGGCTGTCGGGTTGGTTCACGTAGCCCATGTGCGCCGCCAGAGAGACCTGGTAATCGAACAGCAGTCGGTCTTCGCGATGTCCGGCCAGATAGTGTATGCCGCAGCGCAATTGCGAAAGCAGATGTCGACCCCGGGTGAGGCTGCGGTACTCGCCTTCGCTCAGAAACTCCAGCGCCACCAGATCGTGCAGCGTCGATGTGCCGAAGTGGCGCTGCGTCACCCAGGCGATCATCTGGATGTCGCGCAGGCCTCCTGGACCCTCCTTGATGTTCGGTTCCAGGTTGTATGCGGTGTCATCGAAATGATGATGTCGCTTGATCTGCTCCTGCCACTTGGCTGCAAAGAATTTCTTGCTGGGCCAGATTTTCGGAGCTCCCGTTACCGCTTGCATCGCGTTGAACAGCGCCGGATCGCCGCTCAGATGGCGCGCCTCCATCAGGTTGGTGGCCACGGTGATGTCCTTCTTCGATTCGCGCACACAGTCCCTGAGCGTGCGTACGCTATGCCCCACCTCAAGCCCCATGTCCCAGAGAAAGTTGAGCAGCGCCCGAGCGAATTCGCGCGCGCTTGTGTGTGCCCGCTTCTCTAACAATATGAGAAGGTCCACGTCCGAAGCCGGATACAACTCGCCGCGCCCATATCCGCCGACCGCGGCCAGAGCCATACTTCCGCAGCCGCTGGCCAGGTGCTGATACAGGTCCCAGACGCGGGTCAGCAGCTGGTCAACCAGCCAGGCGTGCGCGCTGACAATGTCTTGGACCGGTGCGCTGTCGAGATATTGCTGTTTCAGCGCAGCGCGCCCGGCGCGCAGAGTGCTTTGAAAAAGCGCCAGTGTCTCGGCAGGTGGGCGCGGGCCGGTCGGCCGGCCCGCTGAAAGTGCAGCAAGATCGGCGTCAAAACGCTGTGGATCGAATATGTCCAGCCTGTGCAGAGGCATTGCATGGTCCTGGTTTGGTTGCCTGATGGCGGCAAATCTGTTGGCCACGCCGCCTACATGGTGTGCCGGCCGCTTGCAGCGGCCTGAGCTCTAAAGACTGTCTCCCGGCAGG
The DNA here is from genome assembly GCA_027364845.1 of Pseudomonadota bacterium. Lineage (GTDB taxonomy): Bacteria > Pseudomonadota > Gammaproteobacteria > Acidiferrobacterales > UBA6901 > JAJYCY01. The sequence goes on along the minus strand of DAHXOO010000043.1, from coordinate 11,583 downwards.
ACCGTCAGCACTTCGTGGCCGGTCTCGGTGACCAGTATCGTATGTTCCCACTGTGCTGACAGGCTGTGGTCGCGCGTGACCACGGTCCAGTTGTCCGGCAGCAGTCGGACCTCTTTTTTCCCAGAGTTGATCATAGGTTCAATGGTTATGATCATGCCGGGAACGAGTTGCATCCCGGTACCGGGCTTGCCGTAGTGCAGCACCTGTGGGTCCTCATGGAACTGGCGGCCGATACCGTGTCCGCAGTACTCGCGCACGACGGAGCAGAGGTTCTGTTCGGCGTAGTTTTGGATGACGTGGCCGATATCGCCGAGGTGCACCCCTGCTCTGACGATTTCGATTCCCTTGCACATGCAGTCATAGCTGACCTGCGTGACGCGCCGGGCCTGAATCGAGGGTTCGCCGACGAAGAACATCTTGCTGGTGTCGCCGTGATAGCCGTCTTTGATGACGGTGATATCAATATTGACGATATCGCCCCTTTTCAGGACCTTGTCTCCGGGTATCCCATGACAGACCTGATGGTTGACCGAGGTACAGATGGATTTCGGGAATCCATGGTAATTGAGCGGTGCGGGAATGGCCTGCTGGGTGTTCACGATGTAATCGTGACAGATGTGGTCCAGCTCGCCGGTGGTGATGCCCGGCTGCACATGCGGCCGGATCATGCGGAGCACATCGGCCGCAAGCAGGCCCGCAATGCGCATTTTCTCCACTTCTTCAGGGGTCTTTATCGTGACGGCCATGATCGTGAGATATCTGCAGTTCGGGGGGTGGTTCCAGAATAGAATCGGTACAATTGCACTGTACCATGGACGCACGCAAAGCTCTCCCACTCAGGGAATGGTGCGCGGCAACGTACCCGGTTTTCGCCGAACCTTGCCGTGTCTTCTGCGGAAGCGGGGCAGTTAGGAGACGCGGCGCTCGGGACGGTGGTGGATTCCCCTTGCGTAGCCTGTACCATGATGTGTCCAGACGCGAATGCGAGCGGTTGCAATCGGCGTATTGCATCAAATCACGAAGCCACACCGGTTTTTGCGTGATCGCCGACCGGGATGGTGCAGTTTGTGGCGGTTTACCGGCAAAGGACTGGAGTCAGTGCCCATCGTTTTGCCTGGCCGGGTCGCGGTCCGGTATCGCCGACCAGATATGTGGGATGGTGGTGGCGGTTCGCGCAGACCGCAGTTCCGGGGACTTTAATCTTTAAGATGTCGGGAGCCGGATTGCGGGAATACTGAGGCAGCGGGTCGGAACCGGGAGGTTCGTTAATTCATGCCTCCCCGGCCAGATGAGCCCTGCCGGGGACGCCGTCTGTCATCCCGCGCATTGGCGCTAGGCCTTGGCTTGTGGTATAAAGCTACGTTTTTAAGGCACTAATTCCGGCTTGGGTGCTGTGGCTCCCTTAAGAACCAAAGGCCGGCAAAACACACGTGGTCCGTTAAAGGATATCCGGGTGCTGCCCAACGCGTTGCGGTGGGGAGTTGGGTGTCCTGGGATCACGGCGGAAAAACCCGATCGGAGAAAATTCATGAGCGAAGTAACGATGCGCCAGATGCTGGAGGCCGGGGTTCATTTCGGTCACCAGACGCGTTTCTGGCACCCCAAGATGCGCCCCTATATCTTTGGTGATCGCAACAAAGTCCACATCATCAATCTCGAGAAAACGCTGCCCATGTTCAATGAGGCGATGGGTTTTCTCGGCAAGCTCACCTCGAACAAGGGAACGATCCTGTTCGTTGGCACCAAGCGTCAGGCTGGCGACATCATCCGGGAAGAGGCGACACGGTGCGGCAGCCCCTATGTCGACCATCGCTGGACCGGTGGCATGCTGACCAATTACAAGACGGTGAAGAAATCCATCGAGCGGCTCAAGGCGCTGGAAGCAATGGAACTGGATGGCACGTTCGACAAGCTCAACAAGAAGGAGACGTTGCTGCTCACGCGCGAACGCGACAAGCTCAATCGCAGCCTGTCGGGCATCAAGGAGATGGGTGGTTTGCCCGACGCGCTTTTCGTGATCGATGTCGGCCATGAATATATCGCAGTGTCCGAGGCCAATAAGCTGAATATCCCGGTGGTCGCGGTGGTGGATTCCAATTGCAAGCCGGATGGCGTGGACTATGTCATTCCGGGCAATGACGATGCGCTGCGTGCGATCCGTCTGTATGTGCGGGCGGCAGCGGACGCGATTATCGAAGGCCGCAATACCGTGGCTGTTTCTCTGCCGGCCGACGATGAGGAATTCGTCGAGATTGCCGAAGAGTCTTCGAAGGTCAAGGTAGCAGCTAAACGCAAGCCAGTGGCCGTGAGCCTCCCGCAGGAGGCGCAGGACCCCTTGCTTGAACCGGACGGAGGCGAGCCGAAGGCAGAGCCAGCTCACGTCGACGCTCGGCGGCCGGTGCGTCCACGGTCCAAGGCCCCGGCGGCGGGCCGGGGTCGAACGAAAGCCGACTAGGGCGAATGAAAAAGGGGGCCTCGCCCCCTTTTTCTTAACGTAGCAGGCTGTATTGATTTTTCGGGGATGAGTCATGACGATTACTGCAGGTCAGGTTAAGGAGTTGAGGGAACGCACTGGGCTCGGAATGATGGAGTGCAAGAGCGCCCTGACGGAGACCAATGGGGACATGGAGGCAGCGATCGATCTGTTGCGCAGGAAGGCGGGGGCCAAGGTGGAAAAGAAGGCCGGTAGAACGGCGGCAGAAGGAGCGATCGCAGTGTACCTGAGTCCCGACCGCAAGCTTGCCACGATGGTGGAAGTGAACTCGGAAACCGATTTTGTTGCCAAAGGTGAAGAATTCATGGCGTTTGCCGCAGCGGTCGCGGCCAGCGTCGCGTACCGGAATCCGACCACGTTTGAAGCGCTTGTTGCACTTCCGCTCGCCGGAGGAGATGGTACCAGGACGGTGTCGCAGGTGCGCGAGGGGCTCGTCGCCAAGCTCGGCGAGAACATCGCAGTGCGGCGTTTTGTGCGTTATACCTCCAGTCACGGGCACATTGCCGCCTATGTACACGGGCGCAGGATCGGCGTGCTCGTGGAGCTCACCGGTGGCGACGAAGCGCTTGGCCGCGATCTGGCCATGCACGTAGCAGCCAGCCGGCCGGGGTATGTCACCCGGGACGATGTGCCTGCCGACGTGGTCGCGAACGAGAAGAAAATATTCATCGCCCAGGCCGCGGACAGTGGCAAGCCCGCCGAAATCGTCGAGAAAATGGTCGCCGGCCGCGTGAGCAAGTATTTGAGCGAAATCACGCTGCTCGGGCAGCCTTTCGTCAAGGATCCGGACATTACTGTGGACAAGCTTCTCCAGAAGGCGTCTGCCCGAGTGATGCGCTTCAGCCGTTACGAGGTCGGAGAGGGCATAGAGAAGGGTGCGAGCGATTTCGCCGCCGAGGTGATGGCCCAGGTCAAGGGAGGCTAGGTCCTTGGCCCGCGAGCCGCTGCCGAACAGCACCGTGCCGGCTTACCGTCGCATCCTGCTCAAGTTGAGCGGGGAGGCGTTGATGGGAGACGATACCCACGGAATCAACCGTCAGGTGCTTGGGCGTATCGTCGGCGAGATCAAGGAGGTCGTCGACAGCGGGGTCGAGCTGGCATTGGTCGTCGGTGGAGGAAACATCTTCCGCGGAATTGCGCCCAGTGCCCAGAGCATGGACCGGGCCACGGCCGATTACATGGGCATGCTCGCTACCGTGATGAACTCGCTGTCAATGCAGGATGCATTGAGCCAGGCGGGCGTGCCGGCGGTGGTTCTCACGGCGTTGCCCATGAACGCCGTTGCCGAATCGTATTCCCGGCGCGCGGCATTGAGCTACCTGGAAGACGGACGGGTTGTGATCTTTGCAGCCGGCACCGGAAATCCGTTTTTTACCACCGACACGGCTGCGAGCCTGCGGGGACTGGAAATCGGGGCGGACGTCGTGCTCAAGGCGACCAAGGTGGACGGCGTGTACACGAAGGATCCGATGCGCCACCCGGATGCGCAGCGCTACGACACCCTGACGTATGACGAAGTACTGGAAAAGCGGCTCGGTGTCATGGATGCTACGGCCATCGCACTGTGTCGCGAGCAGAATATGCAGTTGCGTGTGTTCAGCATAAACGTGCCGGGAAGCCTGATGCGGATTGTGCGAGGCGAGAACGAAGGCACACTCGTCAGTCGCGGAGATTGAAGCCATGCAAGACGTGATCAGCAAGATCAACCAGGATGCCGAGGCGCGAATGGCGAAGTCGGTCGAAGCGCTTAGGCTGGCGCTTGATAAAGTCCGGACCGGCAGGGCGCATGCCGGCCTGCTCGACCATATCCAGGTCGAATACTACGGCAGCCGGACCCCGCTCAACCAGGTGGCAAACATTGCGGTGGCGGACGCGCGCGCGCTCGCCGTCACGCCCTTCGACAAGAGTATGGCGCAGGCGATCGAGAAGGCGATCCAGGAGTCCGGACTCGGGCTCAATCCGGTGGTGGCCGGACATACGGTACGCGTGCCGCTGCCGGTGCTGACTGAGGAGCGGCGCAAGGAGCTCGGGAAGGCCGTGCGTAACGAAGGTGAAGAGGCGAAAATCGCCATCCGCAACGTGCGCCGCGACGGCATTACCCATCTCAAAGAGGCTCTGAAGAAGAAGGAAATCTCTGAGGACGACGAGAAACGCGCGCACGACGTGGTCCAGAAACTCACCGACCGGTTTACCGCGGAGGTGGACAAGCTGGTTGTCGCCAAGGATCGCGACCTGATGGCGATCTAGGTGGTGTTGTGTGACCACCGGCGCGCCATCCGGCCAGTCCCCCGTTCGATGAATGAGTCCGAAATTACTTTCTAGCGAGATGTCTAAGTCGACGAAACCTTCCACGCCAGCCCTGACCGCGCCGCCGGTCTTGCGAATGCCGCTGCATGTCGCGGTGATCATGGACGGCAACGGCCGATGGGCCAAGAGCCGAGGGCTGCCGCGGATCGCCGGTCATCGCCGCGGTGTCGAGGCCGTCCGTGATCTGGTTGCTGCATGCGGAGAGAAGGGCATCCGCTACCTCACGCTGTTTGCCTTCAGCAGTGAAAACTGGCGCCGACCCGAGACCGAAGTTCGATTGTTGCTGGAGCTGTTTGGGATGGCTCTCGACAAGGAAGTGAAAAAGCTGCATGCGAACAACATACGTTTCCGGGTGATCGGCGATGTCTCGGCTTTCGGCGCCAAGCTGGTGGAACGCATACGTCAGGGCGAGGCGCTGACCCGCGACAACACCGCGCTCACCCTTACGGTTGCGGCCAACTACGGCGGTCGCTGGGATATTGCACAGGCCTGTCGCGAGCTCGCGCGTTGTGCCGCTGCCGGAGCGCTCGACCCGGGATCAATCACGGCCGAAAGCCTTGAACCCTTCCTCAGCATGGCGAAAATGCCGGAGCCGGACCTGTTCATAAGGACCGGCGGCGAGCAGCGCGTGAGCAATTTCCTGCTGTGGCAGTTGGCGTACACCGAGTTTTATTTCACGCCGGCTCTGTGGCCGGATTTCGACCGTGGCCAGTTCGAGGCCGCACTTGCATCGTACGCCGGACGGCAGCGCCGCTTCGGCCACACCGGCGATCAAATTGAGGCTGCCGCATCGGGGAGCACCGGCAAGCGTGCTTAAGCTGCGCGTCCTTACCGCTGCGGTTCTAGCGCCGCTGATGGTTTGGGCGACGTTTTACCTCACTACTTCCCGGCTTGGGGCCTTGTTGGCGATTTTCATGATCGCCGCAGCTTGGGAATGGACCGCGCTGTGCGGTCTAACTTCGGTACTGGCGCGGACAGCCTATGTTGCGGTGCTGGCGGTTGCCGGCCTGCTGCTTTACCAGCTCCCAGTGTTGCCGGTGATGCTCGCCAGTGTGGCATGGTGGATCTGGGCATTGTTCGAGCTGCTGTATTATGCCGATCTGCGGCAGGGGTTCCTGGCGACGGTGTTCGGCAGGCGCCTGAGCGGTTTCTTCATTTTGATTCCGGCCTGGATTGCGCCCCTGGCTGTTCACGCGCGTCGTGACGGCGGTCCGCGACTGACCCTATTTATAATGGTGTTGGTGTGGGTGGCCGATACCGGTGCATACTTCGTGGGCAAGCCCTGGGGCAAGACAAAGATTGCGCCGCAAATCAGTCCCGGAAAGAGTCTCGAGGGGCTACTGGGCGGTCTGGGGATGGTGTCGCTGCTGGCGCTTGCCTGCGGAAAGTACATTTGGAAACTGACGGTGCCGGCACTGGTGCTGTGGCTTGCGATTACGGTGGTCGCCGCACTTTTTTCAGTGCTGGGTGATCTTGTGGAGAGCCGGGCCAAGCGCATCGCCGGCGTCAAGGACAGCGGCAGTCTTCTTCCTGGTCACGGCGGGGTGCTTGATCGTATCGACGCCTTTACCGCCGCAGCGCCGGCGTTCGTACTCGGGTGGTTGCTACTGAGGCCGCTATTATGATTGTCCAGGGTGCTCGGGAGTCCGCGCAAGGCCATCACAGCGACGGCGTGCGGGGCGTCACGATACTCGGGTCGACCGGCTCGATTGGGCTAAGCGCCCTCGATGTCCTGGCGCGTCATCCGCAACGCTTCCGTGTTGTCGCGTTGACCGCAAACACCCAGGTCGAGCGTATGTTCGAGCAATGCCGTCGGCATGTTCCGGATGTGGCGGTCATGCGTGATGTTCGCGCTGCGGACGAGTTGCGGCACAAGCTGGATGGGTTAGGTCTGCTGATCGAAGTGCGTTCCGGAGATGAGGGTCTCAATCAGGCGGCGGCACTGGCGCAAAGCGACATCGTCGTCGCAGCGATCGTGGGGGCCGCAGGACTGCTGCCGACGCTGGAGGCGGTACGTTTCGGCAAGCGCGTGCTCTTGGCCAATAAGGAGCCGCTTGTCATGTCTGGCCATATTCTTATACGCGAGGCGAGCCGTTCCGGGGCGGAGCTGTTGCCGGTCGACAGCGAGCATAATGCGATCTTTCAGTGCTTGCCAGGCGGTTACCGGGCGGGAGGTCCGAGTCTGGGGATGCGCAAGATCTTTCTGACCTGTTCTGGTGGACCGTTCCGTACCACGCCGCTCGACCAACTCTTCAGCGTCACGCCCGCGCAGGCCTGTGCCCACCCGCGCTGGGCGATGGGCAGAAAGATTTCGGTCGATTCTGCAACGCTTATGAACAAAGGGCTTGAATTGATCGAGGCGTGCAGGCTTTTCGGTGTGGCGCCGGAGCAGATAGAGATCGTTATTCATCCGCAAAGCGTGGTACATTCGCTGGTTTCGTATGCGGATGGATCAGTGCTGGCGCAGCTCGGTAATCCGGACATGCGCACGCCGATTGCCCATGCTCTGGCCTGGCCCGACCGCATGGAGTCCGGCGTCAAGGCGCTGGATCTGGTGGAGGTGAGCCGGCTCGACTTTGAGCGGCCAGACCCACAACGTTTCCCGTGCCTGCGTTTGGCTGCCGAGGCGGCGCGCATAGGTGGCACGACGCCGGCCATTATCAATGCGGCGAACGAAGTTGCGGTGACCGCATTTCTCGGCGGCGTGGTGGGGTTTACGGATATACCGCGGATCATCGAACATGTGCTGTCGCAGGTTTCGATGAACGAAGAGTCCGAGCTTTCAGTGATCCTGGCAGACGATGCGCGCGCCCGCGAGGCTGCGCAGCAGTTCATTGCCGGGTTGTCGAACAGGCCCAAGCGAGGCATTCAGTGACGACGTTCGTGTATTCGGTGCTCGCGTTCGTGGTGGCGATCGGGGTGCTGGTCATAATCCATGAGTTCGGGCATTTCTGGGTTGCGCGTCGCCTGGGAATCAAGGTGCTGCGTTTTTCGATTGGCTTCGGCAAGCCGCTGTGGTCGCATCGCTTTGGTGCTGACCAAACCGAGCTGGTGGTCGCGGCACTGCCGCTTGGCGGCTATGTCAAGATGCTCGACGAGAACGAAGGCAAGGTGCCGACGGAGGACCTCGATCGCGCCTTTAATCGCCAGCCACTGTTCAAGCGTGGCGCTGTGGTGCTGGCGGGCCCGGCATTCAACTTCTTGTTCGCGGTCATCGTGTACTGGGTGCTGTTTTCGGTGGGGATCGAAGGCATCAAGCCGGTTGTCGGGAAAGTCACGAGTGGCTCGATCGCCCAGAAGGCCGGCTTTCAGGTGGGTGACGATATCCTCAGCATCGATGGCAAGCCGACACTGAGCTGGGATCAGCGCCGGCTGTATCTGTTCGCGAAAGCTTTGGAGAAGTCCCGGGTGCGTTTCAAGGTACGTGATCCACAGGGCAGGATCGAGACGCGGGTTCTCGACATGTCCTCGCTGTCGGCGAACCAGATAAGCTCCGGTATGCTGGAGAGTGCGACCGGGCTGTACGGATATTCACCCAGGATTGCGCCGGTGATCGGTACCGTGGTCTCCGACAGTCCGGCGGCGAAAGCCGGCCTCAAGGTCGGCGACCGCCTTATCAGCATCGATGGCAAGCCGATACAGTCGTGGGACAACGTAGTCTCCGACATCGAGGCAAGCCCGGGGCGCCGCATCGCGCTCGCGGTGGAGCGGTCGGGTGCACAGATCAATTTTACCCTGACGCCACAGTCCGTCGAAAGCGGCGGACGGCGAGTCGGACGTATCGGGGTGGGTGTCAGACCGCCCGAAGTGCCGGCCGACATGCGTGTACTGGTGCGGCTCAACCCGGCGAGGGCGCTGCTGGAAAGCGTGGATGACACCTGGCTGATGTCTTCGATTACCGTAAAGATGCTGTTCAAGATGCTTGAGCTGAAGGTGTCTACCCATAGCATCAGCGGTCCGATCACAATCGCCCGTTATGCCGGATACACGGCCCGCATCGGGTTTGGACGGTTCCTCATGTTTCTCGCGGTGATTAGCGTCAGTCTGGGTGTGTTGAACCTGCTGCCGGTCCCGGTCCTCGACGGAGGACATCTCGTGGTATATCTGTTCGAGGCGATCAAGGGCGGTCCACTGCCTGAACGTGTGATGTACTGGAGTCAGCAGGTCGGTGTGATTCTGCTCGCCGCCCTGATGGCGCTCGCGTTCTACAATGACTTCGTCAGACTACTGCATTAACCAACTCATAATTACCGCCGCCTATATAAATAATGAAAGTAATTTTTGCGGTTCTGCTCCTGTGTGCGCTGGTTACCGCTCCCGCCTATGCGATTGAATCGTTCGTGGTCAAGGACATTCACGTCGTCGGATTGCAGCGCATATCCGCGGGCACCGTGTTCAATTACCTGCCAATCAAGGTTGGCGGCACGGTCACGCCGCGCCGGGCGCGCGATGCGATCAAGGCGCTGTTCAAGACCGGGTTTTTCCGCGATGTCCGCCTCGACCGCAGTGGCGATACGCTGATCGTTACGGTGGTCGAGAGGCCGTCCATCGCAAGTATCAAGGTTACTGGAATCAAGGAGCTCAGCAAGACTACGCTGAAGAAAGGGCTTGAGCAGGTGGGCCTTGCCAAGGGCAGGGTGCTCGACAAATCAGTATTGGATCAGATGGAGCAAGAACTCAAGGGCCAGTACTTCGCACGCGGCTATTACGCTGTCGAGGTGAAGACCACCGTGGCGCCGCTGCCGCGCAATCGTGTCGCCGTCAGCATCGATGTCTCGGAGGGGCGGGTTGCCAAGATCCAGCAGATCAACATTGTGGGCAATCGCAGCTTTTCGGAAAAGGAATTGCTCGGAACCTTCAAGCTCGGCACGCCGACCCTGTTCAGCTTCCTGACCAAGAACGACCAATACTCCAAGCAGCAGCTTGCCGGCGATCTCGAGAATCTCCGCAGCTTCTACCAGGACCGGGGCTTCCTCAACTTCAACATAGGCTCCACCGAGGTGTCGATCACGCCTGACAAGCGCCAGATCTACATCACTGTCAACGTAACCGAAGGCAAGCGCTACACGGTTTCCGGATACACGTTGGCGGGCAATCTCATACTTCCGAAGGCGGCCCTGGATTCGCTAATAAGCGTCAAGCCGGGAGCGGTGTTCTCGCGGCAGAAAGTCGTTGACAGCAGCAAACGCATTTCTGAGCGTCTCGGCAACCTCGGGTACGCATTCGCGAACGTGAACGCGGTACCGAAAATAGATCATGAGCACGCCAGCGTGGCGTTCACCTTCTTCGTCGATCCGGGCCGACGCGTGTACGTGCGGCGCGTAAATTTCTTCGGCAACAATAGTACCGACGACGACGTGCTACGGCGCGAGATGCGGCAGTTCGAGGACGCGCAATTTTCGGCGTCCAAGATCAAGCTTTCGCGCCGGCGCCTGCAGCGCCTGGGGCTATTCGACAATGTCGATATCGAGACGCCGGCGGTGCCGGGCGCATCCGACGAGGTCGATATGAATGTCACGGTGAAAGAGCGACTGGTCAACAACTTCATGGCCGGCATAGGCTATTCGGATGTGGATCATCTGCTGCTGACCGCGAACGTGACCTTTCAGAATCTGTTCGGTACGGGCAAGGCACTAAGCATTAACGGCGACACCAGCAGTTACGACAAGCACGTCGATGTCACCTATACCAATCCTTACTATACCCAGAATGGGGTGAGCCGCAGTCTGTCGGTATATGAGAGCCAGATCAACGCCTCGGCCGCCTACATCGCTGCCTACAACTCCAACACCGTCGGTGCCGGTGTGGTGTACGGCATACCGATTGGGGAATTCCGCACCGTGAACCTGGGCCTGGCCTTCGAGAGTGTGGGTTTAGGTGTCAATACGACCAGTGCCATGGTCGCACAGAACTTCGTGGCCAAGTACGGCAGTGATAACAGCGTTGTCAAGGGAACGCTGGGCTGGGAACGCAACACGCTCGATAATCCGATCTTCCCGAGAAGTGGCAGCTATCAGCACCTGCAGACGGAAGTGGCGGTTCCGGGAAGTGAATTGGAATACTACCTGGTAACAATGAAGGCGGGCGCCTACCACCCGCTGAGCCAGCGCTATACCCTGGAGGCGCGTGCCGAGTATGACTTCGGCGGCGGTTATGGCAACACCCATGATTTACCATTCTACAAGAATTTCTATGCCGGTGGCAGCAGCACGGTGCGCGGGTTCAGTCCCGAGTCACTGGGCCCGTTAGACGTAGGCGGGCCGAATCCGACGTTGCCGATCGGTGGTAACAAGCGGGTGCTCGCCAATGCCTCGTTTCTTTTTCCGGTTCCTGGGACTGCTGCGGACAACAAATCCATGCGCTTGAGTGTGTTTACGGATGCCGGTATGGTGTACGGGACCGGTCAGCCTCTGGAGCTCGGGCAAATGCGTTATGCGGCGGGTCTCGCTTTCCACTGGTACTCTCCGGTGGGACCATTGAGCATCAGCGTTGCGACTCCGCTGAACAAGAAGCCCGGAGACAACACGGAGATGTTCCAGTTTTCACTGGGCACGATGTTCCAGTGAGGAGCGCCCCCCAGCCTGCATAAGCAGCGACTGTCGGCCGCAGTGCCGCTGGGGAGAACTACGGGATTGGCTGTGGCAAAGCACCGGCGTTCTGCGGTCGGAATGAGGGTGGTGCAGGTGCACAGTGCTGCGCGCAGGGCCATAATCGCGTAGCAACGCCTCGCGCCGCGCCGGTCGGGCGCTGCTTTGCGCCAAGCCGGCCCGTCAGGATGACAG
>DAHXOO010000042.1 GCA_027364845.1 Pseudomonadota bacterium | reverse complement strand
GTATTATCCGTTATTGAGCTCAAAGTACTGGCAGTCACGCTTTGTCCAGACCCGCCGTTGGTGCCCGCCGCCCCAATTACAGAGTCGGTGCCGGCATACGCCGGGGCACCGATCAACACCGAAACAAGGAACGGAACCAGCCTCATCACGACCTCCTGTTTGCGATAGTTATGGGTCCAGCAGAAACGGCGAGTCGCGCCAAGCACGCGGTGAAACCGGACTGGTAGGGATTTCATGACTTCTCCTCGTGGACGTGATGGCTTGTTGTTTTCATTGGCACAAAATCATGTCAGATCGCTCTTGTCGCCCATGGATACGTGATGTTCAGTGTGGCCTCAGCGAAACTTTGATAATGCTGGAATTTCGTGGCACCGCCACCTGGTCGGCGCTCAGTTATCATCCGGGGGCGTCCCGGTGTCCGCGCCGCTACGCACCAGCAATCGCCACAACTCCTCGGCGCTGTGAAACTTCTTTTTGTGTCCAGCGTGGTCTTCCAGCTGGCCGGTGAGTTGTGCCTCCTTGGCACCATCGGGGCGCGCCCCGCGCCGATAGATACGAATGGCGTAGTACTCCATGAACGGACTCTCCTCGCAGGGGCGCAAAGTACCCCGACTCACGCATCCTAACGGCGGTGAGGTGACGGATAGGTGACGGATAGGTGACAGATTGGGCGAACGCTGAAAAAAACGTGGGGGCCGCGAAGTTGCCCTGATTTATGCCGGGAGCGGCTGATTATCGCGCACGGCCTGGTAAAGGGCCTGCGTCCGGGGGCCCGGGTCGATCCCGAGCTGGGTGGAGAGCATCTTCTGGCAGCGTTGATAGACGGCCAGGGCCGCGCCGCGCTGACCGAGTGCGGCGTGGGCGTGCATGAGGCTACAGTAGAGTTCCTCAGCCAACGGATCGGCCTCGAGCCCCTTCTCGATCAGGCGCAACGCCTGCGCCGGGTGGCCGTCCTGCAAACGCCGACGGCTTGCATGGGTCAGGACGTGCAGGAGCTTGGCACGCAGTCGCTCGCGTGTTGGCAACGTCCATGGCGCGGCGTCGGCATCGACCAGAAACGGCCCCTGGTACAGAGTCAATATGCGCTCCGCGTCGGGAGCGGAGGTATGGGCAGATTCGGCCTGCGCGACCAGCCGCTCGAATGCCCACGCGTCCACCCACACCCGGTTCGGGTTGAGGCTCAGGCGATTGTCACGCAGCAGCACCACCCCATCCCCAAGCAGCTTACGCAGCCGAGAAAGCGCGCTCTTGAATGCCACGCGCGCGCCATCAGCCTCGGCGTCCTCCCAAAGTATCTCGCTCAGGCGCGACTCACTCACCTCGCGTCCGCCCAAACTAATGAGCAGCCTGAGCAGCTCGAGCGGGCGGCGTTGCGTCTTGCGTTCGAAGCGCAGCCGCTTGCCCTCGATGACGACGCCGAAACGGCCCAAGGTGTAGATCTTGATCGGCCATGGCCAGTGTTCGAGTTCTGCGGACGGCGCGTCCGGCGCGAGCTTGAGTCGGCGGATCAGTCTTGTTACGTAGTCCACTTCGATGCCCGCGTCCAATGCCTTGGCGCACAACGGCAGCATGACGGCTGGCAGCTGCCACGGATGACCAACAAGACCACGCTCTCGCCCCAAGCGCAAGGCGTCCGCCAGCAACGTGAGTGAGCGCGCCTTGTCCCCCTCGCGCAAAGTGAGATAGGTCTCTGACAGCAACACCGATCGCTCGATGAAGACGCTGTTCAATTCTCGCCCCAGGCGGCGGGCCTCACTCAGGTGAACCCGGGCGGCGGGGTAGTCTTCCCGCGCGAGCAACACTTGCGCCATGGCGTGATGACTCAACGCCCGCGGGATAACCGGACCCAGCTGCTCGGCGAGCGCAAGCGACGTTTGCGCGTGTTGCGCCGCGCGCGCCAGATCGCCCTCGCACGCGGCCAACCACCCCGCCACGAAATGATAATGCGCGATATCCAGACGGCGGGCTGGATGGATCAGCGGTTGTGCGCGGCGCAACACGTCCGCCGCGGCACCCAGATCCCCCGTGTAAAGGAGGCCATAGCACCTTTGTAGAAGCAACGCCAAGTCGAACAAGTGGATGCCCAGGGTGCAGCCGAGCTCCAGGCCATCGGCCGCCACGTTCATACAGTCTTCAAAGGCACCCGTGCTCCAGCGATACACAGCTTCCCATGCGCACCAATACAGCATCAACGGCGATACGACTTGGGCGCGCACGATCGGCCGCATGGTCTCGCTCATTTGCTGCGCCTTGGCCAGGTCCCCTATCCATAGGTAATAGTGCGCCAGCATCCCGGCCGTCAGGGTGCGCAGATGGATATCCGCGGTCTTCGGCAGCAACGCCAGCAGCCGGGTTTCCAGCAGCGGCAGCCGTGGATGCCCCGGCTGCCGCCAGTACATGGCGCCGAACGCGCTTGCCGCGACGCGCATCTCGATCTCGATGGACGGAAACTCCGGATAGCGTTGGAACAATTCATCGAACTGCGCGAGCCACGGATCCAGGCGCGTGAAATCATCCCAACAATAGTTGCAGGCATCGGCCACGCCGCTCCATGCCAACCATTGCCCCACGACATCGCCTTCGGCCTCGAAGCGGGCGAATGCGCTTTCAAAATCGCCCCACGCCTCGTGCGGGGCAACCATCAACCGGCACATCCCTGCCCAGTATCGGGGCCAGGCTTGTTCGCGCCACGCGCCCGGCAACGCAGCGAGCCAGGCCTGCAGTGTTTGCCAGCGTCCCTGGGCGAGCAATGCCGGCGCCTGCTGGACGGCTACCCGCATCAAGGCGGCCCAATCTTGTGCGGCCTGCAGGAGCGCCACGGCGTCTTCGACCGCGCCTGTCTGCTCCAGCAACGCGGCGGCCTGTTTTTGCACGTCGCTCAGGCACGTGGCGGTGAAGGAGGCGCCGGCGCGCGCCTGCAGGAATTCCCGAAACAGCGGGTGATACTCATAGACCCCCGCTTTCCCAGGGTGTTTGCTCGTGAAAAAATTTTTCCGCGAAAGCGCCTCGAGACGCACGGCGACATCGGGCAGGCCGATCAATGGCTCGGCCATGGCGGCGGTGACTTGCGGAAGAAAGGAAGTGAGCAGCAGCACCTTCTGGGTGTCGGGATCGGTCTTATCAAAGATCTCGTGGGCAAAGTAATCGAATATCGCCTGCGGGGGGCCGATGGGCAGGGACGCGCCGATGGGCGTTTTTTGTTCCAGCGCCAACACCAGCCCTGCAGTCCAGCCTTGTATTTGCTCGCACATCTGCTGCAACGCCGCGCCCTGCAGCGGGGAATGGCGCCGCCGCGCCAGGGCGCGCGCCTCCTCAGGCGTGAGCCTTAATTCATCCCCTTCCACCAGCACCAGCGCCTCATGCGTGTGCAGGCGCGCGAAGGCCGGTGACGGCTCGGCCCGGCTCACGATGACGGTGGCGAATCCGCGCGGCAACGCCGCGACGCCGGTACGGAGGATATCGGACAAGGGCCCATCGGCTGGCGCCTCCTGGTAGTTATCGAACACCAGCACGCACGGGGACCTCAGACGTGAGGCCAAAGTCTCGAAATAGCGGCTGGTAAACACATCGAGGCCAGGCAGGTACTCGGGGGTGAGCGCGGGTAGCGCCTGGCGGTAACGCGGCGCGGCCTGCTTGAGTGCGAGGCCCAGATAATAAAAGAAGGTAGCGGGGTCGCCGTCACCCGCATCGATCTGATACCACAGACCGTGAAGCCCCCGCGCCTTTAGGTAACTGCTGACCAAAGTGGTCTTGCCCGCTCCCGGCGGACCCATGACCCAGATCACGGAGCGCTTGCGCCCCTGATCAAGGCGACGAAACAGCCTCGGACGCGGCAACACCCACTGCGCCTGCGGAGGGGTGATTTTGGCGGAGGTGGGCGTTGATTTCATATCACGGTTGCGCGTGGGCCATTTCGCGAATTCTCCAACCAGCGCCGACTCATCATTATTGCCCCGAGCTCGGACTGAAAGGCAGCGTCGTGTACTCCGTCGAGTTCGAAGCCGAAGAACGAATGCGTGGGGTCGGGAGCGTTGAAGAACGAGATGTTGAGGACAAACTTCTCCTGGATATCGGCGTAAATAAGGCTGGCGCCGGCGATGCCGAGGGTCAACTTCGCGATGCGTAAGAGCACTGACGAATCGTCGCACGTGCCGAAAGCGGTCACGATATTCAAAAAGACGTTGCCGGCTCCACCTTGCGCGAAAAATCTGATACCGGCCCGCAAGCTCGAATCATCGAGGTGCCGCGCGTAGCCGAATCCTCCCACCCGAACTTGCGTGTCATGCACGCAGTTGACCTCATTCGCCGCCGTCCGCTTCATGCTGAGTAGCTCGTCTTAATTATTGTTGATTTGTTGGCCGAGCCAGTAACTGGATCACCACCGTAGCATAAAAATATCGTTGGTTGCGACAACCAGCCTGTTCATGGCGTTACCTTGCCTGGAGACCAGCCCTCCACGACGATATAACGCGGCCCAACCAACATATCGGGAAATCTATACAATGTGAGGAATAATTGCGGGTAATTATAAAGTCGGGAAACCTTTCCATTAACCACAATGTCGCATCCAGGACGGTTACGTTGCTCTATTAAAATGCTCGTGCATGAAATTTTTGTGGTGCCGTGCTGTTGTTTCGGCACGGCGATCGTATTGATCAGTTGCAACTGCGATCTACATGGCGCCCTCATACGGTATGATCGGTAGGCGGCGGAAGGCAGCCATACTGACTGATTTGTGCCGTTCAATCAGCGCCACAAATAGCTTGGTGATGAACCGGTGCCGGAACATGTGTGGGCAGGCTTTTGCAGCAATCCCCGCCACCCGGATGTTTCGTTGATAACCACGTATCCATTATCGCCAGTCAAGCTACAAGCATTGCGAACGACGTAACACTTTTTTCGATGAACTCCAGAAGAAAGTCCACATCATGTCTGGCGATTAATAGAGTGCCGTACCGCGCGGTGCCGCATACAGCATGATGACATCGACTTTGGCGGAGTCGACGAAATGGCGAATGATGCTGCTTCCGATCCCGTAGTTCTGGTACTGCAGCAAAACTGCGACGTCGTAGATCGACGCATCACGGAATATTCCCCTCTCCCATAGAGAGAGGGGAATATCGACGTGAGTGACGCTGCTGCCCTTACGACTAAGCGTCGAAGACGCCTTGGTGCTCCACCTTGAAAGTGCGCAACAGCAGGTTGAAGCCCCGGTTGCTGGTGGCCAGGGCGACGGCGTCAAAGATGCCGCGGTCGTCCCAGCCGGCACGCCGGGCCGCGTCAAGGTCGGCGGCGCCCACCTGTTCGGGCGCGCTGACGGCCTTTACGGCCAGGCGCAGCAGGGGCAGTTCGCGCGCCTCGATGGGTGCTGCCTCAAGGTTGTCACGCGCGGCGCGGATCGCGTCAAGATCCAGGCCCATGCCAGTCAGGAACCCTTCGTTCATGTCGATACAGAAACTGCAGCTTGCCCGGTAAGAGACAAGATAGCGGATCATCGCCGCGAGCCGCGGTCCCAGCGCCGACTCGGTGTTGAGGTAACCCACGGTGCCGACGAAGGTCTCAAGCAGTGGGGGGCTGATACCATAGAGACGGAGCCCGTCGGGCACGAAACCCAGACGGGCCTCGATGGCCCCGTAGAGGGCCGCGACTTTGTCTTCTTGGCCGGCCGGGACATGAGGGTCGAGTAATGGATGGGTCATGGAGCACTCCTCTTTTTTGGGTTGTCGTTGATGGGATCATGGCGTTGGAGTTGACTGATCAGTCAACTCTAGGTTAAACAAAAAAGGCCTGCACTCGTCGCAACAGGCCCTAGAACCGGTTCTGAGTTTCCGGGACCCGGATGTGGCGCAGCGCCGGCAGCAGCCGGCGGATAACCTTAAGGTCGTTTTCGGTCTTGGCCAACATCAGGACCCCCTCGAAGTAGGCCACCATAGCTTGGGCGGTGGCGTCCAAATTCACGTTCGCCAGTTCACCGCGGCCGGCGGCTTCCACCAGCGTGTCGCGCAGCTGCATCTGCAGTCGTCCGAAGGCTCGCGCCGTCGCGGCGCGAATCAATTCGTCCTGGGTGGCCAGTTCCGTGGCCAAGTTCCCGACTGGACAGCCTAACACCCGGCCGGCGAGGGTCGCCCATTCCTTCTGGATGCCATAGGCCAACTCCGCCAGCCGGTCGAGGCGCTCCAGGGGCGGAATTCTTGGATCGAAGGCCCGGTCAAGAAGCCGTTCCTTCGTCTCGGCAAGGATAAAATCCAAGACCGCCAGAGTGAGGTCACGCTTGCTAGGGAAGAAATGATAGAAGCTGCCCTTGAAGATCCCTGCCCGCTCGCAGATCTCTGCGACGCCGACGTCCGTATAACTGCGGGCGTAGATCAGGTCCCGGGCGGTGGTCAGAATCCGTTGGCGGGTGTCAGAGCGGGTATCCATGAAAATGGATTGTACTTGACTGTTCGGTCAAGTCAAGAGAGGATCTACCGATGCCACAGACCCCCTTATGCCACGAGTTGGCGCTTTACTTTTTTAAGTTCACGTTCAAGGCGCTCGAGGCGCGTCTAAATCGTCTCACTCCCCTTCATGCCATTCCTTTAGAATGGTGTTAGAGCAGCCGCTGATAGGGAACGCCCGTCTCCGCCGCCATGGTGCGCAACAACGCCAGGCTGTCCCAGTCGATATTGATCGTGATCTTGACGACACCCTTCTTCGCCGCCGTCCGAACCTTTCGGGTACCGGCACGGTCCACACGCAGGTCACTCAAGCTTGGTTGTTTCATCAAAGTCTCCTGAACTTTCGCCGCCCCGATGATCCGTATTTCCTGGCCCGGGCGGGTAAATCCATGCGGTCGGCACGCGCCCCACCGGCGACCAGCCAACCCGATAGAAACGCCTCTCCTCTCGGGAATGTTTCATATCCACAAGCTGGAGCCCGTTCGGATCGAAAGAGCTTTCGACCGCCTCGGAAAAGGTAACCCCGTGCTTGCGGACGTTGACCATTTCCTTGGGGAGGTCCCACTCGAATTCCATATGTCTAATTTACATATCGATATGGTATTTGCCATACATGGAGTAGCCTGCTGTGCTTCCACTGCTTCGCCAAGCTGACAACCATCGCTTCCTTCATGTTGGCATGGTGTGTAAAAAATATTTATGCATCGATGTACTTAGTCGCCGCACCCTTCATTATCTGTCAGCCGCACCGCAATTCGCTCGATCTGTGCACGACGCCGCTCCTGCAGAGCGCGTCGCTGGGAGGTAACTCGCTTGATAGTGGGCTTGTCCGCGGTCCGCACAGAGCCGCTGCGGAACAATGGCTTCGGATCGTATTCAATCAGCAGCTGGATCTCTTTAGCCACATCTTCGCTGATGAGACGCGCAACCACGACGAGCGCCAGATCGATGCCGGCGGATACGCCCGCGGCGGTGATCCGGTTGCCATCGATCACGACCCGTTCGGGGACCGTCTTCACACCTAGACACTCTAAAAGATCCATGGACAGCCAATGGGTCGTGGCGCACCGTCTGCGCAGCAGCCCGGCGGCGGCAAGCAGGAGGGAACCGGTGCATACAGACGTGACCCACTTCGCCACCTCCCCGTATCGTCTGATATATCCCAGGAAGTGTTGATCTTCAATCACGTCCATTTGGCCCGGTCCTCCCGGCACGAACAGCACGTCGAAGGCCGTATCATTGAACCGGGTGTCAGGCACAATAATCATGCCCTGCTCGGTGTGAATGGGATCGAGTGCTGCAGCCAATAGCGCCACGTGCACACCGGGAAGCCGGGCGAATACTTCGTAGCGCCCGGCGACATCCAGCAGCGTTACCCCGGGGTAGAGCACCATGCCGATCGTGGTCGACGCGTCCTGAATTCTCTCAGCCATGTTCACATCCTTATCGGCAACAGTCCCCTGCGCTATGCCGGCGTTCGGTCTGAAGGGCGCGCACAGCGGGCGAACGCATTATCGTGACCCCATCGGTACAGAACGTCCAGAATCTGACACAGCATCAACATACGATGTCATCGAAATTTTCGCTCGGGGCACTTGAGCATAGACGTTCCGTCGAATGATTCTGCCCGCCTCGTGTCCCGTAACTCACAGGAATGGGTCTCTCGGCAAAGCCGGGCTTACCTCTGCGGGTCAATTTTTTTGGTCGACGCTCACGGTGCTCAATTCACGACGTTTAACAAAGAGAGAAAATTGTTAATCGGCTTGTTTAATGCTGTTTTTATGGTGCCGGTGACCGGAGTCGAACCGATGACCTACTGATTACGAATCAGTTGCTCTACCAACTGAGCTACACCGGCGAATGACCCGGAAGTATACGGGGAGCGTGGCTGCGGAAACAACCACGCAAAGAACTTCAGCCAGCCTCGATATTGGGACGACGCATCCGAACGATGACGTCAACGCCTTCCATCTGGGCGCCAGCTGGTAGCGGCGGCAGGCCGGTAATCCGCACGGCTTCGGCGTTGATGTCCGTGAGTTTTCCGGTAACAACGTCGTAGAAATGATAGTGCGGCGTCATATTGGGATCGTAGAAAACCTTCGTCGGATCGACAATTAGCTGCCGAATCAGGCCCCGCTCCGCGAACAAGCCTAGGGTGTTGTAGACCGTGGCCTTAGAAACCTGAGCCTGTTCGTTATTTACTAGCGAGAACACGTCTTCAGCGGAAAAATGCCCCTTGCGGGAAAACAGCTCGCGGGCAATTTCCACCCGCTGGGCGGTTGGATTGATCCCATGATCACGCAACATAGCGCCAACCTCGTCATGCGTGTAGGTTTTGGCATCCATGGGTGGCGTTACATCCATCGACACAGCAGCATTAAAGGGTGCGCGTTGCATAGATTTAGACCTATTGTAAGCCATGAAGGGGCGTAAGTCTAACTAGTTTCGGATCAAACTAAATTGACCAGGATCAATCAAAGGTGACCGGGACAGCATTAGATCCACGATCAGTCTGGCCGAGGCAGGAGCAAGCACTATCCCGTTCCGAAAGTGGCCGGTATTGACGTACAGCCCGGTTATCTCAGGGTGCTCGCCAATATAAGGTACGCCGTCCGGGGAACCAGGCCTGAGCCCTGCCCAGTGGTGTTCAATCTGCCAGTCTCCAAGCTCGGGCACCAGTGCGCAGGCTGCGGCAAACAGCAACTCGCGTGCGACCGGCGTGGTCGATTTGTCGAATCCCGCCTCTTCCTGGGTACTCCCCACAAGAATCCGCCCGTCGCGTCGTGGAATCAGATACCGGCTCTCCCTGAGCAGAATGCGCGAAAACGGAGAAGCCGCTCCCCGCAGCACCAGCATCTGCCCTTTCACCGGCCGCAACGGGAGATCAAGGCCGACGGTCGCAAGCAATGAAGTGCTCCAGGGGCCCGCAGCCACCAGACAACGGTCTGCGGACAACGTGCCCGATCCAGTACGAATTCCACTGAAAACTTTGCCGCTGAATTCGAAGCCGGTTACTGCCACTCCTTCCTTGAACACTGCGCCCAGAGATCGCAAACGATGCGTCAGGGCTTTGAGTAATCGGGGATTGCGGACTTGCGCCACGTCCGAGAGGCTCAGCGCCGGGTTCGAACTCGTTCGCAGCGCAGGCTCCAGCACGGCACCCGGATTGAGTAATTCTGCGACAACACCGTGAGCCTGACACCAGTCCAAGCCGGCCCGGCTATCCTCGGCATCCAGAATCAGTAATCCCGAACGCGTCCATTCTGGATCCACACCGGTCTCTCTTCTGAGTGTCTCTACCAACTCGGGGTAGTGCGTTTGGCTCCAGCGTGCAAGAGGATCAACTGCTTCGGGATAACGCCAGGGATAAAGGGGCGACAGGATTCCCCCACCTGCCCAGGAGGCCTCATCTCCGACCGATTGCCGGTCAATAATGACCACACTTTCGCCAGCCAATGCCAGCTCATAGGCGGAGAGCAACCCGATGATGCCGCCACCTACGATGTGGCAGGGAGTTTTCACAACGTCCGCCGGGTGCCTTGCGCGATCAAAAGAATTGCCAAGTTTGCCCGATACATCGCTGAACCCGCACGCTTTCAGGCGCCCGCGGAACCAGCGGGATTCCAGGTTTGTCCATCGCAACACTGCGGGGGCAAGATGAAGCGCTGCATTTCAGGAATGATGGCGCAGCTCCCGAGGCACCGGAAAAATCACGCGTTCCGCCTCCGCCACCTGTTCATGTACCGACATGACACCCCACTCGCGTAGCTGCTCGACCACCTGCTGGACCAGGATCTCCGGTGCCGAGGCACCTGCAGTAAGGCCAACACGCCTTGCACTGGCCAGCCACTCGGGACGGATGTCCTGCGGACCGTCAATCATATAGGCCCGAACTCCCAGCGCCTCCGCCACTTCCCGCAGACGGTTGGAGTTAGAGCTGTTTACCGACCCCACCACGAGCACCACATCGCAATTCCTGGCAAGAGCACGCACCGCGTCCTGACGATTCTGGGTTGCGTAGCAGATGTCATCCTTGCGCGGACCCTGAATTTTTGGGAACCGCGCACGCAGTACTTCGATCACCCGCGTTGTATCATCCACCGAAAGCGTCGTCTGGGTAA
This sequence comes from Pseudomonadota bacterium, assembly GCA_027364845.1. Lineage (GTDB taxonomy): Bacteria > Pseudomonadota > Gammaproteobacteria > Acidiferrobacterales > UBA6901 > JAJYCY01. Next base: position 12,176 of record DAHXOO010000042.1, on the reverse strand, counting down.
CGAACGCAAGTTTTTCCGGGTTCTTCACCTGCACATGCATCACATCTTCCGGTGTCTCTACGAGATAGATGCCGTCCTGCGCCTGACCCAGCGTGCCCTCCACCTCAGGATGGCCTGCATGACCGATGAGAATGCACTCAGTGTCATGCCGGCGGTGGCGGACGACCTCCATATGCACCTTCGTCACCAGCGGGCAGGTGGCGTCGAATACCTTGAGGCGGCGCTGTTCAGCCTCGCGCCGAACGGCCTGGGGAATGCCATGGGCGCTGAAAATGACGGTCGCGTCATCCGGCACTTGATCCAGGTCGTCCACGAATATCGCGCCCTTTACCCGCAGCCCGTCTACGACAAAGCGGTTGTGCACCACCTCATGGCGCACGTAGATCGGCGCACCGAAACGCGCAAGCGCCTGTTCGACGATTTCGATCGCGCGGTCCACGCCAGCGCAGAAGCCGCGTGGACTGGCAAGAATAAGTTCCATGAAACGGACCCCGGCCGATGATGGCGGATGTGGGCTCTCTATTATGATCAGGATCCGCGGCCGGGTCCAACCTGGCCTGGTTCCACCGCGAGAATCTCCACGTCCAAAACAAGGTCATGGCCAGCCAGAGGGTGGGAAAAATCTACCGTCACTTCGGCGTCATCGATCGTCATAATTCTTCCGGGTACCTCTTCGCCAGTGGGCAAGGTGAACCCGATGATGGCCCCAGGTTCCGCGACCAGATCCGGGGGGAAATGCTCGCGCGGAACCACCTGGATGTTCTCCTCCAGCCTTGGCCCATACCCATCGGCGGCAGGGATCTCAAAATGCCTCTTGTCGCCGGGACATAGCCCTAACAGGCGCTGTTCCAGGCCGGCAACCAGTTCACCCTTACCAATCGTAATCGTCAGAGGCTCACCGTCGCCGGTGTGATCCACCAAGGTACCATTGCGCAGAAGCAGGCTGAAATTCAGTGTGACGCGGCATCCCTCGAGCACCTGGTGAATGGTCATACCGGCAGCGCAGCCGCCGCGCGCGCGGCCGTTGGCTCGCCGTACTGCGACTGCCTCCCCCGGCGCCGGGTGATGTAGTTTCCGGCAGTTTCGTCAGGCTCCATCACGTTGGAGGAAACGCAGTCCGAGCATGTCGAGCAACAGCAGCGCCGCCCCGACCGATATGGCCGAGTCGGCCAGATTGAATGTGGGCCAGTGCCAAGCCCGGTAGTATACATCCATAAAATCAACAACATACCCGTGTATCATTCGATCAGTCACGTTGCCGGCCGCGCCGCCCAGGATCAGCATCAATGCCACTGCCACCTGCCTATCGTTGGGGCCGAGGCGAGCAATCATCGAAAGGATAATGATCGACGCGACTATCCCAACAATGATGAAGAACGGGTTCTGCCAACCAGAGGCCGAACTAAGAAAGCTGAAAGCGGCTCCGGTGTTGTACGCCAGCGCCAGGTTGAAAAACGGCGTCACTGCGATGTTGTGCGCGGTCAGATACATCACTGCAGCGTACTTCGTCAGTTGATCGGCTACGTAGACAATCAGGGCAATCCAGATCAATCTGAACATCAGGCGTAACACCTCGATTCCCCCGCTCCCGTCACGTTCTCGACACAGCGGCTGCACAGCCGGGGATGTTCGATGTTGGACCCGACGTCCGCGCGGTGGTGCCAGCAGCGCACGCACTTCGCATGCGGCGATACCGAGACCTGAATTTTCAGCCCCTTCATCCCGGATTCGACTGCCTCGGGGGTTGCACCCTGCGCCGGATGAATCCGAGCATAAGAGGTGATCAACACGAAGCGCAGCTCGTCCTCCAGACTGGCAAGCGTTCCACGCAGTTCCGGAGCGCAATACAGATCGACTTCCGCGTCCAGCGACGATCCGATGGCGCCGGCGACCCGGGCCTTCTCAAGTTCCCGCGCCACCTGTTCGCGCACTTCCAGGATGCCACTCCAGAAGGCGTCGGTCGCCACCTCTGGTCCGGTGACCGTGACTGGCGGCGGAACGGCGTACCACTCGTCTAGAAACACACTTTCGGCCGCTCGCGCCGGCATCGCCTGCCAGACCTCTTCAGCCGTGAAGCTCAGTATCGGCGCCATCCACCGGACCAGCGATTCAAGCACGTGAAACATGGCGGTCTGCGCCGAACGGCGCGCGCGACTGTCCGGGCGGGTGGTGTAGACACGATCCTTGATCACATCGAGATAGAAACTTCCCATCTCGACCACGCAGAACTGGTGCAGCTTCTGGTAGACAAGATGGAAAGCAAAAGTATCGTAGGCTTCCTGCAGTTGCCGCTGCAGGAATGATGCCTTTTCCATGGCCCAGCGGTCGAGCGCAAGCATCTCGGATGGCGCCAATGCATTGCCCGGCTCGAAACCCGCGAGGTTGCCCAGAAGATAGCGAGCAGTGTTGCGGATACGGCGATAGGAATCCGCCATGCGCATGAGGATTTCGTCGGAAATGCTCATCTCGGAACGATAATCAGTGGCCGCGACCCACAGCCGCAGGATGTCGGCGCCCAGAGTGCCGATCACCTGCTGCGGAACCACCTGGTTGCCGAGCGACTTCGACATCTTCATGCCTTTCGCGTCGACCGTAAACCCGTGGGTCAGTACTGCGCGGTACGGCGCAACTCCGCGGGTCGCCACCGAGGTGAGCAGCGAGGACTGGAACCATCCGCGGTGCTGATCAGACCCTTCGAGATACAGGTCGGCCGGGCGCCCCAGTTCCGAACGCCTTTCCAGAACGCAGGCGTGCGTAACGCCGGAATCGAACCATACGTCCAGCGTATCATTGACCTTTTCGTAGCGCTCGGCGTCCTCGCCCAGCAGCTCGCGCGTGTCAAGATCGAACCAGGCGTCAATGCCGCGCTGTTCGACCATGCATGCGACCTTTTCAATCAGCAAGGCGGTGTCCGGGTGGAGCTTTCCGGTCTGCCACTCGACGAACAGCGCAATCGGCACTCCCCAAGTCCGCTGGCGCGAGATACACCAGTCCGGACGGGTCGCGACCATGCCCTCGATGCGCGCCTGCCCCCAGTCCGGAATCCAGTCGACCCGGCGTATTTCCGCCAGCGCCTGCACACGCAGACCCGCCCTTTCCATGCCTATAAACCACTGCGGGGTTGCGCGGAATATGATCGGAGTTTTGTGCCGCCAGCAGTGCGGATAGCTGTGGCGCAGCGCCTCAACCCGCAGCAACGCACCGCGTGCCTTCAGCAGCTCGATCACATGCTCGTTCGCCTTGAATACGTGCTCACCGGCAAAATACTCGGTTCCCGGAAGAAACCGCCCGTCCCCACCCACGGGGTTATCGACCGCCAAGCCATAGCGCGTACCCACAACGAAGTCATCCTGGCCGTGTCCAGGCGCAGTGTGCACCGCGCCCGTGCCGGAATCGGTCGTGACATGGTCCCCCAGGATGACCGGCACCTCGCGTGCGTAGAACGGGTGACGCAGCCGCAGCCCTTCCAGGTCGGCACCGCGGCAGGTGGCGACCACACGGTAACCGTCCATGCCGTAGCGCAACATCACGTCCTTCACCAGGGCATCCGCCAACAGCAGGCGTTCCGGGTTGTGCTCGCTACCACATTGCACCAGGGCGTACTCGATATTCGGATTGAGCGTTACCGCCTGATTAGCGGGCAAGGTCCAGGGCGTCGTGGTCCATATCGGGATCGACACCGGCCCGCTGCCCTCGCGTTCCCGGCCGGAGGCATGGCGGCAGCGCGCAAACAATTCTTCCTCGTCGACCAGTGCGAAACGGACATCTATCGCCGGTGACGTCTTGTCCTCGTACTCGACCTCGGCTTCCGCCAGCGCCGACCCGCAGTCGATGCACCAATGAACCGGCTTGAAGCTCTTGTAGAGATGGTCGTGAGCGATCACCTTGCCAAGCTCGCGAATGATGTCGGCTTCAAACTGGAAGTCCATGGTGAGATAAGGTCGGTCCCAGTCACCAACCACACCAAGACGGCGGAAATCAGCGCGCTGCCCCTCCACCTGCTTGGCCGCGTATTCTCGGCAGGCCTTGCGAAACTCGGACGGCTTGACCTTCTCACCCGCTTTGCCAATCTTTTTCTCCACCATGAGCTCGATCGGCAGGCCGTGGCAATCCCAGCCGGGAACGTAAGGCGCATCGAAACCCGCCAGCGTCCTGGCCTTGACGATGATGTCCTTGAGAATCTTGTTGACTGCGTGACCGATGTGGATCGCGCCGTTGGCGTACGGCGGACCATCATGCAGGATGTACTTGCGCCGGTTCGCGCCGCGTTCGCGCATGCGCCGGTACAGATCGAGCTGCTGCCAGCGCTTGAGAATCTCCGGTTCGCGCGCCGCCAGATTTGCCTTCATCGGAAAATCGGTGTGCGGCAGGTTCAGGGTGTGCTTGTAGTCTTTTTCTTTCTGGTCCATCAATACAGCCCGTCAGTCGATCGACAGCCGGGCGCCGCTGCGCGTCCGGCCAGATAAGCAGCCAATTTGGCGGAAATGAGAAGCTGCATTTTCCGCTGTAGCGGGGGAAAAGTCCAAGGCGCGATCAGCGCTGGCCGCGAGTCTGCAACCATACACGCGCTTCGTCGATATCCTTACCTATGCGGGCCTTCAGCTCGTCGAACGATGCAAAGCGCTGCTCGTCGCGTAGCTTGTGCAGAAATTCCACGTTGACCTGGCGACCGTAGATGTCCCGGTCGAAATCGAGCAGATGCACATCGAGCAGGGTGCGGGTTCCCTCGACCGTAGGCCGGGTCCCGACGTTGGCAACACCCGCGAGCGGTTTATCCTCCAAACCGAGCATCTCAACCACGTAGACGCCGCGCACTGGGGTCACTTTGCGGTGCAGATGGATGTTTGCGGTCGGGACTCCGATCGTGCGGCCGCGCTTGTCACCATGCGCCACTCGTCCGGACATGCGGAAGCCGCGCCCGAGCAGCCTGGCCGCGCCGGCAAGATCTCCGGCGGCCAGCGCTTCGCGAATACGCGTACTGCTGACGCGCATGCCGTCGACGTTGAACGTGTGCATGGGCGCGACCGCAAATCCGTACTGCGCGCCAGCCTTCTGCAGCAGACTGAAATCGCCGGCACGCCGCCTGCCGAAACGGAAATCGTCGCCGACCACCAGGTAACGCACGCCGAGCCCGTCGGCGAGGATCCTGCGTATGAAATCCTCGGCAGGCATGTCGGCCAGCCGCGCCTCGAAGCGCAGACACAGGACACGATCCACCGAGTAACGCCTCAGCACCGTGAGCTTGTCGCGCAGCCGCATCAGGCGCGCTGGGGCGTCTGCCGGCTGAAAGAGTTCCTGGGGCTGCGGCTCGAACAGCACTACAACCGTCGGCAGCCGGAGCTCCGACGCCTTTTCCGCCAGCTGACCGACAACCGCCTGGTGGCCAAGATGAACGCCATCGAAATTCCCGATGGTGGCCACGCACCCACGGTGGCGCGGCCGCAAATTATGATACCCGCGTATCAGCTCCATCGGGGGGATTGTCGTGATTCACCGCCACATTCCGAGTCTCTGGCAGGCTGTCGTGGCAAAGTGCGCCTGCCTGGGGCAGCATAAGGTTTCCGGCGTTCCGGCACAACCGATGGGCACAACCAGGCAATCACACTGCCCAGTCGGGATCGAATTCCTGGATCACCTCGTTCAGCGGACGACGGCCGGAATAACCATCATGATAAGCATGGTAGTGCCCGATTCTAAGCTCGGGAAACTTCCAACATAGATAACCATCCCCGGTGTCGAAATCCACCAGCCATAATCCCTTGACCACCAGGCCGAGACGCTCCATCTTGGCGACCCAGCGCTTGACGACAGTCTCGTAGCGACGCTCGACTTCCTGGATCAGCGGGTTGGTCGGGACCATGGATTCGAGTCTCCGCCGGACCGGTTCCAGGTCGGCATGCGCGGCCTGTGTGATCGAGCGCACCAGCGGGAACAGGTCTAGGGCCTCCGCCAGGGTGAAAATGCGCGGGTCATCCAGCGCAACGATCTGAAAAATGCTTGAACCTCTACTCATCCGCGTCCGCCTTGTGCAGGACCAACTGCCGCGGTCGGATACCCAGCAGCAGCAACATTCCCGCATAAATCAGCATACCAGCAACCACCCAGAATGCCAGTCGCCCGGCGCGCTGCAGCGCGCGCGCATCGAGCCAGGTCGTAAGCGCGCCGGCGCCCCACCACAGGACCGCGCCCATCGTCAGGCTGGCGGCAGCCAACTTTAATATATACCCGCCGAACCCCGATTGCGGACGATACACCTTCTGCCGCAGCAGGCCACGCAGCAGCAGCCCCGCGTTGATATAGGCGGCCAGCGAGGTAGCCAACGCCAAACCAGCATGGGCAAGTGGAAAAACCAGGCTCAGACTGAGGACCATATTGGAAATGAGCGCCACCACTCCGACACGCACCGGGGTCTTCGTATCCTGGCGCGAGTAATATCCCGGCGCCAGAACCCTGATGAGAAGAAACCCGGTCACACCAAAGGCAAAAGCCGTCAGGCTGCGCGACGCCATGACAACATCGTGGGCACGAAAGGCTCCGTAGCGAAACAAAGTGGTGAGCATCGGACCGCCCAGAACCATCAGCGCCACGCTTGCCGGGAATCCGACCAGCAGGACCAGCCGTATTGCCCAGTCCAGGGTATGGGAAAAGGCCTGGCGTGAAGCGCGCACATGTTTGACCGACAAGCTGGGCAGGATAACGGTTCCGAGGGCGACACCGAACACGCCAACAGGAAACTCCATCAGGCGGTCTGAGTAATACAGCCACGACACGCTGCCGGTGACGAGGAACGATGCCAGCAGCGTATCAACCAGCAGGTTGATCTGCGACACCGAGACACCGAACATGCCGGGGATCATCAGCCGGAACACGCGCCGGACGCCTTCATCGTGAAGCGCTAGCCGTGGCCGAGGAAGAAGCCGCAGCCGCAGCAGGAACGGCAGCTGAAACAGCAACTGCGCCACGCCCGCGATCGCCACCCCCCAGGCAAGCGCGACCACCGGATTGCGCATGTGTGGCGCAAGCAGCAGGGCAGCGCCGATCAGCGACAGGTTTAGCAGCACGGGTGTAAACGCGGGAACGCCGAAGCGCCCGTGGGTGTTCAGTATGCCCGCCGACATGGAAACCAGTGAGATGAACAGAATATAAGGGAAGGTGATGCGCAGCATTTGCACCGTGAGATCAAATTTCGCCGGCACCGCCAGAAACCCGGGGGCGAGCACCATCACTAGCAATGGAGCGGCGATGACGCCGATCACAGTCACCACGAGCAGCACTACCGACAGCACACCCGCGACATGGTCCACGAATGCACGCGTCGCGCCAGCATCGTTGCGCGTCTTGTACTCCGAAAACACGGGAACGAAGGCCTGGGAGAACGCCCCCTCCCCGAAGATACGGCGCAAAAAGTTCGGGATGCGGAAGGCTACGTAGAAGGCGTCGGCAGCTATGCCCGATCCGGCCCCGATGAGATGGGCGAATATCGTATCCCGTATCAGCCCGGCGATGCGCGAAATAAGCGTCATTCCTCCGGTAATGAGCGTGGACTTGATCAGCTTGCGTGACATGCAGGAGCGCCGGAGTGAAGCCGCGAAATAAAGGCGCGATGATAAGCCAACTCGGCCGGTGCCGCACGCTGCATATGGCGCCGGCCGCTACCGGACCAGGCGTGTGCCCCGGGATTGACAAACTGCCGCCAAATCAGGATAGTGGCGCCTCTTTAAAAACCCGTTCAATACGGGGGAGACGGCTTTGGCAAATACGGTTCAAGCAAAAAAGCGCGTGCGCCAGGCGCAGAAGCACCGGCAGCACAATACCGCCATGCGCTCGACGCTGCGCACCCATATCAAGAAGGTGCTGAAGGCGGTGGGGTCCAAGGACAAGGCCGCGGCCCAGACGGCTTTTCAGGATGCGATGTCAGTCATCGACCGGGCAGCTGGCAAGGGCATCATTCACAAAAACAGCGCGGCACGCCATAAGAGCCGGCTCAATGAGCGTCTACGCGCAATGAGCTGACCGCCCCGCGCGGTACGCGCTACACCCCGGGCTAGTAGGCCAGCACCAAGTTGTCGCGGTGAATCAGCTCGGGCTCGTCGACGTAGCCCAGAATAGCTTCGATCTGGCTGCTGGCTTTGCCGATGATCTTCGCCGCCTCATCCGAATCATAATTCACCAGCCCGCGGGCAACCTCCAGCCCATGGGGATCCAGACAGACCACCAGCTCACCGCGCCGGAAGCTGCCTTCGACAGCTTGCACCCCAACCGGTAACAGACTGCGCCCAGCCTCGCGCAGAACCTTGACCGCACCGGCGTCAAGGCGCAACCGCCCCTGAACCTGCATCTGGTCCGCCAGCCAGCGCTTGCGCGCCGCCATCCGCTCCTCCGTCGGCACCAGATAAGTACCGATGCGTTCCCCCGCCAGGATGCGCTGTAGTACCTCGGGTTCGCGTCCCGAGGCAATCACCGTCGCCGCTCCGGAACGTGCCGCCTTGGCTGCAGCCAGCAGTTTGGTGCGCATGCCGCCGCGACCCAGCAGCCCCGATCCTCCAGCCATAGCGTCGAGAGTCTGGTCGCCGGCCACGCCTTCCTGCACCAGTTCGGCCGGAGGGTGGACGCGCGGGTCGGCGGTATACAATCCTGCCTGGTCGGTGAGAATCACCAGCAATTCCGCCTCCAGCAGGTTGGTCACGAGCGAAGCCAGGGTATCGTTGTCGCTGAACCGAATCTCCTCGGTCGCGACCGTATCGTTCTCGTTGATGACCGGAATGACGTCCAGACTAAGCAGGGTTCGCAGCGTGCTGCGCGCATTGAGATGTCGTTCGCGATTCGTCAGGTCGTCATGTGTCAGCAGCACCTGCGCGGTGCGCAATCCGTGGCGCTGGAACGCTGACTCGTACACCTGGATCAGGCCCATCTGCCCCACGGCCGCGATGGCCTGAAGCTCATGCAGAGCATGCGGCCGGCTCTTGTAGCCCAGGCTTTGCATCCCGGCGGCAACGGCGCCCGAAGACACCAGAACGATCTGCACGTCACGCGCGCGCAGTGCCGCAATCTGTGCGACCCAGCCGCCGATGGCCACAGGATCCAGGCCCTGGCCATGATTGGTCAGCAGAGCGCTGCCGATCTTGATGACGCAGCGATTGACACGCGTCAGCGCGCGGCGCAGTTCATGCATTGGAGCCGGCCTCTGCCGCCGGCATGGCGGCGGGCAGTGCCTTGACGCGCTCCAGGTGCGACATTAGCTGCGCGGTCAGTTCGCGACAGCCGGCGCCGGTGGCAGCGGAAATCGCAAAAACAGGGCGCTTCCAGCGCAGCGCTCGGATCAGCGCCTGCACCCGTTGCTCGCGCTCCTGCGGTGGAACCAGATCCATCTTGTTGAGCACCAGCCAGCGTTCGCGCTTCGCCAGGGCCGGGCTGAACTTTTTTAGCTCCGCGGCGATGCTGCGTACACCACGGACCGGATTGGCGTCCGGGTCCATCGGTGCCATATCGACCAGGTGCAGCAGGATGCGGGTACGTGCCAGATGCCGCAGGAAACGGATACCCAGCCCGGCGCCTTCAGCCGCCCCCTCGATGAGTCCAGGGATGTCGGCAACAACAAAACTTCGGTTCATCCCCACCCGCACCACCCCGAGTTGAGGATGCAGCGTGGTAAACGGATAATCGGCAACCTTGGGTCGTGCCTCCGACACTGCGCGCAAAAACGTGGACTTGCCTGCATTGGGCAGCCCCAGCAGGCCGACGTCAGCCAGCAGCTGAAGCTCGAGCAGAAGTTCGCGCTGCTCGCCCGGCGTCCCGGGTACGATATGGCGCGGGGCGCGGTTCGTGCTGCTCTTGAAATGCGTGTTTCCGAGCCCGCCGCGACCACCCTTGGCCACGAGCAGCCGTTCACCGCTGCGGGTGATGTCACCGATCAGCTCGCCAGTGTCGGCATCGCGGACCAGGGTTCCGAGGGGCACGAGGATCGCCAGGTCCTCGCCCGCCTTCCCGGAGCACTTGCGCCCCCCTCCACGCTCTCCATGGGGAGCGCGAAACTGGGTCGAGTAACGGAAATCCGCGAGGGTATTGAGGCCGCTGTTTGCAGCCAGATAGATGCTGCCGCCACGCCCACCGTCTCCACCATCCGGGCCACCGCGCGGCACGAACTTCTCGCGCCGGAAACTGAGTGCCCCGTCGCCCCCGTTCCCCGCTTCCACGCGAATCTTGGCCTCATCGACGAATTTCATAATGCTGGTATCCGTGCAAAGGCTTTGAGCCCATCAGCGCCCGGCACGCGCATCCAGGCCATCGCCCGTGCGGCTATAACCCCGAAACAAACAAAAAACCCCGCACCGTCCACCGATGCAGGGTTGGTACGATTGGGACCGGGACGATATCAGGCCGAAACGATGCTCACGGTCTTGCGTCCGCGCGGGCCCTTGAGTTCGAAAAGAACCTGTCCGTCCGTCAGCGCGAACAGCGTGTCATCCTTGCCGATCCCTACATTGGTGCCAGGATGGAATTTCGTGCCGCGCTGCCGCACCAGGATGTTTCCGGCGATAACCCGCTGACCACCGAAACGCTTGATGCCGAGGCGCTTCGATTCGGAATCGCGGCCGTTGCGAGAACTGCCGCCTGCCTTTTTGTGTGCCATGGATTCAACCCCTGCCGTTGATGCCGGAAAAACGTAGCTACTTGGCCGCGCCGGAAATCCCGGTGATTTCGAGTTCCGTGTAGTACTGCCGGTGGCCGGCCTGCTTGCGATAATGCTTGCGTCGGCGCAGCTTGAATATGCGCGTCTTATCGCCGCGGCCGTGGCCCCGCACAGTCGCATTCACCGCCGTACCGGTCACGATCGGGTTGCCAATACGCACGTCTTCGCCATCGGCAACCATGAGCACTTTGTCCAGGCTGACCGAGGATCCGGCATCGGCCGCGATTTTCTCCACCCGGACGACATCGCCGACCGCCACCCGGTACTGCTTGCCGCCCGTCTCAATTACCGCGTACATACTTGAATCTCCGCAAGAAATGTCCGCCAGGAGGCGGCTCGCCAAAGCCGGGTAGTCTACTGCCTGCAACAAAAAGTTACAAGTTCAAACGACTGAACCCGCAGCCAGACTCACGGCCCCGCACCCTGTCCTTGCAGACGGCCGGGTCATAAACTACGATGCGGCCCCATTGTGCGACATTACCCATTGAACGACGCATCATTTGAACGAAACTTCATGGATCTAGACGCCATCCTGGCGCTCACCCACGATGACCGGCATGCGGTCGATCGCGAGATCACCCGCCGGCTGCAATCGGACGTCGCGCTCATCAATAAGCTGGCCGGTTACATCATTCACAGCGGTGGCAAGCGCCTGCGGCCGCTGATTGTGTTGCTGGCAAGTCGCGCCTGCGGCTATCAGGGCACCGACCACGTCGCACTGGCGGCCATCGTCGAATTCATCCACACCGCAACGCTTCTGCATGACGATGTGGTGGACTCTTCCGAGCTGCGCCGCGGACAGTCAACGGCCAACGTCGTGTGGGGCAACGAAGCGAGCGTCCTGGTAGGCGATTTCCTGTATTCGCGTGCCTTCGAAATGATGGTCGACGTGCGCGATATGCGCGTGATGGAGATCCTCTCAAAGGCTACCAACACGATCGCCGAAGGCGAGGTCATGCAGCTGCTGAATTGCCGCGAGCCGGACATTTCCGAGGAACATTATCTCTATGTGATCCGTAGCAAGACCGCCAAGCTGTTCGAGGCTGCGGCCCAGCTGGGCGCGGTCATCAGCGGCAGCGACACAGCGATCGAACAGGCGCTCGCGGCTTACGGCATGCACCTGGGCACCGCCTTCCAGCTCATCGACGACGTTCTCGATTACAGTTCCGACAGCAAGGCTCTGGGCAAGAACATCGGGGACGATCTGGCGGAAGGCAAACCCACCCTGCCCCTGATTCACGCACTGCGCACCGGCAACGTGCATCAACGCGAGCTGCTGCGCACAGCGCTGAGCGAAGGTGGACTCTAACATATCGACGAGGTTATGGCCGCCATTGAATCGACCGGTGCCATCGCGTACACTGCGCGTCTAGCCGCGGACGAAGCGGGCCGGGCGGCAAAAGCCCTGGCCACGATTCCCGATTCGCTCCACGCGCGCGCGCTGCTCGACCTCGCCCATTTTTCCGTGCATCGCAATCACTAGACC
>DAHXOO010000041.1 GCA_027364845.1 Pseudomonadota bacterium | reverse complement strand
ACGAAGTTCCATATCGATAACTGGCGTGGATCGCGTGCAAGCCTGAATGCGTCCACCCATATCCGCTTCTGACCATGGACCAGCCGGGCCGGATGGGATGTCCGGCCCGGTGCGGCAGAATACTGCGCGTCGGATTGATCTGGATCAAATAGGATTCTTGACAGGTGCGCGTAGAATGCCGGGCTCTGGTTCTCCGGCACTGGGGCGGTTGGTGCTGCCATTTTCCCGGAACCGGCGGCACAGGGTGAGGTTCGGAAGTACAGACGGCAAGGAGCGGCTGAAAGTAGCCGGCCGGTTTGCGAGCGCATACTGCAGGATGAACACAAGGGGGATGTACATGAAGCTTGGCATCATGGTGAACGAAGGGCCCTATACGCATGAGGCTTCGGATACGGCATACCTCTTCGCCAAGGCAGCGTTAGAAAAAGGTCACCAGATCCACCGCATATTTTTCTACCACGACGGAGTGAACAATTCCACGCGGCTCACCGAGCCTCCGGCGGACGATCGCAACATCGTCGCCCGCTGGAGCAGGCTGGCGGCCGAATACAAGATTGACCTTGTGGTGTGCGTTGCTGCCGCACTGCGGCGCGGCATCCGTGATGAAAATCTTGCTGAAGGCTTCCGGATCTCCGGTCTGGGGCAACTGATCGAATCCGGCATACAAGCTGACCGCCTGGTTGTATTCGGCGACTGACATGACCTGCCCGGACTGGAGAGATATCAATGAGCGAAACAACTGGCGGCGTTGAGATGGACGAAGAAGTCTCCGGCGTCGTGAAGAAATTCCTCTACGTGAACCGCAAGGCGCCATACGGAACAATATACGCACTTGAGTCGCTGGAGGTGGTACTGATCGCGGCGGCATTCGACCAGGACGTGAGCCTGGTGTTCCTGGACGATGGCGTATACCAGCTGGTGAAGGGGCAACATACCAAGCCGATCGACGTCAAAAACTTCTCCCCGACCTACCGCGCCCTCGAAGGTTACGACATCGAGAAGCTGTACGTGGAAAAGGAATCGTTGGAGGCCCGTGGTCTTACTGAGGCGGACCTGATTGTCCCGGTGACCCTGCTTTCGGCCACGGAAATGGCCGAACTCATGGAAGACCAGGACGTCGTGATGAGCTTCTGACGGAGAACAAGCATGCTGCATACTGTGAACAAATCGCCATTTGAACGAGATTCCCTTGAGCGCTGCCTGCAATATGCAAGAAAGGGTAGCGCGATTTTACTTATCGAAGATGGAGTCTATGGCGCCCTGAAGGGGACCGTGGTCACGGACAAGGTCAAGAAAGCGATGAAGAACGTGACTATCTATGCGCTCTACCCTGACATTGAGGCACGGGGCATGCAGGACAAAGCGATCGACGGCATCAAGCTGGTGGACTACGGCGGTTTCGTTGATCTCGTGACGGAACACCGAAACGTGCAATCCTGGCTGTGATTCTAACATTAGTTAATCTGACGAGGAGACGACCATGCCTATTGTAGTGAACGGACAAAACTATGAGACCGACGAAGAAGGATATCTGACCAACCGCAACGATTGGAACGAAGACCTGGCAAAAGAAATGGCCAAGGTCGACAACTGCGATCTTTCGCAGAACCACTGGGAAGTGATCAATTTCCTGCGTGAGTACTACGAAGAATACCAGATCGCTCCCGCCGTGCGCGTACTCACCAAGGCCATCGGCAAGAAGCTTGGACCGGACAAGGGTAATAGCAAGTACCTTTATGAGCTGTTCCCCTATGGACCGGCAAAGCAGGCGTGTAAATACGCTGGCCTTCCGAAACCGACTGGCTGCGTCTGATACGAAAGCGGTACGCGCAACCAGGTAAACGCGAAACGACGGGTGGGGACAATGTCGGCTTTGACGATCATCTATGCAGTCCTCTTCTATGCAGCCACAGTGGTGCTGGTGGGCGGTGTAGCGTACAAGGTGTACGTCTACGCAAGCACACCGGCGCCCCTGAAAATCCCCACGACCCCTGCGCCGACTACGCGTCTGGGTGTCGTGGGACGCATGTTGCGGGAAGTGACGGTGTTTGAAAGTCTGTTCAAGTCGAACAAATGGATCTGGCTCTTTGGAATCCTTTTTCATTTCGCCCTGCTGCTCGTGCTATTGCAGCATCTGCGCTACTTCACCCAGCCCGTGTGGGGGTGGGTGGTCCTCGAACAGCCGTTCGGCATTTACGCGGGCTTCATCATGGTGGCCGGCCTGTTCGGTTTGTGGGCACGGCGTTTTCTGGTCGACCGCGTACGTTACATCAGCAATCTTTCTGACCATCTGATGCTGGCGTTGCTGGTCGCGATCGCGGTTAGCGGGCTGACAATGAAGTTCGTCGCACATACCAACATCATCGCACTCAAGCAGTTTTTCCTTGGGCTCCTGGCCTTCCAGTTGCAGCCGCTTCCGGCCGACCCAATCCTGCTCATCCATCTGGCTCTGGTCGCAACGCTCATGATCATCTTCCCCATGAGCAAGCTGCTGCACGCCCCCGGGGTGTTCTTCAGCCCGACCCGCAACCAGGTCGACAATCCGCGCGAACACCGGCACGTGGCTGGATGGTCCGCATCGATTAACAACCCTGGTGGCCGATAGGCTCGCGACATGGCAAATTTCGAAACACCTGCGCTGCGTGAATACCCTATCATTCCGCTGATCCATGCGGGAACGATGGCCCACAGCAAGCCGTTCGTGGCCAAGGCGGAATACCAGCAGCCGCTAGGTTTCCCCGGCGCGCTCGTCGACAACTGGGAAAGCGTGGCGGTAAAGAAGCTGGGCGAACTGGTGGAGGAATCGCGTGCGCTGCGCGTGTTCCTCGATTCCTGCGTCAAGTGCGGCGCATGCACTGACAAGTGCCATTATTATCTGGGCACGAGTGACCCCAAGAACATGCCAGTGGCACGCCAGGATCTTCTGCGCAGCGTCTATCGCCGCTACTACACCCTCGCCGGCAAGTTCTTCCCGAAGCTCGTCGGCGCGCGCGACATGACCAAGGATGTACTTGACGAGTGGTACAGCTATTTCCACCAGTGCTCGCAGTGCCGCCGCTGCTCCGTGTTCTGTCCCTATGGCATCGACACCGCCGAGGTGTCCATGGCTGCACGCGACATCATGGACACAGTGGGCGTCGGCCAGAAATACTCCAACGAGATCATCGCGAAGGTTCACAAGATCGGCAACAACCTCGGGCTACCGGAACCAGCCCTGCGCAACACCCTCGACGGGCTCGAGGAGGACGTTAAGGACGAAACCGGCGTGGACGTGAAATTCCCGCTCGACGAAAAGGGCGCCGAAGTCCTGCTGATCACGCCGTCGGCGGATTTCTTCGCCGAGCCCCATATCGATGGACTTATCGGTTATGCCAAGGTCTTTCATCAAGCCGGCATCAGATGGACGCTGAGTTCGCACGCCTCCGAGGCGGCCAACTTCTCCATGTTCATCGGCAACCACGACAACCTTCACAAGGTGGCGATACGCATCCGCGAAGCGGCACTCGACCTCGGCGTCAAGCGCATCGTTGTCGGGGAATGTGGACACGCCTGGCGCGTAGCATACAGCTTCTGGAACACGCTGATCGGTCCGTTCGATTTCCTCGACCGCAACTACCCGGTGCCGCAGCATATCTGCGAAATGACTTACGATCTGATTCAACGCGGTGCACTCACGCTGGACAGATCGGCAAACGACGGCAAGATCGTGACCTATCACGATTCCTGCAATGTCGCACGCGCCTCGCGCATGGGCAGCATGCCCGGGGGCCAGTTCGTCATTCCGCGCGCCGTGATCAAAGCCAGCGTCAACAAGTTCCACGACATGGAACCAGGCTCGATACACGAGAGCACCTTCTGCTGCGGCGGCGGCGGCGGACTGCTGACCGACGACCTCATGGAGCTCCGGGTCAAAGGCGCCCAGCCGCGCATGCAGGCGCTTCAGCATGTCGTGGAAAATCACGGCGTGAACTACATGGCAGCAATCTGCGCAATATGCAAAACCCAGTTTGCCAAGGTTCTACCCTACTACCAGTTTCCGATGGACATGATCGGCAGCGTGCATGGCCTCGTGAGCAAGGCAATCCAGCTGGGCACAAAAGAATGATGTTCATACATTTATCCATTTACAGCGACGCATAACGAGGAGACTCTCGATGGCGACACCCGCGAACAAACCCGGCGAAGCGAAGCAAGGCTACACGCAGCGTCGATTCAAGGACGGTGATAACAACTGGCAGTCGGTGCAGGAACAGATATTTACCGCCGATGAGTCCGACAAGTGTCCGACCTACGTGCACAAGACCCCCCCCTGTCAGGCGAGCTGCCCGTCCGGCGAGGATATTCGCGGATGGCTCAACGTGGTACGCGGTGTCGAGAAACCTACCAAAGGCATGGCGATGCCTGAATATGCGTTCCGCCGTCTTACCGACGCCAATCCGTTCCCGTCCGTCATGGGCCGCGTCTGTCCGGCACCGTGTGAAACCGGCTGCAACCGCAACGCCCTGGAAGATCACGTCGGAATCAATTCAGTCGAACAATTCATCGGCGATTCGGCCCTGAAGAACAAGCTGTCGTTCGCAGCCGCAGAACACTCTTCCGGCAAGAAGGTCGCAATCATTGGTGGCGGACCCGCGGGGCTAGCCGCCGCCTACCAGTTGCGGCGCAGGGGCCATGCCTGCACCATCGTCGAGAAGTATTCGGAGCTCGGGGGCATGATGCGCTATGGCATCCCCGGCTACCGCATGCCGCGCGACGTACTCGACGGCGAGATCAACCGCATCGTCGGCATGGGCGTGGAGGTACGTACCAATGTCCGCGTCGGCACAGACGTGACGCTGGAACAGCTGGAAAAGGAGTTCGATGCAATCCTGTTCGCGCTTGGTGCACAATCCGGCAGGCCTCTACCCTGCCCCGGCGCCAATGCGCCGAACTGCATAAGCGGCGTGGCCTTCCTTGAGGCTTTCAATCAGGGCCGCCTGAACTATGTCAGCAAGAAGATCGTTGTGGTCGGTGGCGGCGACACCTCGATCGACGTCGTTTCCGTTGCACGCCGCCTCGGCTACATTAAGACCACCAAGGATGAAGCGCGGCCGGAGTACGTGGTACACGGACATACGGCGCAGGACGTCGCGACCGCCGCGGCACGCGATGGCGCCGATGTCACGCTGACCTCGCTGCTTCCAGTCGAAAAGATGAACGCTGCGAAACATGAGGTTGATGACGCGCTCCACGAAGGTGTGACGATCCTCGCGAGCCTCAAACCCATCGAGGTTCTGCTCGATAGCAACGGCCGCGCCACCGCGCTGCGCGTAGCCAAGGTCGATCCTACTTCCAAAGATTTCTCAACCATCGCGGGTACCGAGTTCGACATCCCCTGCGATCTGATCGTGTCGGCCATCGGCCAAGGCGGCGATCTCAAGGGTCTGGACTCGTTCAATAACGGCAAAGGGCTGATCAATGCTGACCGCTTCTACCAGGTACCGAACAAGCCGGGCTATTTCGCCTGCGGTGATATCGTTCGCCCGCACCTGTTGACCACTGCAATCGGCCAGGCGGCTATGACTGCGGATACTATCGACAGCTATCTCGGCGGCAAGGAGCTGGCCAAGCGTCCAAAGGTCGACGTCCATCATTTCAATCTGCTGTCCAAGCTTAAGGAGACCGGACTGCAGCCCGACGATTTCAAGATCGCGCAGGACAGCGATCTGCGTGGTACATCGGAGCAGAACTACGCCATTCATAACTACGAGGACCGCTCTGCTTCCGAAGTCGTTCAGGCGGACGAGCTTTTTCTTGGCCATTTCGGCTACGAGCTACGCAACAGGCGTGAAGAGAAAGTTCCCTCGGCGAACGAGGTTCTCGGCCACTTTGCCGAGCGCATCATGCCGCTGACGGACGACAAGGCAGTCAACGAAGCCAAGCGCTGCATGAGTTGTGGACTGTGCTTCGAGTGCGACAACTGCGTCATTTACTGCCCGCAGACCGCCGTCAAGCGCACTCCCAAGGCCAAGGCGACGACCGGGCGCTACGTCTATACCGACTACGACCTGTGCATTGGCTGCCACATCTGTGCGGATGTGTGTCCCACCGGCTACATCAAGATGGGAATGGGCGACCACTGAGCTGGTAACCGATCGGTCTGGGCTGAATGACAATGGCCATTAACAACCATAAGAAATTGGTGCTGGGGGCGTGGATAGCGGCGATCGTGGTGATCGCCGCGTTCTTCGCGGCTGCCTATGCGCTTTCCGGGGGTCCGGCAACACCGGTCCCCTCCCCGCTCACCGGCGTGTACCCGGGCAAAGGCAAGAAGTGCGTGGCCCCGGTCGCGGTAATGCGCCGTTACCACATGCAGTTTTTGCTGCACCAACGTGACCTGACGGTCCACGAGGGGGTCCGCACCAAGCGCTTCCTGTTGACGAACTGCGTCGACTGCCACGCCGACCCCAAGACCCACAGCGTGCTCGGCAAGCATGGATTCTGCGCCAGCTGTCATGCGTATGCGGCGGTGCAAATCGACTGCTTCAGCTGCCACTCGCCTCACCCTGAGCGCGTGACTACCGCATTTGCTGATGATTTGGCGCCGCAGCACTCGCGTCTGGCGGAAATGGTGAAGGCAACAGCAATCACGCAGATTCAGTCCGATCCTGTGGATGGTTCGCAATGAGCATTGACCGTAGACAATTTCTGGCAGTGGGTGGGGCGGTAGTGGCAAGTGCTGCGCTCGCTCCCGGGATGCGCCTGATCGAGTTGGCACAGGCCCGTTCTCCGGATCAAGCGGTATCCAACCTGCAGCGCTGGGGCATGCTGGTCGATACCACGCGCTGCTCGGAAGGCTGCTCAGCTTGCGTCACCGCCTGTAACAAGGAAAACGGGCTGGAACAAGACATACGGCTCGACATCCGGCCACAATGGATTCGCAAGGTCACCCTGCGCGACGAAAACACCGGCTACGTGCAGACTCTTCCTATGATGTGCCAGCACTGTGAAGAGCCACCCTGCGCCGACGTCTGCCCGACCGGAGCGTCGTTCCGGCGCGCCGATGGCATCGTACTCGTCGACCGGCATATTTGCATCGGCTGCCGCTACTGCATGATGGCCTGCCCGTACAAGGCGCGGTCGTTCGTGCACGAAAACCTGACCGACCAGAGGGCCGAAATACCGCGCGGGAAGGGCACGGTCGAGGCATGCAACCTGTGTGTGCACCGGGTGGACGAGGGCCGTATACCTGCCTGCGTGGAAGCCTGCAATGCCGATGGCGGCAAAGCGCTGGCCTTTGGCGACATCAACGATCCGGCAAGTGATATCGCCAAGCGCCTGGCAACACAGCAGTCCGCGGAGATCCGCGCCGATCTCGACCTCAACACCGGCGTGCGTTACCAGGGCTTGTAACGGCCGCACGGACCCTTACCGACTGACAGGAGATCGGGCCATCAGATGAAATCCATAGACTTCCGCGAGATAGAAGGACGCAGTCTGGGTTACTACGCGCTGCTTGCCTTTTTCGGCGTACTGGTGCTGATTGGACTCGCCGCCGCGTACTACATGGAGACGAACGGCCATCATGTGACCGGAATGAATAACCAGATCGTCTGGGGCATGCCGCACGTATTTGCAGTGTTTTTGATTGTTTCGGCATCCGGCGTACTCAACGTTGCATCGATCGCCTCGGTCTTCGGACGCGTCATGTACAAGCCGCTCACGCGCCTGTCCGGATTGCTTGCCATCACGCTGCTGATCGGGGGCCTATGCGTCCTGGTGCTGGACCTGGGCAAACCCGATCGCCTGATCGTCGCGATGACCATTTACAACTTCAAGTCGATCTTCGCGTGGAACATCTTCCTGTACACTGGCTTCATCGCGGTCGTCGCCATATATCTCTGGATGATGATAGAACGGCGCATGAACGTTTATACCAGGCCGGCGGGTCTGCTAGCCTTCATCTGGCGCCTTACCCTGACGACAGGCACCGGGTCGATTTTCGGTTTTCTGATCGCCCGTCAAGCGTACGATTCCGCTTTGCTCGCGCCAATGTTCATCATCATGTCGTTTGCTTTCGGGCTCGCTATATTCATCCTGTACACGATGTCGGCCTACAGTCTGACCGGTCGGCCGCTCGGCGATGAAATCCTGCGCCGGCTGAAGAACCTCTTGGGCGTGTTTGTCGCCAGTGTGCTCTACTTCGTACTGGTCTATCATTTGACCAACCTGTACATGACTGCGCACCACGATTTCGAGAAATTCATACTCCTGGACGGCGGCGTGTACACCGCATTGTTCTGGATCGGCCAGGTTCTGATCGGCGGCGTCCTTCCGCTGGTGATCCTGTATCATCCTCGTCTGGGCCATTCGCGCCGCATGATCGCTCTAGGTGCGGCACTGGTCCTCGTGGGTGCATTTTGCCAGATCTACGTGATCATCATCGGCGGACAGGCGTTTCCGCTCCTCCTTTTCCCGGGCAAAGTCGTGAGCAGCAGCTTTTTCGACGGCGTGATCGGACAGTACCGGCCGAGCCTGCCCGAGATAGCACTGGGCATCGGCGGGGTTGCATTCGCGCTGGCCATGGCGACGTTCGCCATCAAGATCCTGCCATTCCTGCCTGCGAGTCTGGCGGACGCCGACGTTGATCCGCACCAGACGGGCACGAAGGCGACGGAGGCCGCACACGCCTGACCGCGTGTCCGGCCCTCGGCTTACGGCTACAGTCGGAGGCCCTGCATGAGACTGGACGCACGCAGACGCCCTTCCAGACCGTGCGGCGCAGCCGCCAGTGGTCACCGCTGGCCCGGAATCCGCCGCCCCGGTAGGCAGCCATGAACCGCCTGCTCATTTCGGCCGCACACAAATCCTCGGGCAAAACCACCATTTCGCTCGGGCTGTGCGCGGCTTTCCGCCGGCGCGGACTCACGGTTCAGCCTTTCAAAAAGGGGCCTGACTATATCGATCCCATGTGGCTCAGTCTTGCCAGTGGGCGCGCCTGCGAGAATCTTGATTTCTACCTGATGCAGCCCGCGGAAATCCAGTCGTGCTTTGCTCGCCACGCGCTTGGCGCCGACCTCGCGGTCGTCGAGGGTAATAAGGGTCTGTACGACGGCCTCGACCTTGATGGTAGCAACAGCAACGCAGCGCTGGCCAAGCTTCTGGGGCTACCGGTCATACTCGTGATCGACGCGCGCGGCATGACGCGCGGAATCGCGCCGTTGATCCTGGGCTATCAGGCGTTTGACCCGGAGATCCGCATTGCCGGTGTCATCCTCAATCAGTTGGGTGGCTCACGCCATGAATCGAAGCTGCGCGCGGTGATCGAACACTACACGGATGTCGAGGTGCTGGGTGCGGTACATCATGACAAAGCGATGGCAATGGTTGAGCGGCATCTGGGACTCGTGCCAGCGAACGAGGCGAGCGGAGCGGCCGCCAAGATCGATGCGATCGCGTCCCTGGTCGCCGCACAGGTCGATCTCGACCGCGTTGCCGCCGCGGCTGCCACGGCCATCCCGCTCGAAGGCCGGGCGGAAGTCTCCCCCGCTTCACTGCCCAGGCCGGACATCCGCATCGGGTACGCGCGCGATGCCGCTTTCGGCTTCTATTATCCGGGAGATCTCGACGCACTGCGCGCCGCCGGCGCCGATATCGTTGCTTTCGACACGCTGAGCGACACACGCCTGCCGGCGGTGGACGGTGTTTTTATCGGCGGGGGTTTCCCGGAAGTGCACATGCAACGCCTGGAAGCCAATCATGCCTTGCGTCAGGACCTGCGCCGCGTCATTGAGGCCGGCATGCCTGTGTATGCCGAGTGTGGCGGGCTCATGTACCTTACCCGCAGCCTGAGCTGGCACGGTCAATGCTGCGAAATGGTCGGAGTCCTGCCAGCTGATACCGTCATGCATGAACGTCCGCAGGGGCGCGGTTACGTGCGCTTGCGCCCGACCGGGATCGAGTTATGGCCGTCT
This sequence comes from Pseudomonadota bacterium, assembly GCA_027364845.1. Classification (GTDB taxonomy): domain Bacteria; phylum Pseudomonadota; class Gammaproteobacteria; order Acidiferrobacterales; family UBA6901; genus JAJYCY01. The sequence goes on along the minus strand of DAHXOO010000041.1, from coordinate 13,013 downwards.
CCGGCTCCGGCTGAGATCCGGGCTCACGAATTCCACTACTCATCCTTGGAAAACGTTGCCGCGGACCTGCAGTACGCCTATGAAGTTGTACGCGGCACCGGCATAGATGGCCACCATGACGGAATCGTGTATAAGAATACGTTAGCGTGTTATTCACACATGCGCGACCTCGAGTCTAATCATTGGGCTGCGCGCTTCATCGACTTCGTGCGCGTTTGCGTCAGGCTGCGGGCGGCCGGCTAAGCGCAAGCATGGCGCACGTCACATGAACCGAGACAGATACAATCCGGGAGCAGTCAAATGATCACCGTCACGCCACAAGCCGCAAAGCAGATACTCAAGTCCTCGGGCGAGGAAGATGGCACGAAAGTCTTCCTAAGACTCGCCGCGCAGCGCGATCCTGATGGAAAGCTGGAGTACGGGATGGGGTTCGATGAACCCAAAGATGACGACCATCGCGTCACCAGCGAAGGAATCAACGTGCTGATCTCTCCTCAGTATGTAGCACTACTCGGCGGCTCCACGATTGACTTCGTTGAGATCAATCCGGGGGATTACCGCTTCATTTTCCAGAATCCCAACGACGATAATCATCGCCGGACAGACGCGGGCGGCGCCGCGCAGGAATCATGACCGGCTCGCCAAATAGCTATGATTTGATCGTCATCGGGAGCGGTCCCGGTGGCTACAAGGCAGCGCTCGGTGCTGCCCAGCTGGGTGCGCGAGTCGCACTGATTGAACGCGGCTCTCCCGGCGGAACCTGTCTCAATCAGGGCTGCATTCCGAAAAAGACGCTGTTGCACATCGCGAGTCTTCTGGAGGACATCGAACTGCTCCGCGGTCGCGGTCTGCGCGGGACTATCCAAGGCGACTTTCCGGCAGCACTCGAGCACAAGAATGCCGTGGTCCAGGGAATCCAGGATAATTTTCCGGTCTGGCTGAACCGTTTCGGAGTACAGGTCTATCACGGCTACGCCAGGCTGCGCGGTACGCGCGAGGTCGAGGTGTTGCCGGCCGCCGATGCTTTATCGCCAATCAGGCTGTACGGTGGCGGCATCATCATCGCCACCGGTGCCACTGCACGCGAGCATCCCGCCTGCCGCGCCGACGGCAGGCACATCATTCACTCCAGCCACTTCATGCAAGAGCTCAAGTCTTTGCCGGCGTCGGTGCTGTGTGTAGGTGGCGGCGCCATCGGCAGCGAGCTGGGATACCTGATGAGCCAGTTCGGCTCCCGAGTCACTATCGCCGAGGTGTCTGACCGACTACTCAACAAGCACTGCATTCCCGCGCGTGCTAGCGCCCTGCTCGAGCGCAAGCTTGACCGGCTGGGTGTTGAAGTGCGCACCGAAACCACTGCTGTTTCCAGCACGCTGACCGAAGGCGGTGTCCTGGTGAAGTTTACCGATGGTACCTCCGCCGTCTACCAACAGGTTCTCGTGGCGATTGGCCGCCAGCCGCGCTGCCTCGACATGGGATTGCGCGATGTCGGCGTGGATCTGTCCGTCGATGGCTTCATCGAGACCGATGAATACCTCGAAACGAGCGTCTCTGGAATCTACGCCGTGGGTGACGTCAAGCCCGGCCCAATGACCGCCAACGCCGCGCTTCATGACGCCAAGATAGCCCTGGGCAATGCTTTGAACGGCAGCCGACTGCCCCGCAATTACCACATCGTCCCGATCGTGATCGACTCCGCCCTGGAGATCGCCGCGGTAGGACTGACTGAAGATCAGGCGGAAGAGGCCGGATTTTCCCCGGATATCGCGCGCACGAACTTCGGAGCCTCGGCGAAGTCCCGTGCCAAACACGATTACGAGGGTTTCATCGAAGTGGTGCATGATGAGGAAACTGGTCAGCTGCTGGGCGGCTGCATTGTCGGCAACGAAGCCGGCGAGCAGATCCACATGCTAGCGGCCGCCTGCCAGTCGGAGCGCGGACTATGGTTTTTCATGGACATGAACTACAGCCATCCGTCATGGACGGAGGAACTCGAAAATGTGATTGGCCCTTATACCTCTGCGCTGACTCAGTCCGGTAAGGAGCTGTTCCAGCCCGGCATTTACGCCTCCAGCCATACGCCGTGAACGGCGGTCCGCCCCGGGTGGCGGACGACTGTCGAACCCCGGACGTTCCTACCCACGTGGGCGTGGTCTTTAGTTGCTATTTTTTCTGCCCTTCTATATAACTGGTGTAATTACCCATTACCTCCGACCCCATCCCCGGCTGCAGAGCCGCGACACACGGACCGTTCGCGTCGTCTCCAGACATAGAGTGGGGCGGCATGACCCGGAGGGGGCCAAATGACATCCAAGCCCGAAAACGAACCGCCTCAGCCGAACCATCCGCCATTGGCTCCATGGATGATACGTCCTGCGGACGGCTGGCAATACAAAGCGACCCACTGGCTTCCGCGCCAGCTGTCAGGGCCATTGTCGGTACTGGTGGTAATGCTGGCGCTTATGTTTACGGCGGATTACTTTGCGTTCGCAGCGCCCCATCCATTCCCAGAATTCCTGCTCACTCAGTTCGGCCTGATCGTGCTCGCCGCCATCGCCATCGCGACACTCCTGCAGCGCGTGAAACACCAACTCATCGAGCCGCTCACCCATCTGCGCAACTGGGCGCTACACGTGCGCGGTGGGAACCTCTCGGCGCGCATCCCTGTTCCCGCGACAGGCGAGTTCGCTGATCTTGCGCGCGACATCAACAGCCTGGGAGATGAGCTGAAGCTGCTCACCCGGGAAATGGACACCCAGGTTCAGGCTCAAACCGAACGTCTCGGGCGCAAGACCCGTTCGCTCGAGATCCTTTACGACGTCGCCTCCAGCCTCAACAAATCACGCAGTCTTGAGGAGCTGCTCGAGGGATTTCTCGACACGTTCATCGAACTTGTCCATGCGCGCGCCGCCACGGTGCGACTCTTGACCGAAAGTGGGCAGACCCGTCTCGTCGCCTGCCGCGGGCTGGATCCCGCCACCGTCGAGAAGGATCTGCTGGTCGACCTCGACCAATGCGAATGCGGATGGTGCGCCAGCGATGGCCAGATACGGGTAGTGAATGGGGGGGGACGCTGCGCGCAGACGATCGGGCGCAAGCTGTTCGATCAGGGCTGCCAGGAGGTCGTAGTAGTTCCGATCCACTATCAGGACCGCATTCTCGGAATTTACAACCTGTTCCTCGATCAGCCGATTTCGAGCCTGGGCGACGATTTACGCGAACTGCTCTACAGCATCAGCAATCATCTCGGGCTGGCCATCGAAAAGGCGCGCCTGGACAATGATGCGCGGCGTCTGGCAATTATCGAAGAGCGCAACATGATTGGCAACGAGCTGCACGACTCGCTCGCGCAGTCGCTGGTAAGCATGCGCATACACATCAAGATGTTGGGCGAGATGCTGTACAGGAAGGACATCACAAGCGCGGAGAGCGAGGTGCGCCGTCTGCACATTGCCCTGGTCGATGCCAATGCAAGCCTGCGCGAACTGCTGGCCAATTTCCGTTCGCGCATGGACCAGCGCGGCCTGGTACCGGCAATCGCCGACATGGTCGTGAACTTCAAGGAAGAGACCGGAATTGCCGCCTTCTTTCACAACGAATGCAACGAGCTAGTTCTCACCCCAGCCCAGGAAATCCAGATTTTCCGCATCATCCAGGAGGCCCTGGCAAATATTCGCAAGCACAGCAATGCGCTCAATACACGCATCATGCTTAAGACCGACGACAACGACAGTTACCAGCTGCTGATCGAGGACGACGGGTTGGGAATGGTATCCGCGCCATGCTCCCACCGCGGTGAGCACATCGGGCTTTCGATCATGCACGAGCGTGCCGAACGCCTGCCTGGCACATTGACCATAGAGAGCGAACCTGGCGAGGGGACACGCATATGTCTTACGTTTGCAGGACCTGCCAATAAAATCCTGCACAACAGGCAGGCAGCCGGGGGATAAGCATCATGCGCGTCGTATTGATTGATGACCATACCCTTGTCCGCAAAGGGCTCGAGCAACTCCTTCAGAGTCGTGGAGTCGAGGTAGTTGCCTCCGTCGCTACCGGCGCCGAGGGGTTGGAATTAACCCAGAAGCTGTTGCCGGACATCGTCCTGCTTGACGTAAAGATGCCGGATATCAGCGGACTGGAAGTTCTGGTCAGGCTACGCGCAGCCGGCGTACAGGCACCGATACTTATGCTTACGATGAGCCGCGACGAGGCCGACCTGCAAACCGCGCTGCGCGGCGGGGCACAGGGATATCTGCTGAAAGACATGGACCCCGAGGACCTTGTCCCTGCGCTCCAAGATGCGGTGCGCGGCGACAATGTGGTTGCCAAAGAACTCATCGGCTCCCTGACGCGTCTGGTACAGGGCCAGCAAAAAAATACTCCTTCGCCGGCAGCCCCGCTGTCAGATCTGACGCCGCGCGAGCAGGAAATCCTGCGACATCTGGCGGAGGGTCGCAGCAATAAAGCGATCGCCCGCGTTCTGGATATCACAGATGGAACCGTAAAGCTTCACGTAAAGTCCATACTGCGTAAGCTGGGCGTTCGTTCCCGCGTCGAAGCCGCCGTGATGGCCGTTGAGCACAATCTGGCGCGCCGTCCCAAGACCGACAGCCAGCGCATTGGCTAACGCGCTCGCGCGAAATTCCTACGGCGTCGCGCTCCGCGCTTCTGCCACGGGCATGAACCACGCGAGCTTTTCGTGCAGCCGTACTACTTCTCCGACAATGATCAAGGTCGGGGCATGAATGTCGTTGTGCTGGACGATGTCTGGAAGGGTATCAAGTGTTCCGACGTAGACCCGCTGATTGCGTGTCGTGCCCTGCTCTACCAGCGCAGCCGGCATACCTGGGGCCAACCCGTGGGAAACGAGTTCCCGACACAATACGGAAATCCCGTGCAGCCCCATATAGAACACGATCGTTTGCCGCGGCTGCGCAAGAGCCTTCCAGTTCAGGTTGACACTGCCATCCTGCAAGTGTCCGGTGACGAACACCACCGCCTGTGAATAGTCACGGTGCGTCAGTGGAATACCAGCGTAAGAAGCGCAACCGGCGGCAGCGGTAATCCCCGGCACCACCTGGAAATCGATGCCTTCGGCCATCAAGGTCTCGATTTCCTCGCCACCGCGTCCGAATATGAACGGATCACCACCCTTGAGGCGCACTACGCGTTTACCCTCCTTGGCAAGGCGTACGAGCAGCTGGTTGATGCCCTCCTGTGGGATGGTATGGTTATCACGCTCCTTGCCGGCATAGATCCGCTCGGCGTCACGACGAACGAGTTCCAGCACCGCCGGAGCAACGAGACGGTCGTAAACAACTACGTCTGCCTGCTGCATCAGCCGCAACGCCCGAAAGGTGAGCAGATCCGGATCCCCGGGCCCACCCCCGACCAGATACACCTCGCCGCGCGCCGGTTCGCCACTTTCGTTTTCCAGTGTCTGTTGTAGGGCGAGCCGCGCCGCCTGGTCCTGTCCGGCATAGACCATCTCGGCTACCGCACCTTGAACGACCTTTTCCCAAAAAATGCGCCGGTCAGCCACATGCCGGAACCTTTGCCTCACCTTGTCACGGAATTCCCCCATCAGGGCGGCCAGGCGTCCGTAAGAAGCAGGGATGAGCGTCTCCAGACGTGCACGCAGCAAACGCGCCAGTACCGGCGAGGCGCCGCCGGTCGATACAGCGACCACCAGGGGCGAACGGTCGATGATCGAGGGCATCACGAAGGAACACAGGTCGGGCCGGTCGACCACGTTCACTGGTATTCGGTGTGTGCGCGCCGCCAGCGCCACTGCGCGATTGACCGCCTCGTCGTCGGTCGCCGCAATCACCACAGCGCAATCCTTCACCTGTTCGGCCTCGAATCTGGCCGCATGGTGCTCCACCTTGCCCTGTGCTGCCAGACACGCTAGCGTACTGCCGAGCTCTGGAGCAACGACCCGAACCGCCGCCCCCGCTTGCAGGAGTACCCCGGCCTTGCGCGCCGCCACTTCGCCGCCTCCAACTACCAGACTGGGTTGGTTGCGGACGGTCAGAAAAATAGGAAGAAAATCCATAACAATGATTATTCCAAGGCTCTTATTTTTTAACAATAAATATTAAAAAACAATTAATTATGGTGTTTATTTCACTCATTTTCTATATATCTTCCGGGAGCACCGGGGTAACCCTGATCCTGAGGTTCGCCTATGTGGCACCCAACCCATCGGCCTTCCTTTATTCTAATTGAAAACGAGCTGGATCTCGTTGAAATCTTATACTCCCGAAATCGACACAAGCCACGATTGACCGGCATAATCCCATTATTATCCAGCAGGATTTAAGCATACGGATCGTGCCAAGGCTCGTGCAACGTGGCAACCATATTGCGTGCCAATCCCCTCACTTCCCGGCCAGGGCCTGCTCGACTCAGCACGCAGACACCGGTCCAAGGGCGCGCAGAGGACGGTCATGAAGCGGCAGCACGGCACCGACCTCCCTAGATGCCCTTCAGGAAACCCGCTTTCAAGCGAGGCATCGACAATGCCGGCCTTGCTCTCAGCGCGATTGCCTTTCGATGCTATGATCACGACACCTTTGGATCGCCCACCCGGGAAGAGATTGTTGATCTTGGTCGTTTCTGCCGTACTTGTTCACGTCGGATGAAACATTCCCCTTCTTCGATTCTTATCGTGGGTCCATCGTGGGTCGGTGACATGGTGATGGCCCAAAGTCTGTACCAGCTGCTCAGGCAGCGCCATCCTGGAACGGACATCGACGTCCTCGCACCGGCCTGGAGTCAGCCTTTGCTCGCCCGCATGCCGGAGATCCGTAACGCCTGGCCGCTGCAGACGGCCCATGGCCAATTGGGCCTCGCACTGCGCTACCGACTTGGACGAAACCTGCGCGCTCAAGGCTACGAACAGGCAATTGTGCTGCCCAATTCGTTCAAGTCGGCGCTCGTGCCGTTCTGGGCCGGCATACCGCTGCGTACCGGTTATCTCGGCGAATTGCGCTGGGGTCTGCTCAACGACGTTCGCAGACTTGATAAATCGAAACTGCGCACGACCGTCCAGCGCTTTCTGGCGCTGGGCCTGGATCGCGCCGAGACACCCCCATCACCACCCCCCATGCCCAGCCTTGCAGTTTCACCTGCGGGAATCGCAGCTGCCCTGACACGCCTTGAACTGAAACACGCCGCGCAACCGATACTGGCACTCTGCCCGGGTGCGGAATATGGTCCGGCCAAGCGCTGGCCCGCGGAATATTACGCGCAGATTGCGAAACTCTATGCTTCGCGCGGCTGGCAGGTCTGGCTCTTCGGCTCCGAGCGGGACAGGCCTATCACTGCGCAGGTCCGTTCTCTGTCCGGCGCAGAGTGCATCGATCTGGCCGGCCGCACTACGCTGGGCGAAGCGGTTGATTTGCTTTCGCTGGCCCGGGCAGTTGTCAGTAACGACTCTGGCCTGATGCATGTGGCGGCGAGCCTTGGACGCAGACTGATCGCGGTGTATGGTTCATCCGACCCGCAATTCACGCCGCCGCTGAGCCATAAAGCAACAGTTCTGTCTCTGGGCCTTCCCTGCAGCCCGTGCTTCAAGCGGGTCTGCCCTCTCGGACATACCAATTGTCTACGCCAGCTCAAGCCCAATATGGTACAGGAGAGCATCGATACTCCGGTCTCAGCACAATGAGAATACTGATCATCAAGACTTCTTCGATGGGCGATGTGCTGCACACCCTCCCGGCCCTGACGGACGCGGCCCGCGCTCTGCCGCAAGCCCGTTTTGACTGGTTGATTGAGGAGTCGTACGCGGAGATTCCGACCTGGCACGCCGCCGTGGATACCGTTATTCCGGTCGCCATGCGGCGCTGGCGTCGCGGATTTGCAACACCGTCGCACAGGGCGGAATGGCTCCGTGCACTGCGAACATTACGCGCCGGCAGATACGACAGGATCGTCGACGCACAGGGTCTGCTCAAGAGCGCCGTGCTCGCCGCCTGCGCGCGCGGGCAGCGCCATGGCTTCGGATTCACGTCGGCGCGCGAACCGCTTGCCGCGCTTTTCTATGGGCACCATCATGTAGTTTCTCGACAGGCCCACGCCGTAATGCGCCTGCGCAGCCTGTTCGCGCTGGCATTGGAATATCAGCTGCCGAACAATGAAATCGACTACGGCATCTCGCGTACGATTATCACTTCCCGTCACACGGACGATGCCTATCTTGTTTTCCTGCATGGAACCGCCTGGCCCACCAAACAATGGCCAGAAGCCTACTGGAACGAGCTGGCCGGACTTGCCAATGAAGCCGGATTGCGCGTTTTTATGCCTGCCGGAAACCGCGAGGAAGCCGACCGTGCGCACCGCATCGCGGCGACGGCAGGCAATGTGCGAGTCCTGCCGCATATGACACTCACTCAGATTGCAGGTGTTCTAGCCGGTGCAAAGGGAGTGGTCGGTGTCGACACTGGACTTGCGCACTGCGCCGCTGCCCTGTCGGTACCGGCTGTGACGATATACGGTGCCACCAATCCGGCACTGACCGGCACTATCGGACAGGCACAACACCATGCATGCGCAAAATTTTCATGTTCACCATGCCTGCGGCGCAAGTGCCACTACCGCGGACCTGGCCTGGTCACGCCAGCTTGCTACCAGACCATTCCTCCGGTGCAGGTATGGAGCATGATGACTGAACTGCTGGACATCACGCCGGCGGGCTCAGGCTGACATCCATCGTCCGCGCGATCAGCACAACGGCATGGCGACATGGAAAATGAGCAGAAACCGCTCATTGGATACGATGAATCTTGCGTGGATGTGACGACCTAGACTCTTCGGTCAGCAGCGCCACGACACAAGGCTGGTGGCAACAATCGGCGCCTTCGCGCGACGCAACTCACGACTCAGTTTTCCGGACGCAACCCCCGCGCTACCGGCTGAGCGACCGGTATAGCTCCCATAGGACGATAAGCGGTCCGCTCCACAAAAAGGCACGACGCCGCCGGCGCACCCCCAGAAGCAACGCAATCCCTACGGCCAACAACGCCGGGTGCCGACGCAGCCGCTTCCCCAGACGAAAAGCTCCGTCGGCAACTGCGATCGATTCGTGCCAGCGGCTAGCGAAAGCGGCGAGTTCAGTGCGTTGCACGGCCGCTCGCACGACCAGCACCTGGCGTTTGCGCACAGCAGCCGCAATGCTCGCATTCATCGCTACATCAACTCTTCGCGATCACGCGCGAACTCCGCCAACGTAGCGGAAAGGAGACGCGGACGTGCCTTTGCGCGTGCACGCCAGACCACACCGAGAATGATCGCGAGCGCCAAATACAGCGCTGCGAATCCGCCGAGAACCAAGGCCGGATCGTCCTTCCAGTACACCATCACCACGGCCAAGGTACCGAATATGACAGCCAGACAGAAGAAGAACAGGACCAGAAAGGAAAGCGCGACGAGTTGTGCGACACGCAGCCCCTGTTCTTCGAGCTCTGTCGCTGCCAGCTTGACTCGCGTCTGAAGAATTTCGACCAGGGTCGAGATCAGCCGGCGCAGCGATTTCAGTAGTCCGACCGGACGCGGACCGGAATCGGAACTGGCCATGTCGTTCAGCGACGCGCCGTCAACATACCCAGCAGGAAGCCGAGTCCGGCAGCGATCGCCACCGATTCCCACGGGTGATCGCGCACGGTCCGGTCGGCGGTCTCCGCCGCTGCACGGCCGCGCTCGACGACATCATCACGGAACTCACCCACGGCATCCTTCGCAGCGCGAAGACGCTCCTCGACGCGAGTACGCGCTGCGCTTGCTCGCTCCCCAGTCTGGGTCGCGGTTGCACGAAGCAATTCCTCCGTGTCGGCAGTCAACGCCTTGAAGTCCTCGATTAGTTTTCTTCTTGCCGATTCTGTTGCAGTTGCCATTTGAAACCTCCTTTCCATGATGCCGCCTGGAATACTTCAGCTTTCGTTTCCCCCTTTTATACATGTGCCACATCTGGGGTTTCTTGATATATATCAATTTCCTCCGTTCGCGCCACTGTCTGATCTACACGCCACAAACCGGAGCAATCGCTTGGAGGAATTCGAGATTCACGACCCGTTGTGACGCCCACATCCGACTGCTCAGCATGAGCATATTCAGGGACTTGCATATCGCCAAATCAGACCGTGCATGCTCACTCTTAACTGGGATGCTCCCTGCAGGCTGCACCAGATCAGCGCCATGCCGGGTTGATGCAAGAAATTCACGAACGGCCGATTTTCCAGCATAGCACGATCGGAATATCGAAACCGATGACTTTGCCGACTGTCGCGATGGATGAAAAAGGATAGATACTTTGATCAGGCGCGACAGCAAGCATCGGGCCCGGCTATACGCCCGCGATGCCTGCGGACAGGGTCCTGACGAGCGTGCTGATAGCCTTCAAAAAAAGACTGAATATCCCCCTCGGACGGGTTCACGAAGTTTTTAATAAGTGCTTATACTCCGCAGATCGACGGCAGCCTTGCCTAGGAGACACATCGTGGCGTGGTGGGCGAATGCGAACGAACAACTCAGAAAAATCATTGCGGGTTTTCGACCTCAAAGAACGCACTGGTTCGAAGCATATACGCCGCGAGACGAGACCGTGCAGACGCTGGAAACTCTGGCGGAAACAGGCAGAGTGGAGATTGAACTCGACCCGATACTCAGCGTCCCGCTGGATATTGCAGACATCCGGGATGCAGCGCGCGAATTCGAGCAACTGTCTACCCGTTACCGAGGCTATTGGCCGCACTACGAACTCTGCCCGATGGGTCTGATCGAGCCTCCGGAGCAAACCGCCAAGACAGCGCTCAGCCGACTGCATGCCTGGGTTTCCCGCCTTGACCCCATTATCTCACAGACTGCAGTGCTGCGGCAGGAGACAGACGACCTCACCCTGTTGCGCGAGTTTATCGCAGGGAGCGATGAAACTACGCTGAATCTCTTCGCGTTATCGCACCAGACAGACCTGCTATACAAGCGCATGTTCTATTGCCCCAGAGAGCAGACGCTGGATGTCCGGCTTCGCGATGTGGTAAACGAGGAATTTCCGCGCGCCGCTCACCGCTTTTTAGTCGTCGTCGGCCTTCCGGAGCGCATTCCTGAGATCGAAAAAATCACAGCCGCAGCTTCCTGCCTACGTGTCGACGTGCCCACATGGCTACCGGAGCACATAGATGAGCAACGGACTCAGATCAATTCACGCCTCGATGCTGTCGCCCACGAGCTGAAGGCACTGCAGCAGAAAATCGAAGCGCTAAAAGACGACCCCAATCTGGTCGAGGCCTTGGGCAATATGGCACTGCTTGAGTGGTACCTGGAGCACGTCCCGGCGACGGCCGCGAATCAGAAGTTCTGCCGCGTGACAGGCTGGACCACAGACACGGAACCGCAACGTCTGCAGAACATCCTGCGCGCTGCCGGGTTTCACGCAATTCTGCGTTTTCCGCCCGAGCCGGTGGGCACTGCCGTTCCCGTGCAGGCCAAAGAACTGTGGTGGACACAACCATTCCGGGTGTTCACCACAATGTTCGGCACCCCAGAGGAAAATGAAGTGGACCCGAGCGGACTGCTGGTGCTGATCGTACCGTTGCTGTTCGGCTATATGTTTCCCGATGTCGGTCACGGGTTGTTGCTTGTACTATTTAGTGCCGTACTTTATTGGCGCTGGCGCGACGGTCATTTCCTCATTCCATGCGGGATTTTTGCCGCTTTCTTCGGTTTCGTTTTTGGTGAAGTCTTCGGATTTCAGGGCCTGATTGCACCACTCTGGGTGAAACCTCTGGCGCGTCCACTTGATGTGTTGCTGGCTCCGCTGGCGTTCGGCGTTGTACTGATCATTCTTGGACTGCTACTTGGCGGCCTCGAGGCCTACTGGCGAGGAAAATGGCGGACATGGCTGCTCGCCGAGGGGGCAATACCGGTGCTATACGCGGCCAGCTTGGGGAGCTTTTTCGATCGTAAGGTGGGCTTGCTAGCAATCGCCGCGCTCGGCTGGTATTACGCAGGAAATCTCGTGCAGCATCGGCGGTGGCCGTTGAACACGCTGTTTACCGCAACCGGCGCACTGCTGGAAAGTGCACTGCGATTGGGACTTAACACAATCTCGTTTCTGCGGGTGGGAGCATTCGCATTGGGTCATGCGGCTTTCTCTGCAGTCATTCAGGAACTGGCAAGGCACGCTCAAAACCCGGTTCTTTACGCGCTGGTATTCGTGCTCGGCAACGCCATGCTCGTTGCGATCGAAACTCTGCTGGTCTTCGTGCAAACTACGAGACTGGTTCTGTTCGAATTCTTTGTCCGTTTCCTGCGCGCCGAGGGACGGGTATTCAAACCTCTGGTCCCGCCGCTGTCGCGATCCTAAAAATGCATTGCCAAAGCGCTGCATCCTGTCAGTCGTACTAGGCACCGCTGCTTACCGGCTGACCGGGCTAAGCGGTGAGCGCGGTATCGAGAAACTCAAAAAGCTGGTCTTTATCGATTCCGGCCGGCGTTCTGGTGTGAAATGGCGTTTCGGGACTGACCGGATTCGCGCCGCTTTTCGATATCGTAATTGGGTGCTGCGTTGTGTAATTAAGTAACTCGCCAGGGAGCCTTTATGATACTTCATGGTCCAATTCTGCTATGATCGGCCTGCTACTGGGTAACCTCATCTCGCGCCCGGACCCGTCTGGTGCGTGGTGGGCGGATATGCCCGTAACCTGCTCGCAAACCCGAAACAGCTCGCGCAGGGTCAACTCCAACGATCTACTCGTCAGGAACTCTGCGTCAAAAGCAGCTAGTTGTACCCCAGTCATGCAGCCATCGCACGGTCTGTGCGGATGCCCGCTGCCGAGCGGCAGTTATGCGTACCTTCGCTGCGGGAACGAATCTATCGATCGCGTCCGGAGTCAGCGTCTATTGAAATATTAACGGGATATTGACATGAAAATATTTGCCATCGAACACTCGCGAATTGGCTATTTCATCGATTCCGCGTGTTATCTGGCCGCCATTCTGCTGCTTTCTGT